>NZ_JAMBPR010000006.1 GCF_024206475.1 Paraburkholderia sp. CNPSo 3274
AACGACAACCTTCGAAGCAAACGTGGCTTGCGGCAGGTTCGCCAGCGCGGCGAGCATCTGGCCGGTCTGGTTCGAATCGTCGTCAATGGCCTGCTTGCCGAGGATGACCAGTTGCGGCTGTTCCTTGTCGACCAGCGCCTTCAGGAGCTTGGCGACGGCCAGCGGCTGCAGGTCTTCGTTCGACTCGATGAGGATCGCGCGATCCGCGCCGATGGCCAGCGCCGTGCGCAGCGTTTCCTGCGCCTGCGTAACGCCCGCCGACACCGCGATGACTTCAGTCGCCACGCCCGCTTCCTTCAGACGCACCGCCTCTTCCACGGCGATTTCATCGAACGGGTTCATCGACATCTTGACGTTGGCGATGTCGACGCCCGTGCCATCCGACTTCACACGAACCTTCACGTTGTAATCGACTACGCGTTTGACTGGCACAAGGACTTTCATTCACATGCTCCGAAGTTACGAATACGTCAACCTGGCGGACATTATAGCGATAGCCCTGTCGGGCCGATCTGCCACCAGCAATTTTCACGAACCACCGCTGCCGCACCCCGGTCGTCAGTAGCGAACGATCGTGCGATTTTACGGTGAAAAAAACCCGGGCATCAAGCCCGGGCGCCGAAAAATATCTCTAATTTCACGGCCTGGACGGGGCCTACCAGGCGGTGATGACCGCCCCGCCAAACTTCGTTTCGATGTACTGCTTCACTTCCGGCGAGTGGTACGCGGCGACCAGCTTCGCCACCCAGGGCTTGTTGCGGTCGGCCTCGCGGATAGCAAGGATATTCACGTACGGCCCCTTCGGGTCTTCGATTGCGATCGCGTCCTGTTTCGGCTTCAGGCCCGCTTGCATGGCGAAGTTCGTATTGATCGCCGCGGCGTCCACGTCGTCGAGCGAACGCGGAATCTGCGCCGCGTCGAGCTCGACGATTTTCAGCTTCCTGGGGTTTTCCACGATGTCGAGCGGCGTCGCCTTCAAACCTGCGTCGGCGCGCAACTTGATGAGACCCTGGCTCTGCAGCAGCAGCAATGCACGGCCGCCATTCGTTGGATCGTTAGGCACGGCGATGCGAGCGCCCGGCTTCAGTTCGGAGAGCGATTTGATCTTCTTCGAGTAGATGCCCATCGGGAACGTGACCGTGTCCGCGATCTTGATGAGCTTGTAGCCGCGATCCTTCACCTGCGCGTCGAGATACGGCGCATGCTGGTAGCTGTTGGCGTCGAGGTCGCCGCCCGCGAGCGCCGCATTCGGCTGCACGTAGTCGGAGAACTCGATGATCTTGATGTTCAGGCCGTTCTTCGCGGCCACGCTCTTCACGATTTCCATCACCTGCTCGTGCGGGCCGCCCGTCACGCCCACCTTGATGGTTTCGTCCGCGTGCGCAGCAAGCGGTGCGACGAGCGAAGCCGCGCCAAGCGCCGCCACGAGCCGGATCATGAAACGACGTTGCATACCCAACCTTTGTCTTGTGTAGTGGTGTTGATCGAAAAACTGCCTGTTTTAAGGCTTATTTATGGCTCAGGCGCCGCACGAGCCAGTCGCCGAACGACTGCACGAGCTGCACGAACACGATCAGGATCACGACCACGATCAGCATGACTTCGGGTTCGAAGCGCTGATAGCCGTAGCGGATGCCAAGGTCGCCAAGACCGCCCCCGCCGATCGCGCCAGCCATCGCCGAATAGCCGACGAGCGAGATGAACGTGATGGTGAGCCCCGCCACCACGCCAGGCAGCGACTCGGGCAGCAGCACCTTGAAGACGATCTGGCTCGTGCTCGCGCCCATGGCCTGGGCGGCTTCGATCAGGCCGCGATCGACTTCGCGCAGCGCCGTCTCCACGAGTCGCGCGATAAACGGCGCAGCGGCAATGGTGAGCGGCACGACGGCGGCCGCCGTGCCGATCGACGAGCCGACCACGAGGCGCGTGAACGGAATCACCGCGACGAGCAGGATGATGAACGGCGTGGAACGCACGGCATTGACGATCACGCCCATCACGCGATTCGCGGCGATGTTCTGCAGCACGCCGTTGCGGTCGGTGAGATAGAGCAGCACGCCGAGTGGCAGGCCGACGGCCGCGCCGACGAGTCCCGAGATACCCACCATGACGAGCGTCTCCCGGAACGACTGGACGAACATGTCGAACATTTCACTCCACATGGGACAGTTCCTCCACCACGACACCTTGCTCGCGCAGCCACGCCATGGCCTGCGCCACCTTCAGCGGATCGCCGCCCGCGAGCACCGCGAGCGAGCCGAACGCCTGCCCCTGGATCTCGTCGATCTGGCCGTGCAGGATATTGAAATCGAGTTCGAAGCGGCGAATCGTTTCCGAAAGAACCGGCTGGTCGACGCCCGTGCCCTTGAACGCGAGGCGCAGCAAGTGGCCGCTACCCTTCGCGAGATGCTCGGCCACGCGCGCCTTGAGCGCGGGCGGCAGCTCCTGGGCGATCACATCGCCGAGCAGCGCGCGCGTGACTTCGTGGTGCGGTTGCAGGAACACGTCGATCACGGGGCCGCTTTCCACCACGCGGCCCGCATCGAGCACGGCCACGCGGTCGCAGACCTGTTTGATCACTTCCATCTGGTGCGTGATCATCACGATGGTCAGGTTCAGTTCGCGATTGATCTTGCGCAGCAGGTCGAGAATCGCGCGCGTGGTTTCGGGGTCGAGCGCCGAGGTCGCCTCATCCGAAAGCAGCACCTTCGGCTTGCTCGCGAGCGCGCGCGCAATCCCCACGCGCTGCTTCTGGCCGCCGCTGATCTGCGAGGGATAGCGGTCTTTCTGCGCGGTGAGGCCGACGAGTTCGAGCAGCGGCAGCACCGTCGCTTCGATCTCGGCGCGCTTCACGCCGGCGAGTTCGAGCGGCAGCGCGACGTTGTCGAACACCGTGCGCGACGACAGCAGGTTGAAGTGCTGAAAAATCATGCCGATCTCGCGGCGCGCTTCGCGCAGGTCGGCCGACGAGAGCGACGTGAGCGTGCGCCCGTTGACGACGATGTCGCCTTCGGTGGGCCGCGTGAGCAGGTTGAGGGTGCGCACGAGCGTGCTCTTGCCTGCGCCGCTGCGCCCAATGATGCCGAACACTTCGCCCGGCGGAATCGTCAGATTGACGTTGTGCAGCGCCTCGATCCAGCCTTGTGGGCCGGCGAAGCGCTGGGACACGTTTCGAATTTCGATCATGGAAAAAAGCAAAACGGCGGGTGTGCCGCGCGCCGCTCGCGCAGGCCGCCCCTTTCGGGTAGCGGAAAACGCGTCGCGCCGGCAGACAGCCGCCGTTTGATGGACTGGATTTAGCTCGCCATTTTACCCTGGCACGCAAAATTCCTTTTAATAATCAATTTCGATAATTTCATAACTGGATTGCATTAGAGGGTTCTGGCAGCGCGTGGCCGCCCGCGCGGCCGCTACACTGCTGCCGACAGACTGATACCGAAAACGAACCGCCACGAAACGCCCAAACAGGGAGCGAGATGGAGACCAGTCAGAACATCGCCACGGCGCAAGCCGACGAACCGACCGCGCAATCGACGCTGCCTACGCGTGACGGCGTGGAACTGCCGCTCTACGTCTGGCGCGCGAGCGCGCCGCCGCGCGCGGCCATCGCGCTGCTTCATGGCCTGGCGGAACACGCGGGCCGCTATGCGGCCCTCGCCGCGCAGCTGAACGCCGTGGGCATCGATGTCTACGCAATCGATCTGCGCGGTCACGGGCATGCACCTGGCCGCCGCACCTGGATCGCGCACTTCGACGAATATCTCGACGACGCCGAGGCGCTTCTCGCCCATGCGAGCGCGCAATGCGCGACACACAGCGCACCGCTCTTCCTGATGGGACACAGCATGGGCGGAGCAATCGCCGCGCTTTATGCCGTCGAGCGCCTGCCGCAATCGCGCGTGCGGCTCGCGGGCCTGCTGCTCTCGAGCGCGGCGCTCGCGCCGGGCCGCGACGTACCCGCGTGGAAAATCGCCGCGAGCCGTGTGATCAGCGCGATCTGGCCGACCTTTCCGGCCATGAAGGTCGACGCGGCGCTGCTCGCGCGCGAGCGTAAAGTGGTCGAAGCCAATCGCGCCGATCCGCTCGTGCATCACGGCGCGATTCCCGCCCGCACGGGAGCGCAATTGCTGGAAGCGATGAAGCGCATCGAGGCGGGACGCGCGCACCTGCGGCTACCCGTGCTGATCTGGCATGGCACCGAGGACAAGCTCACCGAACCCGAAGGCAGCCGCGCATTCGGCGCGCACGTGGGATCGCCCGATCGCACGCTCACGCTCTATGAAGGCAGCTACCACGAAACGCTCAACGACCTCGATCGAGAGCGCGTGATTGGCGCGCTGATCGATTGGATCGACCGGCACTGCTGAGCGGCCTGGCGCGTTACTTCGCGCCGCGTTTCTCGATGAACGCCTGCACGCCGTCGAGCGCGGGGTCGGTCATCATGTTGCAGGCCATGGTCTGCCCGGCCAGTTGATACGCGGCTTCGATGCCCATTTCGAGCTGCCCGTAGAAGAGCCCCTTGCCCGCCGCGACCGCCTCGCGCGGCTTCGCGCAGATGCTCGCGGCCAGCGCGGTCACGGCGGCGTCGAGTTCGTCGGCGGGAACCACGCGGTTCACGAGGCCTTCGCGCAACGCCTTTCCCGCATCGATGAATTCGCCCGTCATCAGCATCTCGAATGCCGCCTTGCGGGAGACGTTGCGTGAGAGCGGCACAGCGGGCGTCGAGCAAAAGAGCCCGAGATTGATGCCCGACACCGCAAAGCGCGCCGAGTCCGCCGCCACCGCCAGGTCGCACATCGCGACGAGCTGGCAGCCCGCCGCCGTCGCCACGCCCTGCACGCGCGCGATGTCGGGCTGCGGCATCTTTTGAATGGCAAGCATCATCTTCGAGCAGCGCTCGAACAGTTTCGCGTAGTACTCATGCGAGGGCGCCGCGCGCATTTCCCTGAGATCGTGGCCCGCGCAGAACGCGCGCCCCGCCGCTGCGATCACGACCACGCGCGCGTCGGATTTCGCTAGCGCCGCGAGTTCGCCCTGCAATGCATCGATGAGCGCTTCGGAAAGCGCGTTGAACGCATCCGGGCGGTTCAGCGTGAGGCGCACGACGCCGGGCACGCCATACGCGTCGCGCGTGACTTCGACCAGCGATGGCGATGAGGAGGGAATGGCGCTCACGATGCGTGTCTCCTTCGTTCGAATGTGTGCGATGTGGGTCCGCGCTCAGGGCCGCGCAGACCGTCTAGATATCCGCCAGCACGCGCAGATGCGCCACCACGCTGCGGCCAAGCGCCGAGAGGTTATAGCCGCCTTCGAGGCTGCTCACGATGCGCCCGTTCGCATAGCGGCCCGCGATCTCGCGAATCTGTTCCGTGATCCACGCGAAGTCGTCCTCCACGAGCCCCATGTTGCCGAGGTCGTCTTCGCGATGCGCGTCGAAGCCCGCCGAGACGAACACCATCTCCGGCTTGAACTCGTGCAGCCGCGGCAGCCACATGATGTCGATGGCCTCGCGCACTTCCATGCCCTTCGTGCGCGCCGCAATCGGCAGATTGACCATGTTCGGCGCCGGATTCTCGGCCCCCGTGTACGGATAGAACGGATGCTGAAAGAAGCTGCACATCAGCACGCGCGAGTCGCCCGCGAACGCCGCCTCGGTACCATTGCCGTGATGCACGTCGAAATCGACGATCGCCACGCGTTGGAGGCCATGGACTTCGAGCGCATGGCGCGCCGCGATCGCGATGTTGTTGAAGAAACAAAAGCCCATCGCGCGCGCGGGCTCCGCGTGATGGCCGGGCGGGCGCACGCTGCAGAATGCGTTCTCGTAGCGCCCCGCGAGCACCGCGTCGGTGGCCGCGATCGCCGCGCCTGCCGCACGCAGCGCCGCCTGCCAGGTGTGCGGATTCATCAGCGTGTCGGGGTCGATGCTCGCGTAGCCTTCCGTGGGCGCCGTGTCGCGGATGAAGTCGATGTGCGCCTGGGTATGCACGCGCAGGAGGTCCGCCTCGGTCGCAAGCGGCGCTGATTCGTCGCGCTCGATCAGCGCGTCGATGCGGCTCGCGATCAGCTGGTCTTCGATGGCCTGCAGACGCGCGGGGCATTCAGGATGCCATTCGCCCATCTCGTGCAGCAGAAAATCGGGGTGAGAGAAGAAACCGGTCGTCATGAGTCGCACTGGCCGCGGGCTTCGCGCATGCGCGCGGCCGCGGGTCTCCGTCTGTCTTTTGTCTGGCGGCGCGCCGGTTGGCGCGCGAACAGACACCACGTTACCACAGCGACCTGGTGCTCATGCGCCACGGCGGCGCGCAACGGCCCAATTCCCATAAGGCGCTCGGTTATACTGCCCGGGTTCTTCCTGGACCGCTCTCCCCCTCTCTCTCATGACGCTCAAGACCGCTCTGTCCGCCTCCAGCCGCCCACGTCGCACGACCCTCGCACTCGCGCTTTGCGTCGCGGCGTCGTTGTGCACCGGCGCGGCGCGCGCGCAAACTGCCGCGCCGAAATCGCGACAGACGCCGCTCACGCTCGCGCAGGCACAGCCGCAGACGCCGACGCAGGGCCAGACGTTCGAAGAGGAGATCGTCCCGCAGCGCTACGCGAACAATCCGGACGTCGACGGCTTCATCAACGACATGGTGGCGCGCTACGACTTCGATCCCACCGCACTGCATGCGCTTTTCGCGAGCGCGAATTATTCGGCGACGGCGGTGAAGCTCGTCACGCCCTCGCCCGTTCCGGGCGTCAAGAACTGGCGCGCATATCAGGCACGCTTCCTCGACCCAGTGCGCATCAATGCGGGCGTGCGCTTCTGGCGCGCAAACCAGGCCACGCTGCAGCGCGCGTCGGAAGAGTTTGGCGTGCCGCCCGAAGTGATCGTCGGCATCATCGGCGTGGAGACGATCTACGGCCGCTACATGGGCAACTTCCGCGTGCTCGACGCGCTCACCACGCTCGCCTTCGATTATCCGAACACGCCGAACCGCGCCGAGCGCATGGCAACGTTCCGGAAGAATCTCGAGGATTACCTCGTGTGGACGCGCGATGCGCAGATCGATCCGTCGTCGGTGCTCGGCTCGTACACGGGCGCGATCGGCATTCCGCAGTTCCTGCCAAGCAGCATCGTGCAGTACGCGGTGGACTACGAGGGCAACAACCACATCGACCTGCGCGCGAGCACGGCCGACGCGATCGGCAGCGTAGCGAACTATCTGCGCCAGAACGGCTGGGAATCGGGGCGGCCCGTGGTCTGGAATATCGCCACCGATGCGGGCAGCCTCGGCATCGCACAGGCCGCTGCCGACGGCAAGCCAGAACCGCGCTGGCCGCTGAGCCAGTTGCTGCGTTCGGGCCTCGTGCTCGACCAGCCGGACGTCGACCTCGCCGCCGAGGCAGGCACGCCTGTCACGGTGATCGACCTGCCCTCGCCTGGCCGCGGCACCGAGTACAAGCTCGGCCTCAAGAACTTTTATGTGCTGACGCGCTATAACCGCAGCTTCTTCTACGCGCTCGCGGTGTATCAGTTGGGCATGCGCGTGAAGGCGCAGATGCTGGCGACGCAGCCGGGCGTGGGTGTGGGCCCGGCGAACGGAAATGGCGGCAATGGCGGCAATGGCGGCAATGGCGGCAACGGCAATGGCAACGGCAATGGGATGAACAGCGCCCCGAACGGTACGGGCACGACGCCACCCGGACAGCAAGACTAATTTCAGTGGTACAAATCAAAACGGCCTTCGGAAACACCGAAGGCCGTTTTTTTGCGCCCACGCTTCAATCAAGCGGGAAACACACCCGTAGAGAGATACCGGTCGCCACGATCGCAGACGATGAACACGATCGTCGCGTTCTCGAGCTGGCGCGCAAGACGCATCGCCACCTCGCATGCGCCGCCCGACGAGATACCCGCGAAAATGCCTTCGACCGAGGCAAGACGGCGCGCCATGTTCTCAGCGGCAGCCTGGCTCACGTTCTCCACGCGATCCACGCGACTGCGGTCGAAAATCTTCGGCAAATACGCTTCAGGCCACTTGCGAATGCCCGGAATGCGCGAGCCTTCTTCCGGCTGCGCGCCGACGATCTCGATCGCCTGATTCTTTTCTTTCAGGAACTGGGACGTGCCCATGATCGTGCCGGTCGTGCCCATCGACGAAACGAAATGCGTGATACGCCCTTCGGTGTCGCGCCAGATTTCCGGTCCGGTGGTCTCGTAGTGCGCAAGCGGATTGTCGGGATTGGCGAACTGGTCGAGGATGATGCCCTTGCCGTCGCGCTGCATTTGCTCGGCGAGGTCGCGCGCATATTCCATGCCGCCCTTGACCGGCGTGAGCATGATTTCCGCACCGTAAGCTGCCATGCTCTGGCGACGCTCGACCGAGAGGTCTTCCGGCATGATGAGCACCATCTTGTAGCCGCGGATAGCCGCCGTCATGGCGAGCGCGATGCCCGTATTGCCGCTGGTCGCTTCGATGAGCGTGTCGCCCGGCTTGATGCGGCCGCGCTCTTCGGCTTTACGGATCATCGAGAGCGCTGGACGGTCCTTCACCGACCCAGCCGGGTTGTTGCCTTCCAGCTTGGCTAGCACGACGTTGTTGCGGGCGCGGATGTCGTCGTCCGGCAGGCGAACGAGCTGCACGAGCGGTGTATTGCCGATCGTGTCTTCAATGGTCTTGTAGGGCATGGAAATGGCGGTGAGGCGCGATGACGTGATCTGTCGATTCTAAACCACGCGGGCAGCGACCGCAGGGGATCCATAACGCTGGTATGGACGCAGTCTGGCGACCCAACCTCCACGCGCGGCAAAAAGCCCGCGGCCCGAGCCGCGGGTCAACGTCGCGGGTCGACATCACCTGAGCGACACCTGAAGGAGACTGCGCCCCGCGACGGTGAAGCGCGACGCGCGGGGTAAAACGCAAACGCAAGCGGACGGCTACTTCTTGACCGCCACCGTAGCAGGCTGCGGTGCGCCCGTCTTCGCGGGCGTTGCCTGTGCAACCTTCGCCTGCGCCGCTTGGGGCTGCGCAGGACCGATCGCCAATCCTTCGGCCTGCAAACGTTCGACGGTATGGCCGCCCATGCCCTTCACGCGCTTGCCGAGATCACTGGCATCCTTGTACGGGCCGTGCGCGCTGCGCTCGTCGAGAATGGCCTTGGCGCGCGCGGGCCCAACGCCCTTGATGCCGCGAAGCGCGTCTTCGTTGGCGGTGTTGACGTCCACGGCCGCGAAGGCGTGGCTGAATACGGCCAGAAGCGCGGCCGCCGCAAGGACTTTTCGGAACATGCTGGATCTCCCTGAAAACGCCAGCGACCATCGCCGGCGAGGAGAATCCAGTTTATGAAGTCAGGGCTTCGCGTTACACCTGGCCAGAAAGCCAACGTACGTAACGATCCACCCCTTCCTGCACCGTCAGGAACGGCGCGTCGTAGCCCGCTGCGCGCAGCTTGGATTGGTCCGCTTGCGTGAAGCACTGATACTTGCCGCGCAGCGCATCGGGGAACGGGATGTACTCGATCAGCCCTTCCTTGACCTGCTCCGCGAGCGAGAGCGCGGACTTGCCATCCATCGCACGCAGCGTGTTCACCACGGTCGTGGCAATGTCGTTGAACGGCTGTGCACGGCCGCTGCCCAGATTGAAGATGCCCGTCTTCTCCGGATGATCGAAGAAGAACAGGTTGACCTTCACCACGTCCTCGACGGAGACGAAGTCGCGCGTCTGCTCGCCCGGCGCATAACCGTTGTATTCGCCGAACAGCTTCACGCGGCCTTCGGCGCGGAACTGGTTGAAGTTGTGGAACGCGACCGAAGCCATGCGCGCCTTGTGCGTCTCGCGCGGGCCATACACGTTGAAGTAGCGAAAGCCCGCAATCTGGCTTTGCGAAGTGGGCAGCACGCGGCGGATCACCTGGTCGAACAGGAACTTCGAATAGCCGTACACGTTGAGCGGCGCTTCCACGTCGCGCTCTTCGACGAAGCGCGTCGAGCCGCCATAGATCGCCGCCGACGACGCATACAGAAACTGCACGCGCTGCGCGAGGCACGTGTCGAGCACGGCGCGGCTATAGCGGAAGTTGTTGTCCATCATGTAGCGGCCGTCGGTTTCCATCGTGTCCGAACAGGCGCCTTCGTGGAACACCGCGCGCACATCACCGAAATCGCCGCGTGTGAAGCGCTCGACGAACTCGGTCTTGTCGATGTAGTCGTCGATCTCGCAATCGACGAGATTCCTGAATTTGTCCGCGCGGGTGAGATTGTCGACGGCGATGATGCGGTCTTCGCCGCGTTCGTTCAGCGCCTTGACGATGTTGCTGCCGATGAAGCCGGCCGCGCCGGTGACGATGAGGGTCATGATAGGTCTGCGGTGACGAGGTTCACGCGAGGTTGATACCCCGCCGGAAAAACGCTCCGGAAATTCCGGCCGGGGTGCGAGCGGTGCATGCTCGCGTACGCAACATTATTGAAAGAGTTCGTCGTAGTCGACGGTGGCCGTACCGAGCTTGCCGACCACGATGCCGGCCGCGCGATTCGCGAGCGCTACGCCCTCGACGAGCGGCAAGCCCGCGCCCAGCATGACCGCGACGGTCGCGATCACCGTGTCGCCGGCGCCCGACACATCATACACTTCACGCGCGTCAGCCGCCGCGTGCACCGCGCCGTCGTCGGAAAAGAGCGTCATACCCTCTTCCGAGCGCGTGAGCAGCAGCGCGTCGAACTGCAATTCGCGGCGCAGCTTCGTCACGCGCGCGTGCAGATCCTCCTCGGACTTCCAGGTACCCACCACTTCGCGCAGCTCCGCGCGGTTCGGCGTGATGAGGCTCGCGCCGCGGTAGCGCTCCCAGTCATCGCCCTTGGGATCGACGAGCACCGCCTTGCCCGCGGCGCGCGCCTTCGCGATCATCTGCGTAACGTGCGTGAGGCCGCCCTTGGCGTAGTCGGAGAGCAGAATCACGTCGTGCGTGGGCAGCAGCGCGTCGAAACGCGCGAGGCCGGCGAGCAGGATCTCGTGCGCGGGCGTGTTTTCGAAGTCCACGCGCAAAAGCTGTTGCTGGCGAGAAAGCACGCGAAGCTTGATGGTGGTCGGCAACGAGGGATCGCGCTCGAGATACGCGTTCACGTTGCTTTCGTCGAGCAGCTCGACGATGCGCTCGCCGGGTTCGTCGTGTCCCACCACGCACAGGAGGCCCGCATGAGCGCCGAGCGCCGCCGCGTTGCGCGCGACGTTCGCGGCGCCACCCAGGCGGTCTTCCTTGCGCTGCACATGCACGACCGGCACCGGCGCTTCCGGCGAGATGCGGTTGACGTCGCCGAACCAGTAGCGGTCGAGCATGACGTCGCCCACCACCAGCACGCGCGAGGTAGCGAGCTTTTCGCGCGGCACGACGCGCACTTCGGGCGCGATAGCGGTGGCAAGCGCTGCGACAGGCGTGGCTTCAGGCTGCGGAGTTTGCGAGATTGACATGAGGCCGCCCAATCGAGTGATAGTCAATGCCGAGCTCCGCCATGGTGTCGGGCTCGTAGAGGTTGCGTCCGTCAAAGATACGCGGTGCCTTGAGCACCTTCTTCAAATGCGCGAAATCGGGCGCCTTGAAGGCGGTCCACTCGGTGACGATCACGAGCGCGTCCGCGTCCGTGAGCGCGTCGTCCTGGCTCGACGCGAACGTAAGGCGCGCGTGCTGCTCCGGCGCGTGCGCGAGATCGAGCGCGAATACGCGCTGCGCCTCCTCGGCCGCGACCGGGTCCCACGCCGCCACGGTGGCGCCGCGCGAGAGCAGGTCGGCGATCAGGCGGCGGCTCGGCGCTTCGCGCATGTCGTCGGTGTTCGGCTTGAACGCGAGGCCCCACACTGCGAAGTGCTTGCCGGTGAGGTCATCGCCGCAGACTCTCGCGATCTTCTTCACGAGCACTTCCTTCTGGCCGTGATTGACCTCCTCGACGGCTTCGAGCACGCGCAGGTTCTGGCCCGATTCCGCGGCCGTGCGGATCAGCGCCTGCACGTCCTTCGGGAAGCACGAGCCGCCATAGCCGCAGCCCGCATAGAGGAAGTGATAGCCGATGCGCGGATCGGAGCCGATGCCGCGGCGCACAGACTCGATGTCGGCGCCCACGCGGTCGGCGAGATTCGCCATCTCGTTCATGAACGAGATGCGCGTGGCGAGCATGGCGTTGGCCGCGTACTTCGTGAATTCGGCGGAGCGCACGTCCATGTAGATCGTGCGTTCGTGATTGCGGTTGAACGGCGCGTAGAGACGCTTCATCTTCTCGCGCGCGGCGGTGCCGTTCTCGTCCTCGTCGAGGCCGATGATGATGCGGTCCGGGCGCATGAAATCGTCCACGGCCGCGCCCTCTTTCAGGAACTCGGGGTTCGAGACGACCGAGTAGCGGTGATCCACGCTATGCGCGAGGCCGCGCTTCGCCAACTCTTCGGCCAGCACGCCGTGTACGCGCTGTGCCGTGCCGACCGGCACCGTCGATTTGTCGACGACCACCTTGAAGCCGTTCATGTGGCGGCCGATGCTGCGCGCCGCCTCGAGCACGTATTGAAGATCGGCCGAGCCGTCTTCGTCAGGCGGCGTGCCCACGGCGATGAACTGCACTTCGCCGTGCTCGACGCTCGCCGCGATGTCGGTAGAAAAGGTAATGCGCCCGGCCGCCCGGTTGCGCGCGATGAGTTCGAGCAGGCCCGGCTCGTGAATCGGGACGCCGCCGCCGTTCAGGATATCGATCTTGCGCGGATCGACATCGAGGCAAAACACGTCGTGGCCGATTTCGGCGAGACACGCACCGGTGACGAGGCCGACATAGCCGGTACCGACAATGGTGATCTTCATAGGCGCTCCGGTGACAGATGCAGATGTTGGAATGACTGTGGGCGCGGCCGGCTAGGCGCGGCCGGCGAGGCGCGGCCGGCTAGGTGCCCGGCTGGGCGCGCGCGCCCATACGCTCAGCTCGACGCGGGAACCGGCTCGACACGGCGCGGCGCATAGGTTTCCCAGCCGCTGCAGCCCGGACACTGCCAGTAGAAGAGGCGCGCCCGGAAGCCGCAGTTCTGGCAGGTGTAGCGAGGCAGGTTCTTGGTGCGCTGCTGGAGCAGCTTGCGCATCAGCTCGAGCTCGCTGCGGCGAGGCTCTTCGGCCGTGGCCTGCTGCGCTTCGAGCAGGCGCGCCATGCCGGCGAGGTTCGGCGACTTCTGCATCTGCGTACGGGCGAGTGCGTGCGCCGCATCGGCGCCGCGCAGCGCGGCAACATACTTGTAGGCGACGTCGAGCAGATCGTTCGACGGATACGCGTCGACCCAGGTCGTGAGCAATTGTGCGCCCTCTTCGGCACGGCCAAGCGTCTCGTAGGCCTTCATGACCTTTTCGGCAACGAGCGGCAGATAAGCGGAGTTTTGCGCCTCGACTTCGCGCCAGTGGCCTAGCGCAGTCTCGCAATCGCCGCTTGCAGCATCGACGTCGCCCGCGAGGATCGTCGCGCGCACGTTCTGCGAGTTGGCCTTGAGCGCGAGCGCCAGTTGACGGCGCGCTTCGTCGGGCTTCTTCTGCTGGAGCGCTTCCTGCGCGAGTTCGCAATGGAACTGTGCGATCTCGAGGTCGAGCGACGCCGCGCCCATCGCTTCGAGATGACGTGCGGTGTCGATGCAGCGGTTCCAGTCCTTCTCGATCTCGTAGATCGCGAGCAGCGCGCGCTGTGCGCCGAGCGCGAAGTCGCCCGACTTGAGCTTGCCGAAGGTTTCCTCGGCGCGGTCGAGCATGCCGGCCTTCAGAAAATCCTGGCCGAGTTCATAAAGCGCGTGGTCGCGCTCGTTCACGGGCAGGTCGGAACGCGACAGCAGATTCTGATGGACGCGGATCGCGCGGTCGGTCTCGCCGCGGCGGCGAAACAGATTGCCGAGCGCGAAGTGCAACTCGACGGTTTCGGGGTCGAGCTTGGCGACCTCGATGAACGCGTCGATGGCCTTGTCCGGCTGCTCGTTGAGCAGAAAATTCAGGCCGCGAAAATACGAGCGCGGCAGGTTGGCGCTTTCGGAAAGCAGTGCCTTCAGGTCGTAGCGCGACGCCATCCAGCCGAGCGCGAAAGCCACGGGAATGACGAGGAGCCACCAAAAATCGAGATCCATGCGAGCGATGGTATGAGCGGGAAATCAGCCGCACGCGTTCAGGCGCGCGGCACGGCAATACAAATCAGATGAGCGGCGGCAGCGGCGGCTCGACGCTCGGCGTGGGCGTTTCACGCGCCACACGCAAATCGCGTTTGAGGCGCCCGTTTTCCATGCGCAGCCGGAACACGCCGGGCAGCGCGGAAAGCAGCCCCGCCAGCAGCCCCACGACAAAAAACGCGAGGCCGATCAGGATCAGCGGGGCCTGCCACGAATATCCGGCCAGAAAGTTCAGCGTCGCGGTTTGCGTGTTGGCGAGCGCGAGTACGAGCAACAGTACGAACACCAGCACACGGATCACCCAGGCGATCAATCTCATTGAAGGATTCTCTTGGCAGTTGAGAAAGGCGCCGGCGTGGCGGACATGCTGCGCCGCAGCACAAGCCGCGCCGAAGTGTCCCGTATTGTAATTGAACGGCTCGCGGGCCGACACGTGTGCGCGAGCGCAGCGCCAGATCAAATCGGGGCGCCCGCGCAAACAGCGTCGAAAAGGCGCAGACGAAAAAAAAGCGCCGGGGTTGTTCACCCCAGCGCTCTTTACCGGTCCATGCATTCTGGCCATCTGGCATTGACCGCCGACAACCGCAATCGCCCGATCGAAAACGATCCAACGCTTACAGGTCGTCGTCCGGCTCGTCCGCCTTCAGCGGCTCGCCCGAATTACGGTCCACGCGCTCACGCAGTTCCTTGCCCGGCTTGAAGTGCGGCACGAACTTCTCAGGCACCAGCACCTTTTCACCCGACTTGGGATTGCGACCGACGCGCGACGGCCGACGATTCAGGCCGAAGCTGCCAAAGCCACGAATTTCGATGCGATGGCCCTTGGCAAGTGCCTCGGACATCGCATCGAGCATCGTCTTGACCGCGAAATCCGCGTCCTTGAGAACAAGTTGCGGAAATCGCGTAGCCAGCTGCGCGACCAATTCAGATTTGGTCATACTTCAGCTTGCCCCCGTTTGAGGCTTACTGGTTCTGGCCGTCGAGCTTGGCCTTCAGCAGCGCGCCGAGGTTGGTCGTGCCGGTGGCAGCCGAACCCGTATCCGACGACATGCTGCGCATTGCTTCCTGCGTCTCAGCCGAGTCCTTCGCCTTGATCGACAGGTTGATGCCACGCGACTTGCGATCGATGTTGATGATCATCGCGTTGACCTTGTCGCCTTCCTTCAGCACGTTGCGAGCATCTTCCACGCGATCTTGCGCGATTTCCGAAGCACGCAGGTAGCCTTCGACGTCGGCGTTCAGCGTTACGACTGCGCCCTTGGCGTCAACCGACTTGACCACGCCGTCGACGATCGAACCCTTGTCGTTCATCGCAACGAAGTTGCTGAACGGGTCGCCTTCGAGCTGCTTGATGCCGAGCGAAATGCGTTCCTTCTCGACGTCGATGCCCAGAACCACGGCTTCGACTTCGTCGCCCTTCTTGTACTTGCGAACGGCTTCTTCGCCCGTTTCCGACCACGACAGGTCCGAAAGGTGAACCAGACCGTCGATGCCGCCAGGCAGACCGATGAAGACGCCGAAGTCGGTGATCGACTTGATTGCGCCTTGCAGCTTGTCGCCCTTCTTGAAGTTGCGGCTGAAGTCATCCCACGGATTCGGCTTGCACTGCTTCATGCCGAGCGAGATGCGGCGGCGGTCTTCGTCGATCTCGAGGACCATGACTTCGACTTCGTCGCCCAGCTGGACAACCTTCGACGGAGCAACATTCTTGTTGGTCCAGTCCATTTCCGACACGTGAACCAGGCCTTCGATGCCCGATTCGACTTCGACGAACGCGCCGTAGTCGGTGATGTTCGTGACCTTGCCGAACAGGCGCGTGCCCGACGGGTAACGGCGCGAAATGCCTTCCCACGGATCGTCGCCCAGTTGCTTGATACCGAGCGAAACGCGGTTCTTTTCCTGGTCGAACTTGAGGATCTTCGCGGTGACTTCCTGGCCAACCGAGAGAACTTCGCTCGGGTGACGCACACGACGCCATGCGATGTCGGTGATGTGCAGCAGGCCGTCGATACCGCCGAGGTCCACGAACGCGCCGTAGTCGGTGATGTTCTTGACCACGCCGTTGACGATCGCGCCTTCCTTCAGCGTTTCGAGCAGCTTTGCGCGCTCTTCGCCTTGCGTGGCTTCGATCACTGCGCGGCGCGACAGCACGACGTTGTTACGCTTGCGGTCGAGCTTGATGACGCGGAATTCGAGGGTCTTGCCTTCGTACGGCGTCGTGTCCTTGACCGGACGCGTGTCGACGAGCGAACCCGGCAGGAACGCGCGGATGCCGTTGACCATGACGGTCATGCCGCCCTTGACCTTGCCCGTGATCGTGCCGGTCACGAGTTCGTTGTTGTCGAGGGCCTTTTCCAGCGACAGCCACGAAGCGAGACGCTTCGCCTTGTCGCGCGACAGGATGGTGTCGCCATAGCCGTTTTCCAGCGCGTCGATCGCGACGGAAACGAAATCACCCGCCTGAACCTCCACTTCGCCCTGGTCGTTCAGGAATTCCTCGAGGGGAATGTAGGCCTCGGACTTCAGGCCAGCGTTGACGACCACGAAGTTGTGGTCGACGCGCACGACTTCAGCGGAGATGACTTCGCCGGCGCGCATGTCCTGGCGGGTCAGCGACTCTTCGAACAGAGCCGCGAAAGATTCGGTATTCGGGGTGGAGGTTTGCAGGTCGGACATAAAAATCTGGATTTGCATGGTTTTCGCTGCACCCCAGCCAGTTTTGACTGCGGGGCGTTGAGGCCGGAACGCTTATGCTCGCGGCACAGATGCAAAAGCCATACTAGGTTAAAGGGTTTAACATACGCCCTGTTGCTTTCCAGGGCACCAACTGGCACTGCTTACTGCTTTCTTTACTGCGCTTTGCCCCGTTCGTGGATTACCGTACGGGCCGCAGTTGGCTCGACTCCTGATACCACTGCGTCACCTGTTCGACCGCCTGGTCGACGGAGAGCGCCGAAGTATCGAGAAGCTGCGCATCCGCTGCGGGCTTGAGCGGCGCGGCCGCACGGTTACTGTCGCGCGCGTCGCGTTCACGCAAATCCCGAAGCAAGTCATCCATATTAGCAGAAAAACCTTTTTGGATCAATTGCTTATGCCGGCGAGCCGCACGGGCCTCTACGCTAGCCGTCAAAAACACCTTCAGAACGGCGTCCGGGAAGATCACGGTACCCATGTCGCGGCCGTCCGCGACGAGCCCGGGAAGCTTGCGAAACGCCCGCTGGCGCGCCACGAGCGCGGTGCGCACGGCCGGATGCGCGGCGATCATCGAGGCGCGGTTGCCCACTTCCTCGGCACGGATTTCGTTCGAAACGTCAACGCCGTCGAGTTGCGCAAGCCCCTCGCGGAACGTGATGTGGAGATCGTCGATCAGCTTCGCAAGGCTCTCGGCGTCGTCGGCCGCAATCGCGTAGCGCACGCTCGCGAGCGCCGCCAGCCGGTACAGCGCGCCGCTGTCGAGCAGGTGAAAGCCGAGTTGCGCGGCGACCAGCGCGGCCACCGTGCCCTTGCCGGAAGCGGTCGGGCCGTCGATCGTGATGACGGGAGTCGGATAAAAGGGACGGGTCGATTTCATGCGGCAAAGGTACTCGGCATCATTTGAATCAAGGTTGCGCGAGCGCCAGGAAGCGCTCGAAATAATCGGGGAACGTCTTGCCGACGCACTTCGGGTCGTTGATGCGCACCGGCACGCCGCCGAGGCTCACGAGCGAGAAGCACATCGCCATGCGGTGATCGTCGTAGGTGTCGATCGCAGCGTTCGGCGTAAGTTTCTCGGGCGGACGCACGATCAGGTAGTCGGGACCCTCTTCCACGTTCGCACCGACCTTGCGCAGTTCCGTGGCCATCGCGGCGATGCGGTCGGTTTCCTTCACGCGCCAGCTCGCGATGTTGCGCAGCGTGGTCGCGCCATCGGCAAAGAGCGCCGCCACGGCGATCGTCATGGCCGCGTCGGGGATCAGGTTGAAGTCCATGTCGATGGGGTCGAGCTTGCCGTGATCGTTGCCGATACCGCGCACCTCGATCCAGTCGTCGGCGACCGTGACGTTCGCGCCCATGCGCATGAGCGCCGCGGCGAACGCAACGTCGCCCTGGATGCTCGAGCGTCCCACGCCTTCCACACGCAGCGGGCCGCCGCCAATCGCGCCCGCAGCGAGGAAGTACGACGCCGAAGACGCATCGCCTTCGACCATGATCTTGCCCGGCGACTGGTAGCGCACGCCCGCCGGGATCTCGAAGCGATGCCAGCCGTGGCGCTCGACCTTCACGCCGAAGCGCTCCATCAGCTTGATCGTGATTTCGATGTAGGGCTTGGAGATCAGCTCGCCGTCCACCTCGACGATCGTCACGCCTTCCTTGGCGCGCACGAGCGGTAGCGTCATGAGAAGCGCCGTGAGGAACTGACTCGACACGTCGCCGCGCACGCGGATGGGCGCCTCGACCGAAATCGGCGCCGGGCGGATGCGCAGCGGCGGAAAGCCTTCGTTTTCTTCGTAATCGATCTTCGCGCCGATCTGGCGCAGGCCGTCCACGAGGTCGCCGATAGGCCGCTCGTGCATGCGCGGCACGCCGTGAATGCGGTAGTCGCCCCCGTTCACCGCGAGCGCGGCCGTGAGCGGACGCACCGCCGTGCCTGCGTTGCCGAGAAAGAGATCCGCGCGCACCGCCTGAAACGCGCCGCGCGTGCCCTGCACGACGCAGGTGTCGTCCTCGCGCTTGAGCTTCACGCCGAGCTTTTCGAGCGCGTCGAGCATCACGCGCGTGTCGTCGGAGTCGAGCAGGTTCGTGATGGTCGTTTCGCCCTCGGCCAGCGCCGCGAGCAGCAGCACGCGGTTCGAGATGCTTTTCGAGCCGGGCAGACGGATCGTGCCGGACGCACGGGTGAACGGTCCGAGATCGAGGTGTTCCATGAGCGTGTCCTGATAATGCCTAGCGTTGCGGCGCTCGCGCCGTCGGGCTTGGTCCTGTTTGCTTATTTGCCTGGTGCTATATCGATGGACGCTGCCGCGCCCTTGCCGCCGCGCTCCTGCCACGCCTCGCGCGCCGCGCGCGAGCGCGCGAAGACGGTTTCGAGCGCTGCGCCGTCGCTCGCGTCGATGGCCGCGCGCAGCCTCGCCAGCACTTCAGTGTAGCCGTCGAGTTCGGCGAGCAGCGCAGCGCGGTTCGCGAGGCACACGTCGCGCCACATTTCGGGGCTCGACGCCGCAATGCGCGTGAAGTCGCGGAAGCCGCCCGCTGCGAACGAGAATTTCAGCTGCGCGTCGGGCGAAGCGAGAATCTGGTCGACGAGCGCAAAGGACAACACATGCGGCAGATGACTCACCGAAGCGAACACGCGATCGTGCTGCGCGGCCGGCATCTCGCCGATCACGGCGCCCGTGGCGCGCCACATCGCGGCAACGCGCTCGACCGATGCCGGCGCGTTTTCCGCGAGCGGGCACAGCACGACGTTGCGGCCCACGTAGAGATCGGGCAACGCAGCGTCGACGCCGCTCGACTCGCGCCCGGCGATGGGATGCCCCGGCACGAACTGAGCGACGCGTGCGCCGAGCGCGGCACGGGCCGCAGCGATCACGTCGCTCTTGGTGCTGCCGGCGTCGGTGACGATGGTTTCTTGCCCCAGGTGCGGTGCGATGCGCTCGAGTAGCGCCTGGGTTTGCGCAACGGGAGCGGCGATCAGCACGATATCGGCGCCGTCCAGCGCGGCGGCGAGCACCGCTTCGTCGTCGAGCGTCGCGGCGGCGTCGATCACGCCCAGTTCGAGCGCGCGCGATACCGACTGCGCGCTGCGGCCCACGCCGATCACCTGCGCGCCTTTTCCACCATGCGAACCGCGCTCGCGCAACGCGCGCGCCAGCGACCCGCCGATCAGGCCCACGCCGAAAATCACCAGTTTGTTAAACGAAAACGCACTCACAACGTCACCGAATAAAGTAAGGGTTGCGCGCTCACGGCGCGCCAAGCGCTCGCTCGAGGGCCGCGACGAATGCAGCGTTCTCTTCGGGCAAGCCGATCGTCACACGCAGCCACTGCGGCAGGCCATAGTTGCCCACCGGTCGCACGATCACGGCTTGCTTGAGCAGCGCGAGATTCACGCGCTCGCCGGCGCCGTCGTCCGCTGCGTCCTTCGCCACGCGCACCAGCACGAAATTGCCGTCCGAAGGCACATATTCGAGGCCGAGGCGCTCGAACGCCGAGGTGAGCGTGCGATAGCCTTCGGCGTTGAGCGCCGCGCTGCGCTCGAGGAACGGCGCGTCGCCGAGCGCGGCGATGGCGGCTGCCTGCGCGAGCGTGTTGACGTTGAACGGCTGGCGCAGACGGTTGAGCAGATCAGTCAGTTCCGGCTGCGCGATCGCAAAGCCAATGCGCAGGCCGGCGAGTCCGTAGGCCTTCGAGAACGTGCGAGAAACGAGCAGGTTCGGATAGCGGCGCACCCACGCGATCGAGTCATAGCGCTTCTCAGCCGCGAGGTATTCCATGTACGCCTCGTCGAGCACGACCGCGACATGCGCGGGCACCTTCGCGACGAACGCCTCGAGCTCCGCGCCATCGACGAACGTGCCGGTCGGGTTGTTCGGGTTCGCCACGAACACGAGACGCGTGTCCTCATCGATCGCCGCCAGCATCGCGTCGAGATCGTGGCCGTAGCGCACGGCCGGCGTCACGATATGGCGCGCGCCGAGGCCCTGGGTCGCGAGCGCGTAGACCGCGAACGAGTACTGCGAATAGACGATCGACTGACCGCGCTCGACGAACGCATGCGCGGCCATTTCGAGAATGTCATTGCTGCCGTTGCCGAGCGTGATCCACTCGGGCGGCACGTCGTAGCGCGCGGCCAGCGCGGCCTTCAACTCGAACGCGTTCGAATCGGGATAGCGGCCCAATTCGCTCACGGCCTGCACGATCGCACGTTGCGCCGATTCGGGCATACCGAGCGGATTCTCATTCGACGCGAGCTTCACGATGCGCGCTTCGTCGAGCCCGAACTCGCGGGCAACTTCGGAAATCGGTTTGCCGGCGATGTAAGGCGCGATTGCGCGCACATACAAGGGGCCGAATTGCGTGGTCATGCGTCTCTCCAGGGCTCAGGGCGCCGGGCGTACAACGGTGTGTTCCGGGCGGATCGGGAAAGGCACGCCGCCCGGCATCCTCATGCGGCGGGCGGCGGTTGGCGGCGGGCCGCCCGCGCCTTCCGCGCTCTAGCGTGCGCGCGGATACGAGCCGAGGATCTTCAGATACGCGGCTTTCTTGCTGAGTTCGTCGAGCGCGGCGGCCACGGCGGGTTCGTCGCGGTGACCTTCGAAGTCGATGTAGAAGTAGTACTCCCACGTGCTGCCAAGGCGCGCCGGCCGCGACTCGAAACGCGTCATCGACACGCTGTGGCGCGCGAGCGGCTCGAGCAGCTTGTACATCGCGCCCGGCTCGTTCTTCACCGACACGATCATCGAAGTCTGGTCGCGACCCGTCGCGCCCGCCGGCTGCTTGCCGATCATGACGAAGCGCGTGCGGTTGTGCGGGTCGTCCTGGATCAGCGCGTTCACGATCAGGAGACCGTAGTGCGTAGCGGCGCGATCGCCGGCAATCGCGGCGACCGTCGGGTCGGCAGCGGCGAGGCGCGCGGCCTCCGCATTGCTCGACACGCTCTGCCGCTCGAGCTGTGGCGCGTTCGCCGTCAACCAGTGCTGGCACTGTGCAAGCGCCTGCGGATGCGCGCACACGCGCGTAACGCCCTGCAGGTTGCCGCTTTGCGTCATCAGATTGTGCCGAATCGGCAAGGCGATTTCGCCGCCAATGACGAGTTGCGTTTCGAGGAACAGGTCGAGCGTGCGCGAAACGGCGCCCTCGGTCGAATTCTCGACCGGCACGACGCCGAATTCGGCGGCGCCCGCCTCGACCGAGCGGAACACCTCGTCGATCGACGGACACGGCAGGCCTTCGATCGACTGACCGAAGTACTGGTACATCGCCTGTTCGCTATAGGTGCCGACCGGGCCGAGGAACGCGGCCGAAATCGTCTTTTCGAGCGAGCGGCTCGCGGCCATGATCTCGCGCCAGATCGCGCTGATGTGATCGTTGCCGAGCGGACCGTCGCTCATGTTCTGCAGGCGCTCGATCACCTGTTGCTCGCGCTCCGGGCGAAACACCGGCGCGTTGAAATGCTTCTTGACCTCGCCCACTTCGAGCGCGACCGAGGCGCGCTGGTTCAGGAGCGCGATGAGCTGTGCGTCGATCGCATCGATGCGTTCGCGCAGCGGCTTGAGTTGGGAGTTGAGTTCGTCGTCCATGCGTGAAACCGGCAATCTGAATGGATGCGCGCGGCCCCGCTTCGCCAGGTGGGCGAGGGGCGCTTACGCGTGCTTCGCCTCGAATTCCTTCATGTACTCGACCAGCGCCTTCACTGCTTCGAGCGGCACCGCGTTGTAAATCGATGCCCGCATGCCGCCGACGGACTTGTGGCCCTTCAGCTGCAACAGCCCGCGCTCTTTGGCGCCGGCGAGGAAATCTGCGTTACGTGTTTCGTCGGCGAGGAAGAACGGCACGTTCATCCGCGAACGCGCGCGGCGCTCCACCTTGTTGATATAGAAGCTGCTTGCGTCGATCGTGTCGTAGAGCAGCTTCGCTTTTTCCACATTGCGCGCCTCGATGACTTCGAGACCGCCCTGGCGCTTCAACCACTTGAACACGAGCCCGGCGATATAGATCGCGTAGGTTGGCGGCGTGTTGAACATCGAGTTGTTCGCGGCCACGGTTTTCCATTCGAACGCCGAAGGACAGATCGGCATCGAGCGCTCGAGCAGGTCTTCGCGCACGATCACAACCGTCACGCCCGCCATGCCGATGTTCTTCTGCGCGCCGCCGTAGAGCACGCCGTACTTGGCGATGTCCATCGGGCGCGACAGGATGTGCGACGAGGCGTCGGCCACGAGCGGAATGTCGCCGAGGTCGGGAATCTCGAAGGTCTCGACGCCGTCGATCGTCTCGTTCGTGCACAGGTGCACGTAAGCGGGGTCGTCGGAGAGCTTCCATTCGCTCTTCGGCGGCGAATGCGTGAAGCCAGCCTCGGTGCGGCCCGTCGCGGCGATATGCGCTTCGCCGTACTTGAGCGCTTCCTTCTGCGACTTCTGCGACCACGAGCCGGTGACGACGAAGTCGGCGCGCGGCTTCGAGCCGAACAGGTTGAGCGGCACGATCGCGTTTTCGCCGATGCCGCCGCCCTGCAGGAACAGAATCTGGTGACTTGCGGGCACCTGCATCAGCTCGCGCAGATCGAGCAGCGCCTCGGCGTGGATCTGCATGAATTCCGGGCCGCGATGGCTCATTTCCATCACGCCCATGCCGCTGCCGTGCCAGTCGAGCATTTCGTCAGCGGCCTGACGCAGGACCTCTTCTGGCAACGCTGCCGGTCCGGCTGAGAAGTTGTAGACGCGCATCGTAAAAAGGATCCCCGAGGCAGGCGCTGTGGCAAAAACCGCCGGAAACACGCCAGAAAAAGAAAATGGCCGCTTGCGCTTATCGCGCAAACGGCCATTATCGCATTGTCGCCGGTAACCCGCCACGCGTGCCGCGGCGGTGGGCTTCCCGGCCTACGCAGCCGATCCGGCCCCGCTACCGTACATCATGGCTGCGGACCAGAGGGTGCGTGATGCCAGCGTGCTTACTTGCCGACCTTGACCGAAGCGACTTCCTTGTCGGCCTGGTCGCGCGTTGCCTTGATCGACTGCGGCATGTACTTCTGCATCAGGCTGTTCACGACGTCGCGGCCAACCTGGTCTTGAACCTGAATGAACTTGCGGCCGGTCGGGCTGCGGTAGAACGTGGTCAGGTCCTTGATTTCCTGCGTGCTGTAGTACTTCGCATAAGCGTCGTACTGAGCTTGCATGGCGTCCGTCTTGAACGAGTCGGTCGCGAAGACCTGGCCTGCCGAGTCAACCAGCTTCGGCACGGCATTCTTCTGCAGCGACGGTACGGCAGCTTGCTTCTGCTTGTCCGTCATCGTCTTGTTTTCCGAGAGCGCGTCCGACAGGATGGCCGGGACGAGCTGCTTGGCTTGCATCTGGGCGCTGTTGCCGATTGCGCCGACGAGCTTCTGTGCGTCGATCGCGTCGAGCAGGTCCTTGATCGCGGCTTGCTTGGCCGGATCGACGGGTGCTGCAGCCGCTGCCGGTGCCTGGGCGGGCGCCTGGTTCTGGAGCGCCTGAGCCATGGCAAACGTCGGCACGAGAGCGGCCAGCAACATCACCTGCTTGAATCGTTTTTGCATCATTACTCCCTTTGAGAAATTAATCGATTTGCGCTGCCGTGCGGACTGCGGGGCGCCGCGTTGCGTTATGCGCCCGCTCACCAGTCCACCCGACACACCATTCATTTAGCTGACACTAACAAGGTTCGCTGAAACCCACCTTAAAGCCCGCGTAAGCGCATCGATTGAACACACTTCTGCGGGCCTGGATGACGCGTCACTCTTCGACTTCGCCTGGTTCGCCCTCACCTTCGGCGTCCACTTCTGCGTCCGCTTCGGCGACCTGCTGCAGCCCGGAAAGCTTCGTACCTTCGTCAAGGCTGATGAGTGTAACACCTTGCGTTGCACGGCCCATTTCGCGAATTTCCGACACGCGGGTGCGAATCAAAACGCCCGTGGTGGTGATCAACATGATCTGCGCTTCGGAGTCGACGAGTGTGGCCGCAACCACCTTGCCGTTACGCTCCGAAGTCTGGATCGCGATCATGCCCTTCGTGCCGCGGCCGTGGCGCGTGTACTCCGTGATCGGGGTGCGCTTGCCATAGCCGTTCTCGGTCGCGGTGAGCACCGACTGCTCCTCGTCGCCCGCCACGAGGAGCGCGATGACCTGCTGATTGTCTTCGAGCTGCATGCCGCGCACGCCGCGCGCTTCGCGGCCCATCGGACGCACGTCGTTCTCGTCGAAGCGCACCGCCTTGCCGGCGTCGGAGAACAGCATCACGTCGTGTTCGCCGTCGGTGATCGCAGCGCCGATCAGGTAGTCGCCGTCGTCGAGACCGACCGCGATAATACCCTTGCGCAGCGGGCGGCTAAAGGCTTCGAGCGGCGTCTTCTTTACCGTGCCCAGCGCCGTGGCCATGAAAACAAACTTGTCGGCCGAGAATTCCTTGACCGGCAGCACGACGGTGATCTTCTCGCCGTCCTGCAGCGGGAACATGTTGACGATCGGTCGACCGCGCGAGTTGCGTGAACCCTGCGGCACTTCATACACCTTCACCCAGTACACGCGGCCGCGATTCGAGAAGCACAGGATGTGATCGTGCGTGTTGGCGATGAAGAGCGTGTCGATCCAGTCGTCGTCCTTCATCGAGGTCGCCTGCTTGCCGCGACCTCCGCGTTTCTGGGCGCGATATTCCGACAACGGCTGCGATTTCACGTAACCGGCGTGCGACATGGTCACGACCATGTCCTGCGGTGTGATCAGGTCTTCGGTATTGAGCTCCGTGGCGTTCATCTCGATCTTCGAGCGGCGGGCGTCGCCGAATTCGCTCTTGATCGAGGTGAGTTCGTCGGAGATCATGGTCGTTACGCGCTCGGGGCGCGCAAGGATGTCGAGCAGGTCGGCGATCTGCGCCATGACTTCGCGGTACTCGCCGATGATCTTGTCCTGCTCCAGGCCGGTCAGGCGCTGGAGGCGCATTTGCAGGATTTCCTGCGCCTGCGTGTCGGACAGACGGTAGAGGCCGTCGGACTGCATACCATATTGCGGGTTCAGCCCTTCCGGACGGTAGGCTTCGCGCCCGCCTGCCGCCACATTGTCCTGCTCCGCGCGCGTCAGCATCTCACGCACGAGCGACGAATCCCACGAGCGGTTCATCAACTCCTGCTTCGCGATAGGCGGCGTGGGCGCGGCCTTGATGAGCTCGATGAAATCGTCGATGTTCGCGAGCGCAACGGCGAGACCTTCGAGCACGTGGCCGCGTTCGCGCGCCTTGCGCAGTTCGTACACCGTGCGACGCGTGAGCACTTCGCGGCGATGCGAGAGGAAATGCTCGAGCATTTCCTTCAGGTTCAGCAGCTTCGGCTGGTTGTCCACCAGCGCGACCATGTTCATGCCGAACGTGTCCTGCAGTTGCGTCGCCTTGTACAGATTGTTGAGGATGACCTCGGGCACTTCGCCGCGCTTGAGCTCAATCACGACACGCATGCCGCTCTTGTCGGATTCGTCGCGAATATCGGAGATGCCTTCGAGTTTCTTCTCGTTGACGAGCTCGGCAATGCGTTCGAGCAACGAACGCTTGTTCACCTGATACGGCAGCTCGTCGACGATGACCGCCATGCGCTGACCGCGATCAATTTCCTCAAAGTGCGTGGCCGCGCGCATCACGACGCGGCCACGGCCGGTGCGATAGCCGTCGCGCACGCCGGCGACGCCATAAATAATGCCGGCGGTCGGGAAATCGGGGGCGGGAATGATCTCGATCAGCTCGTCGATCGTTGCCTGCGGGCTCTTCAGCAGATGGTGGCAAGCGTCGACCACTTCGTTGAGATTATGCGGCGGAATATTCGTGGCCATGCCGACCGCGATACCCGACGAACCGTTGATGAGCAGGTTCGGAATGCGCGCGGGCAGGATCTGCGGCTCGCTTTCGCTGCCGTCGTAGTTCGGCCCGAAGTCGACCGTTTCCTTGTCGATGTCGGCCAGCAGCTCGTGACCGATCTTCGCCATGCGGATTTCGGTGTATCGCATGGCGGCGGCGTTGTCGCCGTCGATGGAGCCGAAGTTACCCTGGCCGTCGACCAGCATGTAGCGCAGGGAGAAGTTCTGCGCCATCCGGACGATGGTGTCGTAGACGGCCGTGTCGCCATGCGGGTGGTACTTACCGATGACGTCGCCGACGATACGCGCCGACTTTTTGTAAGCGCGGTTCCAGTCGTTATTCAGCTCGTGCATTGCGTAGAGCACGCGCCGGTGGACAGGCTTGAGGCCGTCACGAACATCCGGAAGTGCTCGCCCGACGATCACGCTCATCGCGTAATCGAGATACGAGCGGCGCATTTCCTCCTCGAGGGAGATTGGCAGAGTCTCTTTGGCGAATTGATCCATTATCGATGTCTTATTTGGGCACGCGGTGTGCTAGCGCCCCGCCCCAACTGGAAGAGCGGAGGTCGCCGCAATCACCGCGAGACGCCCAGCTGTCGCATGGACGCCGCGGACGCAGCGCATCACGCGATTCTACCATGCACGACACCCTCGCCCGCCGCCTGCGTATACCTATTAGAGGAGTGAAGCCGAAGCGCTCAAAAGCGCTTTGAGCGTGGCGCAAACGCCGCAGTGCGAACCGGAATCAGATGCACCGGCACCGATTTGGATGACAATGTGTGACGCTTCCCCTACCCAGGCGCACTACCAGGTAAAATAACGGGAACTTTTTTGTTGCGGGCGTACCACGTTCGACTAGCCGCAGTGAAAGGGGCGGACTTTTTTTATCGTCGGAGGGGAACGATATGGCAAAATGCCAACGCACAAAGTTAGACACTGCTCGAAGTCTACACAACGCAAAGCGTTCCCCACAACTTGCCAATGTTATACTTCGAGCAATGTATGACTTGTCTTCGTCATATGGCTCGCAGTAAACCTGCGGTAATCTCAATTTCGAGAGGAGAAATATGAATAAACTTTCAAAGCTCGCGTTCATTGCAGCTACCGCAGTTGTGGCTGCATCCGCTCAGGCACAATCGGTGCCGGCGTCGCGACAAGCCGTCAATGACAACTGGGTGAATGGTACCGGCGAATACGTGTGGATGAACGGCACGAACGAGCTTTGCTGGCGCGATGCATTCTGGACGCCGGCCACCGCCAACGCCAAGTGCGATGGCGCCCTGGTCGCCCAGGCACCGCAGCCGCCGGTCGCTCCGCCGCCGCCGGCCATCACCAGCCAGAAGATCACGTACCAGGCTGATGCCCTGTTCGACTTCGACAAGGCCATCCTGAAGCCGGCTGGTAAGGAAAAGCTGGACGACCTGGCAAGCAAGATCCAGGCTCTGAACCTCGAAGTCGTCGTCGCGACGGGCTACACCGACCGTATCGGCTCGGTTGCCTACAACGACCGTCTGTCGCTGCGCCGTGCGCAAGCCGTCAAGTCGTACCTGGTCAGCAAGGGCGTTCCGGCAGAGCGTATCTACACGGAAGGCAAGGGCAAGCGCAACCCGGTTACGACGGGCTGCAACCAGAAGAACCACAAGGCTCTCATCGCCTGCCTCGCACCGGACCGTCGCGTGGAAGTCGAAGTCGTCGGCACGCAAAAGCAGTAATCGCGAGCTTTCGACCGCAAGTCTCAAAAGCCCCGCTTCGGCGGGGCTTTTTTTATCCCGCGCTTTATCCTTCTTTCATTTCGCCTCTCTCCGCGGCTTCATCGTTTTGGAAAGAATTACGGCACGGCGGGGCATTTTGCCGCCTTGTGCACCCGCCTATATACTCGGGGTTTATTCTTTCCGACCCGCACCGCGCTTGAGGCTGCCACGACATGACGAATGCCGATCCCCACGAGCTCCAGAAATTCAGCGATCTCGCTCATCGCTGGTGGGACCCGAACGCCGAATTCAAGCCGCTGCACGAACTCAACCCCATTCGCCTGAGCTGGATAGACGGCCATGGGCATCTGCCGTCCAAGCGCGTGCTCGACATCGGCTGCGGCGGCGGCATCCTCTCCGAATCGATGGCGGGACTTGGCGCAACCGTAAAAGGCATCGACCTTTCGCGTGAGGCGCTCGGCGTGGCCGACCTGCATAGCCTCGAGAGCGGCGTGACGGTGGACTACGAGCTGATCGCGGCCGAAGCGATCGCCGCGCGCGAACCTGAGTCGTTCGACGTCGTGACCTGCATGGAAATGCTCGAACACGTGCCGCAGCCCGCCGAGGTCGTGAAGGCCTGCGCAACGCTCGTGAAGCCTGGCGGCTGGGTGTTCTTTTCGACGCTCAATCGCAACGTGAAGTCGTATCTTCTCGCCGTGATCGGCGCGGAATACATCGCGCAGATGCTGCCCAAGGGCACGCATGACTACGCGCGCTTCATCCGCCCCTCAGAGCTTGCTGCGTTCGTGCGCGACGCCGGCATGCATGTCGCCGAGATCAAGGGCATTACGTATAACCCGCTCACGCGGCACTTCGCGCTTTCAAACGATTCCAGCGTCAATTACATGATCGCTTGCCGGCGCCACGCCTGACGGCGTTTGCGCGAGCGGCGCCGCCGGATCACCCTGCTCCGGCGGCATTTCCTGCACACCGGCGCGCAGCGCCATCGCTTCCAGACATGAACTCATCCACGAACGCCCAAGCTGCCACGGACAGCGCCGCAGCGCTTGCCGCCTGCGACGCCGTGCTGTTCGACTTCGACGGCACGCTGGCCGATACGGCCCCCGACCTCGCCGCCGCAGTCAACCAGATGCGCCACGCGCGCGGCCTCGCGCCCGCGCCGCTCGAGAAGCTGCGTCCGCTCGCTTCGGCGGGCGCGCGCGGCCTGATTGGGGGCGCGTTCGGGATTGGCCCCGACGATCGCGAGTTCGCCGCCATGCGTGAGGAGTTTCTCGCTAACTACGAGGCGAATCTGCGCATCGAGACGGCACTCTTCGCGGGAGTCGACGCGGTCCTCGACGATCTCGACGCCCGCGGCGTGCGCTGGGGCATCGTGACCAACAAGGTCGCCCGGCTAACCGAGCCGCTCGTGAAACTGATGCATCTGGACACGCGCGCAAGCTGCGTGGTGAGCGGCGACACGACGCCCTATTCCAAGCCGCATCCGGCGCCCTTGCTGCACGCGGCCGAGGCGCTCGGCATTGCGCCGCAGCGCGTGGTGTACGTTGGCGACGATCTGCGCGATGTGCAGGCTGGCGCAGCGGCCGGCATGGCGACGATCGCCGCCGCCTACGGCTACTGCGGCAACGATGTGCCGCCTTCGCAGTGGAATGCGCAATTTGTCGCCGACACCACGGCGACGCTGTTCGCCCTGCTTCAGCACATCGGCAAGCCGGCCTGAGGCGTACCCACACGACTTTTGCACGGGGACAGCCCGCGCGCCCTTGAACCGGGCGCGGTTCGCCTCATCTCGCGAACTATGGGATAATTGTTTTTCCCTCTGGGGCCGACCTGGTTTCGACAGGGGTTATGAAGTAATCAGGGCATGCCGAGGACCCGTCACCTCGTTAATCAATGGGAAAAACGTAACTGCAAACGACGAAACGTTCGCACTGGCAGCCTAACGGCCGCCGTCCTCTGCCTGGCTCACTGACGGGCTAGCGTCGCAAGACCGGTAGCAATACCGCCAGAGGTCATTTACGTCAGTTAAGCCTTGGTGGCGTCACGACGCCAAGGTCGAAAATTTAGTGAATCGCCGTAGCGCAGCGTGTTCGTCCGCGTCGCTCCGGTTAAATCAAATGACAGAACTACGCATGTAGAACTGCTTATGGACTGCTTCTGGACGCGGGTTCGATTCCCGCCGGCTCCACCAGACATTTCCGGTCGTCCACGACGAACGGACTCGAGCCCCGGCGCCGCAAGGCTGTCGGGGCTTTTTTCTTGCCACGGTCATGACGCCGGCCGCGCCGCCAAAGCGCGCACAAAAAAACTCGCGACAGCCCGTTCGGGTCTCGCGAGTTTTTCTTGATTCCGCACGCGGCGCAGCTGCCTGAGCCTTTACGCCATCAATTGTCCTGCGGGCACTGCAGATTACAGCCGTTCTGATCACCCAGATCGCCACGCTTGCGTGCGGCAGTCGGCTTGCCATGCTGATACTTGGCCGACGGCGCCGACGCGGCGAACGGCATTTGCGGATGCTCGTTGAACTTGAACTGATCGCTCAGAATGCCACCAGGGACGCCCGGCGAGTTCTGCGCAAAGGCAATGTTGAACGTAGCAAACAACGCTGCCGCCGTAACGGCGGCTGCACCAACTTTGAGAACAAATTTCATGGTCGATCGGCGCGACGAGCGCGCATCTGAAACGTGAGAGCGAATACAAACTGAAAGTATCACAAAAAGCGCCTAAGTCTGCAGCGTAGCCCTGCCAATACGTTGCCTTCTATTACAACGGCCGCGGCTCGCCCCATGCGGATTCGAGTTCCACCACGTCGCCGCACGCCGCCGGATCGTATCCCTCCAGTTGCGCAACGGACGCACGGAATCCTGCGCCGCGCAGCAAACCCAGCACGGTCACCAGCGGTTCGTGCGCGAGATGACCCCGATCACACGCGAAGTAGTAGTCTTCGTCGGCAATTTCGATGAAATCGAGCCCAAAATGGTGCGCAGCCGGCTCCACGCCGAAGCCCACGTCGGCCATTCCGCTCGCCACGAACGCGGCGATCGCCGAATGCGTGAGCTCCGACGACGCGTAGCCGTTCACTCGCTCGGGATCGACGCCAATGCGTGTGAGCAGCAGATCGATCAGCATGCGTGTGCCCGAGCCCGGCTGCCGGTTCACGAAGCGGATATCGCCGCGCGCGAGGTCGGCCAGGCCCGTGACCTGCTTCGGGTTGCCGCGCCCGACAAAGAGCCCTTGCTTGCGCTGCGTGAGATGGATGAGCACGTGGCGCTGCGGGTCGAGCCACCTGCGGTAGGCGTTGGCACAGGCGGCCCGAAAATCGCCGCGCGGCAGATGAAAACCTGCCAGATCGCATTCGCCGCGCGCGAGCGCCGTGATCGCGTCCGCACTGTCGCGGTACTTGATCTCCACGGGCACCTGATCGGCGACGAGCGCCGTCACGAGCGCCGCCACCGCGTAGCCGTGCGAAGCATGGATGCGCAGATCCTGCGCATCGGGCGCGAGCCAGCGGTTCAGGTCGCTCGCCACTTCACTTGCCAGTGCCTCGAGGTTACCCTGCAGCCGCTCCCCGCACAGGCGCTGCGAGCGCAGCACAGCCTCGCCCAATTCGGAGAGCACGGACCCGCGGCCACGCGCTTTCGCGATCAACGCGCCCCCCAGGCGCTCCTCCACTTCACGCAATACACCCCACGCATGGCGATAGGACAAACCCTTACGCTGCGCGGCCTGCGCAATGCTTCCTTCTTCGGCGACGAGCGCAAGCAACGGCACAACGTCCGTCAGGCTTGCCTCGCGGCCTTCCGCGTCGCGCACGACTAGCTGCGCATGGCACTCGACCTTGATCATTATGAAATTTTCCTTCCTATTGCGTCTGCCTTTGCACGGGCCTATTGTTCGGTCAGACAACAAGACAACCGCAGCATAGATGCACACTTTATGAATAACAAGTGCATATATGCCCAGGAGAAGCCCCATGACGGAAGAGACAGCTGTTAGCGCGCCGGACGATCTCGTCCTGCGTCACGCGCAACCAGGCCGCACGCTGCTTGCGATCCTGCATGCGATCCAGGACGAAGTCGGCTTCGTGCCGCCGGCCACGGTCGTGCCGCTCTCGAAGGCGCTGAATCTTTCGCGCGCCGAGGTCCACGGCGTGATCACCTACTATCACCACTTCCGCACGGCGCCGCCCGCGCCGGTCACGGTCCAGCTGTGCCGCGCCGAGGCCTGCCGCAGCATGGGCAGCGAGGCGCTCGCGCAGCACGTCGAGGCGCATACCGGCTGCCGATTCGGACAGCACGGCCACGACGCCGAACACGCGCACGCGCATGAAGGTCCGGTCGCGCTGGAGTCCGTCTATTGCCTGGGCCAATGCGCGCTCTCGCCCACCATGATGATTAACGGCACGTTGCACGCAAAAGTGACCCCGCAGAAGTTCGACAAGCTCTACGCCGCCGCGCTCGCCACGGTCCGCACCGAGGAGGCCGCATGATACGCGTCTACGTTCCCCGTGACTCCTCGGCCCTCGCGCTCGGCGCGGACGCCATCGCCGAGGCCATCGAACGCGAAGCCGCCGCGCGCGGCGCGAGCATCGAGCTCGTGCGCAACGGCTCGCGCGGCCTGCTTTATCTCGAACCGCTCGTCGAAGTCGAAACGGCCGACGGCCGCGTCGGCTATGCGAACGTCGAACCCGATGAAGTGGGCGCGCTCTTCGACGCCGGCTTCCTGCAAGGCGGCCAGCACGCACGCAGCGTCGGCCTCGTCGAGCAGATTCCGTATCTGAGCAAGCAGCAGCGCCTCACGTTCGCGCGCATCGGCATTACCGACCCGCTTTCCACAGACGACTACGCCGCCCACGGCGGCCTCGAAGGACTGCGCAATGCGTTGAAGATGACCGGCGCCGATATCTGCGAAGCGCTGGTCGAATCGGGCCTGCGTGGCCGCGGCGGCGCGGCGTTCCCGGCCGGCATCAAGTGGCGCACGGTCGCGAACGCGCAAGCCGACCAGAAGTACATCGTCTGCAATGCCGACGAAGGCGATTCGGGCACGTTCTCCGACCGCCTCGTCATGGAAAGCGATCCGTACGTGCTGATCGAGGGCATGACGATCGCGGGCATCGCGGTGGGCGCGACCGTTGGCCATATCTACGTGCGCAGCGAGTATCCGCATTCAATCGCGGCGCTCGAGGAAGCCATCCAGCGCGCGTGCGCGGCGGGCTGGCTCGGCGACGACGTGCTCGGCAGCGGCAAGCGCTTCGAGCTGTTCGTGGCCAAGGGCGCGGGCGCTTACGTGTGCGGCGAGGAAACGGCGCTGCTCGAATCGCTCGAAGGCAAGCGCGGCATCGTGCGCGCCAAGCCGCCGCTGCCGGCGCTCGCCGGTCTCTACGGCAAGCCCACGGTCATCAACAACGTCATCACGCTCGCCACGGTACCAATCATCTTTGCAAAGGGCGCGGCGTTCTACAAGGACTTCGGCATGGGCCGCTCGCGCGGCACGCTGCCGTTCCAGCTCGCGGGCAATATCGCGCGCGGCGGGCTCGTGGAGCTTGCGTTCGGCGTGACGTTGCGCGAACTGATGGTCGACTACGGCGGCGGCACCGCGAGCGGCCGTCCGGCCCGCGCCGTGCAGGTGGGCGGCCCGCTCGGCACCTATTTGCCGGAAAGCCAATGGGACATTCCCATGGACTACGAAGCGTATGCGGCGGTTGGCGCGGTCGTGGGTCACGGCGGCCTCGTCGTGCACGACGACACGTCGAATCTCGCCGAACTCGCGCAGTACGCCATGGAGTTCTGCACGCTGGAATCGTGTGGCAAGTGCACCCCGTGCCGCATCGGCTCGACGCGCGGCGTCGAGGTAATCGCGAAGATCCGCAAGGGCGACACGTCCGAAAAGCAGGTCACGCTGCTGCGCGATCTGTGCGACACGATGGTGTCCGGCTCACTGTGCGCGATGGGCGGCATGACGCCCTACCCCGTGATCTCCGCACTCAACCATTTCCCGCAAGATTTCGGTCTCGAACCCGTCGCCCAACACGCAGGCCAACAACCGGCGGCCGCCTGAACGAGGAACCACCATGTCCGACACGCTCATGTCCCAAGCCGGTGGTTGCGGTTCCGGCAATTGCGCCTGCAAGTCCCTGGCAAAGAAGCAACGCTCGCCCTTCGACGAAACCGATTTCGGCACGCCGCTGGTCCACGCCGACGTGGACGTCACGCTCGAAATCGACGGCCAGTCCGTGACGGTGCCGGCCGGTACTTCGGTGATGCGCGCCTCCATCGAGGCCGGCATCAACGTGCCCAAACTCTGCGCCACCGACTCGCTCGAACCGTTCGGCTCGTGCCGTCTGTGTCTCGTGGAAATCGAAGGCCGCCGCGGCTATCCCGCTTCGTGCACGACGCCCGTCGAAGCGGGCATGAAGGTGCACACGCAAAGCAATCAATTGCAGAAGCTGCGCCGCAACGTGATGGAGCTGTACATCTCCGATCACCCGCTCGACTGCCTCACCTGCCCCGCCAATGGCGACTGCGAGCTGCAGGACATGGCCGGTGTGACGGGCCTGCGCGAAGTGCGCTACGGCTTTGACGGCGCGAATCACCTCAAGGACAAAAAGGACGAATCGAATCCGTACTTCACGTACGACCCGTCGAAGTGCATCGTCTGCAATCGTTGCGTGCGCGCGTGTGAAGAAACGCAAGGCACGTTCGCGCTGACCATCGCCGGTCGCGGTTTCGAATCGCGCGTGGCTGCGGGTGCGAGCGAATCGTTCATGGAGTCGGAATGCGTGTCGTGCGGCGCTTGCGTGGCCGCGTGCCCGACCGCCACGCTGCAGGAAAAGACCGTCGTGATGCTGGGCCAGGCCGAGCACTCGGTCGTGACGACCTGCGCCTATTGCGGCGTGGGCTGCTCGTTCAAGGCCGAGATGAAGGGCAACGAAGTCGTGCGCATGGTGCCGCACAAGAACGGCCAGGCCAACGAAGGCCATGCCTGCGTGAAGGGCCGCTTCGCGTGGGGCTACGCGACACACAAGGACCGCATCAAGAAGCCGATGATCCGCGCGAAGATCACCGATCCGTGGCGCGAAGTGAGCTGGGAAGAAGCGATCAACTACGCCGCGAGCGAGTTCCGCCGCATCCAGGCGAAGCACGGGCGCGATTCGATCGGCGGCATTACGTCGTCGCGCTGCACGAACGAGGAAACGTACCTCGTGCAGAAGCTCGTGCGCGCCGCGTTCGGCAACAACAACGTCGATACCTGCGCACGCGTGTGCCACTCGCCCACCGGCTACGGTCTCAAGACGACGCTCGGTGAATCGGCAGGTACGCAGACCTTCGCTTCCGTCGATCACTCCGACGTGATCATGGTGATCGGCGCGAACCCCACCGACGGGCACCCGGTGTTCGGCTCGCGTCTGAAGCGACGCGTGCGTCAGGGCGCAAAGCTGATCGTCGTCGATCCGCGCCGCATCGACATCGTCGATACCGCCCACGTGAAGGCCGAGCATCACCTGCAACTGCGCCCGGGCACCAACGTCGCGATAGTCAACTCGATCGCACACGTGATCGTCACCGAAGGGCTCGTGAATGAAGCGTTCGTGGCCGAGCGCTGCGAAACCCGCGCGTTCGAGCAATGGCGCGATTTCGTCTCGCTGCCGGAAAATTCGCCCGAAGCGATGGCCGAAGTAACCGGTGTGCCGGCTGAGCAGGTGCGCGCCGCCGCACGCCTCTACGCGCAGCAAGGCAATGCGGCGATCTACTACGGCCTCGGCGTCACGGAACACGCACAAGGCTCGACCATGGTGATGGGCATCGCCAACCTCGCGATGGCCACGGGCAACATCGGCCGCGAAGGCGTGGGCGTGAATCCGCTGCGCGGCCAGAACAACGTGCAGGGTTCGTGCGACATGGGCTCGTTCCCGCACGAGCTGCCGGGCTATCGCCACGTGGGCGATTCGATCGTGCGCGGCGAGTTCGAGGCGGCCTGGAACGTCGCGCTGCAAAGCGAGCCGGGCCTGCGCATTCCGAACATGTTCGAGGCGGCGCTCGACGGCACCTTCATGGGCCTCTACTGCCAGGGCGAGGACATCGTTCAGTCCGACCCGAACACGCAGCACGTGGCGGCGGCGCTTTCGTCGATGGAGTGCATCGTCGTGCAGGACATCTTCCTGAACGAAACGGCGAAGTACGCGCACGTGCTGCTGCCGGGCTCGTCGTTCCTCGAAAAGGACGGCACGTTCACCAACGCCGAGCGCCGCATCTCGCGCGTGCGCAAGGTCATGCCGCCGATCGCCGGCTACTCGGACTGGGAAGCGACGATCCTGCTCTCGCGTGCGCTCGGCTACGAGATGGACTACACGCATCCGTCGCAGATCATGGACGAGATCGCGCGCCTCACGCCCACGTTCCACGGCGTCTCGTACAAGAAGATCGACGAGATGGGCAGCATCCAATGGCCTTGCAACGAAGAAGCGCCCGAAGGCACCCCGATCATGCACATCGACGAATTCGTGCGCGGCAAGGGCAAGTTCGTCATCACGAAGTTCATCGCCTCGCCGGAGAAGGTCACGCGCCGCTTCCCGCTCCTGCTCACGACGGGCCGTATCCTTTCGCAGTACAACGTGGGCGCGCAGACCCGCCGCACCGAGAACTCGCGCTGGCACGAGGAGGACCGCCTCGAGATCCACCCGGTGGACGCCGAAGATCGCGGCATTCGCGACGGCGACTGGGTGGGCATCGAGTCGCGCGCGGGGCACACGGTGCTGCGCGCGAAAGTCAGCACGCGCATGCAGCCGGGCGTGGTCTATACGACGTTCCACTTCCCCGAGTCGGGCGCGAACGTCATCACCACGGATGCCTCCGACTGGGCCACGAACTGCCCCGAATACAAGGTGACGGCCGTGCAGGTCAGCCACGTGCAGCAGCCTTCGGAGTGGCAGCGCGAATACTCGCGCTTCAACACGACCCAGCTCGAGCTGCTGAGCCAGCGCGAACCGCTTGCAACCTCAGGGAAATAAGGCGATGAAAGCTGATCACTTGATCGAAATGGCGAACCAGATAGGCATGTTCTTCGACTCGCTGCCCGATCGCGAGGAAGCGCTCACGGGCATCGCGGAGCACATCCGCAAGTTCTGGGAGCCGCGCATGCGCCGCACGCTGCTCGCGGCGCTCGATGGCGAAGGCGAGCAAGCGGGCTTCACGGAGATCGTGCTCGCCTCGCTCACGAAGCATCGCGAGGCGCTCGTTCCTGCGGCGGCTTGAGCCGGGCCAGCCCGCCCGTCACGTGAGACGCATGGCGCCGCGCGGTTCAGACCGGCGGCGCCTGTCCAAAGCCCGCAGCCGCGTACCATGTCTCACAGTGGCGCAGCAGCGCATTGAGGTCCGACGCGGGACGCCCCCGCGCACCGATATAGCCGTCGGGCCGCATCAGATAAAACGCGGGCCGCGTGCGCCCGTACGATTCGCTTAGCGAGGCCGCGCCCTCGCCCGCCAGCGGCGTCTCGCCGTTGGCAAGCTCGGCGATCCACCAGACCCGCAGCGCCTGCGGAAACAACCGCTCGACGGCTTCGGCAAAACGCTTGAGCGCGGCGCTCACTTCCGCGCCGTTTTTCGCCGCTGCAGCGTCGGCGTCGCCCTCCACCAGCAGGAACAACGAAAAGCACGCCGGGTCGTGCAGATCGAAGATGCGCCCCTTGCCCGGCGCCTTGCCTAGCGGACCGTCCACCACGCGCACGAATGCGTCCGGGGCGCGCTCGCCCGCGCGAGGGCCGCCGTCCAGCACGCGCTCGAGCGTAAGCGGACTACGGCGATACTGGATCGACAGCTCGCTCACCGCCTGGCGCGCCGCGTCGCGCAGCGGCCCGAGCGCGACGAGCGCCGGCATCACGCGCTCGCGCAGCAGCTTGAGCGGGCCGTGATCGGCCTCCACCAGTTGCGTCATGAAGCTCGTCTGCTGCAGCACGAGCCGCTCGATCGGATAACGCTCCGCGTGATAGGTATCGAGCAGGCGCTCGGGCGCGCCGCGCGCGTGCACGCGCGCGATCTTCCAGCCCAGATTGAAGGCTTCCTGGATGCCCGTGTTCAAGCCCTGCGCGCCTGCGGGGCTGTGCACGTGTGCGGCGTCTCCGGCAAAGAAGGTGCGCTCGACGCGCAGCTGCCGCACCATGCGGCTGTTTACGCTGAAGTACGAAGCCCAGCTCATGTCCGAGACGGACACCGGATGGTGCACGCGCTGCAGGATGATGTTGCGGCATTCCTCCAGCGTGGGCACGGGGATCGTGCCTTCGGGCGCGGCGGGCAGCATTGCCTTGTGATCGGCGATCAGGCGGTAACGGCCTTGGCCGAACGGAAAGAGCGCGGCGAGACCGTCGCCCGAGGCGAAGATGTGGAACTCGTCGTCGGACCAGGGTGTGCTCGCGCTCAGGTCCGCGAGCAGGAACGATTGCGCCATCGTCTCGCCGTCGAACTTCATGTCGAGTCGATGGCGCACGGTGCTATGCGCGCCGTCGGCGGCGATCACGTAAGCGCAGCGCACCGACTCGACGCGCCCGTCGGGGCGGCGCACTTCCGCGCTCGCGCCGGCCGAGCCCTGGGTGTACTCCAGCAGCTCGCAGCCGCGCTCGATCTCCACGCCGAGCGTCGCGAGATGCCCGCCGAGAATGCGTTCGGTAACGGTCTGTTCAATAAAGAGCAGATAGGGATAGCGCGTGAAGAGCGGATCGAAGTCGAGCCGCGCGCGGCGCTGGCCGTTCGAATAGAGATTCGCAATATGCGCGCGGTGGCCGAGTTCGAGAAACGGCTCGACGATACGATGCTGCTCGAACAGTTCGAGCGTGCGCGCCTGAATGCCGATCGCCCGCGAGTGGCGTCCGGGCTGCGGCGCACGATCGATCAGCCGCACCGGGATATGCGCGCGCGCAAGACTCATCGCGGCGGCGAGCCCGGTGGGTCCCGCGCCCACGATGAGCACGGGCGCGAGAGAAGAAGCCACGGCCATGCAGACCTCCATGCGCTCGACACGATACGTAGTGTATCGCCCGCGCCCCGGCCGGTCGCGCGGCAGCGCATCAAATGCGGTCTGAATGGCGCGAGAAGTCGCTGCGCGTATTGCCGCGCTTCAGTGTGCGTGCGGATGCCCGTACGCTTGCGTGTGCCTGTGCGCGCCGTCCGGCATGTCCAGCGCGCAGCGATGCTCGCTCGTGCCAAGGTCCACCTGCAACGTCACGTGCCGCATGCGGAAACGCACCTGCAGCGACTCGACCATCTGATCGAGCGCGGCGTCACCGGGGTGCCCCGCCGGCATCACGAGATGCGCGCTCAGCGCGCAGCCCGTGGTCGAGAGCGCCCAGACGTGGAGGTCATGCACGTCGACTACGCCCTCCTGCTGCGCGAGGAAGCTGCGCACGCGCACGATGTCGACGTTCTCGGGCACTGCGGCAAGGGCAAGCCGCACGGACTCGCGCAACAGCCCCCAGGTGCCGTACACAATCACGAGCACGACCGCGATAGACATGAGCGGGTCGATCCAGCTCCAGCCGGTCGCAAGAATCAGCAGACCGCTCACGGCCACGGCGGCGGAAACGCCGGCGTCGGCGGCCATGTGCAGGAAGGCGCCGCGAATGTTCAGGTCGTCCTTTTGCCCGCGCATGAAAAGCCAGGCCGAAAAACCGTTGATCACCATGCCGATGGTCGCCACGACGAACACGTCGAAGCCCGCGACCGGCGCCGGATGGAACAGCCGGCCAAGCGCTTGCGCGAGGATCGCGCCACACGCGAGCAGGAGCAGCGCGGCGTTGGCGAGCGAGGCGAGAATCGACGAGCTGCCGAACCCGAACGTGAAGCGCGCCGACGGACGGCGTGTTGCGAGCCACGCGGCACCCCAGGCGAGCAGCAGGCCCAGCACATCGGAGAGATTGTGGCCGGCGTCGGCGAGCAGCGCGGTGGAATGCGCCAGCACGCCGTACACCGTCTGCACGACGACGATGATGACGTTCAGCGCGACGGCGATGGCGAACGCGCGGCCGTGCCCCGCGACGCCCGCGTGATGATGGTGATGGTGGCCGTGCGCGTGACCATGCCCGTGCTGCGCGTGGGCGTCGTGCGCATGGCCGTGGTCGTGCTCGCCCTCGCGCTTCCCGGCGCCTTCGGCGTCATGCGCGTGTTCGTGATCCGCTGCGCTCATGCGCCCTCCTGCCATTGCGCCGAGGGCTCGGCCACGTGTTCGAGCATGCCGGCGATCATCGCGCTGATATGCGCGTCCGCGGCCGCGTAGAACACCTGCTTGCCCTCGCGCTCGGCGCGCACAACGCGCGCGGCGCGCAAAAGCCGCAGATGGTGACTCACCAGTGACGGCGACAAACCGAGCGCATCGGCAATCGCCCCCACGGCGATCCGGTCCTGAACACAGGCGAGCACGATACGCAGGCGCGTGGCGTCGCCGAGCAGACGGAAGAGGTCGGCGAGCGGTACGACTCGCTCGTCATCGGAAACTGGGGTCATGAATACACACAATACATATGAATAGGTGTTCATATGTTAGTTCAGCAACGGATTCCGGTCAACTTTCGATCGACATTCGGCCAACTTCGGGAACGGGTCCGCGAGTATGGGAAAATGCCGCCTTTGTGTCTCGATCGTTTTGCTTCTTCTGCCATGGAACAGCTTTTTGTCCGCGCGTACGCCGCACATCGCGACGGCCGGCTGGACGACGCCGAGCGCGACTACCGCGCGACGCTCGCCGCCGATCCCGTGCACGTCGATGCGCTGCATCTGCTCGGCGTGCTACGGCATCAGCGAGGCCAGCACGCCGAAGCCGCGGACCTCGTGCGCCGCGCGGTCGCTTTGCGCCCCGACGACGCCGCTCTCCAGCTGAACCTCGGCAACGCGCTGAAGGCGCTCGGCGAACTGGAAGGCGCGATCGAGCGCTTTCGCAACGCGCTCACGCTCGCGCCCGCCTTTGCCCTCGCGCATTACAACCTCGGCAACGCCTATGCGGTGATCGGCCGGCACGAGGACGCGATGTACGCGTTCGGACAGGCCGTGCGCCTGCAGCCCGGCGACGCCTCGTCGCACAACAATCTCGGCAACGCGCTGCACGCGCTCGGCCGCCATGCCGAAGCCGCCGACTCGTTTCACCGCGCGCTGAAGATCCGCCCGGGCCACGCAGGGGCGCACAACAACCTCGGCATGTCGCTCAACGCGCTTGGCGACAGCGCGAGCGCGGTCGAACATTTCCAGAAGGCGCTGCGCGTGCAGCCGCGCTTCGTCGCCGCGCATTTCAATCTTGCGAATACGCTCGATGCGACCGGCCATCACGGCGAAGCCGTGGCCGCCTTCGAAACGGCGCTTTCGCTGCAGCCGCATCTCGCGCCGGCCCTCTTCGGGCTCGGCAACGCGCTTGTCGCGCTCGGCCGCCACGACAAAGCCATCGGACCCTACGAGCGTGCGATCGGCTTCGACCCGAAGTTCGCCCTCGCGTGGCTCGCGCTCGGCGCGGCGCATCACGCGCTCGGCCGGCATGCGGCCGCGCTGCGCGCCTTCGACGAGGCGCTGCGCGTGCGGCCGGACCTGGCCGCCGCGCATTTGAATCGCGCGCTCACGTGGCTCACGCTCGGTGACCTCCGGCGCGGACTGCCCGAGTACGAATGGCGGCTCGATCCGGCCGCACGCGACGACGCGCACGCCAACGCACCGCGAGGTGCAGGCTACGCCGCGCCCCCGCAGGGGCAGGCACAGATTGCGCCGCGCACGACGCAAAGCACGCTGCCACGCTGGCACGGCGAGGCTCTGAACGGCCGCACGCTGCTGATCGAGGCCGAACAGGGTTTCGGCGACACGCTGCAGTTCGTGCGCTTCGTGCCGCAAGTCGTGGCCACGGCACAGAAAACCAACGCGCGCGTCGTGCTCGAAGTGCAGCGCGCACTCGTGCCGCTCATCGCGCCCGCGGCCGAAGCCTGGCGCGTCACGCTCGTCGAGCAGGGCGCGCCTCGGCCCGCCGCCGACCTGCACTGCCCGCTCCTCTCGCTGCCGCTCGCGCTCGGCACGAGCATCGAGACACTGCCCGCGCGCACGCCCTACCTCAACGCCAGTGCTACCTACGGGCGCAAGTGGCGCGGCTCGCTGGGCGGCCAGGCGCGCCGCAAGATCGGCCTCGCGTGGTCCGGACGCATCCAGAAGCACGAGAATCGCGCGATTGCGCTCGCCGCGCTCGAACCGCTCTTCGCGCTCGACGGTATCGACTGGATCGTCCTGCAACCTGAACTCAGTGCCGAGGAACACACTGCACTCGACGCGCATCCACGGGCGCGCGCGATCCACCGACTTGGCGGCAAACTGCAGGATTTCGCGGATACCGCCGCCGTGATCGAACGTCTGGACGGTGTCGTGTCGATCGATACCTCGATCGCCCACCTCGCGGGCGCGCTTGGCGCGAAACTCTGGGTCATGCTGCCGTTCGCCGCGGACTGGCGCTGGTTTGCGGGCACCGACGAAAGCCCCTGGTACCCGCGCGCTCGGCTCGTGCGTCAGCCGCGCCCGCATGCATGGGCGGAAGTCGTGGAAACGGTCGCGCGCGAGTTGCGCGACGCGTAAGCGGCACAATGAAAAACGGGGCGCCTGAGCGCCCCGTTTTTCATTGCTTTCGCCGCGAGATGGCCGGATCAATCGATCGATCCGCCGGTCAAGCCGCCCTGTACTGATTGCGCGCTTCCGGCGTGCGATAGAGCACGAGCGTCGCAATAAGGCCGCACACGCCCGCGACGCCCATCCACGCCCCCGGCGCAGCCTTGTTGCCACTCACGTGGATGAGGTACGTCGAGATCGCCGGCGTGAAACCGCCAATCGTCGTCGCGAGGCTGTAGGCAAGCGAGAAGCCGGCTGTGCGCACGTCGGCGGGCATGACTTCGGTGAGCGCCACGACCATCGCGCCGTTGTAGCAGGCATAGAGGAACGACAGCCACAGTTCGACCGTGAGCAGGCGGCCGAACGACGGTTCCGTCACGAGCCACTGCACCGTGGGATACGCGGTGAGGATCGTGAGCACGGAGAAGGTGATCAGCATCGGGCGGCGGCCCACACGGTCCGAAAACGCGCCGGAAACCGGCAGCCAGAAGAGGTTCGACAAGCCGATGCAAACCGTCACGAGCAGCGTGTCGATTTCGTTCAACCTGAGCACTTCCTTACCGAAGGTCGGCGTGTAGGCGGTGATGAGGTAGAACGATACGGTGGTCATGATGACCATGCCCATACCGGCGATCACGACACCCCAGTTCTGCACCATCGACGCCATGATTTCGCCCATCGACGGACGATGCTTCTTCCTCGCGAACTCCGCCGTTTCCTGGAGCGAGCGGCGAATGATGAACAGGAACGGCACGATCAGGCAGCCGATGAGGAACGGCACGCGCCAGCCCCAGGCCGTCATATGCTCGACGGGCAGCAGGCGATGCAGCACCACCCCCAGGAGCGCGGCAAACACCACGGCGACCTGCTGGCTGCCCGACTGCCACGAGACGTAGAAGCCCTTGTTGCCCTTGGTCGCGATCTCGGAGAGATAGACCGAGACGCCGCCCAGTTCCACCCCCGCCGAGAAGCCCTGCAGCAGGCGCCCCAGCAGCACGAGAGCCGGCGCGAGTATGCCGATGGTCGCGTAACCTGGCACGACGGCGACCGCGAGCGTGCCGAACGCCATCAGGCCGAGCGTGAGCATGAGGCCCTTGCGGCGGCCGTGATGGTCGATGTATGCGCCGAGGATGATGGCGCCGAGCGGACGCACCAGGAAGCCTGCGCCGAACACGGACAACGTAAGCATCAGCGAAGCGAACGCATTGTCGCTCGGGAAGTAGGTCCGGGCGATCGCCGAAGCGTAGTAGCCGTAGACCATGAAATCGTACATTTCCAGGAAGTTGCCGCTGACGACGCGGAAAACGGTCCGGAATTTTGATTCGCTTGGGGATGCGTGGGACGCGGTAGACATGACATTCTCTGAAGAGACTGTCCGGGAAACCTGAGCGGCTCGCGGGACAGTGAAAGACAATCACTCGCGGTAAAGCGAGGGTCGCGCGGGCATTTTATTGTGCGGTACGCGGCGGGAGTCAGATATTCAGGCATTTCCTTAAAAGAGGCTAGCAAAAAGCATCAATACATGCCAATTCTTCCATTTTTGTTACGATAACAATTCACAATTCTTTCATGATTGGCGAGCCCGCCGCGAGCGTCCTCGAATGGGGCAAAATACCTTGCAGCAGGGCTCGGCGCGCGGCCCCCGACGCGCGCCCTGATCCGGACGCCCACACGTCCTCCATCCGCATGACCGAAATCCCAGCCCTCACGCTGCGCCCGGCCACCGTCGCCGATGCTCCCTTGCTCGCCGCCATGCACGCCGCAAGCTGGCAGGCCACGTATCGCGCGCTGCTGCCCGCCGCGTTTCTCGAACGCGAAGTCGACGCCGAGCGCGCGGCTTACTGGCGTGCGCGCATGGAGGCGCCAGGCGGCGAACGGCGGCTCGTTCTGATCGCCGAGCTTGCATCGGGTGCGGCCGTGGGCTTCGTGTGCGTCGAGCGCCAGCCGGGCTCCCCTTGGGGCGTGTTGCTCGACAATCTTCATGCGCTACCGGCGCATCAGGGCACCGGCGTCGGCAAGCGGCTCATGCGTGCCGCGCAGGACTGGGCGCGCGCCCAGGGCGAGACGCAGCTCTATCTGTATGTGCTCGACGGCAACACGCCCGCGATAGCGTTCTACGAGCGCCAGGGCTGGACCTATTCAGGCTCGGAGCCCGACCGCATGGGCGGCATCGACATTACGGCACTGCGTTACGTGTACCGGCTCGACGGCGAGTGAAGCTCGCTCCATACGCAGCACAAAGAGCCCAGGCTTTTAAGACCTTCCGATGGAACCGCGAAATCGTGACGGTCATGATCAGCGGCATCCCTTTAATTAGATGCGCCGCAGGCGACCCATCAACACGCGCCGTCGATGAGGACTCCGACGAAGGAGACCGAAATGTAAACGCCGCGCGCAGGTTGCGCGCGGCCAGGACGGGGTTCGTGCGATTCGTTGTGATCGCCCGTGGTTTGCGATCAGAAGCGTGTCTCGCGCGCAGTTCGCAAGAAGGTGTCGAGCAGCGGCGTGCAGTCGAGCAGTTCGGGGCCGCCCGCGCGATGGAACTCGGGGTGCCACTGCACGCCCACGACGAACGGCGAGCGCCGGTAACGCACCGCCTCGATGAGCCCGTCGCCCGCCGAAACGGCCTCGACGGTCAGGTCGCGCCCGAGGTGCTTCACAGCCTGATGGTGAATCGAGTTGACGATCGCCTCGCGCCGCCCGGGGAACATGGTCGCGAACGTCGAGCCTTCCGGGAACGTGACCGCGTGGCGATGCTGGTCGTAGTGCTCGCTCACGTGCACGCCAGCCGTCGGCACTTCGGTTGCGATGTCCTGAAAAAGCGTGCCGCCAAACGCCACGTTGATGAGCTGGCAGCCGCGGCACACGCCCAGCACCGGCTTGCCCGATTCGACGAACTCATGCAGCAGTTCGAGTTCGTACATGTCGCGCACGCGGTCGCCCGGCCATTCGGGGCGCGGCGAGACTTCCGCATACGTCTGCGGCGAGACGTCGGCGCCACCCTGCAGCAGCAGGCCGTCGAGATGCTTCGCGTAATCGCGTAAGCGGATATTGCTCGGGTGCAGCATCCCCTGGTGCCCGACCGTCGGGATCATGAACACGATGACGTCTCGAGACATCACCCAGTGTGCGATCGATTCCTCCAGGTATTGCAGCGTCTTGCCGCGCAGCCCTTGTGCACCCGGCTCCGGGTGGAAGATCCGCGCCGAGACGCCAATGCGCAGTGTGCGCTGCGTGATGCGCTGACCGGCGCGGTCGAACAGTTGCCGCGCATGCGCCACGACGATGCGGCCGAACACCGCCCAGGGCGAATCGCTCGGGCGCAGATAGCGCGGCGGTTCCGGCGGAATGGCGCTGGGCGGCGGCGGGTGTTGCGCCGTGAAGTCGGGCGCCTGGCCGAAGCCGGCGGGCGCAGCACCCGGACGTTGCGGCGCAGCAGACGCTGCCGTCTCGCGAGTGCTCGCCGGTTCGGTATGCGGGGCCGGCGCGGGCGCGGACTTGCCGGCCTCGGCGGTTTCGCTGATCGGAATACTCGGCGTAGTGGGTGCCGGCGCCTGCTTCGGCAACTCGCCAGCCGTGGATGCCGCGGCGGCCTCCCCAGCGCGAGGCGTGACGGTCGAAGCGCTTTCGGGCGCATCGGTCGAAGCGCGTTGCGCGGCTTCCCCAGAGGGCGGAGCGGAGGGCGATGCAGAGGGAGAACCAGCAGGAGCGCCGGGAGATCCGGCGGGAGGAGAGGACGAGGGCTCGGGGGCGCCGGCAGGACCGGCATCGGCAGGACGGCGTGCGCCGTCAGGGACCTCGGGGTGGTCTGATTTGTTATCGCTCATGACGTGGGGTCAGGCGCGCGGCGCGCGAACGAATGAACAGGCTTCGATTATCCGTCGCACGGCACGCCGCCGCCACCCCCGCGCACAATTGCTCACAACCCGTCACACCAGGGGCGCCCCGAACACGCTTGCGAGACGCGCCGCTTGCTAACCGCTGTCCAAGCGCTGGGTAACTTAGCGAGGTCAGGCATCCGGCCGCTCGTCGAGGGTCTCGCGCAACGCAATCTGCATCGACGCGTGGATCTTCACGCACCAGCGCCATAGCAGCATGGTGAGCGCTGCCGCGCACACCAGCACGCCGACGAGGAAGCCCGTGGGCGGCAGGATCGTCCCCGAGAGCGCCGCCACGAGCAGGAACACGCCGAACATCGAAACCACGGGCACTAGTTCCGCAATCACATGACGGATCGCGCGCGTAAAGCGCCCCGCCTTCTCCGGCTGCACGCTCACTTCGGCGAGCAACAGCGCGAGCGATTGCGTCTTGCGCCACACCGCCACGAGAAACGGCATCGCGAGCAGGAGCGCGGCGCTCCAGAGGACAACGCGCTGAATGCGCTCGTCGCCGATCCAGTGCGCAAGCAACGGCGACGCGTAGCGCGCGCCATACGAAACGCCGATGAAGATCGCCGAGACGAGCGCGAGATTCACCGCAATCTGCACGACGATGCGCTTCGTGAGCGAAAAGATCGTGGGGCCGTCCGAGCGCGGCACGAGGCAGCGCAGCCATTGGCTGTACATGCCGAACACGTTCGAGACGGCGGGCGGCATGGCGCGCGCGAGGCGCTGCGAGAGCGGATCGGCAATGCGGATGAGGTAAGGCGTGGTGAGCGTCGTGATGGCCGAAACGGTCACGGCGATCGGATAGAGAAACCCGCTCGTCACCTTCAGCGTGAGACCGAGCGAGGCGATGATGAACGAGAACTCGCCGATCTGCGAGACGGTCATGCCCACGCGCATCGCGGTGCGTCCGTCGCGGCCCGCGAGAAAGGTGCCGAGGCCGCACGACACCAGCTTGCCGAGCACCACGGCAATCGAGATCACGGCGATCGGCCACGCATAATCGACCAGCACGAGCGGGTTGAGCATGAGCCCGATCGTCACGAAGAAGATGGCGGAGAACGCGTCACGCAGCGGCGCGACGAGATGCTCGATGCGATGCAGATGGCGCGACTCGGCCATGACCGCGCCGATCAGGAACGCGCCGAGCGCGATCGAATAATCGAGCTTCACGACGAGCAGGCAAAAGCCGAAGCAAAAGCCCAGGACCGAGACGAGCAGCATCTCGTCGTTGCCCACGCGCGCGATATAGCCGAGCACGCGCGGCACGATCAGAATGCCCGCGAGCAGCGAGACGAGCATGAAAAGCAACAGCTTGCCGAGCGTGATGAGCGCGATGCCCGGCGAGAGCTCGCCCGTCTGCGCAATGCCGCCCAGCAGCACGAGCATGGCAATGCCGAGAATATCCTCGACGATCAGGATGCCGAACACGAGCTGTGCGAACGGCTCGCGCTTCACGCCGAGATCGGAGAGCGCCTTGACGATGATGGTGGTCGAAGAGATGGCGAGAATCGCGCCGAGGAACAGCGAATCCATCGTGGCCCAGCCGAACGCGCGGCCGATCTCGTAGCCGAGCCACAGCATCAGCACGATTTCCGAGAGCGCCGCGACGATGGCGGTCGCGCCCACCTGGAAGAGCTTGCGCAGGCTGAATTCGAGGCCGAGCGAGAACATCAGGAATACCACGCCGAGCTCGCCGAGCGTCTGGATGGTCTGCTCGTCGTGAATGAGCTGGAACGGCGGCGTGTACGGCCCGATGATCACGCCCGCCGCGATATAGCCGAGCACGACCGGCTGCTTCAGGCGATGAAACAGCACGGTGACGACGCCTGCCAGCGCCATCACGACTGCCAGATCCTGAATGAAGCCGATTCCGTGGTGCATGAAGGTCTTTCCTTACAAATAGCTATCGATTCTGCGCATGTTACCCGATGCGCGGCGTGAGCCAAATCGCACGCAAGGAAAAAAGCCGACCTACAATGATGCGACCCTTGCAGGCGCCACCGGCCCTCGGCGCCCTTCGCCGGCGGCCTGACCGCCTGCTCCGCTGAACTTCGCGCAGCGCGCCGCCGCGCATTGACCGAGTCCTCCGCCGCCATGACCACCGCTTTCACGCCATTCCCTCCCCTCGCCCAGCTCGCGGCCGACCTCGCCGCGGGCCGCACGACGAGCCGTGCGCTCGCCGAAGCCGCGCTCGAGCGCATCGCCGACCCGGCCGGCCAGGGCGCGACCGTCTTCACGCATGTCGATGCCGAGCGCGTGCGCGCCGCCGCCGACGCACACGACCGCCTGCGCGCGTCCGGCACGGTGCTTTCGCCGCTCGCGGGCATCCCCGTCTCGGTGAAGGATCTGTTCGACGTAGCGGGCGAAGTCACGCGCGCGGGCTCCACGGCGCTCGCGAATGCGGCGCCCGCCAAAGAGGACGCCACCGCCGTCGCCCGGCTGCGCCATGCCGGCGCGGTGCTGGTCGGCCGCACCAACATGAGCGAATTCGCGTTCTCGGGGCTCGGCCTGAATCCGCACTACGGCACGCCGCTCTCGCCCTGGCGCCGCGGCGTGGCAGGCGACGCGCGCGTGGCGGGCGGCTCGTCCTCGGGCGCGGCGGCCTCGGTCGCGGACGGCATGGCCGCCGTCGCGCTCGGCACCGACACCGGCGGCTCCATCCGCATTCCCGCCGCGTTCTGCGGCCTCACGGGCTTCAAGCCCACCGCCGGGCGCATTCCGAAAACGGGCGGCGTGCCGCTCTCCCCCACGCTCGACTCGTTTGGCCCGATCGGCAACACGGTGGCGTGCTGCGCGCTCGCGGACCGCGTGCTCGCCGGACTCGCGCCGCACGTGCCGGCCGCGCGACACCTCGAAGGCGTGCGCCTCGGCGTGCTCACCAACTACGTGACCGACGGCGTGGACCCCGAAGTCGCGGAAACGATCGATACGGCGCTCAAGCATCTGGATGCGGCCGGCGCGATCGTGAGCGAAGTCCGCTTCGCCGCCTTCGAGCGCCTCGCCGAAATCAACCGCATCGGCTTCTCGCCGATGGAAGCGTATGCGTGGCATCGCGAGCTGATTGCAAAGCATCGGGATCAGTACGACCCCCGCGTGCTGGTGCGCATCCTGAAGGGCGAGCACGCTACGGCAGCCGACTATCTGGACCTGATCGCCGCGCGCGCATCGGTCATGGACGAAGCCCTGGCCACGCTCTGGTCGCGCTTCGACGCCGTGATCGCGCCGACTGTCCCCATCGCGCCGCCTCCCGTCGCTCCGCTTGCCGCCGACGACGATGTCTTCGCGCGCACCAACGCGCTTGTGCTGCGTAACCCGAGCGCGTTCAACTTCCTCGATGCCTGCGCGCTCTCGCTGCCATGCCACCACCATGGCGCAGCGCCGGTCGGCTTGATGCTCGCCGCCGCGCCTGACAACGACGACGCGCTGCTCGCCATTGGCCGCGGCGTCGAGGCGGTGCTCGCGCCGTTGCGCTGACCTGAGCGCGAATCGCTCAAACAACCCCTGCGCGCGGGCAAGGACACGTCCGCGCCGCGCGCAACCTTCGCGCTAGAATCCCGTCACGCCGTCGCAGCCGCCTGTGCGCTGCGCCAGATAACCCGAACGAAAGAGCCTCATGAACGACGATAACGCGCTGTTGCGCCGCGAGCGCGGCCTGCTGGTCCTCCTTGGCCTGATCTGCCTCGCGCTTCTGGGCGGCGCCCTGTACTTCCAGTATGTCGAGCATCAGGACCCATGCCCGCTGTGTATCCTGGGGCGCTATTTCCTGATTCTGATCGCGGTCTTCGCCTTTCTCGGCGCGCGCATGACGAGCTGGCGCGGCGTGCGCGTGCTCGAAGCGCTCGTGGTGCTTTCGGCGGCAGGCGGCGCGGTCGCGTCCGCGAAGCTCGTCTGGGTGCAGGCGTTCCCCAACTACAGCTGCGGTTTCGACACGCTGCAGCCCATTGTCGACGGCCTGCCTTTCGCGCACTGGCTGCCCGGCGTGTTCAAGGTGCAAGGCCTTTGCGAAACCACCTATCCGCCGACGCTCGGCCTGACCATGCCGGTGTGGTCGCTGCTCGCATTCGTCATCGTGTTCCTGACCGTGATCCTGAGCCTGTTGCGCAACCGGCGCCGCCAGGTGTCGTGGCCCGGCATCCGCCGCTGACCGGCTAAAGGGCACGGCGCAGGCGCGCCGCGCCTATTCGATCTCTTCCAGCTCGGCCGCCTCATCCGCCGCCCAGCCATCGGGCGGCTCGCCCCGCCAGCGCGATTCGAGCGTCAGCCCTGCACGGCAGCCTCGAATCGCGCACGACTTCCGCACCTTCCCCCGCCATCCAGGCGCGATCGCCGCACGCAATGGCTTGGCACCGCCATGCGCGCTGTGACGGCGTCATGACCCAAGTCACATAACCCCCATCTTGCGGGGGAAATACTTTCCTGCGGCAAGCGGTGCTATCTTCGGAACTGGATGGCGATCTACGTGCGCGAGGCCGGTGTTGGCGCGCCCCTCTCGTAACGCGCGCCTGATCCGCAATGTCCCCGGGTCCACCATGACAACGCAAACCATCCGCTTCCTCCACCGAGGCTCCGTGCACGAAGTGCGCGACCTGCCTCCCACGCGCACGGTGCTTCAGCATCTGCGCGAGGATCTGCACGCCTGCGGCACCAAGGAAGGCTGCGCGGAGGGCGACTGCGGCGCGTGCACGGTCGTCGTGGGCGAACTCGACCGCGAAGGCCATCTCGCGCTCAAGGCCGTCAACGCCTGTATCCAGTTCCTGCCGACCCTCGACGGCCGCGCGCTTTACACCGTCGAAGACCTGCGTCAGCCAGACGGCGCACTGCACCCGGTCCAGCAGGCGATGGTCGATTGCCATGGCTCGCAGTGCGGCTTCTGCACGCCGGGCTTCGTCATGTCCTTGTGGGCGCTTTACGAGAACCAGCCTGCCGGCGCGGGCCTGCCGAGCCGCGAGGAGATAAACGAAGCGCTCTCGGGCAACCTGTGCCGCTGCACCGGCTACCGGCCCATCATCGAGGCGGCGCTGCGCATGTTCGACGAAAGCTGCCATGCGCGCGTGGCGCTCGATCGCGCTCGCGTCGAGGCGCAGCTGCGCGCGCTGCAGCGCGCCGGCACCTTCGAATATCGCGGCCCCGACGTACGAGGTGCCGCGCACGGCGAAAGCACGTTCTACGCGCCGTGCACGCTCGGCGCCTTCGCGGCGCTGCGTGCCGCGCATCCTGACGCGCGCGTGCTCGCAGGCAGCACCGATATCGGCCTGTGGGTCACGAAGCAGTTCCGCGACCTTGGCGACCTCATCTACACCGGCAACGTCGCGGAAATGGCGACCGTCGCGCGCGACGCCCAGACACTCACGATCGGCGCGGCCGTCCCGCTCGAACAAGCCTACGCCGCGCTCGCCATCGATTACCCCGAACTCGCGGAACTGTGGGCGCGCTTCGCCTCGCTACCCATTCGCAACGCAGGGACGCTTGGCGGCAACGTCGCGAACGGTTCGCCGATAGGCGACTCGATGCCCGCGTTGCTCGCGCTCGACGCCACGCTCGTGCTGCGCCGTGCGGCGCGCGTGCGAACGCTGCCGCTCGCGGCCTTCTACACGGGCTACCAGAAGAACGCGCTCGAAGCGGGCGAATTCGTCGAAGCGGTCCGCGTGCCGCGCCCCGCGCCGACACTGCGCTTTCGCACCTACAAGGTCTCGAAGCGCTACGACCAGGATATCTCGGCGGTGTGCGCCGCGTTTGCACTCGACGTGCGCGAGGACGGCACACTTGCGAGCGCGCGTATCGCCTACGGCGGCATGGCCGCGATCCCGCAGCGCGCCGCGCTTGCCGAAGCCGCCCTCAACGGCGCGCGCTGGGACGAAACCAGCGCACAGCACGCGATGGCTGCGCTCGCCACCGACTATCGGCCGCTCACGGACATGCGCGCGAGCGGCGCCTATCGCCTGAAGGTCGCGCGCAATCTGCTGTGGCGCTGCTGGCTCGAAACGCGCGACGACGCCCCGCTCGCGCTGTGCGACGTCAACGCGTTCGCTTTCGCCGAAGGCGACGACGATGGCCCCGGCTTCGCAGCCGCCGGAGTCACGCCATGAACGATCAGGCCGAACCGCTCGTCATGCGCCAGGAGCCAGGTGATGAGCCCGCCCACGAGCGCGCGCTCGGCGCGCCGCTGCCGCACGAATCCGCCGATGCGCACGTGAGCGGCGAAGCGCGCTACACCGACGACATCCCCGAACTGCACGGCACCGTGCACGCGGCGCTCGGCCTTGCGCGCCATGCGCACGCGCGCATCGTCGCGCTCGATCTCGAACACGTGCGCTCGTCGCCGGGCGTGCTTGCGGTGCTAACGGCCGCCGACATCCCCGGCGAGAACGACTGCGGTCCGGTCGTGCACGACGATCCGGTACTCGCGGGCGACGTCGTGCAATATCTCGGACAGCCCGTGTTCGCGGTGATCGCCGCGAGCCAGGAGCTCGCGCGCCGCGCCGCGGCGCTCTCCGCGAGCGAAGACGTCGTTCGCTACGAACCGCTCGAGCCCGTTCTCAGCATCGAAGAGGCGCGCACGCGCCAGCACTACGTGCTGCCGCCGCTGCGTCTCGTGCGCGGCGCGCCCGATGCTGCGCTCGCCGCTGCGCCGCATCGCCTCGCGGGCACGTTTGCCGTGGGCGGCCAGGAGCAGTTCTATCTCGAAGGCCAGGTGGCCTACGCGCTCCCGCAAGAGCAGACAGGCATGCTCGTCTACAGCTCGACGCAGCACCCGAGCGAAATGCAGCAAGTCGTCGCGCATCTGCTCGGTTGGCCTGCACATCGCGTCGCCTGCGAATGCCGGCGCATGGGCGGCGGCTTCGGCGGCAAGGAATCACAGTCGGCGCTGTTCGCGTGCGTCGCCGCGCTCGCGGCGCACAAGCTGCAGCGGCCCGTGAAACTGCGCGCGGATCGCGACGACGACTTCATGATCACCGGCAAGCGCCACGATGCACTCTACACATACGAAGCGGGCTACGACGACGAAGGACGGCTCCTCGGCGCGCGCGTAGAGATCGCGCTGCGTGCGGGCTATTCCGCCGATCTTTCGGGCGCAGTCGCCACGCGCGCGGTCTGTCACTTCGACAACGCCTACTTTCTTTCGGATGTCGAAATTGTCGCGCTCTGCTGCAAGACGAACACGCAGTCGAACACCGCGTTTCGCGGCTTCGGCGGCCCACAAGGCGCGCTCGTGATGGAGGTGATGCTCGACGAAATTGCCAGGGCGCTGGGCCGCGATCCGCTCGATGTACGGCGCGCGAACTATTACGGCATTGGCGAGCGTGAGCACACGCCGTACGGCCAGCGCGTGGAGGACAACGTGCTCGCGCCGCTCACCGACGAACTGGTCGCGTCGAGCCGCTATCACGAGCGTCGCGCGACCATCGCCGCGTACAACCGCACGAGCCCTGTGCTCAAGCGCGGCATGGCGCTCACGCCAGTCAAGTTCGGCATCTCGTTCAACGTGCCGCATCTGAACCAGGCGGGCGCGCTTGTCCATGTGTACCGCGATGGCTCGGTGCTCGTGAACCACGGCGGCACCGAAATGGGCCAGGGGCTCAACACCAAGGTCGCGCAGGTCGTGGCGGGCACGCTCGGATTGCCGCTTGCACGCGTGCGCGTGAGCGCCGCCGATACATCGAAGGTCGCCAATACTTCAGCCACGGCGGCCTCCACGGGCAGCGACCTCAACGGCAAGGCCGCCGAGGATGCAGCGCTCACGATCCGCGCGCGCCTCTCGGCGTTCGCGGCAGCACAATACGGCGGCGCGGCCGAAAACGTCGCGTTCGAAGATGGCCTGGTGCGAGCGAACGGCAAGGCGATAGCCTTTGGCGAATTCGTCGAACTCGCGTACATGAAGCGTGTGCAACTATGGTCCGATGGCTTCTACGCCACGCCCAAAGTGCACTGGGACGCGCGCACGCTCACCGGCCATCCGTTCTACTACTTCGCCTATGGCGCCGCGGTGTCCGAAGTGGTCGTCGATACACTCACGGGCGAATGGAAGCTCGTGCGCGCCGACGTGCTGCACGACGCGGGCCAGTCGATCAATCCGGCCATCGATCTCGGCCAGGTGGAAGGCGGCTTCATCCAGGGCATGGGCTGGCTCACCACCGAGGAGCTTTGGTGGAACCGCGACGGGCGGCTCATGACGCATGCGCCGTCCACGTACAAGATTCCGGCGGTGAGCGACACGCCAGAGGCGTTCAACGTGAAGCTCTATCGCAGCGGGGGCAACGACAACGTCGAGGCGACCGTGTTCCGCTCGAAGGCCGTGGGCGAACCGCCCCTGCTTTTGCCGTTCTCGGTATTTCTCGCTATTCGCGACGCCGTGGGCGCCGCGGTGCCCGAGGCACGCGAGGCCGCGCCGCTGCGCGCGCCCGCGACGCCTGAAGCGATTCTCGATGCACTGGACGCGCTGCGGGAAAACCACCGCAAATAGACTGACCGCGCGAACCTGCCGGCGCCTCGCACACTCCAACCGCGAAGCGCAGCCCGCGCGAAGCCACGAAGATTAACCGGCGGCACAGGCAACAACGTGCCGCCCCGTAGGGAGAACCGCCAGATGCAAGCCTGGCTTTCCAATCTGCAGCAACTGCTCGCGCACGGCGACGCCGCCGTGCTGGTCACCGTTGCGCGCGTCGAGGGATCGGCGCCGCGCGAGGCCGGCACCAAGATGATCGTCACGCGCGAAGCGGCCCGCCACACCATTGGCGGCGGCCACCTCGAATGGAAGGCCATCGAAATCGCGCGCCAGGTGCTGCGCGAAGGGATGCGCACGCCGCACGCGCGGCGCCTCGAGCGCCTCGCGCTCGGGCCGAGCCTCGGCCAGTGCTGCGGCGGCGCCGTGGTGCTCGCGTTCGAGCGCCTCGACGTAGCCGACCTCGGCTGGCTCGCCACCCTCGCGCGCCGCCTCGCGGCAGGCGCGTCGACCGTGCGTAGCGTATCATTTCGCTCCTCGCGGAACGGGAGCCCGGAAGGGGAAGGCACCGCAGCCGATCCGGCCATGCTGTCCGAGCCGGAACCGGGCGTGGAAGCGCCCGACTGCCTGCTTTGGGAAACGGGCGGCGCGCTGCTGCTCACCGAGACCATCGCGCCGAACGATTTTCCCGTTGTGCTGTTCGGCGCGGGCCACGTGGGCGCGGCGCTCGTGCGCGTGCTTGGCACGCTGCCCTGCCGCGTGCTGTGGGTCGACGAGCGCGACGCGGCGTTTCCGACGCCTGAGGCGTTCGCGCTGCTGAACGCGCCCAACGTAGCGATCGACGCCAACGACGCGCCCGACGAAGCCGTCGACACGGCCCCGCCCGGCACGAGCTTCATCGTGATGACGCACGATCATTCGCGCGATCTCGATCTCGCCGAGCGCATCCTGCGTCGCGGTGACTTCGTGTTCTTCGGCATGATCGGCTCGCACTCGAAGCGCAAGCAGTTCGAGCACCGCCTCGCCGCGCGCGGCATCGATCCCCTGCAGATCGCGCGCATGAACTGCCCGCTCGGCGTGGACGGTATCGTCGACAAGTCGCCCGAAGTCATCGCCGTCTCGGCCGCCGCGCAATTGCTGCAGGTGATCGAAGCAGCGAAGCTGGCGAGCGCAGCGCATGCCCCCGCCACCCATTCCGCGTGATGTCAAACACTGAAGAACCCATAAGCGAATCGAACCGAACATGACGATCACGACCACCGCCAACACCGCCGCCAACGCAAAGGCGCTCGTCGACAAGGCCGCCAAAGCGCCGAAGGCCGAACTGCACATCCATATCGAAGGCTCGCTCGAACCCGAGTTGATCTTCGCGCTCGCCCAGCGCAACAGCGTGAAGCTCGCCTACGACTCGATCGACGCGCTGCGCGCCGCCTACGCGTTCACCGACCTGCAGTCGTTCCTCGACATCTACTACGCGGGCGCGAGTGTGCTGCTCTCGGAGCAGGACTTCTACGACATGACGATGGCGTACTGCGAGCGCGCGCTCGCCGATAACGTCGTGCACACCGAAATTTTCTTCGATCCGCAAACGCACACCGAACGCGGCGTGGCGATCGAAACCGTGGTCGCGGGCATCGACCGGGCGCTCGCCGACGCCGAAAAGCGCGGCCTCACGAGCAAGCTGATCCTGTGCTTCCTGCGCCACCTGAGCGAAGCCGATGCGCTCGCCACCTTTGAAGCCGCGCGCCCGCTTTTCGAGCGCTACGCGCGCCTGATCGGCGTGGGCCTCGACTCGTCCGAGCGCGGCCATCCGCCGTCGAAATTCGAGCACGTGTTCGAGAAAGCGCGTGCGATGGGGCTGAAGCTCGTTGCGCACGCGGGCGAGGAAGGCCCGCCCTCCTACATCTACGAAGCGCTCGATCTGCTCAAGGTCGACCGCGTCGATCACGGCGTGCGCAGCATCGAAGACGCGGCGCTCGTCACGCGTCTGGCCGACACGCGCGTGGCGCTCACCGTGTGCCCGCTCTCGAACACCAAGCTGTGCGTGTTCGACGACATGACGCAGCACACGCTCAAGGCCCTGCTCGACAAGGGCGTCGCAGTGACCGTCAATTCCGACGATCCCGCCTACTTTGGCGGCTACGTCAACGAGAACTACCGCGCCATCATCGAAGCGCTCGAGCTCGACGACGACGAGGTGTACACGATCCTGCGCAATGGCTTCGAGGCTTCGTTCGTGACCCCCGAAGAGCGCGCCGCGCTGATCGCGAAGCTCGACGCGAACTGGAATCGCGCAACGGCTTAAAGCGTGAACTCAGGCGCAAACTAAAACGCGGACTCGTCCGCACAGCAAGCCCCAGCCCGGGCTGTCACACGAATCCGGTCCAGCGCGCGAGCGCCGGACCGTGGGCCCTCTTGCGTGCATTTTCAGGAGCGGCACGCGTCATGCGGGGCATGCATTGGACGAATACCTGAATCTATCGGAGACGAAGTTCCCATGACTCAATCGGCTTACCGCGCAAAACTGTTGACGTTCACTGGCGACCCTGCGCAATCGTCCGACGCCGCTGTCTTTGACGACGACGGCGTCGTGATCGTCGAAGACGGCCACGTGGTCGCCTCGGGCGCGTGGTCCGCGCTCAAGTCGCGCGTGAGCGCTGGCGCGACGGTTCACGATCTGCGCGACAAGCTGATCGTGCCAGGCTTCATCGACACGCACATCCACTATCCGCAGACGGACATGATCGCCTCGCCCGCGCCGGGTCTGCTGCCGTGGCTGAACACGTACACGTTCCCGACCGAGCGCGGCTTCGAAAACGAAGCGGTGGCGCAGGACACGGCGCGCTTTTTCGTCGACGAGCTGCTCGCTTGCGGCACGACCACGGCGCTCGTGTACTGCACCGTGCACAAGCAGTCCGCCGACGCCCTCTTTACGGCTAGTGAAGCGAAGAACCTGCGCATGGTAGCGGGCAAGGTGCTGATGGACCGCCATTGCCCCGAGTTCCTGCGCGACACACCGCAAACGGGCTACGACGACAGCGCCGAGCTGATCGAGCGCTGGCACGACCGCGGGCGCCAGATGTACGCGCTCACGCCGCGCTTCGCGCCGACTTCGACCGAGGCGCAGCTCGAAGCGTGCGGCGCGCTCGCGAAGGCGCATGGCGACATATTCATCCAGAGCCACGTGGCCGAGAACCCGGACGAGGTGAAGTGGGTCAAGGAATTGTTTCCGGGCCATCGCAGTTACCTCGACGTGTACGATCACTATGGACTCCTGCGCAAGCGGGCGGTGTACGGCCACTGCATCTGGCTCGACGACGAAGACCGCCGCCGCATGGCGCATACGGGCACGGTCGCCGCGCACTGCCCGACCTCGAACCTGTTCCTTGGCAGCGGCCTGTTCGACTTCGACAAGGCGGGCGAATCGTCAATGCCCGTGACGCTCGCCACCGACGTGGGCGGCGGCACCTCGTTCTCCATGCTGCAAACCATGAACGAGGCGCACAAGGTCGCACGCATGGGCGGCCACCACCTCACGGCCACCCGCATGTTCTGGCTCGCGACAGCGGGCGCGGCGCACGCGCTCGATCTCGCCGACAAGATCGGCACGCTCGCGCCCGGCAGCGAAGCGGACTTCGTCGTGCTCGATGCGCAGGCCACGCCGCTGCTCGCGCGGCGCACGGCGCGCGCGGAATCGCTGGAGGAGTTGCTGTTTGCGCTTGCCCTGCTCGGCGACGACCGCGCCGTGTTCGAAACCTACGCGGCAGGCAAACGCGTGCACAGCCGCGACGGCGCGCGCCGCTGACAGCCACACCCCGCGCGGGTTGCAGGAAAAAGCGCCATACTATGCGCCTCATTGGGGAGTAGCCGCCTCGCATCGCGCCGCAGCGCCGGTCTTCGGATCTCAGGCTTGCCGTGCGCGAATTCGCGGGGGCGTCCGTCAACAGACCTGGCCTGTAGGCCATGGCGGACGCAGCCTTTATCCCGGGCCTGGCGAGACCGATGACCCATGACCGCCGCAACAGGGCCCGGCGGTCCGTGGGTCGTCGCTCGCACACATCACGGCCCGAGGATCCATCACAACGTGAACCAAGCCTTTTTGGTCTCGACCGGCGCGGTCGCGCTCGCCGAAATCGGCGACAAGACGCAGTTGCTTTCGCTCGTGCTCGCTGCGCGCTACCGCAAACCGCTGCCGATCATCCTCGGCGTGCTCGTCGCCACGCTCGTCAATCACTCGGGCGCGGGCGCGCTCGGCACGTGGCTCGGCGCGCTCGTCACGCCGGGTGTCATGCGCTGGGCGCTCGCCGCCTCGTTCGTCGCCATGGGGCTCTGGATCCTCGTACCGGACAAGCTCGAAGAAGGCGAAGCGAACGTGAATCGCTCGCAGCTCGGCGTGTTCGGCGCAACAGTGGTGACCTTCTTTCTCGCGGAAATGGGCGACAAAACGCAGATCGCGACCGTGGCGCTCGCCGCGCGCTTTCACGACTTCTTTGGCGTGGTGGCGGGCACGACGCTTGGCATGATGATCGCCAATGTGCCCGCGATCCTGCTCGGCGACCGTTTCGCCCACAAGCTGCCGACGAAACTCGTGCATGCCGTTGCGGCGCTGCTGTTCGTCGTCCTCGGCGTGCTCGCGATTCTGGGCGTGGGGTTCTGACGTGCTGTCGCAAATGGCATAAAAAAACGCGCCGGACACAAGGCCCAGCGCGTCACCTGGTGGGCGGGCACGACGATTCGTGCCTATTGCGCCGGCGCGCTCCCCGTCGCAGTCGCACCGCCCTGCCCCGCACCCGCCGGTGCCGCACCCGTCTCATTCGGCGCGCCGCCGTTCTTGCCGACCGGAATCTTGACCTCCGTGACGGTGCCGTTGGCCAGCGGGAAATTCCCCAGCGCACTCTGCACGAGAAAAGGCATCACGCGTACGAGCGAGGGATCGTCGCCCGAGGTGCGCGCCTGCACGTTATAAACCTCCTTGCCACTCGCCTTTTCCGTGATGCGAATGCCAAGCGCATGCGAATACACCGGGTAGCTCTGGTTCACGTAGGCGGGCTGGTACGGTCCCCACGCGCCCCACGGGTTCCACGGTCCCCAGTACGGGCCCGGCCAGGGGTTGTAGAACACGGGCTGCGCGACCGTCACCGTGTCGGTGCGGCTGCCGTAGGCGAGGCCCACCAGATAGCGCGCCTGCGGGTCGGCCACCAGGCGGAACGCGTGCATCGCGAGCCCGTTGGCCACGAACTGCTCGTAGGTGCTTTGCTCGATACTCTGGCTCTGCTCAGGGCTGCGTGTGAACGCAAAGGTGCGCGTGGCGTCGCTACCGCCGTCCCATGCGGAGAAGGCGGTCACCTGGCTCGTCACGTAAGTCGTGCAGCCGGAGAGCGTGAGTGCGAGCGCCGCCAGCATCAGGAGGGCGCGGCGGGTCCATCTGTCGTGCATCATGGTCTTCTCGTAGCAGTGTTGCTTCAGTTGGAAAAGTGCAGTCGTGGGGGCCGCTCTCTCCGATACGAACTTTCCGCCGCGCTTATTCCGTGTTGTTCCACGTCCGAACCGTGCTGATTTCACGCCGGTCGTGTCTTGTTTTGCGCTCCGCTTGCCGCGCGGCAGGGCCTGATCATACTGACTCGTGGCGCGGCGCGAAAGTTCGGAGGCCGAGCCCCGACGGACAAAGCGGCCCGAGCCTTTGTACAATGGGGCGAACCGCCGCGCTCGCGCGACGGCAGGCAGCGCCCGACGGGCGCACACGCCGCCGCGGCCGGCCAATCCGATCCACACCGAGCGATCCATACCGATCCGACACGCCCCTATCCAGACCATGTCCGATACCGCCACGCCCACCGTGATCCGCCGCGAAGACTACGCGCCGCCCGCGTTTCTGATCGATACCGTCGACCTCGAATTCGACCTCGTGCCCGAGCGCACGATCGTCAAGAGCACCTTGCGCGTGCGTCGCAATCCCGACGCACAACCCACCGCGCATCTCGAACTCATGGGCGAGCAGCTCGAATTCATTGGCGCGGCGATCGACGGCAAGCCTTACGCGAATGTGCATGCACACGAACACGGGCTCACGATCGAGAACGTGCCCGATTCCTTCGAGCTCACGCTCACCGGCGCGTGCGATCCCGCCGCCAACACCACGCTCTCGGGCCTGTACGTGTCGAGCGGCAACTTCTTCACGCAGTGCGAGGCCGAAGGTTTTCGCCGCATCACCTGGTTCCTCGACCGACCCGACGTGATGGCGACCTACACGGTCACGCTGCGCGCAGACAAGATCGCCTACCCGGTGCTGCTCTCGAACGGCAATCTGATCGCCGAAGGCGAGCTGCCCGATGGCCGTCACTATGCGAAATGGGAAGACCCGTTCCGCAAGCCGAGCTATCTGTTCGCGCTCGTGGCGGGCAAGCTCGTGGCGCTGGAAGAGCGCATCCAGAGCGGCTCGGGCAAGGAAAAGCTGCTGCAGGTCTGGGTCGAGCCGCACGATCTCGACAAGACGCGCCACGCCATGGACTCGCTCATCCACTCGATCCACTGGGACGAGCAGCGCTTTGGCCTCGAACTCGATCTCGACCGCTTCATGATCGTCGCGGTGAGCGACTTCAACATGGGCGCGATGGAGAACAAGGGACTCAACATCTTCAATACGAAGTACGTGCTCGCGAATCCGGAAACCGCCACCGATGTCGACTTCGCCAACATCGAGGCCGTGGTCGGTCACGAGTACTTCCACAACTGGACCGGCAACCGCGTGACCTGCCGCGACTGGTTCCAGCTGAGCCTGAAGGAAGGCCTCACGGTGTTCCGCGATCAGGAGTTCTCGGCGGCGATGTCGGGCGGCGACGAGAACGAAGCGGCGCGCGCGACGAAACGCATCGAAGACGTGCGCGTGCTGCGCCAGATGCAGTTCGCCGAAGACGCGGGCCCGATGGCGCACCCGGTGCGCCCCGAGAGCTACGTCGAGATCAACAACTTCTACACGATGACCGTCTACGAAAAAGGTGCGGAAGTCGTGCGGATGTATCAAACGCTGCTCGGACGCGACGGCTTCCGTAAAGGCATGGACCTGTACTTCCAGCGCCACGACGGCGAGGCCGTGACCTGCGACGACTTCCGCCACGCCATGGCCGACGCCAATGGCCGCGACCTCGCGCAGTTCGAACGCTGGTACAGCCAGGCGGGCACGCCGCGCGTGAGCGTGACGACGAGCTACGACGAAGGCACGCGCTGCTACAGCGTGACGCTCACGCAGGGCTACGCCAACGGCTCGCCCGCCGCGCGCGAAACACAAAAGGGCCCGCTGCACATTCCGTTTGCGATCGGCCTGATCGGCCCGGACGGCGCGGACCTGCCGCTGCGCCTCGAAGGCGAAGCCGCCGCACACGGCACGACGCGCGTGCTGGAGCTGACCGACACGCAGCAGACCTTCACGTTCGCCGATGTGATGGCCAAGCCCCTGCCCTCGCTGCTGCGCAACTTCTCGGCGCCGGTCATCGTCGACTACGACTACGGCAACGACGAACTCGCGTTCCTGCTCGCGCACGACAGCGATGCGTTCAACCGCTGGGAAGCGGGTCAGCGCCTCGCCACGCGCGAACTGCTCGCGCTTGCCGGACGCGCCGCCGCGGGCCAGCCGCTCGAAATCAACGACGCGCTCGTCGATGCATTCCGCCGCGTGCTGACCGACGAATCGCTCTCGCCGTCGTTCCGCGAGCTTGCGCTCATGCTGCCTTCGGAAACGTATCTCGCCGAACAGATGACCGAATCCGATCCGGCCGCCGTGCATGCCGCGCGCCAGTTCGTGCGCAAGCAACTGGCAGCGGCGCTGCAAGGCGAATGGCTCGCGGCCTATGAGCGCAATGTCACGCCGGGCGCATACGAGCCGACGCCCGAGGCGGCCGGACACCGCGGGTTGAAGAACCTTGCGCTCTCGTATCTCTCGGAACTCGACGATTTCGCGCAAGCGGTGCGACTCGCCACGGCACAATACGATGCCGCGAACAACATGACCGACCGTTCGGCGGCGCTTTCCGCGCTGTTGAACGTGCAAGCGGCCACGGGCGGCGACGTCGCGCGCCGCGCGCTTGAAGACTTCTACGTGCGCTTCGAGAAGGAACCGCTCGTGATCGACAAGTGGTTCGCGCTGCAAGCCACGCAACGTGGCACGGCGCGACGCCCGACCATCGAGACGGTGCGCGCGCTCATGGGCCACCCGGCGTTCAACATCAAGAACCCGAACCGCGCACGCTCGCTGATCTTCAGCTTCTGCGCGGCGAACCCCGCGCAGTTCCACGCCGCCGACGGCTCGGGCTACGCGTTCTGGGCCGACCAGGTGATCGCGCTCGACGCGCTCAATCCGCAGGTCGCGGCGCGCCTCGCCCGCAATCTCGAACTGTGGCGCCGCTTCACGCCGGCGTTGCGTGACGCGATGCGCGCCGCGCTCGAGCGGGTAGCCAGCGAGGCCAAATCGCGCGACGTGCGCGAGATCGTCGAAAAAGCGCTGGCTTGATCAGACGAAACGGCACAAAGCGCGCGGCGCCTGAGCAGCGCCGCGCGGCGACCCACGAACCGGCCTTCGCGTCGGTTTTTTTGCGCATTTTTTTCGCGATTATTTTTGGCGGTGCGAAGAGAACCGTCACCGCGCGAAACGCCGCTCCAGCAAGCCCGACCGCGCCCCGGCGCTTTATTTTGGGCGGCTGTGCGGCGGGCGGTCACAGTCGAGCGGGTAGAATTGCGCTATTCCCAAGCGTATCCGGAGTACTGCAATGGCTTTGCAACGTCGCACCACCCTCACCAAGTACCTGATCGAGCAGCAGCGCGAGCACCGCAACCTGCCGGCCGACTTGCGTCTTCTGATCGAAGTCGTCGCGCGCGCGTGCAAGGCGATCAGCTTCAACGTCAGCAAGGGCGCGCTCGGTGACGCCCTCGGCACGGCCGGCAGCGAGAACGTCCAGGGCGAAGTGCAGAAGAACCTCGACATCCTCTCGAACGAAATCCTGCTCGACGCCAACGAATGGGGCGGCAACCTCGCCGCGATGGCCTCGGAGGAAATGGAAACGTTCTTCCCGATCCCGGCCAACTATCCGAAGGGCGAATACCTGCTCGTGTTCGATCCGCTCGACGGCTCGTCGAACATCGACGTGAACGTGTCGATCGGCACGATCTTCTCGGTACTGCGCTGCCCGGACGGCCAGCAGGCGAGCGAGGAATCGTTCCTGCAGCCCGGCACGAAGCAGGTCGCCGCAGGCTACGCCGTGTACGGCCCGCAAACGGTGCTCGTGCTCACGACCGGCCACGGCGTGAACTGCTTTACGCTCGACCGCGAACTGGGCTCGTGGGTGCTCACGCAAAGCAACATGCGCATTCCCGAAGACACGCGCGAATATGCGATCAATGCGTCGAACGCTCGCCACTGGCATGAGCCGGTGCAGAAGTACATCGGCGAGCTGAACGCCGGCAAGGACGGCGCGCGCGGCGACAACTTCAACATGCGCTGGATTGCGTCGATGGTCGCGGATGTGCACCGCATTCTGAATCGCGGCGGCATCTTCATGTACCCGGCCGACAAGCGCGACCCGTCGAAGCCCGGCAAGCTGCGCCTGATGTACGAAGCAAACCCGATGTCGTTCATCGTCGAACAGGCGGGCGGCATGGCGACCAACGGCGAAGAGCGCATTCTCGACATCCAGCCGAAGGGCTTGCATGAGCGCGTAGCCGTGTTCCTCGGCTCGAAGAACGAGGTCGAGCGCGTCACGCGCTACCACCATGAAGCGAAAAAATGAAAAAGATGAGGAATGGGCTTGCATAGTTCGCAGCAACTTCCTATAATCTTGCTTCTCTGATGCACGCCGGAATAGCTCAGACGGTAGAGCAGCGCATTCGTAATGCGAAGGTCGGGGGTTCGATTCCTCTTTCCGGCACCAGGATTCAAGCAAAAAGCCCAGTCTTCGGACTGGGCTTTTTGCTTTGCGCCTTCGGCGCACGGCACTGCGTGTGCGACGCCCATCCAGCGCCTCGCCAACCTCTACGATTTGCGGATCACATCATCCCATCGCCCCGGCTCGCGCTACGTGAGCCTAGGCACCCTCACGCTTCTCGCGCAGAAATCGATGAACGCACGCAGCTTGGGCGGCAGCTGCGCGCGGCCAGGTCGTCCGGAGTGACGGGCCGCGCGTGACGCTCGAAGTATTCCGGCGAGCCCACCACGACGATGCGAATCGGCCCGCCGATCGGCACCGCCGCCATGCCAGGCGCAACCGATTCGCCCAGGCGGATGCCTGCGTCGAAGCCGTCGCCCACCAGATCGGCAAAACCGTCGTCGAGCGCAAGCTCGAGCTTGATCTGCGGATAGCGCGTCATGAATTCCGCGAGGTGCGGCATGACGAGCAACTCGCTCGCTACGCGCGGCAGGACCCGATTTTTCCACAAAACGGAAAAGCGCAAGATGAGTTCGCGTTCGCCACTCACTCTTTGAGGAAACCGCCATGAAACTCGACAGCTACACCCTGCTCGGCCGCTCAGGCCTGCGTGTCAGCCCCATCGCCCTCGGCACGATGACGTTCGGGACCGAATGGGGCTGGGGCGCCGACGAAGCCGCCGCACAGCGACTCTTCGACCTCTATGTCGACGCAGGCGGCAATTTCATCGACACCGCCGACCTCTATACAGAAGGCACGAGCGAAACCTGGGTGGGGCGCTTCGCGGCGGCGCGCGGTCTGCGTGAGCGGCTCGTCATCGCCACCAAGTATTCCTACAATGCGGAAGCGGGCAATCCGAACGCGGGCGGGAACCATCGCAAGAACCTGCTGCGTGCGCTCGACGGCTCGCTCAAGCGCCTCGGCACCGACTACATCGATCTCTATTACCTGCACACGTGGGACCGCATGACGCCCGCCGACGAAGTGATGCGCGCCATGGACGACGCGGTGCGCGCGGGCAAGATCCGCTACGTGGGTCTCTCCGACGTGCCCGCCTGGTACGCGGGCCGCGCGCAGACGCTGGCCGACTGGCGCGGCTTCGAGCCGGTAGCGGCCATGCAGCTCGAATACTCTCTAGTCGAACGCAACGCGGAGCACGAATTCGCCGATCTCGCGACGCAACTCGGCATGGGGCTCGTGCCGTGGAGTCCGCTCGGCATGGGCGTGCTGTCGGGGAAGTATCGGCCGTCGCAGGCAAGCGAAAGCGTGAGCGGTGCGGGCCGCTTGCAGACGGTGGGCGCAAAGCCGCCGCCCGGCTTCGACAAGCTCTCGGCGCGCAACTTCGCGATCGTCGCCGAGCTCGAGCGGGTCGCGCACGAGGCCAACCGGCCCATGGCCCAGGTAGCGTTGAACTGGCTGTATCAGAAGCGCGGCGTGGCGAGCATCATCGTGGGCGCGACCAAGGCCGCGCAACTCGAAGAGTCGCTTGGCGCGCTCGACTTCACGCTCGCCCCCGAACTGGTCGCGCGTCTCGACGCGGCCTCCGAGCCCGCCCACCCGTTTCCGTACTACATGTTCGCGGACGGCCACCAGTCACGCATTCATGGCCAGGTGGACGTGCGCGCGACGCCCGCGAACCACGCTCAGGTGCAGCGCGTGCCGGCGCCGCCGGAGGCCCAAACGTAACGAATTATCGGAGTGCATCAATACGCCGCGCCCGAATGCGCGGCTATTTACGCACGTTCGTCATTAAATCGCGGCCAAATGACGCGCAACAAAGTATTAATCGCCCAACCGGATAGAAACGGACGCTTACATAGTTTTAATTCTTATTAACGTTTCGACGTCAACGGCTAAGCATAATCGACCGTTGTAGACGAATGGTGGATGCACGTCGAGCCGGAGGGAACGGCCTGCGCTTGCGGCGCCGCGCAACACGAACGCGGCAAGACGCCAGCGCGAACGCGGTTCTCAGAGCCGGGGGAAGAGCGATTGACGCGTTGTGCGGCTGCAGCAGCAGCCGCGCGGGAAATTGGGAGAAGCGTGGAACGCGCGATTCACGCAGCATGCGGCAGTGCGAAAGACATCTCAACAATTATATTCCCGCGCCGTTAATCATTTGTATGGCTGTGCGAAGAAAGCAACACGCGTGCGAGAAAAGCACTGTTACGGTAAGCGGGACTAGCGCAGCAGAAGTGCCGAGCCGGATAATCGGCTTACATAGGAGAAAGATCATGGACGCCAAACCGCCAAGGATTCCGACCCCGGACCAAGTCTTCAGCCCGGATCCGGAACCTGTGGCCGTTGAGTTTCTCGGCGACGAATTGCCCGCTCACGTGCGGGCGTTTCTTGACGAGCAACGCAAGGCACACGAACAGAAGTGACGGGGAAGCGCACACGTACGCGCTCGCGCGCTCACGCGCGCTGCGGACGTTCGTGTGCACATCAACACGCGTAGTTCGGGGACGCGCGTGTCATGCTACGCGCGCAGTTTTGCGTCGTAGTGGTTAGCGCTCGTCGCGCTCGATCGCGGGCGCGCCTTCATGCGACCATCTCGATTCGACAGCGCCGTTAGACGCAAGCGCACCATAACCGGCTATGCTTCGGTTTTTATTGCCGGCGTCTTCCTTCCACTCGATGACATTGCTGACCCGCGCGAGCGCGCGTTGCGCTGCTGCGCTGCTCTTCGCCCTGCCTATCGCATCCGTCCACGCCGACGGTGACGACACTGCCCTGACCAACCTCGTCGCGCTCGTTTCGCAGCGGCTCGCGCTCGCCGAGCCGGTCGCGCACTGGAAATGGCAGCATCACAAGCCGATCACCGATACGCCCCGTGAAGACGCCCTGCTCGCCGACGTGCAGAAGCGCGCCACGGCAGCCGGCGTCGATCCCGCGTTTGCGCGTGCGTTCTTCCGCGATCAGATCGATGCCAGCACGCAAATGCAGAAGTCGCTGTTCGACACGTGGCGCGCCTCCCAGGCACCCAGCGACCCAGCACCGGATCTCGCCACGGCGACGCGGCCCCAACTCGACAAACTCACCGGGCAATTGATCGGCGCGCTCGCGCGCGTGCAACCCCTGCGCGGCGCACCGGATTGCCCGGCGCGCGTCGCAAGAACCGTTGCGAACTGGAAGGAACTCACGCGATACGACTCCGCGCGCACAAATGCGATGAATCAGGCGCTGGAACACGTCTGCGAATCGGGCGGCGTAGGCGGAGTCGCCTAAGCGCCGTTATGCCGCGCTCGTGAGGCCGTCAACTTCGGAAGGCTGCAGCACCTGCACGCGCAGGCCGCGTTCGAAGTGCGTCTGCAGAATGCGCCAGGTCGAAAGCTCGAACACCCGCTCGGCGCCGCGGTCCACCAGCGCCTCAGCCTCGGCCGTGCTGAAAAAAGCGCCCATATAGCACCAGCGATCGATCAGGTGATAAATGTCGGCGCCATTCGTCGAGTCCTGCTCGAGCACGACCACCGCGCCGCCGAATGGCCAGGGTGCCGCCCCAAGGTCGGCGGGGTCGCGCTTCGACACACGCGGCACGCGGTTGAACGAAGGTTTGAGCGTAGCGATCCATTGTGCCTCGACAAGGAGCGCGCCAAGCTCGCCGCCTGTCGCACGCCACTCCACGCGGCGGACCTGTTGCGCCATCCGTTGTTCGCGCGAAGAGCGCCGCTCACCCGAAAGATGCGCGCGCACGCGCTGGCGCACCCGCACGCTGCGTCCCACGTAGAGCGGGACGTCGTTTTCGCCATAGAACGCATAAACGCCGTGACCTGCCGGCGCCGTATCGATGAGATCGTCGGTAATGTCCCCGGCCAGTACGTGACGGCGCGTCGTGCGCTCGATCTGCGACGCCAGCGCTTCCCCGGGCACCAGCGCTGGCAGGCGCTGCCAGAACTGCCAGAGGAGATCGGCGTCGGCGAGCGCGCGATGCCGATCCGACGGCACGAGCGCGTGGCGCTCGACCAGCGCATCGAGGCCGTGGCGCTTCTCACCCGGAAAAAGCGCCCGTGACAGGCGAACGGTGCACAGCACATCGGGGTTGAAGGAATAACCGGCACGCTCGAACTCCGCGCGCAGAAAGCCGCGGTCGAAGGCCGCGTTGTGCGCGACGAAGAGCTTGCCGGCGAGTCGCGCATGGAGTTCCACGGCAATGTCGGCGAAGCGCGGCGCGCCGCGCACCATCTTGTCCGTAATACCGGTGAGTTGCTGGATAAAGGGCGGGATAGGCTGGCCGGGATCGACGAGGGTGCTCCATCGTGTGACCTGCCCTTGCGCCACCTCCACAACGCCAACTTCGGTAATGCGGTGCTCGCCTGCCGAACCGCCCGTTGTCTCGAGGTCCACGAAGACGATGGGAAGGTCGCCGGCGGCCTGTGCGGCGCTCAAGGAGGAATCAAACATGGTGAAACGATGGGGGAAATGGAAAACGGCCCAAGTATGCACTGTTTGGACGCCACGCGCCGACGGTTCCGGCAGTGTCAGTGTGACTTTTGGCTTTTAGTGAAAACCCGAATCGAGAAAATCGCGGATTCCCAGGGTTTCCCCGATTAAATCCGTGAGTAAAAGACATGGCCATTAATATTGACTAAAAATCAATATGTCAAAAATAAAAAGCCCCGGGGTTTGCCCGGGGCCTGGTGCTGCATGAGCGCTCGCGAAGCGAGCGCTCGCACGCTGTACTTACAGCGGCTGGATGTTCGCGGCCTGCTTGCCCTTCGGACCGACCTTGACGTCGAACGACACACGCTGGTTCTCCTTCAACGACTTGAAGCCGTCGGAACGGATTTCCGAGAAGTGCGCGAACAGATCGTCGCCGCCCGCGTCAGACGTGATGAAGCCAAAGCCCTTCGCATCATTGAACCATTTGACGATACCGGTTTCCATGTTTCCGTTTCCCTCGAGATTTTAATGACGCGGGTAATAACCCTCACGCCGTATCCAGCCAATTCCCGCCGTCCCGCTTCAGTGAATTCCACGTTTTGAAATTGCAGCAGAACGAAAATCAGCTTTGCCGTTATACGGGGAACGACAATCGCCAGTCAAGAGAATTTTTTATAACAGCTTTCCCGATTCAACGATAAAAGCGGTATGCATCAAACAGCTGCAAGAAAATCGTATGCGATTCGAATCAGTATATAAAGTTACGTCATTTTTACTCGATTATCTCACTCACGTCATTTTTACCGGGAAGATTTCCCGGAATGTAACAATTCGTGTCAAACGTAAGTGTTTCTCCCGGTTGTTCGAGTAATACATTCAATTCATGATCCATATTGTTAGCGGCATCGGAGGTCATCATGCTGACGACTCTGCGGCGATGGATTCATTGGCTCGTACAAACGGACGGGATTGCGCCAACGGCTGAAGAAGCCGCAACCTATGGCGCATGGCACGGGGACCACTGGCACAACCTGCTGTGTTCCCCTATGGACGCAAGGCACTACGTAATGGAAGACTGGAGCCTGCAGCCTGAACCGCCGCAAGCGGGCACCCAATAAGGTACGCGTAGCGCGCGTGGCCTGAAGACGGGCAAAAAAAAAGCGCGGCTGAAAAGGCCGCGCCGACAAAGGTTTGGAGATCTTTTTCGTCAACGAAAAAGTCTGCTTCGGAAAGCAGCCATTGAAGTATAGCTGGACGCAGGTCTGACGATTAAGCATGCGGCGCACAATCATCTGTTACGCTGGGCGCAATAATCAGCTGAGACCGTTTTAAACGGTTTTCCGCAATCAATTGTTGTAGCGATCGCACAACGCTCGCGCGGTTGACAGTTTCACCCCCTCCCTCCGAAATCCGCTCAAAGCCTTTACCAGCAGGGCTTAAGACGAGCGAGATAATCATTTCAGATAGCGCAATACTTTATTGCGGAATTCGGAATACCCCCTCTTCGAGCACCCTCTCTACACTCTGCCTGTCTGGAAACCGACTCGCACGGATCGTCTTGGACGGATTAATTCGTACCACGCGAACTTTGCCTCTCGCTGCGCTTCGCATGGACGGTTTCCCAAACAGGGTTCAACGAAACCCACCTCTGTTCTCGGAGTTTACAAAGATGAAAAAGACTCTCATGGTCGCCGCCCTGACGGGCGTTTTTGCAACGGCTGCACACGCGCAAAGCAGCGTTACGCTGTACGGCCTGATCGACGCAGGCATCACGTATTCGAACAACCAGCGCGTGAACGCTACGAGCGGTCACAGCGCGTTTCAAGCTACGAGCGGCACAGTCAACGGCAGCCGCTGGGGCCTGCGCGGTGCTGAAGACCTCGGTGGCGGTCTGAAGGCAATCTTCACGTTGGAAAACGGCTTCAACATCGACAACGGCAACCTCGGTCAAAAGAGCCGTATGTTCGGCCGTCAGGCGTTCGTCGGTCTCGCAAGCGACCAGTACGGTGCAGTCACCCTCGGTCGCCAGTACGACTCCGTGGTCGACTACCTCGCACCGCTGTCGAATACCGGTACGCAATACGGTGGCACGATCGCCGCTCACCCGTACGATAACGACAACCTGAACAACTCGGTTCGTTTCAACAACACGGTCAAGTACTCCAGCGTCAACTACGCTGGCTTCAAGTTCGGCGGCACGTACTCGTTCTCGAACAGCACCGAATTCGCGAACAACCGTGCCTACAGCTTCGGCGCGACGTATAACTACGCCGGCCTGAACGTTGCAGCTGCTTACCTGCACACGAACAACGACATCAACAACCAGCAGTTCAGCCAGTCTTCGTTCTCGGGCGCACAAGCAGGCGACTACACCTTCGGTGCTGCTCGCCAAGCCACGTTCGGCGGCGGCGTGAACTACACGTTCGGCCCGGCGACGGCAGGCCTCGTCTACACGCAGACGCAACTGGGCAACGCGATTGGCATCTCGCCCACGCAGTCGGGTACGTCGAGCGGCATCAACCTTCACGGCACCAGCGTGCGCTTCCAGAACTTTGAAGGCAACATCCGTTACGCTCTGACCCCGGCCCTGAGCCTGGCTGGCGCGTACACGTACACCCGCGCGAACTTCGGCGGCGGCGTGAACCCGAACTACAACACGGTTTCCCTGCAGTCGGACTACGCTCTGTCGAAGCGCACCGATGTCTACCTCCAGGGCAACTGGCAGCACATCTCGTCGAACTCCGCAAACATCGGACCGTACCTCAACGGCCTGACGTCGGCTTCGGCAACGCAAGACCAGGTTGCTGTGACGGTTGGTATGCGTCACCGCTTCTAAGCAGCACGCTGCTGGCCGCCTCGGCCAGCACTGCAGCTGAAAAAGGCACCCTCGGGTGCCTTTTTTCATTTCTGAGGCAACGGATGCGCTCAGGCGCGCGGCGGCGGATAGCGCACATCGAGCACGTCGATGGGTTGCGGACCCGTAGGCGTATAGAGCGTCACCTGGTCGCCGATCTTCGCCTTCAGGAGCGCCCGCGCGACGGGTGAAACCCAGCTCACGTGGCCGCGGTCGAGATCGACCTCGTCGATGCCGACGATCGTGATCGTATGCGCCTCGCCGTCCTCGGTGCCGTACTCGACGGTCGCACCGAAGAATACCTGGTCCACGCTCTCCTGCCGGCTGCTGTCCACGACTTCGGCCAGATCCAGCCGCTTCGTGAGAAAGCGGATGCGACGGTCGATTTCGCGCAGCCGGCGCTTGCCGTAGATGTAGTCGCCGTTTTCGGAACGGTCACCGTTCGAGGCCGCCCACGAGACGAGCTTGACCACTTCGGGCCGCTCCTCGTCTATCAGGTGCAGCAATTCGCTGCGCATGCGCTCGTAGCCGGCGGGCGTGATGTAGTTCTTCGTGCCAGCGGGAATTTCTGGATGACCGGCTTCGAGATCGTCGTCGTCGTTGTCGGTCGATTCTTTGACAAAGGCCTTGTTCATGATGGGATCACTGCGTTACGTGTACTGATTCACTCACTAATGCCAGCGTACACGAACCTCGCCCCAAGACAAATCACAATAAGGGCCTTCCCTTTTTTCGAACCCCTGCTATAATCTCACTTCTGCGTGCGGCTGTAGCTCAGTTGGATAGAGTACTTGGCTACGAACCAAGGGGTCGTGGGTTCGAATCCTGCCAGCCGCACCATTCATTCGAAGCGTTTCCCGTCTATTTGATCTGGGAAGGGTTTCAAGCAGTATAGCGTTGTAAATAGTATCGCTTTAGCGTGCGGCTGTAGCTCAGTTGGATAGAGTACTTGGCTACGAACCAAGGGGTCGTGGGTTCGAATCCTGCCAGCCGCGCCACCAATTGAAGGGCCTTTCCGAACGGAAAGGCCCTTTGTCTTTTCAGCTGCAGAATTGGGTGCGCCTGGCGGCTCGCGACAAGCGAGACCCTAGCGCGGCGGCGTGCCGATGTCGCCGATCTGGGCATCGGGACGCGGCAGGTCCTCCACGTCGCCGACTGCGCTGGGCTCCGCCACAGGCTCCATGCCCATGCCCAGCAACGCCTGGGGCTGCCGCAGCATCTCCCCTACCGTCTCACCAAAACGGCTCGCGACGAACGCCCGTAGCAGCGCCTCGCGCGTGGTTTCTCCGTAGGCTTGAACAGCACCCGATTCACCCTCGAACTCGGCCACACAGGAAGACGGCTCGCCTTCGCGCAGTTCGACGCGCCTGGCGCGGTCGAGCACCACGCCGGCCGCCTCCCACGAATCGGTGGGCATGAAGCGGCCATCCCACGGACGCCCGCGGTCGTTGCCGCGCACGGCAACCGTCTCGCCACTGTCGGTGAAATAGATTTCGCGCACGAAGTCCGGCAGACTGCGCGCCACCCAGTAATCGAGCGCGAGGCCAGTCAGTTCAGCTACATTCATTGCTAGTCCCTCGTTTCGGGTCGAAGGAAGGTGGCGACGTGAGCGGCAAGCCCGGTCAGGCTGCCGCAAAGGTGCGGCCGATGAGATATCGATAGATTACCGCGCGAGGCGCGCTGTGGGAGCGGTCCGTGACACGAACCGGCGCCTCGCGCGAGCTCGCCGCTCGCAGCTACGCGCCCCGATCAATAATCTGCGCGCTCGCGCTCGATGCGCATGCCGCCGTCGTGGCGATGGTGCCCGTCGTCGCTCGAGCGCTCGCGCGCGATGCGCATCACGTCCGGATTCGTACGCACGCGGCGCATGACGTTCGCGAGGTGCACACGATCGCTCACCTGGATCACGAAGCGCAGCATGTTCGATTCCTGTGCCAGATCGTCGTCCATCGCGATGTGCACGATGTTGGCGTCCGCCGACGTAATATCGGCCGCCACGCGCGCGAACACGCCCTTGGTGTTCTTCACGAGCACCTTCACCGCAACGTCGAACAGACGCCCCGGCTGCGGCGCCCACGCCACGTCGATCCAGCGGCCCGGGTCGCGCCGGTGAATGCGCTGCGCGACGCGGCAGTCGGTCGTATGGATCGCCATGCCAAGACCAATGCCGATGTAGCCCATGATGCTGTCGCCGGGAATCGGGCGGCAGCAAGCCGAAAGCTGCACCGACATGCCCTCGGTGCCCGTGATGACGACAGGCGGCGCCGGCGGCGCATTCGGGTCGCGCGGCGGATGGTGATGTTCGGCGTCGTCGGCGTCCTGGCCGCTCAACAGCACTTCGATGCGTTTGGCCATGACCGCCGCCACGCGCCGGCCAAGACCGATGTCCGCGAAAATTTCCTGGCGATTCTTGTTGCCGGTCCACAGGACCAGCTTCTCCCACACTTCCGGGGTGACCTCCGAAAGCTGGTAGCCATAGCCCTTGAGCGCCTGATCGACGAGCCGCTCGCCCAGCTGGACCGACTCCGTGAGACGCATCGTCTTCAGGTAGTGCCGGATCGCCGAGCGCGCCTTGCCGGTACGCACGAAACCGAGCCAAGCCGGATTCGGCTTGGAGTACGGTGCGGTGATCACCTCGACGATGTCGCCGCTCTTCAATTCCGTACGCAGCGGCAGCAGTTCGTTGTTGATCTTCACGGCCACGCACTGGTTGCCGAGGTCGCTGTGGATCGAATAAGCGAAGTCGAGCGCCGTGGCGCTGCGCGGCAGCGCCATGATCCTGGACTTCGGCGTGAACACGTAGACGGCGTCCGGGAACAGGTCGATCTTGACGTGTTCGAGGAATTCGCTCGAGTCGCCTACTTCGCTCTGGATGTCGAGCAGCGACTTGAGCCACTGGTGCGCGCGCTTTTGCACGTCGTTGAGATCCGCGCCGCCGTTCTTGTAGAGCCAGTGCGCGGCCACGCCGGCTTCGGCGATCTCGTGCATCTTGCGCGTGCGCACCTGGAACTCGATAGGCGCGCCGAACGGCCCCACGAGCGTGGTGTGCAGGGACTGATAGCCGTTCACCTTGGGAATGGCGATGTAGTCCTTGAACTTGCCCGGAACCGGCTTGTAGAGCGCATGGAGCGCGCCGATGCAGGTATAGCATTCGAGCGCCGACTCGACCACGACGCGAAAACCGTACACGTCGAGCACCTGCGAGAACGACAACTGCTTGTCGCGCATCTTCTTGTAGATGCTGAAGATGGTTTTCTCGCGGCCGGTGACTTCGGCGTCGAGCTTCGCGTCGGCAATGCCGCGCTGCACCGCTTCGAGAATCTTGCTCACCACCTCGCGGCGATTACCGCGCGCGGCCTTCACCGCCTTTTCGAGCGTGGCGTAGCGATTCGGATTGAAGTTCGCGAAGCTCAGGTCCTGCAGCTCGCGATAGGTGTTGTTCAGGCCAAGACGGTGCGCGATGGGCGCGTAGATGTCGATGGTCTCGCGCGCCACGCGGCGGCGCTTTTCGGGCGGCACCGCGCCGAGCGTGCGCATGTTGTGCAGCCGGTCGGCGAGCTTCACCAGAATCACGCGCACGTCGCGGGCCATCGCGAGGAGCATCTTGCGGAAGTTCTCCGCCTGCGCTTCCTCGCGGTTGCGAAACTCCATCTTGTCGAGTTTCGACAGGCCATCGACCAGTTCCGCGACCTTCGCGCCGAAGCGCTCGGCGAGCTCCGCCTTGGTCACGCCCTGGTCTTCCATCACGTCGTGCAGGAGCGCGGCCATGATGGACTGCGCGTCGAGCTTCCAGCCGGCGCAGATTTCCGCGACGGCGACGGGATGGGTGATATAGGGTTCGCCGCTCTGGCGATATTGCCCGAGGTGGGCTTCATCGCTGAAGTGGAACGCCGCCTTGACCTCCTTGATTTCCTCGGGTGTGAGGTAACCGGAGAGCGCGGCGGTCAGATTAGCGATGGAGACGACCCCGTGCTTACGGGGCTGCTCCGGCGTCGCGGTCGGCCCGAACAGATGGCGAAACGACTGTTCGAGGACCGCGTCGATGTAATTGCGCGCAGGGCTCGCAGTCTCGGCTTCCTGGTCCACCTCGGTGGCCGGCGAGGGCGTGATGCTCATGTTCCCCTCCGTTTCAGGTTTGGCGTTGACGGTTAAGCCGGTTGACGCAACTGCGCGCGGTACGAACTACGTGGCTAACAGAATGCGTGCGAACGCGCCCTTAGACTGACAACGTCAAACGGGCACCTTCTTCAGCATTTCGAGGCCGACCTGGCCAGACGCGATCTCGCGCAGCGCGACAACGGTTGGCTTGTCGCGGCTTTCGATCTTGGGCGTGTGACCTTGTGCGAGCTGGCGGGCGCGATACGTCGCGGCGAGCGCCAGTTCGAAGCGGTTCGGAATCTGTTTCAGACAGTCTTCGACGGTGATGCGGGCCATGTCGGGTTCCTTCTCATTCTCAGCAGATTCTTATTCTACCTTATGTGCCCGATGCGCCGGGCTGCGGGTGGTGGATACCGAGCTGCACGAAGAGCTCGGTATGCCGCGCGTATTGCGAAGCGAAGCGCAAGCGCGTGGCGCTCACGATGTTACGCAGATCCTGCAACGCGCGATCGAAGTTCTCGTTGATCACGACATACTCCGATTCGCTCGCATGCGCGATCTCGCTGCCCGCTGCAAGCAGGCGTCGCGTGATGACGTTCGGCTCGTCTTCGCCGCGCTTTTTCAGGCGGTCGGCGAGCGCTTCGAGCGATGGCGGCAGGATGAAGATTTCCGCAGCATTGCGGAACTGCTTCTTCACTTGCTGCGCGCCTTGCCAGTCGATTTCGAGCAGGACGTCATGGCCGATTTTCATCTGGTCTTCGATCCACACGCGCGACGTGGCGTAGTAGTTGCCATGTACTTCCGCGCTCTCGAGAAACTCGCCCGCGGCGTGCCGCGTGAGGAAGTCGTCGACGGTCGTGAAGTGATAGTGCTCGCCATCGCGCTCCTTCGAACGCGGCGCGCGCGTCGTGTACGAAACCGACAGGCGGATCGCGCTGTCTTCTGCGAGCAGCGCGTTGACGAGCGTCGACTTGCCCGCACCCGAAGGCGCCACCACCATGAAGAGGTTGCCGGGGTACATGCCCGCGTACGGATTGCGCTTCTTGTCGTGCTTCGCGTCCGCTTTAGGGACGCTACTGTGGTCGGTCATGTTGGTTGCTTCCTTCATTCGAGATTCTGAACCTGCTCACGCATCTGCTCGATGAGCAGCTTGAGCGTCATCGAGGCGTCCGCGAGTTCCTTCGCCGCCGCCTTCGAGCCGAGCGTGTTCGCTTCGCGGTTGAGCTCCTGCATCATGAAGTCGAGACGCTTGCCGACGCGGCCGCCCTTCTCGATCACGTGGCGCGTTTCGTTCAGGTGCGCCGTGAGACGTGTGAGCTCTTCGGCAATGTCAATGCGAATGCCATAGATCGTCACTTCCTGGCGAATGCGCTCCGCGATCTCTTCGCGCGAGATGTTGCCGATGCTGCCGCCGTTGCCGTTGCTGTCCGGCGCGGCAATGCCGAGCGCTTCCTGCAGACGCTCGACGATCTTCTGCTGGTGCTTCGCGATCAGCTCCGGCACGAGCGGCGTGATGCGCGCGACGATCGCCTCCATTTCGGTCACATTCGCAAGCAGCATGTTGGCGAGCTGCGCGCCTTCGCGAGCACGCACTTCGATCAGATCGGCGATGGCCTGCTTGCCACAGCCGAGCACGGCGTCGCGCAGCACCTCGGCCGCCACGCCGCTCTCCGCCAGCACGCCGGGCCAGCGCAAAATCTCGCCCGTGCGCAGACGGCCCGACTCGGGAAACGCGTCGAGCACGGCGCGCTCGAGCCCGGCGAGCTGATCGAGCGCGTCGCGGTTGAGCGCGCCCGCGTTGGCGCCCTGCTCGCTGCGCTGGATGTTGATGCGGATGTCGACCTTGCCGCGCGAGAGCTTCGTCATCAGCATTTCGCGCAGCGTGGGCTCGCACACGCGCACGTCTTCGGGCATGCGGAAGTTCAGGTCGAGAAAGCGCGAATTCACCGTGCGCAATTCGACGGAGACACTGGCGCCGCCCGTGCCCGAAGCCTCAGCAAGCTCGCGCGTGGCGCTGGCATAGCCGGTCATGCTGTAAATCATGGTTCGTCTCGCGAAGAAAGCCGTGGCGTCGTGCGCAAGGCGCGCGGGTCACGGCGAGGAAATCGAGGCGCCCGGCGTGTTGTCGCGAATGGACGAAAAGCGCGGGGCGGAGAAACACCATTATCCCATTTTTGAGGGCGCGCCTTCGCAACCGCGGGCTGCAGGGTTCGCCCGGCCGGGGCGGCCCACTTTCCGCCTTCCCGCCACCTTCCGGCCGCGCCCATCGCGAGACGCGCGGAGGCGGTAAAATCACGGTTTCCCCTTCCCTCTCGTGCGCTCGCGCACCTTCACGATGACCCAATCCAACCAGCGCCCCTCCGGCCGCGCCGCCGACCAGCTTCGCGAAGTCCGCATCACCCGCAACTACACGAAGTACGCCGAAGGATCGGTCCTCGTCGAATTCGGCGACACGAAGGTGCTGTGCACCGCGAGCGTGTCCGAAAGCGTGCCGCCGTTCCTGCGCGACAAGGGCCAGGGCTGGCTCACCGCCGAATACGGCATGCTGCCGCGCGCCACGCACACGCGTAGCGACCGCGAAGCCGCGCGCGGCAAGCAAACGGGCCGCACGCAGGAAATCCAGCGCCTGATCGGCCGCGCGATGCGCGCGGTGTTCGACCTCGAGGCGCTCGGCGCGCGCACCATCAACCTCGATTGCGACGTGCTGCAAGCCGATGGCGGCACGCGCACGGCCAGCATCACGGGCGCGTTCGTGGCGGCCCACGACGCCGTCTCGAAGCTGCTGGCCACGGGCCGCATCGAACGCTCGCCGATCTCCGACTACGTGGCGGCGATTTCGGTCGGCGTGTACGAAGGCGTGCCGGTGCTCGATCTCGACTACGACGAAGACTCGCAGTGCGACACCGACATGAACGTCGTCATGACGGGCTCGGGCGGCATGGTCGAAGTCCAGGGCACGGCAGAAGGTGCGCCGTTCTCGCGTGAAGAACTGAATGCGCTGCTCGATCTGGCGCAAAGCGGCATCCGCTCGCTGATCGAGAAGCAGAAGGCGGCGCTGGAGATCTCGCATGGCTGATTTACAGCCAGATTCGGCGGCTAAAACCGCGGCTCGCGCGCTGTCGCGCGTCGTGCTCGCCTCGAACAACGCAGGCAAGCTGCGCGAGTTCGCGGCGCTCCTCGGCGCGGCCGGCATCGAGCTCGTGCCGCAAGGCGCGCTCAACGTGCCCGAAGCCGAGGAGCCGCATCCCACCTTCGTGGAAAACGCCCTCGCCAAGGCGCGCCACGCGGCGAAGCTCACGGGCCTGCCCGCGCTTGCCGACGACTCAGGCCTGTGCGTGCGCGCGCTGCGCGGCGCGCCGGGCGTGTATTCGGCGCGTTACGCGCAGCTCGCGGGCGGCGAGAAGAGCGACGCGGCGAACAACGCGCTGCTCGTCGCGAACCTGAAAGAACACGCGGATCGGCGCGGCTACTACTACTGCGTGCTCGCGCTCGTGCGCCATGCCGACGACCCCGAGCCGCTCATCGCCGAAGGCCGCTGGCACGGCGTGGTGCTCGACGCGCCGCGCGGCGATAACGGCTTCGGCTACGACCCTTACTTCTACGTTCCGGAACTCGAGGCCACGGCCGCCGAGCTCGATCCGGCGCTCAAGAACGCGTCGAGCCATCGCGCAATCGCCCTGCGCCAACTGCTCGCGCGACTCCAGGAGGAAGTGTGAGCCAGCAGCATCGAATTGGCATCGACGTGGTCCAGTCGTTCACGATGCCCGGCAGCATTCGCCTCACTTCGCTGCCACCGCTCGCGCTCTACGTGCATTTCCCGTGGTGCGTGCGCAAGTGCCCGTATTGCGATTTCAACTCGCATGAGTGGAAGGGCGAGCGCTTCCCCGAAGACGATTACCTCGACGCGCTGCGCGCCGATCTCGAACAGGCGTTACCGCTCGTCTGGGGCCGCCAGGTGCATACGGTGTTCATCGGCGGGGGGACGCCTAGCCTCCTTTCCGCAGCGGGTCTCGATCGACTGCTTTCGGACGTGCGCGCCCTGCTGCCGCTCGACGCCGACGCCGAGATCACGCTCGAAGCGAACCCAGGCACCTTCGAAGCCGCGAAGTTCGCGCAGTTTCGCGCGAGCGGCGTGAACCGGCTCTCGGTGGGCATCCAGAGCTTCAACGAGGCGCATCTGAAGGCGCTCGGACGCATTCACGACGCGGCGCAGGCGCGCCATGCGGTCGAGGTCGCGGCGCATACTTTCGACAACTTCAACCTCGACCTGATGTTCGCGCTGCCGCAGCAAACGCTCGCCGAATGCCAGGCCGACATCGAGATGGCGCTCTCGTTCAGGCCGCCGCATCTGTCGCTGTATCACCTGACGCTAGAACCGAACACGCTGTTCGCCAAGTTCCCGCCTGCCTTGCCCGACGACGACCAGTCCGCCGACATGCAGGACTGGATTCACGAGCGCACGTCGGGCGCCGGATACGGACGCTATGAGGTTTCGGCTTACGCACAGCCGGATCGCCAGAGCCGGCACAACCTCAACTACTGGCGCTTCGGCGACTACCTCGGGATCGGCGCGGGCGCGCATACGAAGCTCTCGTTTCCGAACCGCATCGTGCGCCAGGCGCGCTACAAGCATCCGGCGACCTTTATCGATCAGGCGCGGGCGCGCACGCCAGTCCAGGAAGAGCACGAAGTCAGCGCGCGCGATTTGCCGTTCGAGTTCATGCTCAATGCGCTACGGCTCGTGGAAGGGTTCCCGGTGCATCGTTTCATCGAGCGCACGGGACTGCCGATCACGACGATCGAACCAGCGCTGCAGGAAGCCGAGCGGCGCGGGCTCATCACGCGCGATTACGAAAAGATCGCGCCGACCGAGTTGGGGCAGCGCTTCCTGAACGACTTGCAGGCGCTGTTCCTGAAAGATCCGCACTGAGGTCGAAGCAGATCGACTGGGCGACTGCCGTCGCGTGTGCGTTTCGGGTTACAATGCGCGGCTCCGGAGGTGTGGCAGAGTGGTTGAATGCACCGGTCTTGAAAACCGGCGAAGGGGTAACCCTTCCGTGAGTTCGAATCTCACCGCCTCCGCCAATTCGTGAAACCTGGCGCGTCTCAGCGCCAGCGTGTCGTCAAAGTGCCGGCCGCCAGGCCGAAACACCACTGATCAACGAGATACGGTCCCTGTGCCGCGAGAGAACGCGTGGCCAACATCGCGCCGTTAATAATCAGGACTGCGAGTTATTTTGCGATGACAGATCGGGCGCACGCAGACCGCAGCGACACGCCGATCGCAATTAAAGGGTCAAACCCAAAAATCGCCCCACCAAATCGTCCTCAATTCACTAGGTGAAAACCCTAATCATGAGGTAAAATCCGACCCATTGATGGGAAAGATCGCCATGCCGCACCAATACCAACTGCTCGAAAAATTCGCGTTTTCGCTTGTCGTCCTGTTCGCCGTGATGTGCTCCAGCTACATCGCGTGGAAGAGCTCGCCCGATCTGCGCGACAACCTCCAGGTCGGCAAGGAACTGTTCCTGAAGAGCGGCGAGTATTCGTACGCCTGCGCGACGACCGTGGCCGATCCCTGCGCGCAGTTCCCGGTCGAATAAGTCGCATCGAGCATCCTCGTCGTTTCGCACGTCCCGTGAACTACGCGGGACAGTTCTAATTGCTTCCCGCTGCGTATCGTCTAAGCTCGATTCAGGTTCCGCTTCCGAGCTTGTTCGACATGCTCATCCGCGTCCAGTGGTCTTGCGGTTCATCCGCACCTCGCGCCTCCCTCGCACGGCGCCTCGGTCTGGTTTTGCTGCTCGCGATTCTCGGGTGCCTCGGCGCCTGCACGATCACGCCGCCGCCCAAGCCGCTCCTCGTCATCCCCCCCGCGGCGATCAACAGCGCCACACTCGACGACTACCGCACCACGGTCGCGAAGCACATCGTCGAGCACAATCCGTCCTACGTTCTGCACGGCGCGCCACAGGCCATGCTGCGCTCGCTCGTAGTCGTGTCGTTCACGATCAATCGCAGTGGCCAGATCGTGAAGTCATCGGTTTACCGGACCAACGGCGACGACGAAGCCGAAGCCACCGCCCTCGCAACACTGCGCCGTGCCGCGCCGCTGCCGCCGCCGCCCGGCGGCCTGCTCAATTCCGCGGGCCAGCTCGACATGTTCGAGGACTGGCTCTTCAACGACAACGGCAAGTTCCAGTTGCGCACGCTCGCTTCGCCGCAGGCGCAGAACTACCAGTGACCAACCACCTTCGCGCTGATGCCTGACGCGCGCCCGCCTGCTTACGCCCGCCTTGCCGCACGACGCGCACGGTCGTTATAATTTTTCGCTATCCCCAGCCGGCGCCCGCCGGCCATGCCTCTCGCCACGCGCCATCCGCGCCGCCGCGCGAGGCTTCGACCGCGCTCCCGCCCTTTTGCGCCAATCGGCGCGCGCCCTGGCCGGTCAGGAATCAACGCGTACGGCCAGCGCTGTGCGATGCATACTGGCGAAGCGTCGCCGCCTGACGGACGCTGCTGGAGCGTCGAGCGCAAACCATGCGCGCCGCCACGCTTCGAGCCTGAACAAAGACGCCCGCGCAAGCCTCGCAAGACTCAGGCGCAAGCGCGTCACAACGACTGGAGACCCTTGAATGTCCACCTCCCCCATTTCGCCCGCGCGCGCCGATCAGGCAAACGCAGCGAAGCAGCAAAGCACCGCGCGCGTGATCTTTGCGAGCTTTATCGGCACCGCGATCGAGTTCTACGACTTCTATGTGTACGCAACGGCCGCCGCGCTCGTGATCGGCCCCGTGTTCTTCCCGCACGGTTCGGCCACGGCGCAGGCGCTCTCGGCGTTCGTCACCTTCGGCATTGCGTTCGTCGCGCGGCCGATCGGCTCGTTCATCTTCGGCCACTTCGGCGACCGCATTGGCCGTAAATCGACGCTGGTGGCGTCGCTGCTCGTCATGGGCCTCTCCACCACGCTGATCGGCTTCCTGCCCGGCTATGACGCGATTGGCAGCCTCGCGCCGATCCTGCTGTGCATCCTGCGCTTCGGCCAGGGCATCGGCCTGGGCGGCGAATGGGGCGGCGCTGCCCTCCTCGCGACGGAATATGCGCCGCAAGGCAAGCGCGGCTGGTTCGGCATGTTCCCCCAGCTCGGGCCGTCGGTGGGCTTCCTCGCCTCGAATGGCCTTTTCTTCGGCCTCGCCTCGACGCTCTCCGACCAGCAGTTCCGCGACTGGGGCTGGCGCGTGCCGTTTATCGTCTCGGCAGTGCTCGTCGCGCTCGGTCTGTACGTGCGTATGAAGATCGCCGAAACGCCCGCCTTCAAGGCCGCTGTCGAGCGCGAGGAACGCGTCAAGGTACCGGTCGCGACACTGCTCTCGCAGTACTGGTGGCCGACGCTGCTCGGCGCGCTCGCCATGGTGGTGTGCTACACGCTCTTCTATAACGCCACGGTGTTCTCGCTCTCGCACGGCGTGACGGCGCTGCACATTCCGCGTCCGACCTTCCTCGGCATGCTGTGCATCGCGGTGGTGTTCATGGGCATCGCCACCCCGATCTCGGCCTGGCTTTCCGACCGCTTCGGCCGCAAGCCCGTGCTGATCGTCGGCTGCATTCTGGCGATTCTCTCGGGCTTCACGATGGAGCCGCTGCTCGGCAGCGGTGCGACGCCGCTCGTGTTGCTCTTCCTCGTGATCCAGTTGTTCCTGATGGGCGCCACGTTCGCGCCGATGGGCGCGCTGCTGCCCGAGCTGTTCCCGACCAGCGTGCGCTACACGGGCGCGGGCGTCGCGTACAACCTGGGCGGCATTCTGGGCGCTTCGGTCGCGCCGTATATCGCGCAGGTGCTGGCCGCGCGCGGCGGTCTCTCGTGGGTCGGCGCGTATGTATCGATCGCCGCCTGCGTGAGCCTGTTCGGTGTCCTGTGCATGCGCGAGACGCGCCATACGTCGCTCTCGTAACGCATCGCCGCATCAACGAAAAAGCGCAACGAAAAAGCGGAGGTCGCCAGGCGGCCTCCGCTTTTTTTATACCCCTTTTTTTATACCCTTTTGGATCGCGATTTTTTGATCGCTATGGGTACGCGCAACGCGTGTCTATACTCGAATCAACAAGCGGGGAGCGATCTTCCGGGGGAGCCGACGATGAACCTGCATCTGAGCAACGCCGACATTGTTCTGATCATCGCCCTCGCCCTGGGCATCTCGCTCCTGCTGGCGTTTCGCCTGCGCACCGCGAGCTGGCGAGCGGTCCTGCTCGAGGCGCTGGCGGCGAACGCCGCGGCAATTGCCGCGGTTATCGCGATTGAAATGCTGCTTGCCTGAAGGCCGCCATGCCGCTGGTGCCGCTGGTGCCGCTTGTGCGGGACCGTTCGGCGGCGATCAGCGATAGTAATAGCCGTGATGGTAGCCGCCGCCGTAGTAGCCGCCGGCCGGCACCACGACGCAGCCGCCCAGCGAAGCCGCGAGCAATGCGCCGGCGATGAGGGTAAGCGTCAATCGTTTCACAGTGTTCTCCCTTCAAGTCAGTGTCTGTGTCCGGCCATGCGATGTCGGGCTGAACAGTTACGATTGAACACGACGGCGAAGGCGCGAGGCGTTGCAATTTGTAAGCAGCGGTGTGGCCCATGTAACAGCATGGGCGCTCAAAGCCTTTTGCATGCGCTGTTAGACGCGCCCATGCAATACAAGCGCGACACTTTTAACAAGCTCGTAATGGGAAACGGCGGGGAAAACACCCGAGGACACGCCGCAACGCGCGCGCCGAACCGCGAAGACTCAAGCGGCGTGAACGCGCGATGACGGCGTAGATGCGCCGCCGTCGCGCGCCGGGTAGATGCGATCGACGGCATCGATCGCCACCTGCACGGGCGGCACGTGATGGCCGTCGCCGATCGAGATCGAGCGATTGGGCGCACGCACGCCGCTGTGCTCGGCGTCGGTCGAAACGAAGACCATCACGGTCGGCTTGATGAGCGCGTGCGAGAGATGCACGAAGCCCGTGTCGGTGCCGACCACGAGCGCGCAATCCTCGATGCGCTGCGCGACCTGAGAAACCGTGAGGCGCGGCAGCACCGTCGCGCCCGGGATAAGCGCCGCGATCTCGCGCGCCGTGGCGTGCTCGTTATCGGAACCCCACGGCAGTTCGATGCGCAGGCCACGCGCGATCAACGCGTTGCCCAGCTCGCCCCAATGCTCGACCGGCCACTTCTTCTCGTCTTTCGAAGTCGCGTGAAAGAGCAGCGCCGTGGGCGCGTCAGGCGCGGGCAGCGCGGTGCCGTCGCGCGGAACGCGCATCTGGAACTCGGGCGGCGTGTCGACGGTGTAGCCGAGCGCCTCGCCGGCGCTGATGCGCATGCCGTGCCACGCATCGCACTTCGGACGCGGCCCGAAGCGGCCGTTGTACGCGAAGGCCGCACCGCGCTCGCCGAGGTCCTGCGAGAGATAGCCGAAGCGGCGCCGCCCGCGCGCGAGAAACGCAATGATCGCGCTCTTGTACACGCCGTGAATGTCGACGATGGCGTCGTAGCGGTAGGCGCGCAGTTCCGAAATCGACGCCCAGATCGCCTTGAAGTCGCTCCAGCGGCGTGCCTTCTTGAAGCGGCGCAGTGGCGCGCAGAGTACGCGGTCGACGCCGGCGTTCCAGCGCACGATGTCGGCGAAGGCCTCGTCCGCGGCCCAATCGACCTTGACACCCGGGAAGGCGCGCTGCACGTCGGCCACAACCGGAAGCGCCTCGACGATGTCGCCGAGCGAAGTCACTTTGACAATCAAAACTCGTTTCATTGTGCTGCGGACCGTAGGGCCCGATATTCCAGTCTTCAAGGGATTTCCGGAGATTCTAGCGGACGAACCTTGCGTCAACCTGCGAATAGGCGATCCAGGACGAGCAAAATCTGTCCCTTTCTTACTGATTCCTCGTGTGGCATCGACAATGCACGCCGTAAAACGCGCCGGGCCCGACACGCCAATGCGCGCCGGGCCCGGTCGGGGCGATCCGTCGAGGGATCGATAAAATCGGTCAACGACTAGTAGATGACGACCGGTGCGGATCTCACGTACATGGGCCGCGCCGGCACGACGATGCAGCCCGCCAGCATAATCGCGAGCACGGCCGCCGCGAGCAGTTTTTTACTCATGATAGCGCTCCCTCTGGCTTAAAAGATCAGGCGGCCCAGTGGCCTTCGACCCAGTGCCAGTTCGGGCCGTGCGCGATCCAGTGGCCCGGCACCCAGTGATAGCCGACACGCTCAGCCTGCCAGTGGCCCCTCACCCACACGTACTGGCCGTGGTCCCAACGCCAGTGGCCCTTGTCCCACTCGTAGCCCACGCGCGGCGCCGGCACGACTTCCACGCGTTCGACTGGCGGCGGCGCGCTCGGCTCGACCACGACGATTTCGGCCAATGCGGGAGCCACCACAGCGCACGTGCCGGCAGCGACGATCGCGGCCTTGGCGATGAAGAGGCGAATGGAGTTGTTCATGTTGATCACCCTTGATTTTTTGACGCCTTGATTGGCGTTACCCGATCAATGCGCGAGCACGGCGTTGCGCTGACAGCGGCGGTGTAACGGCGCAGGGTGAAGTGAAACGGAATATTTCGGTATGGCGGGCGGCCGCAGCGCGCGAGCAGAACGGCGCGTAGGGAAAAGCGGGGCGAATACGACGAACGACGCGCGCAGCGCAGCGCAGCGGCTGCGCGCGTTAAAACTCAAGCCTGCGGAATCTCGATCTTGACCTCGAGCACTTCGAGATCGTCCTGACGTTCGAGGCTCACGCGAATGTCTTCATCGGAGATCTTCACGTACTTCGAAATCACCGCGACCAGTTCACGTTGCAGGGCCGGCAAATAGTCGGCGGGCGGATGGCCGCCTGCGCGCTCGTGAGCAATGATGAGCTGCAGGCGTTCCTTCGCTACCGAAGCGGACTTCTTCTTCTCGCCGAGAAAAAACGTAAGAAACGACATGACGTTCGCCTCCCTTACTTGCTACCGAAGAGGCGCTGCAAGAGGCCCGGCTTCTGGTAATCGGTGAAGCGAAGCGACTTGTCCTCGCCAAGAAAGCGCGACACGACGTCCTTGTACGACTCGGCGACGTCGGTGCCGTCCAGATGCACAGCCGGCAGGCCCTGGTTCGATGCGTGCAGCACCGCTTCCGATTCGGGAATCACGCCGATCAGTTCGATGCGCAGGATCTCCTGAATGTCGTTCAGCGAGAGCATCTCGCCTTCGCTCACGCGCTTCGGGTTGTAGCGGGTGATGAGCAGGTGCTCCTTGATCGGGTCCTTGCTTTCGATCGCTCGCTTGGTCTTCGACGACAGCATGCCGAGGATACGGTCCGAGTCGCGCACGGAAGACACTTCCGGGTTCGTCACGATGAGCGCTTCGTCGGCGAAGTGCATCGCGAGCAGCGCGCCCGACTCGATGCCCGCGGGCGAATCGCACACGATGTACTCGAAGTCCATCTTGCGCAGGTCCTCGATTACCTTCTCCACGCCTTCTTTCGTGAGCGCGTCTTTATCGCGCGTTTGCGAGGCCGGGAGAATGAAGAGGTTTTCACACTTCTTGTCCTTGATGAGCGCCTGATTGAGATTCGCCTCACCCTGGATCACGTTGATCAGGTCGTACACGACGCGGCGCTCGCAACCCATGATGAGGTCGAGATTGCGCAGGCCCACGTCGAAGTCGATGACCGCGGTCTTGTGGCCGCGCAACGCGAGGCCCGATGCGAAACTCGCGCTCGTGGTCGTTTTACCGACACCACCTTTGCCCGAAGTCACCACAATGATTTTTGCCATTCCCTTACCTTGCGTTCGTCAGTTTCTCAGTTTGGTCTCATCGCGTGCCGGTCATGCCCCTGCTCGCCTGCGCACGACGCTCGAGCTGCGACTCAGGTGAGCCTCAACGGTTCGATCAACAGCTTTTCTTCCTCGAGCCGGATTTGAGCCGGCTTGCCCCGCACGTCGTCGGCGAGTGGAACTTCAGTGGTACGGTAGATGCCCGCAATCGAAATCAGTTCCGCCTCGAGGCTCGTGCAGAAAATGCGCGCCTCGTGGTTGCCGTGCACGCCCGCGAGCGCGCGGCCGCGCAACGGCGCGTAAATGTGGATGTTGCCCTCGGCGATCACTTCCGCGCCGTTGGAAACGAGGCCGAGCACGACCACGTCGCCCTTCGCGTAGATGCGCTGGCCCGAGCGCAACGGCCGGTCGATCACGAGCGTAGGTTCCGCACCACGTGCGCCGGACGCGCCAGCGTCGAGCGCCGCCGCTGCGTTCACCGTTGCCGCCGCGCTCGCTTCGGCGGCGGCCGGATCCGTGTCGGCGGTAAAGAGTTCGGGCTGCGCAGCGGTGGCTTGCGGCGCGGCCGGAGCGGCGGCCGAAGCGATGGCAGAAGCATTCGATGCCTCGCCGTCGCTTGCGCCTTCTTCGGCGGCCGGCTTCGCGCCCGCGCCGCGGCGGTCGCGTGCCTCGAGGAACGGCAGGCCTGCCGCAGCGGCCCAGCCGTGTTGTTCAGGTTGTGCAACCACGCCTACCGGGCGCATGCGCACGCTTTCGAGCAGACGCGCAATGTCGCCGAGCGCAACCTGCTCGCCGTCGGCGAGACGCCGCACGTCGATCGCGACAGTGTCGTTTGCGAAGAATTCGGGTGTCGTCTCGAAGCGCCGCGTGAGCTCGGCGCGCATGGCATCGAGCTCGGTCGTCTTGACCACGAACAGAAGCGTATCGACTGAACCGCTCTTCAGTTCAAAATATGGCGATTTTCTGGGCGACATGGCGTTCGGCTAAAAATTTTGCGTATTTTACAGGCGTGGACGCACACGGCCATTATTTTTAATGGTGTATTCGGCCAAATTCGCTGCCAGATACGCACAAACAAAAATGGCGCAAAAAAGCGCGCGGCGCGTGCACGAGCGATCTGGCTCGGTGTGTCGTCCGGAGGGAAGCGAAACGCGGGCGCTAGCGCGCGCAGCGGCGCGAACGCCGGGCGTTACGGCGAGGAAGCCGACTTCGTGTGCTCGCCGAGCGCGCGCATGAGCAGCGTTTCCCACTGCTCGGGCTGCTGCTGGCTGCGCGCGTGGTCGCCGGTGGCCACGAAGCCGAGGCGCTCGTAGAAGCGCATGGCCGTGGTGTTCGTGTCGGTGATCCAGGCGTAGACCTGCGTGGCGCCTTCGCTCACGAGCCAGTCGATGGCGCTGTTGAGCAGCAATTCGCCGCCGCTCAGATGACGCACCGCAGGCGCGACCCACAGCGCCGAAACGAACGCGCGGCGCGCCGGCGCGCTTTCGAAGCTCGCGCCGATCAGACCGGCCGGATGGCCCTCGGTATAGAGAATGAACGACGTGCCCGTGTGCGAAACCGCATGCCGGGCCGCCGCAGCGTCGAAAACGGCGGCATCGGCGGATAGCGCGTCTTCGAGCGTGTCGCCGAATGCATAAGGCGCGTCGCGCAGCGAAGCTGTTCGAAGCTCGCGGAGCACGGCACCCTGATCGGCGGCGATACGGCGAACGGTCAGTGACGGACTCATGCAGTCGTAAACCCCAATAAAGCGCTAACGCGTAGCTTTAACCGAACTGGCTTGAGAGTCAAATCCTTATTTGACAATTGCCGGCACGCGACGCCCTGCGCGCGAGCCTTGACAGACGGGCCCAGAGGCCGCACAGCCACGCTCATGGGGCCTCGTAGGCGCCCGTGCCGTCCGGCCAGGGCGTAAGGAGTTCGTAGCCGTCGTCGGTGACCGCGACCATGTGCTCCCACTGCGCCGAGAGCGAGCGGTCCTTGGTGACGACCGTCCAGCCGTCGCGCTGCACCGTCGTGCCGGCGCGGCCCGCGTTGACCATCGGCTCGATCGTGAAGACCATGCCCGGCTTCAGGCGCACGCCCTGCCCCGGCTGGCCGTAGTGCAGCACCTGCGGTTCCTCGTGGTAGACCTTGCCGATGCCGTGGCCACAATACTCGCGCACGATCGAGAAGCCGTCCGCCTGGGCGCGCTTCTGAATGGCGTTGCCGACGTCGCCGAGCGTCGCCCCCGGCATCACCTGGCGGATGCCCGCGAGCATCGCCTCGTAGGTCGTGTCGATCAGCTGGCGGCCCACCGTGCTCGGCGTGCCGACGCAGTACATGCGGCTCGTGTCCCCGAAATAGCCGTCCTTGATCACGGCCACGTCGATGTTGATGATGTCGCCGTCCTTGAGCACCTCGCCGCGATTCGGAATGCCGTGGCAGACCACGGAATTGACGGACGTGCAGATCGTCTTCGGAAAGCCGAGATAGCCGACATTGGCCGGCACGGCCTTGAGTGTGTTGACGATGTAGTCGTTGCAGAGCGCGTCGAGGTCGTCGGTGGAGACGCCCGGCTTCACGTGCTCGCCGATCATCGCGAGCACGTCGGCGGCGAGCCGGCCCGAAATGCGCAGGCGGGCGAGATCGTCGGCAGACTTGTAGGTGATAGGCATCTGTGGACCGAAGTGGGCGCGGCGGTGCTAGAGAACACTGCGCCGCAAATTCAAAGGAGCGATTGTACCGGCGCTGCCGCGTCGCTAGCGCAGCAACCCGCAGCAACCCGTGTCATCCCTGTGACGCCGGGCGCGGAATTTTCAGATATCTCCGATTGTTCGAGCACGAGCCGCCGTCAAGAATGAGAAATATCTTACATCGCGAGCAGGCAGTCCGATCACGACCTCAAGCAATCCCGCCTCCATCCCCTCCACGCCGAACGCTATTTTTTGAGCCATCGCGAGTTCAGCAATCTGCTCTTTCTCGACACGGACATGGACTTCTCGCGCGAAGCGGTTCTGCGCCTGCTCGCCGGCGACAAGCCCGTGGCCGGCATTGCCCGCCCGTACCGCTTTTTCGACCGGGAACAGCGGATCACGAGCGCCGACGTCGGGCTCACGCTGCGCGAATGGCAGGAAGAGACCGTGGACTACACGGCGGTCCTCGCGGATCAAGCGGGCAGCAGCGTCGTATCCGACGGCTGGGCCGAAGTAAGTCATGTCGGCACGGGCATCTTCCTCGTGCGGCGCGACGCGCTGGAGGCGATCGCCGCACATACGGCGCTTTACCGGCCCCCCGCGCAGTACGCGGGCTACCTGCCGCACGGCAAGTTCCATGCGTTCTTCGACACCGTTAGTGAGAAAGGCGTGTACCTCTCGGAAGATTTATCGTTTTGCCGGCGCGTGCGCGCCGCGGGCAAGTCGGTGTGGGCGCTCATCGACGAGAAGATCGTGCATCACGGCGCATCGTCGATCTCGGGCACCTACCTGCATGCGCTGGAGATGCGCGGCCACATGCGCAAGTGAAAATGCGCTCCGGTATGCACACCGGAACAAGAGCAGAAAAGCAAAAACCCCTGCAGCGGTCAAGCGTGCAGGGGTTTTCTGAATCTGGCGGAGAGGGTGCCCGCCGGGAGTCGTGCCGCGAGAATCCGCCGCAATCCGCAGACCCCAATGCTGGTGGGCCTTCCATCAAATCGCCGTGTCGCCGTATACCGCACCAATCTTATTTACTAACGCTATGTAAGCTATTGCTGACAATTGTTGACAAAAATCAGTCCCGCCCTGTTGTCTCCGCTTTCCTGTTCGGGCTAGTGTTCGTTGAGGTAATCCGCACCCACTTAACAGGAACGCGAATCTGCCATGATTATCAGCCCGCCTTTTCTGCCACAACTGGACCCATCGAAGCTCGATCCCAGCAAACCTGACCCGATGATGGACGCCGTGGACGAGTTTGAACTCTTTCACGGCATCTATCCGATCGCCTTTGACCGCCGCCGACACTGCGGCGTGCATCTCTCACCCGACATGCACGGCGCGGTTTATGCCATCGCCGACGGCGAGGTGGTGGCCTACCGGGTCTGCCAGCACGCGATTGACCCTGACAACAGCCATGTGGGGTTTGTGCTGCTCCGGCACATGGCCGAAACGGGTGACGGTCGCAAGCTGACGTTCTATTCGCTCTACATGCATCTGCTGCCACTGGCCGAGTACCACACGTTCGGATACGACGCGAAGGGGCTGGCCAATTTTCTGCACATGCCGACCGGCGACACCCGGAAGGGGAAGGCCACACAAGCGGCAAAGGGCGACGGCAAAAGGGTGCGTCGCAAGGACATTCTGGGTTACCTGGGACAGTATGAGGGGCGAACCCATCTGCACTTTGAAATTTTCATGGTGCCGGATGATTTCGCTGCCTACTTCAATCACACGCAGCTTGGCCATCCCGCGCCGGATACGCCAAAAGGCACGGACTGCTGGGGACATGCCTATTACACGATCCCTGGCGGCCAGTCATTCCATGCGCAACCGCCCTACACCGGGGCGGACAGCAAGCTGCAGGGGATCGAGTTCAAGTCGGGCCACGAGGGCAGGAACGATCTGCCGCTGGCGGTCGAGACATATTTCTGCAACGGGACGAAATACACCAACGTCTGGAGCATCGCGGCGAACGGTGTCCGCACGCTGCTGACGCCGGAGCCGGTGCCCGAAGCAGGTTACGAATACGATCTTTACACGCGTGCGACGGCCCTTTACGCATGCCCGAGTGACGGGTACGAGATGCTGCGCTTCGGGCGTGTCCGGTCCTCAGCCGCGACGCCGTTGACATGGGCGTACGTGACTTATGCAAGCGGGAAGCAGGGCTACATCGATATCAGCAACGCGGCAATCAAGAAACTGTCCGACGCGGATTTCCCGGAGTTTATGGGCTGGCAAAAGGTTACCGATGGCAACACGCCCTTCGACAGCAACGGCATGTGTGATATCGACGTGCTGAAGAAACTCGTCAAGGATGCTGGGCCGGGCAACGAGCCTCCGGTGATAGAGGATGTGACGGAGGCCGGGAAGATGCAGCCGCTGTCAACCTACCTCATACTCGAAAACACGGTACGGCAGGCGCTACGTGGTTTTATCTGCTACGCGCCCAGCGAATGGGACAGCACGAACAACGAGACGCGCTACGCAAAGTTGCGCGATGAAGGCGGCTTCTATCACGGCAACGACGACGGCTACAACAAGTTCCTCAAGTACCTCAAGGAGGTTCAGTTCTGGGACGTGACCGGTTTGACCGCCGGGGGAAATCTCTGGTTCTTTCATCCACTCGCGTTCATCCGGCATTTCAGAAAGTGCGGCTGGCTCAGTGAAAGCGAATTGCTCAGTATGCTGCCAATGTCGGCACTGCGCTACGCCAAACCACCACATGTCCCGGGATATTGGACTTCCGAACAAATAAAAGTCATGGAAGTAACAAAGCGCCTTGTTGGTCAAAATTTAGCCTCCCTCAACGGGGCAATGCAGAAATTCGGTATTTCACCTCGCCCGTGGCGCATGGCTGCTTTTCTTGCGAACGCAATGGAGGAAACCCAATGGTTTAGTAAATTGCACGAAAACAATCGTTTAGCTAAATACTGGCCCTGGGACGGTCGTGGTTTTCTTCAACTCACCTGGCCAGATAACTACGTAAAATATTGGGAATTTATTGGCCGAAAAATCCCTGATGCTTTGAAGAAAGAGTTAAGCGAATCGGCGAAAATGGCTGACAAGGATGGAACTAATGCCCCCCTGCAAGACGGCAAGCACCCCACGCTAACAGCACAAATTCTTCAATGGCGTGAAGATGCGGGCGACAAAGCAATTTCAGCCACTGAAAGCGCGGGCGCGTATTGGGCATGGACGAAGGCGGCGGTGTATGCTGACAAATTCCCAATATTGGCTCTTCAAATTCAAAATATCACCAAACCTGGTTTCCAGCCTGTAATTTATTACAGTTGTCAAAGCTATGGGCAAGTAGCTGCCACGGTTAATTTTGGTAGCGCACCGAAGGACACCGCAAAAATTGCTCGCGTCAATGGAATATTGGCAAGATATCAAGCCTATACATCTGCATTGATAGTCCTTGCGGACGGGACACTCTTTCCTCGTTCTGAAGGCCAAGGCTGGGATAACCCCTCAGGTTATGAGCGGAGAAATATGTGATGAAATATTGTTTTTTGATGCTTGCAGCCTGCTTATTCACCAACTATGCATACAGCAAGTCCGCCGTTGAACTTCAGGTAACTTTAGATCAATGTAATTTCAATCTGAGCGATCCCTATAATGGAAAAATTTCCATTGATAATGAAAGCACGCCACATTCCGCTATTTACACATCAACAATTTCTCAAGACTCCAAGCATCCATTTGACACAAAAATTAAATTCGACTGCCATACCGATGTTGATGCAAGCAATCTCTCTGATTTGTCCGGCGCATCCAAAAAAAATGGAAAATGGATGATTGATGCTGGCGGAGATGCGGGAGCCGTTAATACAAAATTATATTTACTGCAAGGGAAAGGATGGGATGGGGCTGGAATTACCCAGGATCAAACATTTGGGGACGAGGATAGACGCACTCGTGGGTTTACGTTTTGCCTGGTTCACGGTACTAAGGCTCTATGCGGATTGGACGATACAGTTATGTACCTAGCCCATCCCAATGAAACCGTATTGCCTCAAATCATCCGATTGCTCAATAGCATCCGATTCTTAAATTAACCGCCTTGTGATGGCGCAGTAGCCTGCATGTGCCACCACACCGATTCGCGACGGGTGGTCTTCGGACCTTACGCAAGGTCAACGGTTTGACACACCATGTATCGGTGTGGAGACAGCCATTGCCACATGCGCCGTCGCGAGTCGGCGACCGCTACGTGGGTTATTTTGTGGGTCGAAAAAACGAAAGCCCCGTAAGTCATTGACTAGACGGGGCTTTCGCCATGAATCTGGCGGAGAGGGTGGGATTCGAACCCACGGTACGGGGAAACCGTACGCCTGATTTCGAGTCAGGTACATTCGACCACTCTGCCACCTCTCCGGGGTACTGCTTTTTTACTGCTTCCCCGGCGTTGGTCGGCAACCGGAGAAGCGAAGATTATAGAACATGTTTTGAATTTTGCAAGCCCTCATTGGAAAAAGTTTCGAGGGCAAGGAATTCAAACGTTCTGCGCGCGAGACAGCGCCTCAGGCGCCTGCTTCGAGACGCGCCACGCCGCCCATATACGGCCGCAGCACTTCCGGCACCTTGACCGAGCCGTCGGCTTCCTGATAGTTCTCCAGCACGGCAACCAGCGTGCGGCCCACGGCGAGGCCCGAGCCATTGAGCGTGTGTACGAGTTCCGGCTTGCCCTGCGCGTTGCGGTAGCGCGCCTGCATGCGGCGCGCCTGGAACGCTTCCGTGTTCGAGCAGCTCGAAATCTCGCGATACGTGTTCTGCGCGGGCAGCCACACTTCGAGGTCATAGGTCTTGGTGGCCGAGAAGCCCATGTCGCCCGTGCACAGCGTGATGACGCGATACGGCAGGCCGAGCTTCTGCAAGATGGCTTCAGCATGAACGACCATCTGCTCGAGCGCGTCGTACGACGTTTCGGGCGCAACGATCTGCACCATCTCGACCTTGTCGAACTGGTGCTGACGAATCATGCCGCGCGTGTCGCGGCCATACGAACCGGCTTCCGAGCGGAAGCACGGCGAGTGCGCCGTGAGCTTGATCGGCAGCGCGCTGCCTTCCACGATGCTCTCGCGCACCGTGTTCGTGAGCGAGATTTCCGAGGTCGAGATGAGGTACTGCGTGACCGTGTTCTCGCCGCCGCCCTTTTCCACGCGGAACATGTCATCGGCGAACTTGGGCAGTTGGCCCGTGCCGTACAGGATTTCCGGGTTGACGATGTAGGGCGTGTACGTTTCCGTGTAGCCGTGGTGGAGCGTGTGCGTGTCGATCATGAACTGCGCGAGCGCGCGGTGCAGGCGCGCGATCTGGCCGCGCAGCATCGTGAAGCGTGCGCCCGAGAGCTTCGCGCCCGTCTCGAAGTCCAGCCCCAGCGGCGTGCCGACGTCCACGTGATCCTTCACTTCGAAGGCGAACGTGCGCGGCGTGCCCCAGCGGCGCACTTCCACGTTGTCGGCCTCGTCCTTGCCCGCGGGCACGCTCTCGTGCGGCAGGTTCGGCACGCCGAGCAGCAGGTCCGAGAGCTTCGACTGGATCTCCTCGAGCTTGGCGGCCGACGTCTTCATCTCGTCGCCGATGCCGCCCACGTCGGCCATGACCGCCGAGGTGTCCTCGCCGCGGCCTTTCATCGCGCCGATCTGCTTCGACAGGCTGTTGCGGCGTGCCTGGAGCTCTTCGGTGCGGGTCTGGATGGCGCGGCGTTCCGCTTCGAGCGCGGAAAACGCCGCGACGTCGAGGGTGTAGCCGCGGTCGGCGAGGCGCTTCGCGACGCCGTCGAGGTCTTTGCGCAGCAGCTGGATGTCGAGCATGGGATTGTGAGACGCAGTTTCGTTGTGTGAAGGGACGATTTTAACGCACCGGCCAGGGCATCCCGGCGCGGCGGGCATCGCCGTTGTTCAGGGCGATTCAGCCCTTGCGCTTCCTCTCGCGGAGTTCATCGCGGTGCTCATCGCGCCATTGCGCGTCGAGGTCGGCAAGACGCGCGAGCTTTTCGCCGATCTTGCCCTCCAGCCCGCGCGGCGTGGGCTGATACCAGCGCGGTTCGCGCATGCCATCGGGCAGATACGTCTCGCCGGCCGCGTAGGCGTCGGGTTCGTCATGCGCGTAACGGTACTCGTGGCCGTAGCCCAGTTCCTTCATGAGCTTGGTCGGCGCGTTGCGCAGATGGATGGGCACCGCGCGCGACTGGTCCTTGCTCACAAAGCGCCGCGCCTCGTTATAGGCGTTGTAGCCCGCGTTCGACTTCGGCGCGACCGCCAGATAGATCACGGCCTGGGCGAGCGCGAGTTCGCCTTCGGGCGAGCCGAGGCGCTCGTAGGTCTCGGCGGCGTCGAGCGTGATGCGCCCGGCACGCGGATCGGCGAGGCCGATGTCCTCCCACGCCATGCGCACGATGCGCCGCGCGAGATAACGCGGGTCCGCGCCGCCGTCGAGCATGCGGCAGAACCAGTAGAGCGCGCCGTCCGGGTTGCTGCCGCGCACCGACTTGTGGAGTGCGCTGATCTGGTCGTAGAACGCGTCGCCGCCTTTGTCGAAGCGGCGCAGGTTTTCCGCTAGCGCGCTGCCGAGCAGTTCGCCGTCGATCTCGGTCTTCTTTTGCTGAGCGGCCGCGCGCGCGACGATTTCGAGGTTGTTCAGGAGCTTGCGACCGTCGCCGTCCGCGGAACCGATCAACGCCTTCTTTGCTTCGTCCGTGAAGGTCAGGCCGCCCAATTCCTTGCTCGCGCGGGCGAGCAGTTCGCCCTGCTCCTCCTCGTCGAGGCTCTTGAGCACATACACGGCGGCGCGAGAAAGCAATGCGCTGTTCACCTCGAACGACGGGTTTTCCGTCGTCGCGCCGATGAACACGAACAGGCCCGACTCCACATGCGGCAGGAAGGCGTCTTGCTGGCTCTTGTTGAACCGGTGGACCTCGTCGACGAACACGAGCGTCTGATGGCCACGCGCACGATGCAGTTGCGCCTGCTCCACGGCCTCGCGGATGTCCTTTACGCCCGAGAGCACCGCCGAGAGCGCGATGAATTCGGCGTGGAAGGCATCGGCCATGAGGCGCGCGAGCGTGGTCTTGCCCACGCCCGGCGGCCCCCAGAGGATCATCGAATGCGCTTCGCCGGACTCGAACGCGACGCGCAGCGGCTTGTTGGGCCCAAGCAGATGCTTCTGGCCGATGACCTCGTCGATGGAGCGCGGGCGCAGCCGTTCGGCGAGCGGGACGTTGGCACGGGTTTCTTCAAACATGACGTTTTCGCGATAATGACGGCTTTCCGGCTGGCCGCTCGTTCGTGACAGATTCGGGGACACAGCGCCCGACGCCACAAAACGGCCCGCCGCACCGGATGCAGTCGTGCATTATGACAGCGTGCGCCGCGGCGCGAAGCGCGGGTAGAGCCGCTCAAGCTAAAGCAACCGGACAAAACAGACAAAACAGACGATATAGAGGAAAGCGTTCCACATGACTCAAGATTCGCACGCCGGCCAGGCCGGCTCCACCTACGCGCCGAACGTCCCCGTGCCCGACGCGCGCCGTCAGTTCCGCACCGGCGACGCCTTCGCGCTGTGGTTTTCGCTCGGCATCGGCCTCCTGGTCGCGCAGGCGGGCGCGCTGCTCGTGCCGGGCCTCTCGCTGCCCCACGCGCTCATGGCCATCGTCATCGGCAGCGTGATCGGCGTCGTGCTGCTCGGGCTCGCCGGCGTAATCGGCACGGACACGGGCCTCGCCGCCATGTCGTCGCTGCGCCCGACGCTCGGCGTTCGCGGCGTGTCGGTGCCGGCCGTCATCAACATGGTGCAGCTCGTGGGCTGGGGCTCGTTCGAAATCATCGTGATGCGCGATTCCGCCGATGCGCTCGCCAGGCAAGCCTTCGGCCTCTCGATGCCGCTCGTCTGGACCGTGATCTTCGGCGTGCTCGCCACGCTGCTCGCCGTGAGCGGCCCACTCTCGTTCGTGCGGCGTTTCCTGCGCACCTGGGGCATCTGGCTGCTGCTCGCGGGCGCGGCCTGGCTCACGTGGAGCCTGCTCGTGAAGCAGGACGTGGGCGCGCTGATGCGCCGCCCCGGCACGGGCGAAATGCCGTTTGGCAGCGCCATCGACCTCGTGGTTGCGATGCCGCTCTCGTGGCTGCCGCTCATCGCCGACTACACGCGTTTCGGCCGCAAAGCGGGCGAAACCTTCCGCGGCACGCTGTTCGGCTATGGCATCGCGAATCTGTGGTTCTATGCGCTCGGCGCCATCTACGGCCTCGCCGCGGGCGGCGGCGACGCGCTCCTCACCACGGCGCTCGCGCAGGCCGGCGGCGGCTTCGCGCTGCTGCTCGTGCTGATCGACGAAATCGACAATGCCTTCGCCGATATCCACTCGGCCGCGGTCTCGACCGGCACGTTCTGGACGCGCGCCAGCGTGCCCTGGCTCTCGGCGGCGTTCGGCGCGCTCTGCACACTGATCGGCCTCGTCGTGCCGATGGCGAAGTACGAGAACTTCCTGCTCTTCATCGGCTCGGTGTTCGCGCCGCTCTTTGGCGTGGTGCTCGCCGATCACTTCATCGTGCGCCGCCGCCGTATCGACACGCAGGCGCTCGCCGATCTGAACGGCGCCTACGGCTATTCGGGCGGCTGGCACGTGAGCGCGTTCGTCGCGTGGCTGGTCGGTTTCGGCGCGTATCAGGCGCTCAACCAGTGGCTGCCGAACCTCGGCGCGACGCTGCCTTCGCTCGTGATCGGCGCGCTGTGCTATCTCGTGCTCGCGGGGCGCCGGCGCGCGGCTTACGCGTAACGCCCGGCACTTCCGTTGGACAATCAAAAACGCCAGGCTTCAAAGCCTGGCGTTTTTGCTTTTGGCGACGTGCGAAACGTCACTCGCAGTGGCCGCAGCCGCCGTGCGAATGACCGTGATGGTCGTGGTCGTCGGCGCTCAGATGCTGCGCGGCCTGCGCCGTGATGCCCAGACGCTGCAGCAGTTTGCGGTCGGCTTGCGCCTGCGGGTTGCTCGTGGTGAGCAGCTGGTCGCCGTAGAAAATCGAGTTCGCGCCCGCCATGAAGCACAGTGCCTGGAGCGCGTCGTCCATCTGCTCGCGGCCCGCCGAGAGACGCACCATCGCCTTGGGCATCGTGATGCGCGCCACGGCGATCGTACGCACGAATTCGAACGGGTCGATCGGTTCGGTGCCTTCGAGCGGCGTGCCCGCGACCTGCACGAGATTGTTGATGGGCACCGACTCCGGATACGGCTCCATGTTCGCGAGCTGGGCGATCAGGCCTGCGCGCTCGCGGCGCGACTCGCCCATGCCGACGATGCCGCCGCAGCACACGTTGATGCCCGCGTCGCGCACACGTTCGAGCGTCTCGAGGCGGTCCTCGTAGGTACGCGTCGAAATGATCTTGCCGTAGAACTCCGGCGACGTATCGAGGTTATGGTTGTAGTAGTCGAGGCCCGCGTCGGCCAGCGCCTTCGCCTGATGATCTTCGAGCATACCGAGCGTCACGCAGGTTTCCAGACCCATCGCCTTCACGCCGCGGATCATGTCCTTGATCGGCTCCAGATGGCGGTCCTTCGGATTGCGCCACGCCGCGCCCATGCAAAAGCGCGTCGCGCCGTTGGCCCTGGCCGCGCGCGCCGCGTCCAGCACGGCGTCGACTTCCATCAGCTTGCCAGCCTCCAGTTCCGTGTCGTGATGCGCCGATTGCGGGCAGTACGCGCAGTCTTCCTCGCAGCCGCCGGTCTTGATCGAGAGGAGCGTGGAAAGCTGCACGGCGTTCGCGTCGAAATGCTCGCGATGCACCTGCTGCGCGCGGAACATCAGGTCGTTGAACGGCAGCTCGTAGAGCGCGGCGACGTCGGCGACTTTCCAGCGCGCGGCGGCTTCGGCGGCGGCATGGGCGCTCGGCGCGGTGGCCTTCAGCGAGGTAATGTCGATGTGGGTTTGCGTCATGGTGTCGTGGTCCTTCTTTACGTGACTGTGCGTGACTGTGCGTGGCTGTGCGTGGCTGTGCGTGGCTGTGCGTGGCTGTGCTTGACTGTGCATTAAGCGTCGGCGCGCAGGCGCGCGAGCAACGCGTCGATGTTCAGATGTTCGGCTGCGTCGTCGGCGCCCGCACCGCGCATATGCGGCACGACACCGACGAGCGGCGCGCCGTACTGCGCGGCGAGACGCTCGCGCAACGCGGCGATGTTTTCTTCGGGGAACGTCATGGCCGGGTCGATACGGTTCGCGACCCAGCCCGCGAGCTTCAATCCGCGCGCGGCAATCGCTTCGGCCGTGAGCAGCGCGTGGCTGATGCAGCCGAGTCGCATGCCCACCACGAGCACCACGGGCAGACCGAGCGCGACGGCGAGATCGGCGGTGTCTTCGGTCGGCGTGAGGGGCACGCGAAAGCCGCCCACGCCTTCCACGACGATGGCATCCGCGCGCTCGCAGGCCGCCTCGTAGCAATCGACAATGCGCGCCATATCGAGCGTCACGCCTTCGAGCGCGGCAGCAATGTGCGGCGCGGCGGGCTCCTTGAGCAGAAACGGCGTGCGGATCTCGGGCGGCAGCAGCACGCTCGCGGCCGCGTCGAGCTGATCGGCGTCCTCGTTGTGCCAGACGCCATCGCGTTCGTAAGCGCCCGCGGCAATCGGCTTGAGCGCCGTGGCGCGCAGCCCCGCGTGAGCGAAGCCGCGCAGGAGCGCCGCGCTCACGAAGGTCTTGCCGATCTCGGTATCGGTGCCGGTGACGAAAAGCGAAACCGTCATTGCGCCAACTCCTGCGCTTCGTGGCTCGCGCGCTGCAGCGATGCGTTCAGCCGGTCGAGGTCGGCGTCCGAATGCGCAGCGGAGAGCGAAATGCGCAGCCGCGACGTGCCTTCGGGCACGGTGGGCGGACGAATGGCGGGCACCCACAGGCCATCGCGCTCCAGCGCGGCCTGCAACGCGAGCGTCGCTTCGTTCGCGCCGATGACGAGCGGCTGCACGGCGGTATGCGAATCGACGGGCTGCCAGCAGGTATCGTTGAGCAGCGCACGCGTGCGCGCGATCAGATGCTTGAGATGGGCGCGGCGGGCATCGCCCTCCGCGCCTTCGATCAAACGCAGGCTCGCGGACACCGCATGCGCAACCGCCGGCGACGAGGCCGTGGTGAAGATGTATGGCCGCGCACGCTGCACGAGCCACTCGATCACGGTGCCATGCGCGCAGATGAACGCGCCCGAAACGCCCGCCGCCTTCCCGAGCGTACCGACCATCACGAGATGTTCCGAGCGCAGCGCGGCTTGCGCGAGCGCGCCGCGGCCTTGCGGGCCAAGTACGCCGAAACCGTGCGCGTCGTCGACCACGAGCCACGCGCCATGCTTTTCCGCGAGTTCGACGAGACGCGCGAGCGGCGCGACATCGCCGTCCATGCTGAACACCGTGTCGCTCACGATCAATTTTGCGCTCGCGTCGGAGGCTTCGAGCATCGCGGCGAGCGCCGCCATGTCGGCATGCGGATAGATCTCGATGTCGGCGCGTGAGAGCCGCGCGCCGTCGATCAGCGACGCGTGGTTGAGCGCATCGGAAAAGATCGTCGTGCCGCGTCCCGCGAGCGCGGTGAGCACGGCCAGGTTCGCCATGTAGCCGGTGCTGAAGTACAGCGCGCGCGGCGCATCGACGAAGGTGCCCGCGAATGCCGCGAGATCGTCTTCGAGCTGTGCGTGTGCGCGCGAGTGGCCCCCGAGCAGATGCGAGCCGCCGCTGCCCGCGCCGTAACGCCGCGCGCCTTCTGCGATGGCCGCGACCAGTTGCGGGTGTGCGGCAAGACCGAGATAGTCGTTGCTGGCAAAGCCGATGGTCGCGCGGCCATCCACCTGCATGTGGGCGCTGCAAGGCGTGTCGGCGGTGCGGCGGCGGCGGCGCAGGCCGCGCGCGTCGATGTCGCGCAAGCCCTGTTCGAGGGTATCAAGCAATGCCATATCAGAGGTCCTCCGCGACGGTGGCGTCGAAAGTCTCGCGCGTGCGTGTGGCGAGGAACGCCTGCATTTCGTTGTCCAGAATATACGGCGGCATGACATAGACCGTCGTGCCGATCGGGCGCAGGAGCAGTTCGCGCTGCAGTGCGTTTTCGAAGAAGCGGCGCGAAAACGTCGCCGCGCGCTGCGAGTCTTCGAGCGCTACGTCGAACGCGAGAATCGTGCCGCACTGGCGCAGGTTGCGCACGAGCGGATGCGCGGCGAACGGATCGAACAATTCGCGCAGTTGCGCCGATTTGCGCGCGTTCGCAACCAGCACGTCATCGCGCTCGAACAAGTCGAGCGTGGCGAGCGCCGCGCGGCACGCGAGCGGGTTGCCCGTGTACGAATGCGAATGGAGGAAGCCGCGCGTCGTGTCGTCGTCGTAGAACGACTCGTAGATCGCGTCGCGCGAAAGTACGATCGAAAGCGGCAGATAGCCGCCGCTAATGCCCTTCGAAAGCGTGAGCAGATCGGGCCATATGGCCGCCTGCTCGCACGCGAAGAACGTGCCGGTGCGCCCACAGCCCACGGCGATTTCATCGGCGATCAGGTGCACGCGATGGCGGTCGCACAGATCGCGCAGGCCCTTGAGATACGCGGGATCGTGCATCGCCATGCCGGCGGCGCACTGCACGAGGGGCTCGACGATCAGCGCGGCGATACGCCCTTCGCGCTCGATGAAAAGACGCTCGACATCGGCCAACGCGCGGGCCGCGACATCCGCCGCCGTTTCGCCGGGTTGCGCCGCGCGCGCGTCGGGCGAAGCGACCACATGTGCGTGACGCAGCAGCGGATCGTAAGCATCCCTGAAGAGCTTCACATCGGTGACGCCGAGCGCGCCGATGGTCTCGCCGTGATAGCTGTTGGCCAGACAGACGAATTCGCGCTTGCCGCCCTCGCCGCGGTTGCGCCACGAATGAAAGCTCATCTTGAGCGCGATTTCGACGGCCGACGCGCCATCGGAAGCGAAGAACGCGTGACCGAGCACGCCGCCCGTGCGCGCCGAAAGCCGCTCGGCGAGCTCCACGGCGGGCTCGTGCGTGCAGCCCGCGAGCATGACGTGCTCGAGCGTGTCGAGCTGCGCCTTGAGCGCGGCATTGATCGAAGGATTGGCGTGGCCGAAGAGGTTCACCCACCACGAACTGATCGCATCCAGATAACGGCGGCCCTCGCGGTCGTGCAGCCACGGGCCAACGCCCCGCGCGACCGCCACGAGCGGCAGGCGCTCGTGATGTTTCATCTGGGTGCAGGGGTGCCACACGGCTCGCAGGCTGCGAGCGACCCAGTCGGTCGCGGCGCGATCTTCGCGGGCAAGGTGCGCAGGGTGCGCAGGGTTCGATAGCGAATTCAAATACGACTCCCGATACGACAGCGGGACCGAGATTAACGTGTTAGCTGCCGCAATGCACTACCCCCAAAATCGCCTGCCAACGCGCGGCGGCGCGGCGTTTCGAGCCGTTCGGGACAACTCCGGCCGGAAGAAAAATAAAGACCAGAAATGCGCGGAGATGACGACGGCAAAGTGAACCCGCCTTATGCAAAAAAATCTGCGCGCCGGTGCGAAATTGCAGAACGTGGGACGGTGCCCCGGATATTTTTGGCGACGCGTAGCAAGCGCGCAGGTGCGCGAAAGTCAGACAATATGGGGCGACACAACAGGTTGCAACCGAGGAGATGGCGGGCGGAACCAGAAAGCCAAGCGGCCCGTGCAAAAGCAAAGCGGCCCGCTTTGGGGCCGCAAGCTTCGGATGCGATGGAGAGTGTGAGCCCGGCAGTCGCCAGGCAACGCGCCTTACCGGCTCGCCAGCGGGTGGTCGCTGTCCTCGGCGTTGTTGTCCGCCGTGGCGCGCGTTGTGTCGCTGTCTTCGGTCTGAGCGGTCTGCGTGCCGCCGTTGTTCCAGACCACCGTGTTGTTGACAGCATAGAGGCGGCATGGATCGGAGCTGTGTTTTTCACAGTTCGAGATCGCAACGGCCATCGGATTGTCGCCGCCTTCGGCCCACGACCATGCGCCGGAGTCGGACACCGCGAAGGCGCGGCTCGGATACTGCTTGAGGAAGTTGCGATAACCGTCGCGGCCCGCCTGATCGACGAAAGGCACCGCACCGACCGAGTCGATCTGCGCGAAGCCGGTGCCGCGGGGCGCGCCTTGCGTGGCCACGCGGTACTGCACCGCCGTCGGCAGCCCCCGGTTGGCGAGGAACGCCTCGACCGTGGGCCACCAGATCTTCACGCCGTCGCGATCGCCCACGAGGCGATGCGCGTCGTTCTTGTACGCGCCGAAGTCCACGAGCTTCGCCGTCGCGGCCGGGCGATTCTCGTCCGTTTGCGCGTCGCGGTAGGCGGCGAACATCTTCGTGACGAGATCGGGCGACCAGACCGAGTCGTTGTCGCCGTAGAGCCAGAGCGAGGCCACGCGGGCCTTGCCGCCGTAGTCACCGAACGCCTGAGTCAGGTTGTTCTGCCAGCCCGTGCAGGCGTCCTGGCGCAGGCCGCCCGAGAAGTTGATGAGCGCGCGCACGCCGTTGGCCGCCTCGGTGCCATAGGCCATGGTGGCAAGGCCGCCGTGCGAGGTGCCCGCGACGATGATCTGGCTCGCGTCGACATAGGGCTGCTTCGACATGTACGCGATGGTCGAAGCGACATCGGCCGCCTGGCCGCGGCCGTTGCTCGCGACGTCGCAGCCGTCCTGCTGATACGAGCCGCCCGAATCCGCAAAGCCCTGGCGGTTCGGCGCGACGACGACATAGCCGCGGCGCACGAATTCGCGCGCGAACGAGAGCGGGTCGCTGCGAGCCTGGAGGTGCGGGTCGCCGGGAATCTTGCCGTGGTTGAAGATCACCATCGGGAACGGTCCGGGGCCGTTCGGGCGGTAAATCGTGGTTTCGAGCGTGACGTCGCCGGATGCATCCACGGGAACGCGGATCACCTGCGCGTTCATGCTGGCGGGCACGACGGGCAGATACGCGTCGTCGAGCGCAATACGCGGCACGTTGGCGCTACCGAGGGGACCGCCTGCGAGGCTGGATTGGGGAGCGTTGGCGGAATGCGTGGCCGTGGCATTGGCGGCGAGTTGCGGGTTCGCGCTCGCACTTGCCGGATCGGAAAGCGACGCTGCGTGAGCAACCGAAAGCACGCACGCGGTGCCGGCTACGACCCATCCGGTAAGGAGCTTCCTGAACGCCATGCGCTACACCACCTGCAAAAGACCTGCTGCTGTGAATCCGACATCCGTCCGACCTTAACCCGTGCTTCAGCCCTTTCAGGGCAAAACGAGACACCGTTGCGCCTGGCCGCGAAGGCAGGAGCGAAGGTGTGACCCGTAACGGGGAATTACATCGATCGGAACACCTGAGCGGCGCAGTTCTATCGTCGATCAGACCCGCCGCCAGCACCCGTTTTCAGTCGACACATGCACATGCGAAAAAGCTTTTTCACTATGCACTTACGTATCGTGCCGGGCACCGTGATTAGATACTCGCACGACAAATATTTGTTGTGCAATTCAGGGGTAACCCGGCATAAGGCGTGCCAACCGTCCGCAGCCCTATGAGGCGTGGCGCACGCACGGCGTTGGGTTCGTGGCGAACGTGCGAGTTTTTTAAAAAGGTCCGGGTGGCGAGCGTCGTGCGGCGGCAACAGTCGCGCGATTATTCAGTAAGCGTTTGTTTGCAAAGGCATTATTTCCGGCGCCATGACGGCGAACTGGGGCGGGAATCCGCTGCGGCAATTTTCGGCGGCAGTCAGTTATTCGTTAGCCTGCCGAAACGTCGCCGTCAACATAACGCCAGCGGCCGTCGTCGCCGCGCGTGAAGCGGCTCGTTTCGTGTAGCCGGAACGCCCGGCCGCCCGTTTTGTAGCGTGCGACGAATTCGACGATCGCGTGCGCGTCGTCGCGCTGTTCGTGGCGCTTCACGACAAGACCCAGCCAGCGCGGGGCGCCTTCGGCTGCGGGATCGACGTCGAGATCGGCGGGACAGGTTTCGGGCGCCCACGTCGAGCGCAGATAAGGCTCGTCGCCCAGCACATAGGCCGTGTAGCGCGAGCGCATCAGCTCGAGCGCCGTGGCGGGCACCGCCGCGTCGTCGATGAAACGGCCACAGCATTGTGCGTAGCGCGGCGCCTTGGCGAGCGCCTTCTGGTTGGGCGCTACACCGCCGCAGGGACAATCGGCAGGCCGTGCAGTGTGCGCGGTTTCGGCGTTCATGGGTCAAGGCTCCGTTGCGAGAGGCCGCAAGCGTAGCGCAGACGCGCGGCGCTTTACCAGTCGAGCTCGGTGCCGTCGTACTGGAAGAAGCGGCCGTTGAAGACGTCGCGCGCGGCGGCCGCCTCGGCCATCACCTCGCGCATGCCGGCGACGCTCACCGCCGGGTCGATCGCCGCGTGCGCGCCGCCCATGTCGGTGCGCACCCAGCCCGGATGCAGCGCGACGCAGGTCGCGCGGCGCGTTTGCAGCGAGGTGATCTTCAGCACGTCGTTGAGCGCGGCCTTGCTCGCGCGATAGAGCCAGCCCGTCGTGCCCGTGGTCTCCGCAATGCTGCCCATGCGGCTCGACAGCACGCCGAGCACACCGTGGGCATCGTCGACGAGCGGCAACAGGACGGGGATCAGTTGCATCGGGCCCCGCACGTTGGTGTTCATCACGTATTCGAAGTCCTCGGCCGAGACGCTCTCCACGCCCTCGGTGCGCGGGCCATAGACGCCGGAGACGACGAGCGCCACGTCGAGGCGCTCGCCGTCGAGCTTCCAGCCGAGCGCCGTAATCTCGTCCGGCTGCGCAATGTCGAGCTGGAAGGTCTGCGCGCCGATGGCGCGCAAGGCTTCGAGCGCTTCGGGCCCGCGCGCCGTGGCCAGCACGCGCCAGCCGGCCTTCGCATACTGCCGCGCGAACTCGAGACCCAGGCCCCGCGACGCGCCCACGATCAACGCTGTTTTCATCTCGTCACCTTGCTTGTCTGTGCATTGAAACCGCTGCAGCGCGCCGCCTCCCCGCTTTGCAAAAGGCGCGCTTCTTCTGGCGCTAGCCTACAGCAGTTCGACGCCCATCGCCGTGGCTTCTCCGCCGCCAATGCACAGCGTCGCCACGCCGCGTTTGCCGCCGCGTGCGCGCAACGCGCCGATCAGCGTCACGAGAATGCGCGCGCCCGAAGCGCCGATCGGGTGACCGAGCGCACACGCGCCGCCGTTCACGTTGACCTTCTCGTGCGGCAGATCGTGCTCCTTCATCGCGGCCATCGTGACCACGGCAAAGGCCTCGTTGATCTCGTAGAGATCGACGTCGCTCGCCGTCCAGCCGGTCTTCTCGAACAGCTTCCTGATCGCGCCCACCGGCGCCGTCGTGAACTTCGCGGGCTGCTGCGCGAAGGTGGAATGGCCCGTCACGCGAGCTAGCGGCTTGAGGCCGAGCTGCTTCGCCGTCGATTCGCGCATCATCACGAGCGCCGCCGCGCCGTCCGAAATCGACGACGAATTCGCAGCCGTCACCGTGCCGGTTTTGCTGAACGCAGGCTTGAGCGTCGGGATCTTGTCGAGATTGGCCTTGAACGGCTGCTCATCGCGCTCGATGGTCGTTTCGCCCGCGCGCGAGGCCACCTTCACCGGCGCAATCTCCCATGCGAACGAGCCGTCCTCGTTGGCGCGTTTCGCGCGCTTGAGCGACTCGATCGCGAATGCGTCCTGGCGTTCGCGCGAGAAGTCGTACTCGCCCGCGCATTCTTCCGCGAACGTGCCCATCAAGCGGCCCTTGTCATAGGCGTCTTCGAGGCCGTCGAGGAACATGTGGTCGAGCACCTGTCCGTGACCCATGCGCATGCCGGCGCGCGCCTTCGGCAGCAGATAAGGCGCGTTCGACATGCTCTCCATGCCGCCCGCGACGATCACATCGGCCGAGCCCGCCAGCAGCATGTCGTGCGCGAACATCGCCGCGCGCATGCCCGAGCCGCACATCTTGTTGACGGTCGTCGCGCCGGCTGCGAGCGGCAGCCCCGCGCCGAGCGCCGCCTGGCGCGCGGGCGCCTGGCCCTGCCCCGCGGGCAGCACGCAGCCCATCACGACCTCGTCGATCTGTTCGGGCTTCAACCCCGCGCGCTCGACGGCCGCCGCGATCGCCGCCGCGCCAAGCTGCGGCGCGGTGAGCGCCGCGAAATCGCCCTGAAAACCCGCCACCGGCGTGCGCGCCGCCGAGACGATCACGATGGCGTCCTGCTTTTGTGTCTCACTCATGTTTCTGCTCCTTGATGAATCCGTTTGAATCCGTTTGAACCTGTTTGCCGCGCGCTCAAGCAACGCGCGCGGCCGGCGCGTCTTCACGCGCGAAACGTTCGGGGTAACACACGCTAAAACGAATCGATGCGTCGTAGGGAAAGCAGTCCGGCACTTCGCCCGCAATAAGCCTCGCGCGACTCTCCTGCCAGAGCCCGGGCTCGAAGAAGTCCGCGTGATGGGCGAGAAATGCGCGCTTCACGCGCGGATCGCCAAGCAGGAACGTGCCGTACGTCTCCGGAAAGATGTCGCGCGGGCCGACTGCGTACCATGGCTCGCCCGATAGTTCGTCTTCCTCATTACGTGGTGGCGGCACCGCGCGCACGTTGCAATCGGTGAGATATTCGATCTCGTCGTAGTCGTAGAACACCACGCGGCCGTTGCGCGTCACGCCGAAATTCTTGTACAGCATGTCGCCCGGGAAGATATTCGCGCGCAGCAGGTCCTTGATCGCGTCACCGTATTCCCGGATGCCATGCTCGACTTCGGCGTCGCTGCCGTTCTGCAGATAGAGATTGAGCGGCACCATGCGCCGCTCGATGTAGACGTGACGGATCACGAGGTTATCGCCCTCGTACTCGAGCATGGAGGGCGCAAGCGTTTCCAGCTCGCGCACGAGCGCCTCGTCGAGCCTCGCGATGGGCAGCGCCACGCTCGAATATTCGAGCGTGTCGGCAAGGCGCCCAAGCCGGTCGTGACGCTTCACCAGCTGATACTTCGCTTCGACCTGCTCGCGCGTGGTCTCTTTCGGCGCAGGAAAGCTGTCCTTGATGACCTTGAACACGTACGGATACGAAGGCAGAGTGAACACGATCATCACCATGCCGCGTATGCCGGGCGCGACAATGAACCGGTCGCTCGAATGCGAGAGGTGGTGCAGCAAGTCGCGATAGAACAGGTTCTTGCCCTGCTTCTGCAACCCGAGCGACGTGTAGATTTCGCCCTTGGCCTTGCGCGGCATGATGGTGCGCAGAAACTCGACGTAGGCGGACGGCACTTCCATGTCCACCAGAAAATACGAGTGCGAGAAGCTGAAGAGGATGAGCAACTGCTCCGTGCGCAGCAGCACCGCGTCCAACGCAAGCTTGCCCGACTCCACATGACGAATCGGCACGACGAACGGCGCGAGCAAATCGCCGTTGATGATGCGCCCGACGATATACGCGCCTTTATGCCGGAAAAAAAGCGACGCAAGCACGTGAATCTGGAAGTTCGGCTTGGGCTCGACCACACCGAAGGTGTCGAGCATCGTCTGCATGATGCAGTCGACGTCGCGTCCGAGATCCTCGAACGGCGTCTCCAGCTGGAAGTTCGTGACGATGCGCTCGAGCGTCGCCGCGACGCCGTCCTTGCCCGGATAGTAAGCGCGGTAAGTGGGCTTCGCGGCGGGCTCGTCGTTCTCGATGTATTCGGTCGATATGGCGGGCCGCACGAAGATGAAATCGTTGTTGAAGTACGAGCGATGCAGGATCTTGCAGCACACGGAGTTGAAGAACGTCTCCGCGCATTCGGGCTGCCGGTGCGTCGTGAGCAGGCCAATGTAGTGCAGCTTGATCTGCTGCCAGACTTCATCGTCGATACTCTCGGCGCCGTATTCGTCTTCGAGCGCGACCACGCACTCCTTCACGCGATCGTCATAAGAGGCGATGCGCTCGCGCGCGAGCTGTTGCAGGGCGCGCCAGTCGGCTGCCTCGAAGAACGTCCGCGCCCTCGCCGCGGCGTCACAGAAGTTGCGGTAGTGACGGTTGAAGCCGTCGAGCATGGTCTGCGCGACATCGAAGCCGATCTGCGAAGAGAGCAGTTTCGGGAAGTGGTTCATGGCGGCCATGCCCGTTTCGCGAGCGCGAGCGTCAGGTTTTCGCGCGAGCGGCGGCGGGAGCATCGCTCTCGTGCGCCGCGCGTTCGTGCGCCGCATTCCTGTCGAGCAGCGCGCGCGCCTGGGCCTCGTACTGCGCGAGGTCTTCGAGCGTCGCGTCGAGGTCCGCTCGCTGGCGCTCGAGTATCTCGCGGTGATGCACCACCGTGTCGAGGAACGCCTCGAGCTGCGGGAGCGTGTCGGTCGGCGACTCGTAGAGGTCGAGCAGCGTGCGGATCTCCGAGAGCGTGAAGCCAAGGCGCTTGCCGCGCAGCGTCAGCTTCAGCCGCGTGCGATCGCGCCCCGAAAATACGCGCTTCAAGCCACCCGCGCCTTCGCGGCTCGGCGCGAGCAGGCCCTGGTCCTCGTAGAAGCGGATCGCGCGCGGTGTAACGTCAAATTCCCGGGCGAGTTCGGTAATCGTGTACTGGGTCGTCATGGTGTGCGAAAGGCGGCTGGCCCGGCTGTTGTCTGCACGACAGCGCAAGGGACGATAGAATCGACGTTTACGTTATCGTCAAGTACGCGGTTGCGCAACCGGCGACAATGAGATCCGCTTTGCATGGGACCAGAGTAAGCGCTAACTCTGGCCGACAGGAGAAGACACCCCCAATGAACGCCCTCGAACACCAGCTCGACTATCCCTACGCCGACACCCTGCCGGAGCCCGGCCTCGCCTTCGATGTCGCGCCCGGCGTGAAATGGCTGCGCATGCCGCTGCCGTTCGCGCTCGACCACATCAACCTCTGGCTGCTGCGCGATGAGATCGACGGCCAGCAAGGCTGGACCGTGGTGGACTGCGGCATCACCAACGACACCATCAAGGCCCGCTGGGAAGCCGTGTTCGAGAACCAGCTGGAAGGCCTGCCGGTGCTTCGCGTGCTCGTCACGCATTGCCACCCCGACCATATCGGCCTTGCGCACTGGATTTGCGCGGGCGGGGACAAAGCGCGCTGGGACGTGCGCCTGTGGGCCACGCTCGGCGAATACATGCAGGCCCGAGTGATGGCGGCCGGCGACGGCTCCAACGCGGGCGGCGAAGGCGCCGCGCGCCATTTCGCGCGTCACGGGCTCGTGGACGAAGCTTCGCTCGACAAGCTGCGCAACCGCCGCGGCTATTACGGCAGTCTCGTACCCGCGCTGCCCACGCAGTACCGCCGCCTGCGCGAAGCCGATACGGTGGCGATCGGCGGGCGCGACTGGCGCGTCATCACGGGCTACGGCCACTCGCCCGAGCATTGCGCGCTGTTCTGCGAAGGAACCGGCGTGCTGATCTCCGGCGATATGGTGCTGCCGCGAATCTCGACCAATGTCTCCGTGTTCGACATGGAGCCGGAAGGCAATCCGCTAGGCCTCTATCTGGAATCGCTCGGCCGCTACGAAACGCTGCCCGAGAATACGCTCGTGCTGCCCTCGCACGGCAAGCCGTTTCGCGGCGTGCGCACGCGCATCGCGCAGCTGCGCGCGCACCATGACGCGCGTCTTGCCGAAGTGATCGAAGCGTGCGAGCGAGCGCCGCAAAGCGCCGCCGACATCGTGCCGATGATGTTCAAGCGCGAGCTCGACATCCACCAGATGACCTTCGCGATGGGCGAAGCGCTTGCGCACCTGAACCTGCTGTGGCTCGCGGGCAAGGTCACGCGCACGACGGGCGCGGACGGCGTGATCCGCTTTACGGCCTGAAGAGCCACTGTGCATAAAGAAAAACGGGCGGCCCGCAATGAGCCGCCCGTTTTTGCGTGGAGCGCGATGCTAACGGCCTTAGTTCGAGCCGCCCGTGATCAGATCGGCGCCCTGCGGCCGCACGAACTTGAAGGTCGAAGCCGGCAACGACGGGTTCTTCTCGATGTTGGAGAACGTGAGCAGCGTCACGTTGCCGAACACATCGTGCAGTTCCATGGCTTCGAGGTTGCCGTCGCGAAAGCCGATGCCCACGCTCTTGAACTGCGTGTCCTTCGACTTCGGAATCAGCTCCAGCCAGTCGATGCCGTTTTTCACGCCCGCGTCGGAGAGTGTGAAGTTCTTGTCGAGATCGTTGCTGCCGAACAGGATCGCCGCCGGGCTCGCGCCGAGCGCGCCGCCAAGCTTGCGCTCGGTCACCTGGTTCAGGTCCTTGTCGTAGACGTAGAGGTTGTCGCCGTCCGACTGCAGCAGTTGCTGATACGGCTTTTCATAGGACCAGATGAACTTGCCGGGCCGCGCGAACACGAACGTACCGCTCGAGGTCTTGGCGTTCATCGTGGCCGTGGCAATGGCGTCGCTGGCGTTCTTCGCACCCGAGGGCGCCTTGAGTTCGCGCTGAACGAAACTGCCGCGCGCGGAGTGCACCTGCGCGACGAACTGCTTCAGTTGATCGGTGCCGCTCGCATACGCCTGCGAGACCATCAGGACCGACGCGCCGAGCGCGATGAACAGCGCGCGGCGCGCGGTGCGCGCAAAGCGGGTCGGAAGTCCAGCCGGATACTGCATCTATCGTTCTCCAAGAGGTGTGTCTTTGGCTGTCGGGTTGCCGGAGCCGTTGCCAAGCCGTTGCCAAAGCGCGGCGGCCTGGCGTGACCTATTCGGCGTCGCCGCGGTTGGGCACGAGGATCTCGCGGTTGCCGCTCGACGACATCGCCGAAACGAGCCCAGACTGCTCCATCTGTTCGAGCAGCCGCGCCGCGCGGTTGTAGCCTATGCGCAAGTGCCGCTGCACGAGCGAAATCGACGCGCGGCGATTCTTGATGACCACTTCGACGGCCTGGTCGTACAGCGGGTCGGACTCGTCGCCGGTGCCGCTGGTTCCCGCAACCGTGCCCTCGTCTCCCTCGCCTCCCACCCCGCCTTCGAGAATGCCCTCGATATAGTTCGGCTCGCCCTGCTCCTTGAGCTTCTCGACGACGCGGTGCACCTCGTCGTCGGCGACGAACGCGCCGTGCACGCGCACGGGCAGACCCGAGCCCGGCGGCAGGTAGAGCATGTCGCCCATGCCGAGCAGCGACTCGGCACCCATCTGGTCGAGAATCGTGCGCGAGTCGATCTTCGAGGAGACCTGGAACGCCATACGCGTCGGCACGTTGGCCTTGATGAGGCCGGTGATGACGTCCACCGAAGGCCGTTGCGTCGCGAGAATCAGGTGGATGCCGGCGGCGCGCGCCTTCTGTGCGATACGCGCGATCAACTCTTCGACCTTCTTGCCGACCACCATCATGAGGTCGGCGAGTTCGTCGATCACGACCACGATATGCGGCAGCTTCTGGCACGGTTCCGGATCGTCCGGCGTGAGGCTGAACGGGTTCGGGATCTTCTCCTCGCGCTTGTTCGCCTCTTCGATCTTGTTGTTGTAGCCCGCGAGATTGCGCACGCCCAGCTTGCTCATGAGCTTGTAGCGGCGCTCCATCTCGCCCACGGTCCAGTTCAGTGCGTTGCCGGCCTGGCGCATGTCGGTCACGACCGGGCAGAGCAGATGCGGAATGCCCTCGTAGACGCTCATTTCGAGCATCTTCGGGTCGATCAGGATCATGCGGACCTGCTCGGCGCTCGCCTTGTAGAGCAGCGAGAGGATCATCGCGTTGATCCCCACCGACTTGCCCGAGCCGGTCGTGCCGGCCACGAGCAGGTGGGGCATCTTCGCGAGATCGGCGCAAACCGGCTTGCCGCCGATGTCCTTGCCAAGGCCCATGGTGAGCGCCGAAGGCGCGTCGGCATAAACCGCCGAGCCGAGGATTTCCGAAAGACGCACGGTCTGACGGCGCTGGTTCGGCAGCTCCAGCGCCATGAAATTCTTGCCCGGAATCGTTTCCACCACGCGGATCGAGACGAGCGAGAGCGAACGCGCAAGATCCTTCGCGAGATTCACGATCTGGCTGCCCTTCACGCCCGTGGCCGGCTCGATCTCGTAGCGCGTGACGACCGGGCCCGGATACGCGGCCACCACGGCCACGTCCACACCGAAGTCCTTGAGCTTCTTCTCGATCAAGCGCGAGGTGAATTCGAGCGTGTCGTCCGAAATGGTTTCCTGGGTGGCCGACGCCGGGTCGAGCAGCGAGATCGCCGGCAGCGTGGAATCGCCCGGCAGGTCCTTGAAGAGCGGCACCTGGCGCTCTTTTTCCACGCGCTCGGAGCGCTGCGGCGTGACCACCGGCGGCACGATCGTGACCGGTTCGTGTTCCTCGATCTTCACGCGGCCGCGCTCGACCTTGCCTTCGCGCTTCACGGCCGCCGCTTCGCCGAGCTTGCGGTCGCGGCCCGCCTCGCGGCGCAGCCGGGCCATGGTCACGGCGTTGATGATGTATTCGCCGACCCTTTCAGCGACCGAGAGCCACGAGAAGCGGAAATAGAGCGAAAGACCGATAGCGAGCGCGAGCAGAAGCGCGAGCGTGCCGCCCGTGAAGCCGAGCGCGTGCGAAACGCCGCGCGCAACCGCGCCGCCCACCACGCCGCCGGGCGTCTGGGGCAGTTGAACCTTGAGCGACCACATGCGCAGCGCTTCGATGCCGCAGCTCGACAGCATGACGAGCACGAACGACAAGGCTTCGGCGACCCAGCTGATGTCGCGCGGCTTGTCGTCGTCATCGTCGGCGATCGCTTCGTGGCGCGTAATGCGCTGGTAGTTCGCCGAGACGAGGCGCCCGAGCAGCACGATCCACCAATAGGCGGAAAGGCCGAACAGCAGCAGCAGGATGTCCGAGACGCGCGCGCCGACGCGCCCCGCCCAGTTCGAGATGTGGTCGACCTGGGCCGCGTGCGTCCAGCTCGGGTCGTGGCGGCTGTAGCTGATGAGCGCCATCAGCAGGAACACGCCTAGCGCGACCTGCAGGATCCAGCGAATTTCGGTGAAAAGGCGCGACATGCGGTGAGGCAATGCCTGCGCCTGCGCGGAAAAGGGAGCTTTGGCCATTGAATCCTGGGCTGATTCTTGATGCGTTTGCGGTCCGCCAGTCCTTCCGTATGCCCGAAACCCCGGGCAGACGGGCGCGGCCGCCGTCGTCCGATCCGGCTTATTGTAAACGCGTTGTTTCGGCCCCGGCGCCCCTCGCTGTAAATGACGGTAACTGACAACGCCGCGGGAACGCCGCAGGGCGACATCCGGCCGCGCCGGACCCGTCGAGCCGCGCTGCACGGCCGGCCTCGAGGCCGAGGCTATCGCGCCGATGAGGAAGCTTCATCGAGCGGCGAACTCCCCCCGCCTTTATAATTGCGGGCTGATGCCCAACTACATGCGTGAGCCCCGCCGCGACGCCGGGCGGCCCCTGGCCGTGCGCCCCAAAATTTCGCGCCACGCAGCGTCTTTCTACGGAATTCGATCATGTCTGCAACCAAACACGCCAAAGTCCTGATTCTCGGTTCCGGCCCCGCCGGCTACACGGCCGCCGTCTATGCGGCGCGCGCGAACCTTTCGCCGCTGCTCGTCACGGGTCTCGCCCAGGGCGGCCAGCTCATGACGACGACCGACGTCGAAAACTGGCCCGCAGACCCGAACGGCGTGCAAGGCCCCGAACTGATGCAGCGTTTCCTCGAGCACGCCGAGCGCTTCAACACGGAAATCGTGTTCGATCACATCCATACGGCCAAGCTGAACGAAAAGCCCATCCGCCTGATCGGCGACTCCGGCGAGTACACCTGCGACTCGCTCGTCATCGCGACCGGCGCGTCGGCGCAATACCTCGGCCTGCCGAGCGAAGAGCTGTACATGGGCCGCGGCGTCTCGGCCTGCGCGACCTGCGACGGCTTCTTCTACCGCAACCAGCACGTCGCCGTGGTCGGCGGCGGCAACACGGCCGTTGAAGAAGCGCTCTACCTCTCGGGCATCGCAAAGAAGGTCACGGTCATTCACCGCCGCGACAAGTTCCGCGCCGAACCGATCCTGATCGACCGCCTGCTGGAAAAGGAAAAGGAAGGCGTGGTCGAGATCAAGTGGGAGCACGTGCTCGACGAAGTGAAGGGCAACGAAGGCGGCGTGAACGGCCTACGCATCAAGAACGTGAAGACGGGAGAGACCGCCGACCTCGATCTGCAGGGTCTGTTCGTCGCGATCGGCCACAAGCCGAACACGGACATCTTCGAAGGCCAGCTCGAGATGAAGAACGGCTACATCATCACGAACGGCGGCCTGAACGGCAACGCTACCGGCACGAGCGTGCCGGGCGTGTTCGCAGCTGGCGACGTGCAGGATCACGTCTATCGCCAGGCGATCACGAGCGCCGGTACGGGCTGTATGGCCGCACTCGACGCGCAGCGCTACCTCGAGACCGTGAACGAACTGGGCCAGGCGCGCGTGATGAGCGCCGAAGCCGACCGCTAAGTCTGGCGAGCGCAGAGATTTACCCAGCGTCTTTCGCCATGCCCAAGAACGTGCCCCACCCGGGCGAGCCCAAGCGCCCCGCCTCCGCTCGCCCTGCTCCGGCGCCCACGCCTGCTCCCGCAGCAGACGAAGCCGCGCCCGGCAAGACGGCTTCTGGCTTCGCCGGCCTCGGCAGCCTGCGCGACGCGCTCAAGGTGCAAACCCGCCAGCGCGAGCGCGAACGCGTGGCCGTGCAGGCGGCGCACGTCGAGGCCGTCGCCGACAGCAACCTTTTTCGCCGCGAGATCGGCCAGATCGCGCCGCTCAAGCAACCTGCGCGCGCGCAGCCGCGCCGCGCAGCACCCGTGCCGCTGCCGCTGCAAACGCGGCTCGACGAGCAGGCCGTGCTGCACGAAGCGATCTCCGACGAATTCGACCCGGAAGCGCTTCTCGACACCGACGACTCGCTGTACTACCACCGCCCCGGCGTGAGCGACGAGGTCGTCAAGAAGCTGCGGCGCGGCACGTGGATCGTGCAGGCGCAACTCGACCTGCACGGCATGCGCCGCGAGGAAGCGCGCGAGGCGCTGCAGAACTTCATCCGTGAAGCGGGCAAGCGCGGGCTGCGCTGCGTGCGCGTGATCCACGGCAAGGGCCTGGGTTCCGTCGGCAAGGAGCCGGTGCTCAAGGGCAAGGTGCGCGCGTGGCTCGTGCAGAAGGAAGAAGTCATCGCGTTCTGCCAGGCGCGGCCGCACGACGGCGGCGCGGGCGCTGTGCTCGTGCTATTGCAGCCGCATCCGGTCGGCCACGGACAACATCATCCTCAGGTGCCCTGACCGAACCTGTCATCGGCGTGTCGACATGAAAAAACCCCGTTGCCGCTGACGCGGCGAACGGGGTTTTTTATGGCGCCGGGACACCCGGCGCACAACGATCAGGCGAGGCGCTCTTCCGTCTTCGGATCGAACAGCACGGCCTTCGAAACGTCGAACAGCAGTTCCATGTTGTTGAGCGGCTGCGGGTTCGCACCCGGGTGCACGCGGCTCACGATGCGCTTGCCGTTCACCTGCGCGAACACGAGCGTGTCCGGACCGGTCGGCTCGATCACGTCGACCTTCACCGAGTGGCGCTGCAGTGCGTGGCCGTGGCCGTCGTGCGAGCTGCGCGCGTCGGTGATGCGCTCCGGGCGCAGGCCCAGCACCACTTCCTGGCCGATCTGGCCGCGCAGCTTGTTCGTTTCGAACGGCAGGTTCAGCACGCTGCGCGCCACACCGGTGTCGAGCTCGATACCGATGCCCGAGCCCTGCTCCACCAGCTTGCCGTTGATGAAATTCATCGGCGGCGCGCCGATGAAGCCCGCCACGAAGAGGTTCGACGGCGAGTCGTAGATCTCCTGCGGTGCGCCGAACTGCTGCACGATGCCGTCCTTCATGACCGCGATGCGGTCGCCGAGCGTCATCGCTTCGATCTGGTCGTGCGTCACGTAGACGATGGTCGTGCCCACGCGCTGATGCAGCAGCTTGATTTCCGAACGCATCTCGATACGCAGCTTCGCGTCGAGGTTCGAGAGCGGCTCGTCGAACAGGAACATGACCGGATCGCGCGCGAGCGCACGGCCCATGGCCACGCGCTGGCGCTGGCCGCCCGACAGCTGGCCCGGCTTGCGGTCGAGCAGGTGCTCGATCTGCAGCAGCTTCGACACGCGGCCGACGATCTCCGCCTGCTGGTTCTTCGGCACCTTGCGAATGTTCAGACCGAACGAGATGTTCTCGCGCACCGTCATCGACGGGTACAGCGCGTACGACTGGAACACCATCGCGATGTCGCGATCCTTCGGCGAGAGGTTATTGACCGTCTTGCCGTCGATCTGGATCTCGCCCTTGGTCACGGTTTCGAGACCCGCGATCATGTTGAGCAGCGTCGACTTACCGCAACCCGAGCCGCCGACGAGGATCAGGAACTGACCGTCTTCGATGTCGATGTTGACGCCCTTGAGGACGGGGACCCCGTTCGGGTAGGTCTTGTAGACGTCGCGAATGGAAAGGCTTGCCATGATGCTATGAATCCTTTTGATCGAATGCAGGGGTTAGCCCCGCAGTTAGCCCTTCACCGCGCCCGCCGTGAGACCGCGCACGAAGTAGCGGCCGGCGATTACGTAGACGAGCAGCGTGGGCAGCGCGGCGATGATCGCGCCGGCCATGTCGACGTTGTATTCCTTCACGCCCGTGGACGTGTTCACGAGATTGTTCAGCGCCACCGTGATCGGCATCGAATCGACGCCCGAGAACACGATACCGAACAGGAAGTCATTCCAGATCTGCGTGAATTGCCAGATCAGGCACACCATGAAGATGGGCAGCGAGATCGGCATCATGATGCGCGTGAAGATCATGAAGAAACCGGCGCCGTCGATGCGCGCGGCCTTCACGAGTTCGGCGGGCACGCTCACGTAGAAGTTGCGGAAGAACATCGTGGTGAACGCAATGCCGTACACGACGTGCACCAGCACCAGACCGCCGATCGTGTTCGAAAGGCCGAGGAAGCCTTCGAGACGCGCCATCGGCAGCAGGATGGCCTGGAACGGAATGAAGCAGCCCACCAGCAGCATCGTGAAGAGCGCGTCCGCGCCGCGAAAGCGCCAGTGCGTGAGCACGTAACCGTTGAACGCGCCGATGATCGACGAGATCAGCACGGCCGGAATCACCATCTTCACCGAGTTCATGAAGAACGGCTGCATGCCGTCACAGCGCACGCCGGTACACGCTTCGCTCCACGCCTTGATCCACGGCGCGAAGGTCGGGCTCGTGGGCAGCGAGAGCATGGTGCCCGAGTGAATCTGGTCGAGCGACTTGAACGACGTCGACAGCATCACGTAGAGCGGGAACAGGAAGTACAGCGCGAACAGGATCAGCGCCGCGTACACGACCACGCGGCTCACAGTCATCTTAGGCTGCATTGCGCGTGCTCCTCGATTCCAGATACATGAGCGGCACGAGTACGGCCACCACCGTCGCAAGCATCATCATCGACGAAGCTGCGCCGACGCCGAGCTGCCCGCGGTTGAACGAAAACGTGTACATGAAGATGGCAGGCAGCGACGACGACGTGCCCGGGCCGCCGGCCGTCAAAGCGACGACGAGGTCGAACGTCTTGATCGTGATGTGGCACAGGATCAGCAGCACGGAGAAGAACACCGGACGCATGCTGGGAATCACGATCTTGCGATAGATCGTGGGCAGCGTCGCGCCGTCCACCTGGGCAGCCTTGAAGATTTCGCTATCGACACCGCGCAGGCCGGCCAGGAAAAGCGCCATGCAAAAGCCGGTGGACTGCCACACAGCCGCGACCACGATACAGAAAATGGCCTTGTCCGGGTCGTTGAGCCAGTCGATATGGAAGCTCGTCCAGCCAATGCTGTGCATCACCTGCTGAATGCCGAGGTCCGGATTGAAAATCCACTGCCATGCCGTGCCCGTCACGATGTACGAGAGCGCCATCGGATAGAGGAACACCGCGCGCAGCGCGCCTTCCTGACGAATCTGCTGGTCGAGCAGGATCGCGAGGAACAGCCCGAGCGCCACGCAAATGGCGATGAACGGGATGCCGAACCATCCGAGATTCTGCGCCGACGTCCACCAGACGTCGTTGGCGAACAGCTCGCGATAGCGTTCGAGACCCGCGAATTCATAGCGCGGCATCAGTCGCGAGGTCGAGAGCGACAGATAGCCGGTAATGAGAATGAAGCCGTAGACGAATACGAGGCTGATCAGAATGCTGGGCGAAAGCACCAGCTTCGGGATCCAGCGGTCTGCGAGCGCCGCCATGGGCGACGCGCGGCGGGTAGCAGGCGTGGCCGCCTTGCCGTTGCCGCTAAGAGAAGCAGTCACTGCGCAACTCCTGGTACGGTGCGAAAACAGCTTTCGCACGATGATGGGGTTCAGAGGGTGAACCGTCATGCCCGGGGCGCGCCACGTATGGCGCCCCCCGTCTTACAGCACTAACCTGCTACGCTCACTTCGTCTTCGCAGCCTTCGCGAGCGCTTCCACCGCGCTCTTCGAATCCTGGTTCGAGTTCATGAACTTCGTCACGACGTCGGTGATCGCACCGGCCGTGGCGTCCGGCTGAGCCATGCCGTGAGCGAGCGACGGCACATAGCCGCCGGCCTTGATCGCGGTCTGTTCATCCGCGTACGACTTCTTCGCGCATGCGTCGAACTTGCTCATGTCGACGCCCAGACGGACCGGAATCGAACCCTTGTACAGGCTGAACTGCTCCTGGAATTCCGGGCTCATGATCGTCTTCGCGAGCGCCAGTTGGCCAGGCGTTGCAGCCTTCTGGCCCTTCTGCTGGAAGAACACGAACGAGTCGACGTTAAAAGTGTAGGCCTTCGCCGTGCCCGGCACCGCTGCGCAAACATAGTCCGTATCCGGCTGCTTGTTCGCGTTCGCGAACTCGCCCTTGGCCCAGTCGCCCATGAACTGCATGCCGGCCTTGCCGTTGATGACCATGGCCGTGGCGAGGTTCCAGTCGCGGCCCGTGCGGCCGTTATCCATGTACGACTCGATCTTGCGGACCGTGTCGAACACGCCGACCATCTGCTGCGACGTCAGGGTCTTCTGGTCGAGGTCGACGAGCGCCTTCTTGTAGAAGTCCGCGCCCTGCGAGAGGACCACGTCTTCCCACAGCGTCAGGTCTTGCCACGGCTGACCGCCGGCTGCGACCGGCTGGATGCCCGCTGCCTTGAACTTGTCAGCCAGCGCGAAGAATTCCGGCCACGTGGTCGGCGCCTTGCCGCCCACCTTGTCGAGCGCTGCCTTGTTGATCCACACCCAGTTCACGCGGTGCACGGAGAAGGGAGCCGCGACGTAGTGACCGTCTGCGTGGATGATCTTGTCGATTTGCGGCGGGAGGTTGGCCTTCCAGTCGCCGGCAACGGAGTCGACGTTCACCAGCACGCCCTGCTCGGCCCATTCCTGAATCAGCGGACCCTTGATCTGGGCAGCCGAAGGCGCATTGCCCGAGATCACCTGGGTCTTCAGTGCGGTCATGGCCGCCGCGCCCGCGCCACCGGCGACCGCGAAGTCCTTCCACACATAACCCTGCTTCGTCATGTCGTCCTTGAGCACGCCGACGGCTTTCGACTCGCCGCCCGAAGTCCACCAGTGCAGCACTTCGAGAGACTCGGCCGCTTGCGCCGTGGCGACGCCACCCAACAGACCTGCTGCGCACAGGGCGCCCATGATCGCGCGGAATTTCATTGCTTATCTCCTCCAGACACCTGAACAAAAAACGATTGGCCCCTGATCGCCAGGGTGCGGTGGTTGGTCAAACAGGCAAAACAGGCAAAACACTGGACGGACGGGCGCCGGAGTGCCGCGCGCGCGTGCTTTTCATTAGATGCGCGCGGGCCGCGGGCCGGTTACCGGCCGCAGGACGCTCAAGAGATGAGTGGTTCGGAATGCAACTTGAATGTCTCCTCTTTTGATTTTCACCGGCCACCTGGCCGGCCGAGGCGCCGCTTGCGTCACGCGGCCTTGAAGCCCCGCACGGTGGCGAACCGGGCGCCCGGCTCACTGGCAAGCCTGGCTGAGTCCCGCGTGGTTCTCCGTTAACATGAGGGGGCATTCCGTCCGCTCGCAAAACCGCGCAAACCGCCTTGCTGGCTGGGTTTCACGCTTTTTTCATCGAATGAACGTTACCTCTTGATTTGGATTGTAGTTAAACTACAATTCAGTGTCAAAAAAAATTTTATCGGACTACGGCCGCCCGATCGCCCACACGGAAGGGCACCCGATGTACCCTGCAGCGGCCCCCAGGACTCTGACTGAGACTCATGCAAACCCAGATCGATTCAGGTTTCACGTTCGTGCTCTTCGGCGCCACCGGCGACCTCTCGATGCGCAAGATCCTCCCAGCCCTGTATGAAGCGCACCGTTCAGGCATGCTCGCGGAGTCAGGCAAGATCGTGGGCGTCGCGCGCCACGAAGAGGATCGCGCAGCGTACATCCAGTGGGTCGACGCGCACGTCAAGCCGCATGTGACGAAGAACGGCGGCTTCGACGACAAGGCGTGGGCCAGCTTCCTCGAGCGCATCGTCTATGTGAAGCTCGACCTCTCGCGCGCCGAAGACTTCACGCATCTGCGCGACGGCATCGCGTCGCTGCCCGGCATTCGTGTGTTCTATCTCGCCACGGGCCCGTCGCTGTTCGTGCCGATCTGCCGCGCGCTTGCCGCCGTGGGTCTGAACGAGAATTCGCGCATCGTGCTGGAAAAGCCGCTCGGTTACGACCTCAAGTCGTCCAACGCGATCAACGACGCTGTGGGCGAGATCTTCGCCGAAGGCCAGATCTACCGGATCGACCACTATCTCGGCAAGGAGCCGGTGCAGAACCTGCTCGCGCTGCGTTTCGGCAACGCGCTCTTCGAGCCGCTGTGGCGCCGCGAATGGGTCGAGAGCATCCAGATCACGATTGCCGAAGAACTGGGCGTCGAAGCGCGCGGTGATTTTTATGACAACACGGGCGCGCTACGCGACATGGTGCAAAATCACCTGTTGCAGTTGCTCTCGATCGTCGCCATGGAGCCGCCGCATTCGATGGATTCGGATTCGGTGCGTGACGAAAAGCTTCGCGTGCTGCGCGCGCTCAAGCCGATCAACCCGCTCGACATCGGCAAGGTCGCGGTGCGCGGGCAGTATCACGCGGGCGTGATCCGCGGCCAGGCGGTGCCGGGCTATGCGACCGAGCATGGCGTGAAGCCCGAGAGCCACACCGAAACCTTCGTCGCGCTCAAGGTGGAGATCGAGAACTGGCGCTGGGCGGGCGTGCCCTTCTTCCTGCGCACCGGCAAGCGCCTTGCCGACCGCGTGGCCGAGATCGTCGTGAACTTCCGCCCGGTGCCGCATTCGGCGCTCGGCGCGCCGGCGCTGCGCCCCGGCGCGAACCGCCTCGTGATCCGCCTGCAGCCGAACGAGAACATCCGCCTCTACTGCCTCGCGAAGCAGCCCGGCGAAGGCATGAATCTCGCGAGCGTGCATCTGGATCTCGCGTTCGACCAGTTCTTCCGCGAAGGCCAGATGGAGGCCTACCAGCGCCTGCTGCTCGACGTGATCAACGGGCGCCTCGCGCTCTTCGTGCGCCGCGACGAGCAGGAAGCGGCGTGGACGTGGGTCGAGCCGATCCTCAACGAGTGGGCGGCAACGCCCCGCCCGCCCAAGCCGTACGCGGCCGGCACGTGGGGACCGGCGGCCGCGAGCGCGATGCTCGCGCAGCACGGCACCTGCTGGCTCGAAGAAGAGAACTGATGAGTTTGCATGGCGGCGCGCACAGTGAGCGCGACGCCGGACCGGACAGATGAACTACCCTGTAGACCTACAAAAAAGCAGCTTGGAGGAGAAGTGATCGAGCTTCACGTATTCGACGACCCGCGCGTCCAATCCGACGCGTTGGCGCGAGCCGTGGGCGACGCGCTACATGCGTCGCTCGCCGCTCAGCAAGCGGCGCCCGGTATTACCGCGCGCCGTGCAACGCTTGCCGTCTCCGGTGGCACGAGCCCGCGCCCCTTCCTCGAGGCCCTTTCGACGCACCGTTTCGACTGGGCGCACATCGACGTCACGCTCGTCGACGACCGCTGGGTGCCGGACACCGACTCCGCGAGCAACGCGCGCCTTGCGCGCGAGACGCTGCTCACGCACGCAGCGGCCAGCGCGCACTTCCTGCCGCTCGTCGACGTGGCACAAGATCTCGACGCGCATGTCGCCGCGCTCAACGCCGACCCGGCCCGCAAGCTGCCGAACGTCGCCGTGCTCGGCATGGGCGAGGACGGCCACACGGCCTCGATTTTCGCCGACGCCCCCGAATGGCACGAAGCCATCACTACGGCGCGCCCGTTCGTGGCCGTGCATCCGCAGGCCGCGCCGCACGCGCGCGTCTCGTGGTCGATGCAGGCGCTGCGCCAGATCGATCGGCTATTCCTGCTGATCGCGGGACAGCGCAAGCTCGAAGTGCTGCAACAGGCCGCCGCGGCCGAACAAAACAACGCCATCTCGAAGCTGGCGAACGACAAGGGAGTGAGACTCGATGTCTACTGGTGCGCCCAATAAAACCGCCCCTGGCGCAGGCCAGCACGCCGACGGTCCGAGGCTGCTCGCCGACATCGGCGGAACCAACGCGCGCTTCGCGCTGGAAACGGGCCCGGGCGAAATCGGCCAGGTGCGCGTGTATCCGTGCGCGCAGTATCCCGGCGTCGCGGAAGTGATCCAGCAATACCTGAAGGACAACAAGATCGGCCGTGTGAATCACGCGGCCGTCGCCATTGCGAATCCGGTCGACGGCGACCAGGTGCGCATGACCAATCACGACTGGACCTTCTCGATCGAAGCGACGCGCCGCGCGCTCGGTTTCGACACGCTGCTGGTCGTCAACGATTTCACCGCGCTCGCCATGGCGCTGCCTGGCTTGACCGACTCGCAGCGCGTGCAGGTAGGCGGCGGCCAGCGCCGCCAGAACAGCGTGATCGGCCTGCTCGGGCCGGGCACGGGTCTCGGCGTCTCTGGCCTCATTCCCGCCGACGACCGCTGGATCGCGCTCGGCAGCGAAGGCGGCCACGCAAGCTTCTCGCCGCAGGACGAGCGCGAAGACATCGTGCTGCAGTTCGCGCGCAAGAAGTGGCCGCATGTATCGTTCGAGCGCGTGTGCGCGGGGCCCGGCCTCGAGCTCATCTACCGTGCGCTCGCCGCGCGCGACAAGAAGAAGCTGCCCGCCGATCTCGGCACGGCCGAAGTCGTGCAGCGCGCGCATGACGGCGAGGCGCTCGCGATCGAGACCGTCGAATGCTTCTGCGGCATTCTCGGCAGCTTCGCGGGCAACATCGCGATGACGCTCGGTTCGCTCGGCGGCATCTATATCGGCGGCGGCGTGGTGCCGCGCCTGGGCGACCTCTTCACGCGCTCGTCGTTCCGCCAGCGCTTCGAGGCGAAGGGCCGTTTCGACACCTATCTCTCGAACGTGCCCACCTACGTGATCACGGCGGAGTATCCGGCGTTCCTTGGCGTTTCGGCCATTCTCGCGGAGCAGCTGTCGAATCGTGCGGGCGGCGGATCGTCGGCCGTGTTCGAACGCATTCGCCAGATGCGCGACGCGCTCACGCCCGCCGAGCGCCGCGTGGCCGACCTCGCGCTCAACCATCCGCGCTCGATCATCAACGATCCGATCGTCGATATCGCGCGCAAGGCCGACGTGAGCCAGCCTACGGTCATCCGCTTCTGCCGCTCGCTCGGCTGCCAGGGCCTCTCGGACTTCAAGCTCAAGCTCGCCACGGGCCTCACCGGCACGATTCCGGTGAGCCACAGCCAGGTGCATCTGGGCGACACCGCCACCGACTTCGGCGCGAAGGTGCTCGACAACACCGTCTCGGCCATCCTGCAACTGCGCGAGCACCTGAACTTCGAGCAAGTCGAGAATGCGATCACGCTGCTCAACGGCGCGCGCCGCATCGAGTTCTATGGCCTCGGCAACTCGCACATCGTCGCGCAGGACGCGCACTACAAGTTCTTCCGCTTCGGCATCCCGACCATCGCCTATGGCGACCTGTACATGCAGGCCGCTTCCGCCGCACTGCTCGGCAAGGGCGACGTGATCGTGGCCGTCTCGAAGTCGGGCCGCGCGCCGGAACTGCTGCGTGTGCTCGAAGTCGCCATGCAAGCGGGCGCGAAGGTGATCGCGATCACTTCGAGCAACACGCCGCTCGCCAAGCGCGCGACCGTGGCGCTCGAAACTGATCACATCGAGATGCGCGAATCGCAGCTTTCGATGATCTCGCGCATTCTGCATCTGCTGATGATCGACATCCTCGCGGTGGGTGTCGCGATTCGCCGTGCTTCGCCCGATGCGGACCTGGGCAACGCCGTCGAAAAGGCGCGCGAGCATGCCGACGACGACGCATCGGCCGTGCTCGACTGGCTGAGCCACGGCGCATCGCCCACTGCGCGCGACTGAAGTCTGCTCATTCGCCGGCTCATTCGAGCGGCGAAAAAAATGGGACGCCTCGGCGTCCCATTTTTATTTCGCGCGACGTACCAACGTACGGCTCACGGCGTTGCCGCTTGCGCCGCGCCTGGCGCCGGCGTGCCGTGCCACTTCACGACGAGCGCGCGCCCCACCCACGTCAGCAAGCCGCACACGCCGATCGTCACGCCCATGCCGAATGGCGAGATACCCGGGAACCAGCCGACCACGGCGCTCGCGAGCGCGCCAAGACCGAGCTGCGTCGCGCCGAATACCGCCGCCGCCGCGCCCGCGTTCTTCGGATAGCGGTACATGAGATCGGTCGCGCAGTTCGCGCCGAGCAGCCCGACCACGCTCACCACGAAGAAGAGGCCGAACACGATCGACCACAGGCCGCCCCAGCCCGTCACGCACATGAGCGCGACGAAGAGCGACGCGACGACGCTCACGCCCGAAGCGATCGACACCATGCGAAGGGTGCCGAGACGGCCGATGAAGCGCGTGTTGAGGAAGTTGCCTAGCATGATGCCGAACACGTTCGCGCCGAAGAAGAACCCGTAGTGCTGCGGCGAAACGTGGAAGTACTCGATATAGACGAACGGCGTGGCCGAGATGTAGGTGAACATCGCGGCGAACGCCATGCCGCCGCAGAGCATGTGCCCCCAGACGAGCGGATCGCGCAGCAAGCGCCCATAAGCCGCGAACGAGCGCAGCACGGCCGCGCTTTCGCGCTTTTCCGGCGGCCAGGTCTCGGGTACGCGCAGGTAAGCCGCCACGGCGCACGCGAGGCCGAACAGCGTGAGCACGACGAACACCAAGCGCCAGCCGCCGATCAGCAGCAACTGTCCGCCGATCAGCGGTGCGAGCAGCGGCCCGATCGCCGTGACGATCGCGACCATCGAGAGGACTTTGGCGGCATCGGAAGGCTCGTGGGCGTCGCGCGCGATGGCCCGCGAGAGCACCGAGGCAGCGCCCGCGCCGAGCGCCTGCAGAAAGCGCACGATCACGAGTTCGCCCACCGAAAACGAGAGCCAGCAGGCAATGCTCGCCAGCGTAAAGAGCGCGATGCCGCCGAGCAGCACGGGGCGGCGGCCATACGCGTCGGAAACCGGGCCGTAGAGCAGCATGCCGATCGAAAAGCCGGCCATGAAGCTCGTGAGCGTCGAGGCCGCAGCGGCGGCGCTCACGCCGAACGACTGCGCGATGGCGGGCAGGCTCGGCAGATACATGTCGGTGGCAAGCGGGCCACAGGCGGCGAGTGCGCCCAGCAACAGGATCAGCCGGCCATCGGGTCGGCGGCGCGGGGAATGGGACATGGTGTGTGTGGCGGCGAAGCTCGCGCGGTCTCGAAGTCATGGGCCGATTCATCCGTCGCTGCAGGAGCGGACAAACGCGGACAAAAACAGCAACGCGGTGCCGCCGAATTGTACCTGACGCCCTTTGCCCGCCATCCGCCGCCCCACATGCGGCATCGTCGCGGCTTTGCGCTAAGCTGCCCGCTTTCGCTCAACTTGCCACGTTGCCGACATGACCGCCTTCCTGCTCATCTGGAGCCCCAAGAAGTGGCCATGGCCTGAACTGCCCGACTTCGCGCGCCGTGTGCGCGCCGGGGAAGCCGTCGCCGACACCTGGGGATGCGGCTTCGCGCGCGGCATCCTGCCGGGAGACCGGGTGTTCCTGCACCGCGTGGCCGCCGAGCCGCGCGGCCTGTTCGGTTCCGGCTACGTCACGCGCGCGCCCTATGAGGTGCCGGACGCCGCGTACAAACGCGACTACCGGCTGTGTATCGACTTCGTCTACGACTGGCTCGTCGACGCGGGCGAGGAAGTGGTCATCGCGCGCGACGATTTGCGCGTGCATCCGTCTTCGATCCAGACCTGGGACGCACAGAGTTCGGGCACCGTCATCAAGCCGGCTGCCGAAGGCGCACTGGAAAAACGCTGGGCGGAGCTGACCGGGCGGCGGCCCATGCCGGCGTCGGCCGTCGCGGCCATGCACGCATTGCACGACGACCTGCGCGACACGGCGCCGCACCTCGCGCCGCCCGCCCGCAAACACAGGCAGTAGCTGGCAGCAAACGCGCTGAATCCGCCCGCGTGGGGAACGCCCAGGCCCACCCGGGGCTCCGGCCCGATCCGCGCGACTCCGGTACAATTTCGAGAGAACAGCCCCGTCGCCCGCGCCCTTGCGGCGCCGCATGGGTCCGTCCGCCGGCCCCTTTCGTCAGCGCCGCGCGCCACACCACTTTCGCAGGTCCAGCACTCATGTCCAACACCCAGTCCAGCACGCAGAACCGCAACGAAGCCCTCTTCGAACGCGCCCAGCGCACCATCCCGGGCGGCGTGAATTCGCCCGTGCGCGCGTTCCGCTCGGTCGGCGGCACGCCGCGCTTCATCGAGCGCGCGCAGGGGCCGTACTTCTGGGACGCCGAAGGCAAGCGCTATATCGACTACATCGGCTCGTGGGGCCCGATGATCGTCGGCCACGTGCATCCGGAAGTGCTCGAAGCCGTGCAGCGCGTGCTCGCGAATGGCTTCTCGTTTGGCGCGCCCACCGAGGCCGAGATCGAGATCGCCGAGGAAATCTGCAAGATCGTCCCGTCGATGGAGCAAGTGCGCATGGTGTCGAGCGGCACGGAGGCGACCATGAGCGCGCTGCGTCTCGCGCGCGGCTTCACGAAGCGCGACCGCATCGTGAAGTTCGAAGGCTGCTACCACGGCCACGCCGACAGCCTGCTCGTGAAGGCCGGCTCGGGCCTGCTCACGTTCGGCAACCCGACGTCGGCGGGCGTGCCGGCAGATGTCGCGAAGCACACCACCGTGCTCGAATACAACAACGTCGCGGCGCTCGAAGAAGCGTTCAAGGCGTTCGGCGACGAGATCGCCGCCGTGATCGTCGAACCGGTTGCGGGCAACATGAACCTCGTAAAGGCCACGCCCGAGTTCATCGGCGCATTGCGCCGCCTCACGGCGAAGCACGGCAGCGTGCTGATTTTCGACGAAGTGATGTGCGGTTTCCGCGTCGGCCTGCGCGGCGCGCAGGCGCTCTACGGCGTCGAGGCGGACATGGTGTGCCTCGGCAAGGTGATCGGCGGCGGCATGCCGGCGGCGGCATTCGGCGGCCGCCGCGAGATCATGGATCACCTCGCGCCCAACGGCACGGTGTACCAGGCAGGTACGCTCTCGGGCAACCCGATTGCGGTCGCGGCGGGCCTGAAGACGCTGCAGCTCATTCAGGCGCCCGGCTTCTACGAGCAGCTCACCGCGAAGACCGAACGTCTCGCGAAGGGGCTTTCGGCAGCGGCACGCGAAACGAAGGTGCCGTTCGTTGCGGATTCGGTGGGCGGCATGTTCGGCCTCTATTTCGCGGACAAGGTGCCGGGCAGCTTCGCCGAGGTCACGAAGAGCGACATCGCGCGCTTCAACCGCTTCTTCCACCGCATGCTGGACGCGGGCGTCTACTTCGCGCCTTCGGCCTACGAGGCAGGTTTCGTGTCGAGCGCCCACGACGACGCGATCCTCGACGAGACGATCGCAGCGGCGCGTAGCGCGTTCGCAGCGCAAGCCGCGGCTGAAAACGTGACGCAATAAGGCAGCACACCATCGACAGCCGGCGCGGCGCGCGCCTCGCCGGCCTCCACCTGACCGCCGCCCGAGAGAAAACCCGACGATGTTTTCGCAATCCGATTTCGTCCACATGGAGCGCGCGCTCGCGCTTGCGTACCGCGGCCTGTACACGACCGACCCGAACCCGCGCGTCGGCTGCGTGCTGGTGAAGGACGGCGTCGTGATCGGCGAGGGCTTCACGCAGCCGGCCGGCCAGGATCACGCCGAAATCCAGGCGATGAAGGACGCCCGCGCGCGCGGGCACGACCTGCGCGGCGCGACAGCGTATGTGACGCTCGAGCCGTGCAGCCACTTCGGGCGCACGCCGCCCTGCGCGAACGCGCTGATCGAAGCGAAGGTCGCGCGCGTGATTGCGGCAATGGAAGACCCGAACCCGCTCGTGTCGGGGCGCGGGCTTTCGATCCTGCGCGACGCGGGTATCGACGTGCGTTGCGGGCTGCTGGCCAACGAGGCGCGCGAGCTGAACATCGGCTTCGTTTCGCGCATGACGCGCAAGCGTCCGTGGGTGCGCATGAAGGTGGCCGCATCGCTCGACGGCCGCACGGGCCTGCCCTCGGGCGAAAGCCAATGGATCACGGGCGAAGCCGCGCGCGCCGACGGCCACGCCTGGCGTGCGCGCGCCTCGGCCATCCTCACGGGTGTCGGCACGGTGAAGGAAGACGACCCGCGCATGACCGTGCGCGCCGTCGACACCCCGCGCCAGCCCAAACGCGTGCTGATCGACAGCCGGCTCGACGCCTCGCCGCTCGCGCAGATTTTCGTGGGCGCGCCCACGCTCGTGTTCTGCGCGGCGCTCGACGCGAGCAACGAAGAACGCGCCGAAGCGCTGCGCGTGCGCGGCGCCGAAATCGTCGCGCTTGGCAACGACCACGGCAAGGTCGATCTGCCGGCCATGCTCACGGAGCTCGCGGCGCGCGGCGTGAACGAGCTGCACGTGGAAGCCGGCTACAAGCTCAACGGTTCGCTCCTGCGCGAAGGCTGCGTGGACGAACTGCTCGTGTACGTGGCGCCGTCGCTGCTCGGCACGAACTCGCTCGGCATGATCGACATCGCTGCGCCCGCGACGCTCGACGAGCGCACGCGCCTCGCATTTCATTCCGTCGATCGTCTCGGCAACGACCTGCGCATTCTTGCGCGCGTCGTCACGACGCAAGACGCCTGACCCTCACTGATGCACTGAACACAAGGAACAGCACGATGTTTACCGGAATCGTCGCGGCAGTGGGCCGCATCGAATCGATCAAACCGCTCGGCACGGGTGCCGACGCAGGCGTGCGCCTGGCCGTCAACGCAGGCAGCCTGGGCCTCGACGACGTGCAACTCGGCGACAGCATCGCGATCCAGGGCGCGTGCATGACCGTCATCGAGAAGTCGGCAACGGGGTTCGACGTCGATGTGTCGCGCGAAAGCCTGAACCGCACGGTGGGCCTCGCGGCGACGGGCGAAGTGAACCTCGAAAAGGCGCTACGCGCCAACGACCGCCTGGGCGGCCACATCGTCTCGGGTCACGTGGACGGCCTCGGCACCGTCGCGCGCTTCGCGCCCGTGGGCGAGTCGCACGAGCTGCGCATTCTCGCGCCGGCGGAAATCGGCCGCTATCTCGCCTACAAGGGCTCGATCACCGTGAACGGCGTGAGCCTCACGGTCAACTCGGTCGACGATCGCGCCGACGGCTGCGAATTCTCGATCAACCTGATTCCCCACACCGTGGAAGTCACCACGCTCAAGCATCTTCAGGCTGGCACGAAGGTGAATCTCGAGATCGATCTGATTGCGCGCTATGTCGAGCGGATGCTCTCGGCCGAGAAGGCTGCGAATTCGGCTGCGCAAGACTAAAAGCTGCCGAGCCGGCGCAATGCATGCCCCGGACGCGCGCAAGCACGCGCGCCGGGGCGCTGATAGAATCTAGCCTTTCCCTACGCACTCGCCGCACGGCGTGCCGCGTTCCCATCACCCGAATCGAACCAGGAGGCACAGTTGGCAACGATTGAAACGAGCGCCGCCATGCCGATGGTCCGGGTGATGTTGCAAGTTGCGTCTCGTCACGCAACCGTCCCGCTTCCAGCGCAGCCATAGCGCGTCCCGCGCGGCATGTTTTCAAACGCCGCGCCGTATTCAGCGAATTCGAGGTCAGGCCGTCCGGCAATCGATGCCCGGGCGTGCGAATCCCGTTTTCCGTCTTAACGCTTCATGCTTCCTTCAGGAGAGTCTTCGGGCGTCAGGTCCGGAGCATGCTGTCCATGACAGAGCTAAATAAAAAACCCGAATCGGGCGGACAAACGTTCCGCACGGTCCTCGGCTTCACCTTTCGGCACTGGGCGCGCCAACCGGTGCGCGTCTCGGCCGTTGCGCTCGCCTCGCTCCTCGGCGCGCTCGCCGACGTGCTCACGCCGCACTACGCGGGCCAGCTCGTCGATGCCCTCACGCACGACGGCGCAGCCAGCAGCACCGCCGCCTGGCATGCGGCGGTCGTCGCGTTCTGGGCGCTCACGGCGCTTGGGCTCGGCGGCACCATCATGCGGCAGGCCGCGTACCGCAACATCATCACGCTGACGCTGCGCATGATGAGCGAGATCGCCACGCAAGCCTTTCACCGCGTGCAGCGCTTCTCGACGGACTGGCACGCGAACAGCTTCGCCGGCTCCACGGTACGCAAGGTCACGCGCGGCATGTGGGCGCTCGACCTGCTCAACGATACGCTGCTCGTCGCCCTCTTCCCGTCGCTCGTCATGCTGGTCGGCTCGACCATCCTGCTCGCGGTGCAGTGGCATGTGATGGGCCTCGTGGTCGGCCTCGGCTCGGCGCTCTATCTGGCGATCACGGTCTCGCTCTCGCTGTTTTACGTCGCGCCCTCGGCCCGGCTCGCGAACCAGTGGGATACGAAAATGGGCGGCGCGCTCGCCGACGCCATTTCGTGCAACGCCGTCGTGAAAGCGTTCGGCGCGGAAACGCGCGAAGAAGCGCGGCTCGCGCGCGTCGTCACGAAGTGGAGCAGCCGCACGCGGCGCACGTGGCAGCGCGGCACGCTCAACGGCGGCGTGCAGGGCGCGCTGCTCGTGGGCATGCAGGCGGCCATCCTCGGTGCGGCGCTGCTGCTTTGGGCACGCGGTCGCGCAAGCGTTGGCGACATCACGTTCGCGCTCACACTGTTCTTCCTGCTCAAAGGCTACCTGCGCGATGTGGGCATGCACGTGCGCAACCTGCAGCGCTCGGTGAACGACATGGAAGAGCTCGTTGCGCTCGACGCGGCGCCGCTTGGCATCGAGGACCAGCGTGATGCGCCGCCCATCGTGATCGATCAGGGCGATATCCGCTTCGAGAACATGACGTTCCGCTACGGCAATCACGCCGCCGACAGGGCACTCTACGAGAACCTCACGCTGCGTATCGCGCCGGGCGAGCGCGTGGGCCTGGTCGGCCATTCGGGCTCAGGCAAGACCACGCTGATCAAGTTGATCCAGCGCCTTTACGACGTTTCCGGCGGGCGCATCACGATCGACGGCCAGGACATCGCGCGTGTGCAGCAGGCGTCGCTGCGCTCGCAGATCGCCATCGTGCAGCAGGAGCCGCTGCTGTTCCACCGCTCGCTTGCCGAGAACATCGCGTACGCCCGGCCAGGCGCCACACACGCCGAAATCGAGCGCGCGGCGAAGCTTGCGAGCGCCCACGACTTCATCACGGCGCTGCCGCACGGCTACGACACGCTCGTGGGCGAGCGCGGTGTGAAGCTCTCGGGCGGCGAGCGCCAGCGCGTGGCGATCGCGCGCGCGTTCCTCGCGAATGCGCCGATCCTGATCTTCGACGAAGCGACCTCGAGCCTCGACAGCGAAAGCGAAGTGCTGATCCAGCAGGCCATGGAGCGGCTCATGGAAGGGCGCACGACCGTGGTCGTCGCACACCGGCTCTCGACCGTGCGCGCGCTCGACCGGCTGCTGGTGCTCGAGCACGGACGCGTGGCGGAGGAAGGCACGCACGACGCGCTCGTGCGTCGCGAAAACGGCCTGTACCGGCGCCTGTTCGAGCGCCAGGCGCTGGAACTGACGAAAGGACTCGCCGACGACGTGATCCTGCGCTGACGCCGCGTACCTTCGCGCTCGCGCCCTCCCGCCGCAAACAGGCTCAGGCGGGAACGGCGCGCGCGTGCGGCGTGATCCGCGCGAGCACTTCGGCAAGTGCCTCGCTCGCGATTTCGGTGTCGTAGTGGGCCTGCAACTGCATCCAGCTGCGTGCGTCGGTGCCGAAATAAACTGCAAGACGCACTGCCGTGTCCGCGGTGATGGCCCGCTTGCCGAGCACGATCTCGTTGATGCGGCGCGGCGGCACGCCAATTGCCCTGGCCAGCGCGTACTGGCTGATGCCCATGGGCTTGAGCCACTCTTCGTTCAGAATCTCGCCCGGTGTGGCAAGCGGTACTTCACGTGCCATGGTTTTGCTCCTCAGTGATAGTCCACGATGCGTACGCGCGATGCCTCGCCGCCCGCGAAATGAAGCATGGATAGTAACGTCTTGCGTTAATAACGTAAAGCGTTACTAGTGTGGAACAGGCGCGATTCGCGCCCCAGTCGGCCCTTCGGCCAACATGGGCAGCCGCGCGCCGGCGCCCCGGCACGCCGGAACACAGGGCCGCAGAGCAAAAGGCGCTGCGCCCTCCCGCGTTCTGGGCGACGCGCCCGCCCGCGTGGCGTAAAATGTGGCCTTTCCAGCCAGAATCCCAACATGACGCTCGCCTCCACCCCTGAGATCATCGCCGAGCTCAAAGCCGGCAAGATGGTCATCCTCGTCGACGAAGAAGACCGGGAAAACGAGGGCGACCTCGTCATCGCTGCGGAGTTCGTCACGCCTGAAGCCATCAACTTCATGGCGAAATACGGCCGCGGGCTGATCTGCCTTACGCTCACCACGGAGCGCTGCAAGCTGCTCAACCTGCCGCTCATGACCTACCGCAACGGCACGCAGTACGGCACGGCGTTCACGGTCAGCATCGAGGCCGCCGAAGGCGTCACGACCGGCATTTCCGCCGCCGACCGCGCTCGCACGATCCAGGCAGCCGTCGCGCACGACGCGCGCGCCGAGCACATCGTGCAGCCCGGCCACGTCTTCCCGATCATGGCGCAGCCAGGCGGCGTGCTCGTGCGCGCGGGCCACACCGAAGCGGGCTGCGACTTCACGGCGCTTGCCGGCCTCACGCCGGCCTCGGTGATCTGCGAGGTCATCAAGGACGACGGCACGATGGCGCGCCTGCCCGACCTCATGGAGTTCGCGCAGGAGCACGGCCTGAAGGTCGGCACCATCGCCGACCTGATCCACTACCGCAGCCGCACCGAATCGATCGTCGAGCGAGTGGCCGAACGCACCATGCAAACCGCGCACGGCCAGTTCCGCGCGATCATGTACGTCGATCACCCCACGCGCACGCCGCACATCGCACTCGTGCGCGGCACGCCGAAGCCCGGCGTCGATACGCCCGTGCGCGTGCACGAACCGCTCTCGGTGCTGGATCTGCTCGAAACGGGCTCGTCCACGCACTCGTGGACGCTTGACGCCGCCATGCGCGAGATCGCCTCGCGCGACGTGGGCGTGATCGTCATGCTCAACTGCGGCGAACCCAAGGAACACCTGATCGACGTCTTCAAGGCGTTCGACCAGAAAGAGCGCGCGGAGGCGCTCGCCCGTCGGCCAGTGGACTTCAAGACCTACGGCATCGGCGCGCAGATCCTTCGCGAGCTCGGCGTGGGCCGCATGCAGGTGCTCTCGAAGCCTCGCCGCCTCGGCAGCATGTCGGGCTACGGTCTCGAGGTCACCGGCTTCGTGCCGATGCCTGGCGGCAACGCGGAAGCGCCCTGCCCGCCAGAAGCCGCTGACCCTGCCTCGTCGCGCGCCTGAAGTCGCATCGCGCTCTTTTCACGCGTCACCACGCTCAACCGAACTTACGGACACCACATGGAAATCGGACAATACCAACCGAACCTCGACGGCGACGGACTGCGCATCGGCATCGTCCAGTCGCGCTTTAACGAACCCGTCTGCAACGGCCTCGCCGACGCCTGCATCGAAGAACTCGAACGCCTGGGCGTGACGGGCGAAGACGTGCTGCTCGTCACCGTGCCGGGCGCACTCGAAATCCCGCTGGCGCTGCAAAAGCTCGCCGAAAGCGGTCAGTTCGACGCCCTGATCGCGCTCGGCGCGGTCGTGCGCGGCGAGACGTACCACTTCGAGCTCGTCTCGAACGAAAGCGGCTCGGGCATCTCGCGCGTCTCGCTCGACTTCAACGTGCCCATCGCGAACGCCGTGCTCACCACCGAGAACGACGAGCAGGCCGTGGCCCGCATGACCGAGAAGGGTCGTGACGCCGCGCGTGTCGCCGTGGAAATGGCGAACCTGACGGTGGCATTGGAACAGCTCGACGGCGGCGACGACGACGAAGAGGACGAGGAAGACGAAGAGGAACAGCAATGAAGAGCGCGCGCCGCCGCTCCCGCGAACTGGCCACGCAGGGGTTGTATCAGTGGCTGCTGTCGGGTGTGCCCGCCGGCGAGATCGATGCGCAGCTGCGCGGTTCGCAGGGCTACGACAAGGCCGATCACGAGCATCTGGACGCGCTCCTGCACGGCGTCATCCGCGAGTCGGACGAACTGTCCGCCTCCATCACGCCGTGCCTCGACCGTCCGATCGAGCAGCTTTCGCCCGTCGAACGCGCGGTGTTGCTCGTCGCGACCTACGAGTTCAAGCATCACGTCGACATTCCGTACCGCGTCGTGATCAACGAGGCGGTCGAGCTCACGAAGACCTTCGGCGGCTCGGACGGCTACAAGTACGTGAACGGCGTGCTCGACAAGCTCGCGGCGCAATTGCGCGCCACCGAAGCGCAAAACGCCCGCAAGTCGTAAGAACGCGAGCCGCCGGGGCAAGCGGGTGCGCCTGAGCGCCCTGCCCCGCGCGCCGCGTGATCTGTCAGTACTGGAAAGACCCGCATGAACACCGTTGCCGAACCGCTGCTGCGGCTAGCCGCGCGCGTCGACGAGATCCAGCCTTTCTACGTCATGGAACTGGCGAAGGAAGCCGCGAAGCTCGAACACGCTGGACGCGACATCATCCACATGGGCATCGGCGAGCCGGACTTCACGGCGCCCGAGCCCGTAGTCGAGGCCGCGGCCGCCGCGCTGCGCCGCGGCGTCACCCAATACACGAGCGCGCTCGGCATCCACGCGCTGCGCGAGGCGATCGCCGCGCACTACCAGCACGCGTACGGCCTCACGGTCGACCCCGCGCGCATCGTCGTGACGGCCGGCGCCTCGGCGGCGCTCCTGCTCGCCTGCACCGCGCTCGTCGACCGGGACGACGAAGTGCTGATGCCCGACCCCTGCTATCCGTGCAACCGCCACTTCGTGGCCGCCGCGGAAGGCAAGCCGGTGCTCGTGCCGAGCGGCCCGGAGGCGCGCTTCCAGCTCACCGCCGCCGATGTCGAGCGCCTGTGGTCGCCGCGCACGCGCGGCGTGCTGCTCGCCTCGCCGTCGAACCCCACCGGCACCTCGATCGAGCCCGACGAACTTAAGCGCATCGTGCAAAGCGTGCGCTCGCGCGGCGGCTTCACGATCGTGGACGAAATCTATCAAGGCCTGTCGTACGACACGCCGCCCGTCTCCGCGCTGTCGTTCGGCGACGACGTGGTGACCGTCAACAGCTTCTCGAAGTACTTCAACATGACCGGCTGGCGTCTGGGCTGGCTCGTGGTGCCGCCCTCGCTGGTCGGCGCATTCGAAAAGCTCGCGCAGAACCTGTTCATCTGCGCGTCGGCGCTCGCGCAGCATGCCGCCCTCGCGTGCTTCGAGCCGGACACGCTGAAACTCTACGAAGGGCGTCGGCTCGAATTCAAACGCCGCCGCGACTTCATCGCGCCAGCCCTCGAGTCGCTCGGCTTCACGGTGCCCGTGATGCCCGACGGCGCTTTCTACGTCTACGCCGACTGTTCGAACGTCACGCACCCCGCCGCCGGCGACAGCGACGCGCTCACCCGCGCGATGCTGCACGACGCGGGCACGGTGATGGTGCCCGGCATGGACTTTGGCGTCGCTGCGCCGCGCCAGTACGTGCGGCTCTCGTATGCCACGGCGTACGAGCGCCTGGAGGAAGCGGTCGACCGGCTCCATACGTTCTTCGGGCGCTGATCCGCAGTGGTCGAGAAATAGAAAAAGGCACCCGAGGGTGCCTTTTTCGTTTTGTCCGGTCTCTCAGCTAGATGCTCAAGCACCCAGTTCGGACGAAGCGTGTTTCTGAGCCGTCGTGCTGGTACTGGCGTCGTCCTGATCGGAGCCGCCGTTCGCAGACGACTTCTCGACCATCGCGTGGGCGCTGTCGAGCGTCACGTGCACGCGCTTCTCGCCGTTGACGCTCGCCACCTTCTGCGACGCAGGCGTGCTGGCCGTGCTGGTGACAGGCGCCTGCGGCGCGTTGATCGGCACGTTGCGGCCGCGTGCGACATCGCGCAGACGCCCGCGCTCGGCCATCACCTTGGCGCCGTAGCCGCCGTCGTCGGGCGAACTCGAACCGACGTAGAGACGCAGGCCGCCCGGCAGCGAACCGCCGCGCGCGATGCAATCCTTGAGCACCAGCGCGCCGACCTTGATGTTCGCAAGCGGATCGAGCGCCGCGCGCTGGCCGCCGAAGTACTGGAACTTGTCCGAATGCACCTTCGACATGACCTGCATGAGGCCCTGCGCGCCCACGCCGCTTTCGGCGTACGGGTTGAAGCCCGATTCGATCGCCATCACGGCGAGCAGCAGCAGCGGATCGAGCCCCACTTCACGGCCGGTGTCGAACGCCGCTTTCACGAGTTCACCAACCGGCTCCTGCGCCACACGGTAGCGGCGCGCAAGATAGGTGGCAACGACGGCCTGCTCGCGCGCCGAGACGAGCACGCGGTCATCGCGTGCGTCGGGCGTAATGCGCTGGGGCGGAATCATGCGCGCCAACGAGCCGACGCTGGTGGGCAGCGCACGCGGATCGAGGCCGTTGAGCGTCACGGCGTCGAGCGTCGCGATACCGCCGTTCGACACCGAGGTCGCGACCTTCGCGACCGTGCCGCTCGAGCCCGCGGGCGAAATGCCCGTGGCGCCGGCAGGGTCGATTCCACCAGCGGCACCAGCAGCGGGCGCGAGCGCCGTAGGCAGCATCGCGCCGTCGGCGTTGTCGTCATTGTTCGCCACACCGGGGGGCGCGAACGAGGGCAGCGGGTTGCCTTGCAGCAGACGTGCCGGGCCGGCCTGCACCGCCGCCGAGACGAAGGGCATCACGCGTGCAGCGAGCGTGATGCGCCACGTGGGCAGCAGCCAGACGGCAACCGCGAGCAGAACGGCACAGCCGCCAACAATGCTGAACAGGTGATGGCTTAGGCGCGTGCCAAGACGCAGCAACGCGCGCAGGCCAAGAGCTCCACGCTCGTCGGCGCGCCACCACGATAACCAGGTATTCATCTACAGATCTCCCATGTTGCATGATCCAGCGGGAGGGTCGGCGCGAAGCAGACGGCCAATCGCAGGATCAAGACACCGCGCGCCCTGGCTGGTGCGGCAGCGGCGTCGGGAAAACGGCAAGTCGCCGTGGGTGGAACTCCTTTTGTACGACGAGGCACGCAGTGTGCGCGCACGGAGTTCTCACGCGAAAAGTCAGCGCGAAGGGGCGCTGACGAGAACAGCCAATCTAAACCGTGGACAGCCGTGCAGGGATGCGGCTAAACGGCGACGCGTTGCGTCTGAAGGACCGGGAAGGTGGCTAAAAATTTCAAAACCAGCAACCAATGTCGACGGATTCTAGCAGCGTTTTATAGATCGTCAATACTATAGAATCCAAAAAACATAACCAATAGTAATGATAAACACTGTTCAATCCGGCGAAATCCGCGTCGTACGCGCGTCTGCGGGCGCTTATGCAGATTGGCACCCAGCGTGCGCTAGCCAACGCAGGTAAAATCGACAATCGTTAGCCGCGTCTCCCCGGCCAGATGTCTGATACGTCTTGATACGTCTGATACATCTGATACGGCGGCCGCGGAATCCGTGCCGCTGCCCATGCGGCCCCCAAGCCGGCCACCCGTGTTGGCCACGATTGGTTCCCGATGAAATACAAAGACCTGCGCGACTTCGTTGGTCGCCTGGAGACGCTCGGCGAATTGCGCCGCGTCCCGCAAGCTGTCTCTCCGGTGCTGGAAATGACCGAGCTGTGCGACCGCGTTCTGCGCGCCGGCGGCCCGGCCCTACTCTTTGAGAACCGTTCGACGCACGCGTTCCCCGTGCTCGGCAATCTGTTCGGCACGCCCCGGCGCGTCGCGCTCGGCATGGGCATCGACGCGCCAGAAAGCGGCGGTGACGGCGCAGCGCTCGATTCGCTGCGCGACGTGGGGCGCCTGCTCTCGGCGCTCAAGGAGCCCGAGCCGCCGCGCGGCCTGAAGGACGCGGGCAAGCTCCTCACGCTCGCCAAAGCCGTCTGGGACATGGCGCCCAGGACCGTGAGCGCGCCGCCCTGCCAGGAGATCGTCTGGGAAGGCAACGATGTCGATCTCGCGAAGCTGCCGATCCAGACCTGCTGGCCCGGCGACGCCGGCCCGCTCGTCACCTGGGGCCTGACCGTCACGCGCGGCCCCAACAAGACGCGCCAGAATCTCGGCATCTACCGCCAGCAACTCATCGGCCGCAACAAGCTCATCATGCGCTGGCTCGCGCATCGCGGCGGCGCGCTCGACTTCCGCGAGTTCGCACTGAAGAACCCCGGCAAGCCGTACCCGGTGGCCGTCGTGCTCGGCGCCGACCCCGCGACGATCCTCGGCGCCGTCACGCCGGTGCCCGACACGCTCTCCGAATACCAGTTCGCAGGCCTGTTGCGCGGCGCCCGCACCGAGCTCGCGAAGTGCCTGACGCCCGGCGTCGACACGCTCCAGGTGCCCGCCCGCGCCGAGATCGTGCTCGAGGGCTTCATCTACCCGCAGGCGGGCGAGCCCGGCCCGGCGCCCGCTGGCGCGCCGCCGCGCCCCGCCAAAGGCGCGAGCGCCGCGTACGAACATGCGCTCGAAGGCCCCTACGGCGACCACACGGGCTACTACAACGAACAGGAATGGTTTCCCGTGTTCACGGTCGAGCGCATCACCATGCGCCGCGATGCGATCTACCATTCGACTTACACGGGCAAGCCGCCCGACGAGCCCGCGGTGCTCGGCGTGGCGCTCAACGAAGTGTTCGTGCCGCTCTTGCAGAAGCAGTTTCCCGAGATCACCGACTTCTATCTACCGCCCGAGGGGTGCAGCTACCGCATGGCGATCGTGCAGATGAAGAAGAGCTACCCCGGGCACGCAAAACGCGTGATGTTCGGGGTATGGAGCTTCCTGCGCCAGTTCATGTATACAAAGTTCATTGTCGTGGTCGACGATGATGTGGACATCCGCGACTGGAAGGAGGTGATCTGGGCGATCACCACGCGGATCGATCCGGCGCGCGACACCGTGCTCGTCGAGAACACGCCGATCGACTATCTCGACTTCGCTTCGCCGGTGGCCGGCCTCGGCTCGAAAATGGGGCTCGACGCCACCAACAAGTGGCCTGGCGAGACGGACCGCGAATGGGGCCGCGCCATTGAGATGGACGCGGCCGTGAAGACGCGCGTCGACCGTCTCTACGATGAGCTCGGCTTTAGCCGCAGCTAGCGCGACCCGGCGCAGTGCCCTCGGGCGCCACGCCGGCCGATTCATACGCGACGCCTTTTCGCGACGCCGCGCTTACCGCGTCACGCCTCGTGCATGGCATGAGCCGCGGCGCCAGTGAACCTGAGGAGACTCGAGGATGATGCCCGCATCGGAGCGCCTGACGCAACTGAACGATCCCGCCCTCTTCAAGACCCGCGCGTACATCGACGGTGAATGGAGCGGCGGTGCGGCCACCTTTGCCGTGCTCGACCCCGCCGACAACGCAGAGATCGCGAGCGTGCCCGACTTTGGCGCCGACGAGGCGCATCGCGCCATCGCCGCCGCGAACGCCGCGCTCCCCGCGTGGCGCGCGAAGACGGGCAAGGAGCGCGCAGCCGTGCTGCGGCGCTGGTTCGACCTCGTGATCGAGCATGCCGACGACCTCGCCGCGATCATGACCGCCGAGCAAGGCAAGCCGCTCGCCGAGGCTCGCGGCGAAGTGATATATGGCGCGTCCTTCCTGGAATGGTTTGCCGAAGAGGCCAAGCGTGTGAACGGCGACGTGCTCGCGAGCCCCGCCAGTGACCGCAAGCTCGTCGTGCTCAAGCAGCCCATCGGCGTGTGCGCCTCGATCACCCCCTGGAATTTCCCGATCGCGATGATCACGCGCAAGGTCGCACCGGCCATCGCCGCGGGCTGCACGATCGTCGTGAAGCCCGCCGAGCAAACGCCGCTTTGCGCGCTCGCGCTCGCCGAACTGGCGCAGCGCGCGGGCGTGCCCAAGGGCGTGTTCAACGTGGTCACCGCCGACTCGGCGAACTCCATCGAAATCGGCAAAGCCCTATGCGAGAGCGACGTCGTGCGCCATCTCTCGTTCACGGGATCGACGCCGGTGGGCCGCATCCTCATGCAGCAGTGCGCGCCGACGGTGAAGAAAATCGCCCTCGAACTGGGTGGCCACGCCCCCTTCATCGTGTTCGACGACGCCGATCTCGACGCCGCCGTGGAAGGCGCGATGATCTCGAAGTATCGCAACGCGGGCCAAACCTGCGTCTGCACGAACCGCTTCTATGTGGACGACAAGGTGTACGACGCTTTCGTCGAGAAGCTCGCCGCCGCCACGCGCAATATCAAGGTGGGCAATGGCTTCGATGATGGCGTGAACCAGGGGCCCTTGATCGACGACGCAGCCGTCGCCAAGGTTGCGCAGCACATCAGCGATGCGACCGCCCAGGGCGCGAAGCTCGTGGCGGGCGGCAAGGTCAGCTCGGGGCGCTACGTCGAGCCCACCGTGCTCGCCGACGTCACGCGCGACATGCTGATCGCGCGCGAGGAAACCTTCGGCCCAGTCGCGGCGGTATTCCGCTTCAGCGACGAAGCCGAAGTGATCGGCCTCGCCAACGACACCGAATTCGGCCTCGCCTCGTACTTCTATAGCCGCGACATCGGCCGCGTCTGGCGCGTGGCGGAAGCGCTCGAGTACGGCATGGTCGGGGTCAACACCGGACTCATTTCGAATGAGGTCGCGCCGTTTGGCGGCGTGAAGCAGTCGGGTCTCGGGCGCGAGGGTTCGAAGTACGGCATCGACGAATATGTCGAACTGAAGTATCTGTGCATCGGCGTTTGAATCACGCGTGAACCAGGTTTGAGCCGCGACGCCCGTTTCTCACAGGCGGGCGTACGCGGCGCGAAGTCCATACCAACAAGAAATCGTTTTCATGTCTCACGTTTCCCTGCTTTCCGACGGCTTTTTTCTGTCGCTTTCGCTTTGCCTCGACATCGGTCTCGTCAACGTCGCCATCATCTCGCTCACGCTCACGCACGGCTTCCGCCCGGGCTTCTGGCTTGGGCTCGGTTCGTGTTTCGGCGACCTGATCTACGCCGCGCTCGCGCTTGCGGGCATGGCCGCGCTGCTGCAGTTTTCGGCCGTGCACTGGATCGTCTGGATCGGCGGCTCCGCCCTGCTGCTCATGCTCACCTGGAAGATGGCGCGCGAAGCGCTCAATCCGGCGTCGGCGCCGCCCGTGGAAGGCGAAGCCGATAACGCCGCGCCGCTGCCCAACCCGTGGCGCAGCTTCGGGCGCGGCGTGCTGCTCGCGCTCTCGTCGCCGAGTGCGATTCTGTGGTTTGCGGCTGTCGGCGGCGCGCTCATCGCAAAGTCGGGGGCGACGAGCGCTGGCGCGGCCTCGCTCTTTCTGCTGGGCTTTTTTGCGGGCGGGCTCGGCTGGACCTTGTTTCTTTGCGGACTGGCCAGCCATGGCCGCAAACGCGCCGGCACCGGCCTGCTACGCGCCTGCCACGTGCTCTCGGCGTTGCTGTTCGCGTACTTCTCGTACAGCGTGATCGTGCACGGCTATCGCGATCTGATCCTGCAGGGTGCGGGCGCGACGTAGTCCGTGGCAGACGCCGCGCACGCGGTGAAAGCGAACGCCAAAAACAAACAGCGCAACGCGGCTTGAGCCAGCGTTGCGCCGTTCGTGAAACCTGCAGCCGGGCGGCGGGCGCCGCCCGTCACGCTCAACGACGGTAGTAGCCGCGGCCGTAGTAACCGTGGCCGTAGTAGCCGTGATGCCAGTACGGACGGCCGTAGTAGCCGTAACCACCGTAGCCGCCTACGACGACGGCAGGCGGCGGCGCGTACACCACCGGCGGCGGCGCATAGACCACGGGCGGGGGCGGCGGTGCGTAGACCGGCGCAGCATAGACGGGATAAGCCGGCGCAACCGGAATGCCAATGCCGATACCCACCGAGACGTGCGCCTGGGCCGCGCTGACGAACCCCATACCCAGCGCGGCGGCAACGATGAACGATACGGTCTTTTTCACTTCTCTTCTCCTGGCGGCCGCCAGCGGCGACGCGCATATAACGGGCACTGCCCACAGATTCAATGTATCGAAAACGGCGGCCGTCATTGGTAGCCATTTGTTTCGAATTGCAATCCTGTTTGGGGTGCGCTTAATAGCGCGTCAAGCCCGGTGGGCGCGGCTGCCGCGAAAAAACGCCGTGCATGCGCCCGATCACGACGCCATTCGTTACAAAAACCAGGGCGCTGTCATTGTTACCTGCGCGAGGGCATCGCGAGGCAAGTCTCCCGGTAATGTTTGATTACAAATTGGTTGACCGGGACTACGCTCGGACCGCTACCGCCATGCGCGGCGAGGTGTAAACGACGATGCCCGGTCCTGGGACCGGGCATCTCATCCGACCAGCCGGCGGCGCACAACCGCCGGCCACGTTAAGCAAACTCTCCGCTATCCGACTTTCACGTAGGTGAACTCGCGCGTGACGTTCGGTGGCACGTAGGCGCCGCTGATGCGCACGCGCGGCGTCAGGCGCTTCTTCTGATCCCACCAGCGGCGGCGTTGGAAGGGCGTGAGGAACCGCAGATGCTTTCGGTAAGCGAAGATGCTCATGGTGAACTCCCCGAATCGGACTACCGACAGGAACAAACCCAATTGCACGACTGCAACAACGAAACCGAAACGATTAAAAATATTGTGCTCAGATTCCGCGACAAAAATTGCAGTGTTGCGAGATAGCCTCACGAGCGCCGTATATGCGCAGCGCACTGTTGGTTGCGGCCTCCCCATGCTGGGTTTGAGTTGCTGCGCATAGATGCGCCGCCAGCCACCCGCAGAAATCGTGCCGCGTAGACCACTGGCGCGACGTCGCGCCCATCACTGCCATTTGTAGTCGCACCGTCCACGCGTAATCGGTACGAAAGCGAACATTTCGGGAGCCGGCGCGGCCCCGACGCAACACTCGGGCCGTGAAGCGCCTGACTGGCACGGTCTGTCGGAAACACTGTAGCCGTTCGCGGAAAAGCCTGCCGTGAGCGCAGCCATTTTGCGCGGCGCGCACGCCAAAAGCAGCGGCCGCCGCCGCGCGCCGGGCCTTCGCGCCAGCGTCGATCGCGGATACTGGCGAGGCGTGAGCCGTGGTAATGTGGCGACGGCGCGCGCATCGCAACGCCGCCCATGGGACTCACCGACGAGCACGCATAATGATCAAGGTCAGCATCCTCTATCCGTATCGCGAGAACGGGCGTTTCGACACCGGGTACTACTGCACGCACCACATGCCGCTCGCGGCGAAGCTCTTTGGCGCGTCGCTCAAGGGCTGGTCGGTCGACATCGGCATCAATGCCGGGCCGCCGGGCACGCCGCCGCCGTACGTCGCGGCCGGACACTTCCTGTTCGAGACGGTAGATGCGTTCTACGCGGCGTTTCAGCCGAATGCCGACACACTCGTCGACGACATTCCCAACTACACCGACGGCGGAAATGGCACCATTCTGATCAGCGAGGTCAAGCTGTCCGTCTGACGTGCTCCGCGCGGTTGAACGGGGCGAGCGGACCCCGGCATGACCTTTTATCGGCCGCCACACGCCAAGCGCGCCGCCACCCAACATAAGAAGGAAACAACACCGATGTTCGGCGATATCGCCCGCTTTCTGCTCAATACGGTCTTCACGCTGTTCGGCGCCGCCCTGCTGCTGCGCGCCTGGCTCCAGTTCGTGCGTGTGCCGCCATACAACCCCGTGACCCACGCGATCCAGCAGGTCACCAACTGGCTGGTGCTGCCGCTGCGGCACGTGATTCCCGGCGTGCGCGGCATCGACTGGGCGAGTGTGGTCGCCGCGCTGGTCGCGGCCATTGCCTACGTGCTGCTGATGGTATGGATCGCGGGCGTGGACCCATTGGGTCTTTTGCCGACGCTTCTCATCGTTGCCGTGCTCACGCTCGTGAAATGGGCGCTCAACCTGCTGATCTGGCTGACGATCCTGATGGCGCTGCTCTCGTGGCTCAATCCGCGCTCGGCGGCGATGCCCGTGCTCTTCCAGCTGACGGCGCCGTTCCTCAACCCGCTGCGCCGTATCCTGCCGAACCTGGGCGGCCTCGACCTCTCGCCGATTCTGCTGTTCGTCATCGTGCAGGTGCTGCTGATGGTGGTCACGCGTGCGGCTGTTTCGCTCACGCTGTTTGGGATTTGAGAACGCATCGGCGCACGGTCTGGTTCATCCGGCGGCGCGCTCAGCGCGCCGCGTCATTGCGCAAGAAGGCCAAAACCGCGTAAAATAGCGCGCTCTGCGGGCGTCGTATAATGGCCATTACCTCAGCTTCCCAAGCTGATGACGTGGGTTCGATTCCCATCGCCCGCTCCACGTCGGTTTTTGCCGACCTCTCTTCGAGGCCAGGGCTTTCGAACGGCACCCCTCCCGGGACGCCATGCCCGACCGGCACATGCCGGGCACGACCTGAATTCCTCCGTTGCACAATGCACCCTGGCGCTCCTCGGAGCGCTGCGGCCCCGCCGCGCCGCCAGAGCCGTGCGAGCGCGCTGATATAATGCGCGACGGCTTCGGAGCCGCTGGGCTTCCAGCGCGCCGCGCCCGCCTGTCGGGCCGAAGGCCATCGCCGATTCCGGCGAACGCCAAAGCGGCCCTCAAGGCGTCCGGCCACGCCGGCCCGCGTAGCCCCCAGCACTGCGTGGCCCCGCACAGCCCGAGATGCCCCGCACCGAGCCGAAGGCGCAGCCCGCCCCTATTATCGACAGCCGCGACATCCGCCGCTCTCACACCCACCCGCGAAGATGAATCACGATCCCAACGACGCCGCCCGTCCTGACTGCGCGCCGTCAGACGCACAAGACGCCGCCTCCGACATAAACGCGCAATCCGAGGCCGGCGCCGGCGACGCGCTGCACCACCGCCGCATCCGCAGCTTCGTGACCCGCGCCGGCCGCGTCTCGACCGGCCAGCGCCGCGCGCTCGACGAGTTCGGTCCGCGCTTCGTCGTGCCCTACGCCCCCGAAGCCGCCGACTGGGACGCCGTGTTTGAACGGCACGCACCGCGCATCCTGGAGATCGGTTTCGGGATGGGCGCGAGCACGGCGGAAATCGCCGCGTTGCGCCGCGAAGACGACTTCCTCGGCGTCGAGGTCCACGAGCCTGGCGTTGGCGCGCTGCTGAAGCTGATCGGCGAGCAGAATCTGGAGAACATCCGCATCATCCAGCACGACGCCGTGGAAGTGCTCGAGCACATGATCGCGCCGGCGAGCCTCGACGGCGTGCACATCTTCTTCCCCGATCCGTGGCACAAGGCCCGCCATCACAAGCGCCGCCTGATTCAGCCGAAGTTCGTCGCACATCTCGTCTCGCGCATGAAGCCGGGTGCGTACCTGCATTGCGCGACCGACTGGCAGAACTACGCCGAGCAGATGCTCGAAGTGCTCAGCGCGGAGCCCGCGCTCGAGAATACGGCCGCCGACTACGCGCCGCGCCCCGACTACCGCCCGGTGACGAAGTTCGAGCGCCGCGGCCTGCGGCTCGGTCACGGTGTGTGGGATCTCGTGTTCCGCCGCCGCGCGGACTGAAACTGAAAACCGTATAGAAAAACGGGCGCCGTGATGTCAAACGGCGCCCGTTGCGTTTTTAGTCGTCCCAGCCTAGCCCGCCGCCATAGCCGAACAGCAGGATCACGAGACCGAAAGCGATCCGGTACCAGGCGAAGGCGGTGAAATCGTGTGAAGCCACGAAGCGCAGCAGCCAGCGCACACACGCGAACGCGCTGACGAACGCGGCGACGAAGCCGATGCCGAAGAGCCCGAGCCAGTCCACGGAAAGCTCGTGCCAGCTCTTGTAAAGCTCATAAACGGTCGCGCCAAAGATCACGGGAATCGCAAGAAAGAACGAGAACTCAGTCGCGACGCGCCGCTCGAGGCCGAACAGCATCGCGCCGATGATGGTCGAGCCCGAACGCGACATGCCCGGAATCAGAGCGAAGCACTGCGCGCAGCCCACCTTGAATGCGTCGAGCGGCGTGATCTCGTCAATCGAGTTCACGCGCGCGCCGCGCTGCGCGGCGACCGGTAGTTCCTTCGGGCCGCGCAGGCGATTTTCGACCCACAGGATGACGAGGCCGCCGCCAACGAGCGCGAACGCTACCGGCACCGGCGCGAAGAGAACCGACTTGATCGCCTTCTCGAACATCAGTCCGAGCACGACTGCCGGAATGGTGGCGACGATCACGTTGAGCGTGAAGCGCCGCGCATCGGGCCGCGAGGGCAACCCTACGACCACCTCGCCAATTTTGCGCCGGAACTCCCAGCATACGGCGAGAATCGCGCCAAACTGGATCACCACGTAGAAGGTCTTCGCATACTCGCCGTCGAAATTTAGCACGCTGCCGGCGACGATCAGATGCCCCGTACTCGAAACGGGCAGAAATTCGGTCAGCCCTTCGACGATGCCGAGAATCAAGGCCTTGCAGGTCAAAATCCAGTCCATCCCTTTTATCCCTCTTCTTTGAGTGTCGGGACGGCGCACGCCGCGCCACGCGACCGACGCCGGCCGCGTGCGCTGGCGTTTCGTCTGCTTACTTCTCGACGATCTGCACGCGTATGCCGTTTGTAAGGATGGTGATTGTACCGGGTTCGTAGTTGACACCGGCAAATTGGAGCTGGTCGGGCTTGAACGTATAGACGGGGTAATTGTTGAGCAACTGGGTGGCGACGAGCGCGGCGACCGCGCTCACCTGCGGCGCGTAAGCGGCGGCGTTGCCCGCCATGTCGACGCCATCGACCGAAGGCGAGCGCAGCACCACGGCGCGGCTCGCGCTGTCGTAGGCGAGTTCGCTCGACACCGTGAACGCGCCGCTCACCGGCTGCTGCATCAAAGGGCTTTCGAGGTGCGCGTCGAGCCGCACGGCCACGCGATTGCGATCGGGCTGCAGCGTCACGACAGGGTTCGTGAGCGAGACGTCGAAAATCTGCTGCATCGAGCGGTGATAGGGAAACTTGCGCTGCACCGCGTCCTGCAGCTGCTGCTGCGAAAACGTGTAGTGATCGGGAATGAACGGGAAAATCCCCGTCGCACACGCGCCGAGCGACATCGCCGTCCCCGCCGCAGCGCAGGCTGTGAACAGGAAGGCGCGCCGGGAAACGCGCGTTGCGGTGTGGGCCATGCGAAATCTCCTTGTCAGGCCGGGATTGGCGCGCTGTCATTCTGGCGCATAGCGCCTGGCCGACGCAGTTTGCGCGGGATTCAGCGCGCGGCTGGCGATTGCGGCTGGGTTTGCGCCTCGAGACGCGTAAGCCAGACGATGGCCTCCTCACGCGACGCCCCGCACATCTCGGGCTGCGGCTGCAGCCCCGAGCAGCACGCCGGCCGCAACGGTGAGCCGAAGATCATGCAGCGCAGGTCCTCGCCGAGTTGAACGCAACGCGCGCCGGCCGGCTTGCCTTGCGGCATGCCCGGAATCGGGCTCGTAATGGACGGCGCAATGCAGCACGCGCCGCAACCGGGACGACAGGCGTGCACTGAGGCATCGGCGGGAAAAACGGTACTCACTTCGGCTTCCTGGAACGCTGAGAAATGGTGTCCGCGCGGCGACGGACCAGACGCATTGTGCCATCGCCCGCATGCGACCTTTTTACACAATCGCTTCTTCCTACTCGCTCGTACACTTTGTCCATCTGGCGCTGTAGGACAAGGGACAGGCCATCTGTGCGTGGCGTTCCGCGGCGCCGGACGCTGCCCACCCAAGCGCCGCCCTTCCCAGTGAGCCTTGCATGAGCGACGCCGACCTGCTCTTTCGCCCCGACCTGCTTGCCAAATATGGCGCCAACGGCCCGCGCTACACGTCCTACCCCACCGCCCTGCAATTCCGCGACGACTTTGATCCCGCCGACTACATGCGCGCGGCGGCCGATCCGGGCGCAAGCGAAACCGACCTCTCGCTGTACTTCCACATTCCGTTCTGCGACACCGTCTGTTTCTATTGCGGCTGCAACAAGGTCATCACGAAGAACCGCGGCCGCGCGAAACCCTATCTCGCGCAGTTGATCCGCGAAGTGGAGTTGCAGGCCGCGCTCTTCGACACGAAGCGCCCCGTTTCGCAGCTGCATTGGGGCGGCGGCACGCCCACCTTTCTCTCGCTGGACGAAATGAGCGCGCTCATGGCCGCCACGCGCGAACACTTCGCGCTGCAGCCCGACGACACCGGCGAATACTCGATCGAGATCGACCCGCGCGAAGCCACGGCACAGACCATTGCGCATTTGCGTTCGCTCGGCTTCAACCGGCTGAGCCTGGGCGTTCAGGACTTCGATCCGGTCGTGCAGAAGGCGGTCAACCGCATCCAGCCGCTCGAGCTGACCGTCGACGTCATGAACGCCGCGCGCGCGAACGGCTTCGAATCGATCAGTGTCGATCTGATCTACGGTTTGCCGCACCAGAACGTCAAAACATTCGGCCGCACGCTCGAGACGATGTTGCTGCTCGCGCCCGATCGCATCTCGGTGTTCGGCTACGCGCACATGCCGCATCTGTTCAAGATGCAGCGTCAGATGGACGAAGCCACCTTGCCCACGCCCGCGGAGCGCATGGCGCTGCTGAGGCTCGTGATCGAGCAGCTCAGCGAGGCGGGCTACGTCTACATCGGCATGGATCATTTCGCACTGCCCACCGACGAACTCGCGCGCGCCCAGGCGCAGCGCACGCTGCACCGCAATTTTCAGGGCTACAGCACGCGCGCCGATTGCGACCTGATCGGCTTTGGCGCCTCGGCGATCGGCAAGGTCGGCGACGTCTACGCGCAGAACGCGAAGGACCTGATCGGCTACGGCGCGGCCATTGGCGCGGGCAAGCTCGCGACCGCGAAAGGCGTGCGCCTCACCGCCGATGACCGTCTGCGCCGCGACATCATCACGGAACTCATGTGCAATCTCGAACTGCGTTACGACGAGTTCGAGGCCGCCTACGGTGTGCGTTTTCCGGCGACCTTCGCGGCCGAACTCGAACGGCTGCGCGAGTTCGAACGCGACGGGCTCGTTGCGCGCAGCGCCGACCGCCTCGAGGTGCTGCCCGCTGGGCGCATGCTGGTGCGCAATATCGCGATGGTGTTTGACCGCTATCTTGGCGCACAACAGCCCGAACGGTTCTCGCGGACGATTTGACGGCTTGCCGCCGCCGCGTAGTTGCCTGGGCGGCCGATTTGCGTCATAATCTCCGGCTACTTCGAGCGCTTGCATGTTTGCGCTCGGATGCGAGAAACACGCAAAAGCACGCAAATGCACGCAAAAACACGCCTCGGTGGTGAAATTGGTAGACGCGCCGGACTCAAAATCCGGTTCCGAAAGGAGTGCCGGTTCGATTCCGGCCCGAGGCACCAGAATGCTTTCCGGCAATTGCCGCCGGAATCCTGAAACCCGCGAAAGCTTAAGGCTTCGCGGGTTTTTTGTTGCCGGCTTGAATCCGACGTGCCCTTCTTTGGACGAAGATCAAGCGTCCCGCGGATGTCGCACGGCGTGCCGCGCCCCGCTGCTATCGTTGTCGAAGTTATTGAGACAGCAAACCGGGAGCGTACGATGGACCGCATTTTCATGACGCGAGAGGAAGCCATACGCATCCTCATCGAGGCCCACGAGTCCGTCACCGGACGCACCGCCGCAACGTTGATCCGCTCAAGCGCAGACCGATCCGCCAGCCTCGAAGCGCTAGACCGGTTGCTGCTCGACGTGCGCGCGGGCCGGGTCGATGAATTTCGCACCTGGCCAGAGGACAGCACCTGCGTCTCGATCACTGACTGACGCAGGTCTGCCGCACGAGCCTCAGCGCAAATTCGTCTGCGCCAACTCCACCACCTCGTCTCCGCGCCCGCTCAGCACCGCGCGCAGCATATAGAGGCTGAACCCTTTCGCTTGCGCCCACTGCAGCTTCGGCGGCATGGCCAGTTCGTGCTTCGTCGTCACCACGTCGACGAGCGCCGGCCCTGCGTGCGAGAACGCCGCGCGCAACGCCTCATCGAGCGCTTCAGACGTCTCCACGCGCACGCTGAAGAGGCCCGCGCCTTTCGCGATTTCTGCGAAGTTGGTGGCCGCAAGATCGGTGCCCGTCTCCATGTAGCCGCCGGCCTTCATCTCCATTGCAACAAAACCGAGCGAGCTATTATTCAGGACAACGATCTTGATCGGCAAATCGAGCTGACGCGCCGTGAGAATGTCGCCGAGCAGCATCGAAAGGCCGCCGTCGCCGGAGAGCGAGACCACCTGGCGCCCGGCGTGCGCTGCCTGCGCGCCGAGCGCCTGCGGCATGGCGTTCGCCATCGAGCCGTGGTTGAACGAGCCGTGCAAGCGGCGCCGGCCGTTCATCGTCAGGTAGCGCGCGGCCCAGAGCGTGGGCGTGCCAACGTCGACCGCGAAGATCGCATCATCCTCGGCGATCGCGTCGAGCCGCGACACCACATACTGCGGATGCAGCGGCTTGCCAGCGGCTGCCGGGCGCGCAAGTTCGTCGAGTCCCTTGCGGGCGCTCGCATAGTGCTCGCGCGCATGCTCGATGAAGCGCCGGTCGGTCTTGCGCGTGAGCTTCGGCGTGAGCGCGCGCAACGTTTCGCGTACGTCACCGATGAGCCCGAGCGTGAGCGGCGCGCGTTTGCCGAGCGCGGCCGCGTCGCGGTCGATCTGCACGATATTCGCGTGCTGCGGATAGAAGTTGCGATACGGGAAGTCGGTGCCGAGCATGACGAGCGTGTCGCACGACATCATCGCGTGGTAGCCCGAGCTGAAGCCGATCAGCCCGGTCATGCCCACGTCGTATGGGTTATCCCATTCGACGTACTGCTTGCCGCGCAGCGCATGCACCGTCGGCGCGCCGAGCGCGTCCGCGAAGGCCACCACTTCGTCATGCGAGCCCTTGCAACCGCTGCCGCACAGCAGCGTCACCGCCTCGGAGCGATTCAGCAGCACGGCGAGCCGGTCAATATCCGCCGACGAAGGCAGGGTCGCCGGACGCGCCGCCTGGGCCCATGCCGGCTCCTCATCAGACGAGTCCAGAAGCGCCACGTCGCCGGGCAGCACGATCACGGCGACGCCCTTCTGGTCGATCGCGGTGCGCAACGCGGTGTCGAGCACGCGCGGGAACTGCGATGCGTTCGTCACCAGTTCCACGTAATGGCTGCACTCGCGGAAGAGTTCGGTCGGGTGCGTCTCCTGGAAATAGCCGAGGCCGATTTCCGTCGACGGAATGTGCGCCGCGATCGCGAGCACCGGCGAGCGGTTGCGATGGCAGTCGTAGAGACCGTTGATGAGATGCAGATTGCCAGGCCCGCAACTGCCCGCGCACACCGCGAGCCGGCCGGTTGCCGCGGCTTCCGCGCCCGCCGCAAAGGCGGCGACTTCCTCGTGCCGCGTGTGCATCCAGCGGATCGTGCCGAGCTTGCGCAGGCTCGCCGACAACCCGTTCAGGCTGTCGCCGGTCACGCCCCAGATGCGCTCGACGCCGACTGCCTCGAGCGTTTTCGCCAAATGATCCGCTATTGTCTTCGCCATGGTGTTCTCCACGTGAGCCGTATGGCGCAGCGCGCGCTCCGAGGCCGGGCGCTGCGCGAGAAGAAAATTGGGGGTCGACTATTCAGGCGTCCAGGCCCTGCAACCCGGCCGGACCTGCCAATACCTTGCGCTACGTTACGCCATCCGCCCGAAATACGCGGTCAAGCCGTGCGAAGCGGACAGGCGGCGGGCACGGCGGCGCGGACCACGTCGCCACGGATAAAATAGCCGGCTCTACGCTGTTCGCCGTCCGTCATGAATCTCGAAAGCATTCTCTTCAGCCAGGGTTTCGGCTCACGCCGCCAATGCCGCGCGCTCATCGCCGACGCGCGGGTCGCCGTCGCGGGCGAGCCGTGCACCAACCCGCTCGCAACGTTCGACACGGCCAGCCTGGTCTTCAGCGTGGACGGCATCCCGTGGCCGTTTCACGAGCGCGCCTACATTGCGCTCAACAAGCCCGCGGGCTATGAGTGCTCGCGCGATCCGCAGCATCACTTGAGCGTGTTTCATCTGCTGCCGCCGCAGTTCGCGCAGCGCAACGTGCAATGCGTAGGCCGCCTCGATCAGGATACGACCGGCCTCCTGCTGCTTTCCGACGATGGCCAGTTCGTCCACGCTTTCACATCGCCCAAGCGCAAGGTGCCGAAGATCTACATGGCGACAACGCGCCATCCGCTCGACGAAACCCAGCTCAAAGCCCTGCGCGAAGGTGTGCTGCTGCACGGCGAGCGCGAGCCGAGCGCCGCCGTCGCCGCAAACGCACGTGCAGACCACGAGCTGGAGCTGACCGTGCTCGAAGGCAAATATCACCAGGTCAAACGGATGGTGGCCGCGGCCGGCAACCGCGTCGAGGCGCTCCACCGCGAGCGCATCGGCGGCTTTTCGCTGCCCGACGCCCTGGCGCCGGGCGCCTGGCAATGGCTCGACGCCGCAGCGCTCGACGCGTTGCGCAACAAGGGGTAAACCACCACCGGGCGGCGCGAGCGCCCGCCGCTCAGTGCGTTGACGCACCGATGCTTGCAAACAGGTATCGTTTTCGCCGCACCGCAACATGTCCTTGCCGAGCTTCCGCCCTATACTCGTCTGCATAACCATTACAAGTTGCAAGGAGGGGCATCATGATCATCAACGGCTCATTCGAAATCTCATTCATGTTGATGGCATTCATGGCGCTTGGGGCGGTTCTGATTGGGGGCCTGCTCGCGTCGATGCATATGCGACATCAGTATCATCCGAACCTCATCGGGGCGCTCATCGGGGCGCTATTGTGCTTCCTCCTGCTCGAAGCGCTGCCGGCCATCACGTGAACGGCACGCTTTGCGCCGCGCCGCCCGCCCGGAGTCACGGGTGCGGCGGCAGCGTGCGCAAGAACGCATCTACGTCGGCATAACGCAAACGCACGCGCAGTTCGCGCTTGAGGCGCGTATTGGCGAGCCGTCGCGACTCCCGCATGAACGACAGCAAGACAGGCTCGAGTTCGCGCTCGGCCTCCGCGCGGCTCACGCGCGGTGCGCGCGCGAGCCCGAGGGCATCGGCTACGCGGTCGAAATACTCGCCCATCTTCAGTTCGCTGTCGTCCGTCGCGTGGATCGTGCGCCCCGGGCGACCGTGCGTCGCGAGGCGCAGGAGAATCGCCGCGAGGTCGTCTGCGTGGATGTGGCTCGTGTAGACGTCGTCGCTAGCGACGAGCGCCGGCGTGCGCTTCTCCAGCCGCGCGAGCGGGAGGCGGTTCGCCGCGTAAATGCCGGGAATGCGCGCGATCGTGGCGCTGAGCGCGCCGCGCGCCGTTGCGCGGCGCAGTTGCCGTTCGGCCGACACCCGGCGTATGGCGCGGGCGTTGGCGGGCTGCACCGTGCGTGTTTCGTCGATGCGCGCGCCGCCGCAATCCCCGTACACCCCCGTCGTACTCGCGTAGACGAGCCTCGGGCGTTCGAAGCGCTTACGCCGGGTGCGAGAAAACCGCCGGATGCGCTCGGGTACAATAACGGATGCTCCAAAGGCTGCGGGATGGCCGAAAGCGCTGCGGCGAATGCGGTCCACGAGGCAATGCAATGGGGGCCGCAATGCGCGCGGCGCGGCGCCCGCCAGCGCAGGCCGCGACACCGCGCGACGCCGCGCCGCAAGCGCTGCGATCAGGCGGCGCGTGCGCAGGTCGTCGTCGCCGGATTTTTGCGGTGGCGCGAGGTGCAGTACGGTGCCAGCCAGGCCCGCGATCCGCGCGAGACTCGTGCGCGAGTCGAGGTCGCCGCGCACCGGCGTTGCGCCCGCGGTCCGCACCGCGTCTGCGCGCTCGGCACGGCGCGTGAGCGCAAATACGCGCGCACGGTCTGGCCGTTCGCGCAACTGGGCGACGGCGCGCAGGCCGACGTCGCCGCAACCGACAATCAGGATGCGCGCACGGCGCAAGTTTCGTGTGGCAATCATGGTGGAACCATTTTAGCGGCCCTGGCCTCGCGGCGAAGGCCTGCAAGGAAACGCGGCAACTTACCCTAAGCGACCCGCGCCCGGAATCAACCCTCGGATACAGACTTACGCTTCCCTGAATATGGCTTTCAACGTAACGCTCAAGCAAAGCGGCCGGCAATTCCAGGTCGAGCCCGACGAACCCATTCTCAACGCGGCCCTGCGCCAGGGCGTCGGCCTGCCGTATGGCTGCAAGAACGGCGCGTGCGGCTCGTGCAAGGGCGCGGTCTGCAGCGGCGAAGTCGAGCAGCGCGCCCACGCGGCTTCGGCGCTTTCCAATGACGAAAGAACGCGCGGCATGGCCCTCTTCTGCTGTGCGACGGCGCAAACCGACCTCGAAATCGATATCCGCGAAGTGGCGGGCGTGGGCGACGTGCAGGTGCGCAAGCTGCCTACCCGCATCGCCGCCATCGAGCACAAGGCAGACGACGTCGTTGTCCTCAAGCTGCAACTGCCCGCCAACGAGCGCCTGCAGTATCTCGCCGGCCAGTACCTCGAATTCATCCTCAAGGACGGCACGCGCCGCAGCTACTCCATGGCGAGCGCGCCGCACGAGGAAGGCCCGATCGAGCTGCACATCCGCCACATGCCGGGCGGCAAATTCACCGACCACGTCTTCTCGCAGATGAAGGAGCGCGACATCCTGCGCTTCGAAGCGCCGCTCGGCACCTTCTTCCTGCGCGAGGAATCCGATAAGCCCATCGTGCTGCTCGCCTCCGGCACCGGCTTCGCGCCGCTCAAGGCGATCGTCGAGCACGCGGTCCACAAGAACCTGAACCGCCCGATGACGCTCTACTGGGGCGCGCGCCAGAAGAAGGACCTGTACCTGATGGATCTCGCCGGGCAATGGGCGAAGGAGATCCCGAACTTCCGCTTCGTGCCGGTGCTCTCCGAGCCAGCCGCCGGCGACAACTGGACCGGCCGCATGGGCTTCGTGCACCGCGCCGTGATCGAGGATCTGCCCGATCTTTCGGGCCACCAGGTGTATGCGTGCGGCGCGCCGGTGATGGTGGAGTCCGCGCAGCGCGACTTCACGCAGCACCACGGTCTGCCCGAAGACGAGTTCTACGCGGATTCGTTCACGAGCGCCGCTGACCTCGCGAACGCCGTCTGAAGCGCGCCTGAGTGGGTCGTTGCGTGTGCAATGCATCGACCCGCCGGGCAGCCGTCAGGAAAAATTCTTCGGCCGATTGAAAAAATTCGGCACATTGATGGTTTACATCGCCATTCGGCTTGTCGTATTCTTGCGCCCATGAACTGCATCCTGTCCGCCCTTCGACGTCGCCGCTCGCCCCATCTTTAGGGCCTGGCTACTCGCGGACGCGCGTTGCACCTCAACGCACAGCAAGTTCGAATCACGAAAGCCACGGCCAGTCCGTGGCTTTTTGTTTTTCCGCCGTATCTTCTTCAACCCTTTTGCAGCCCCAATGCGGAGCCCGTTGCCATGAATTATTCCGAGTACCCGATCGAGTCGCTGATGTACATCACCAACCGGCCCGAAATCGTTTTCACGCATGGCAAGGGGTCGTGGCTCTACGACAATGAAGGCAAGCGATACCTGGACTTCATCCAGGGTTGGGCCGTCAACAGCCTCGGGCACTGCAACGAAGGCATGATCGAGGCGCTGGAGAAGCAGGCGCGCCTGCTCATCAACCCGTCGCCGGCCTTCTATAACGAGCCGATGGCGAAGCTCGCGGGGCTGCTCACCGAGCACAGCTGCTTCGACAAGGTGTTCTTCGCCAACAGCGGCGCCGAAGCGAACGAAGGCGCGATCAAGCTCGCGCGCAAGTGGGGCAAGAAGCATCGCGACGGCGCCTACGAGATCATCACCTTCGACCACAGCTTCCACGGCCGCACGATCGCGACGATGTCGGCGAGCGGCAAGCCGGGCTGGGACACGATCTACGCACCGCAAGTGCCGGGCTTCCCGAAGGCCGACCTGAACGACATCGCCTCGGTCGAGAAGCTCATCAACGCGAAGACCGTCGCCGTGATGCTCGAACCGATCCAGGGCGAAGGCGGCGTGATTCCCGCCACGCGCGAATTCATGCAGCAACTGCGCGCACTCACGAAGAAGCACGGGATGCTGCTGATCGTCGACGAAGTGCAGAGCGGCTGCGGCCGTGCGGGCACCCTCTTCGCCTACGAACTCTCGGGCATCGAGCCGGACCTCATGACGCTCGGCAAGGGCATTGGCGGCGGCGTGCCGCTCGCGGCGCTGCTCGCGAAGAAGGAAATCGCCGTGTTCGAGGCGGGCGACCAGGGCGGCACGTACAACGGCAACCCGCTGATGACCGCCGTGGGCTATTCGGTGATCTCGCAACTGGTTGCGCCCGGCTTCCTCGAAGGCGTGCGCGCTCGCGGCGAATATCTGCGCGAGAAGCTGCTCGAGCTTTCGTCCGAACGCGGCTTCCAGGGCGAGCGTGGCGAAGGCTTGCTGCGCGCGCTGCTGCTCGGCAAGGACATCGGGCCGGAGATCGTCGAGAAGGCGCGCCTCATGCAGCCGGACGGCCTGCTGCTCAACGCCGCGCGCCCGAACCTGCTGCGCTTCATGCCGGCGCTGAACGTGACGACGCAGGAAATCGACCGGATGATGGCGATGCTGCGCACGATCCTCGACTCGCTGTAATCGGGCGGAGCACGAGGATGTCCGTCACGATCCGCGTGTTCAGCGAAGCCGATACCGAGGCGGTGGTCGCGCTTTGGCTGCGGGCATTTCCCGAGTACAACGATGCGAGCCGGCCGCATCGCAATCCGCGTCTGTCGATCGCGAACAAGCTCGGCACCCAGCCGGAGCTTTTCTTCGTTGCCACGCGCAACGTCGACGGCGCGCTCGTCGGCACGGCAATGGCAGGTTACGACGGGCATCGCGGCTGGCTCTATTCGGTCGCCGTCGCGCCCGAAGCGCGGCGCCACGGCCTCGGCACGCAGCTAGTGCGCCATGCGGAAAACGCGCTCGCCGCGATGGGCTGCCTGAAGCTCAACCTTCAGGTGCTCACCGACAAGGCCGAAGTGCTCGCGTTCTACGAACGGCTTGGCTATCGAGCCGATGCCGTGGTGAGTCTCGGTAAGCGGCTCGCCGTGCAGGAGTCCGAAGCGGTCGTCTGAGCCTTACCGGTCGACGCCGTGAAAAAAAGCCGCATGGGCTTCACACCCATGCGGCTTTTGCTTTTATGCGGCCGCGAGGACCGCAATGCAATGCAGCTTACTCGCCCAGGTACGCTGCGCGCACCTTCGGATCGTCGAGCATCTGCTTGGCCTCGCCTTCCATCGTCACGAGGCCCGAGTCCATCACGTAGCCGCGATTGGCCGCCTGCAGCGCGAGACGTGCGTTCTGCTCCACGAGCAGCACGGTAATGCCTTCCGACGAGATCGTGCGCACCACTTCGAAGATCTTCTCGACCATGATCGGCGAGAGACCCATCGAAGGCTCATCGAGCAGCAAAAGCTTCGGCTTGCTGATGATCGCGCGCGCCATGGCCAGCATCTGCTGCTCGCCGCCCGAGAGCGTGCCCGCGAGCTGCGTCGCGCGTTCCTTCAGGCGCGGGAAGAAGCCGAACATGCGCTCGACGTCCTTCTGGATGCCCTCGTTGTCGCTGCGCAGGTACGCGCCCATCTGCATGTTTTCGATGATCGACATGCGCGCGAAGATACCCCGGCCTTCCGGCACCATCGCGAGGCCCCGCTTGAGCAGCTCATGCGCGGGCACGCCCTTGATCGACTGGCCCATGTACTCGATGTCGCCAGCCGAGTACGGCTTCAGACCCGTGATCGCCTTCATCGTCGTGGTCTTGCCCGCGCCGTTCGCGCCGATCAGCGTGACGAGTTCGCCCGCGCGAACTTCCATGTCCACGCCCTTGACCGCCTGGATCCCGCCGTAGTTGACCTGCAGACCCTTGATTTTCAGAACCGATGTCGACATCAGTGAACCCCCGCACCCAGATATGCCTCGATCACCTTCGGGTCCTTCTGCACGTCATGCGGCAGCCCTTCGGAGATCACCTTGCCATAGTCGAGCACTGTCATCCGGTTGCACAGGCCCATCACCAGTTTCACGTCGTGCTCGATCAGCAGAATAGTCTTGCCATCGGCGCGGATCTTGTCGAGCAGGCGCGTGAGTTCGACCTTCTCGGTCGCGTTCATGCCGGCCGCCGGCTCGTCGAGCGCGAGCAGCTTCGGGTCGGTCGCGAGCGCGCGCGCGATTTCCAGACGGCGCTGGTGGCCGTACGAGAGATTGCGCGAGGTGTAGTCCGCGTATTGCGCGATACCCACGTATTCGAGCAATTCGATCGCGCGTTCCTTGATCTCGCGCTCTTCCTTGCGCTCCGCCGGCGTTTGCAGCACGGCGCCGATCAAGCCGTGCTTCGTGCGCACGTGGCGGCCGACCATCACGTTTTCGAGCGCCGTCATGCCGCCGAACAGACGAATGTTCTGGAAGGTACGCGCAATGCCGGCCTTCGCCACCTGATAAACGGCGGTCGGCGTGTAGGCAGTGCCATCGAGCTTGAATTCGCCCGAATCAGGCGTGTAGAGACCGGTAATCACGTTGAAGAACGTCGTCTTGCCGGCGCCGTTCGGACCGATCAGGCCGTAGATCGTGCCTTCCTCGATTTGCAGGCCGACATCGGACAGCGCCTGCAGGCCGCCGAAGCGTTTGTTCACGCCCTTCACGGACAGGCGGATAGGTTTGTTGCTCATATTCTGTTCTCCCCGTTATGCGCGAACCGGCTTCTTGCTCGCGCGCTTGGCGATCTTCGCGATCTTGTCTTCGTGCTTCGCCGCGGGCCACAGGCCTTCCGAGCGGTACAGCATGATGACGACCATCGCAAGGCCGTAGAGCAGCTGGCGAATGACTTCCGTATCGACGATTTCGTGGCCGAACAGCATGTGCTGGAGCGGACCCATCGTCGAGCGCAGGAACTCGGGGAAAATGGCGAGCAGCACGGCGCCGAGAATCACGCCGGGGATGTGGCCCATGCCGCCGAGCACCACGCAGGCGAGCACGACGACCGATTCCCAGAAGGTGAACGATTCCGGCGACACGAAGCCCTGGAACGCACCGAACATCGCGCCCGAAAGACCGCCGAACGACGCGCCCATTGCGAACGCGAGCAGCTTGACGTTACGGGTGTTGATGCCCATGGCCTTGGCGGCAATTTCGTCTTCGCGGATCGCGGCCCATGCACGGCCGATACGCGAGTGCTGCAGACGCGTACACACCCAGATCACGAGCAGCGCGCAGATCACGAACACGTAGTAGTACATGTAGACCGACGTGAACGTGAAGCCGAGGATCTCGTGCGGCTGCGCGAGATTGAAGCCGAACACCTGCAGCGGCGCGACGCCCGTAATACCCTGCGGCCCGTTGGTAATGTTCACCGGACGGTCGAGGTTGTTCATGAAGATACGAACGATTTCCCCGAAGCCGAGCGTCACGATCGCGAGGTAGTCGCCGCGCAGACGCAGCGTCGGTGCGCCGAGCAGCACGCCGAAGAGTGCGGCGAGCGCCATCGCGCCCGGCACCACGATCCAGTACGGCGTATGCAGCCCGCCCGGGAACATGTTGGCGATCCACGCGAACTGCGTGGTGAGGTGCGGCGACGTCAGCAACGCGGCCACGTAGGCACCCACCGCGTAGAACGCGATATAGCCCAGGTCCAGCAGGCCGGCGAAGCCCACCACCACGTTCAGGCCCAGCGCGAGCATCACGTAGAGCATCGCGAAGTCGAGCACGCGCACCCAGTAGTTGCCGCCCGCGGCGCCGACCACGAAGGGGAGCGCTGCCACGACGATGGCCGTCACGATGCCGACCGTGAGGGTCTTCGTCATGTTCTTTTCGGGGATGAGCGTCGTCGACGGCTCGATCGGTTGAATTGAAGTCATGTTGTGTTACTCCCTCTTATGCGCGGTCCGCGACACGTTCGCCCAGCAGCCCCGACGGACGGAACACGAGCACGACGATCAGCACGATGAATGCGAAGACGTCCTGATAGTTACTGCCGAACACCCCACCGGTCAGGTTGCCGATGTAGCCTGCGCCGAGCTGCTCGATCAGACCGAGCACCACGCCGCCGACCATCGCGCCGCCGAGGTTGCCGATACCGCCCAGCACCGCGGCCGTGAAGGCCTTCATGCCGGGGATGAAACCCATGTAGAAGTGCGCGTTGCCGTATTCCGAGGCGATCATCACGCCGGCCAGTGCCGCGAGCGCGGAGCCGATCATGAACGTGGCCGAGATCACGAAGTTCGGATTCACGCCCATCAGCGAGGCATTGTTCGGGTTCTCGGCAATCGCGCGCATGGCGCGGCCGAGCTTGGTCTTGTGCACGAGGAGCAGCAGACCCGCCATCACGAGGAACGCGACGACGATGATGACGATTTCCGTCATCGAGATCACGGCGCCCACGCCGGTTTCAGTCGGCTTGATGACGTTGATCGGGTCGGTCGAGATGAGCTGGGGGAACGCGAGCGGATTGCGGCCCCAGATGATCATGGCGAGCGTCTGCAGCAGGATCGACACCCCGATCGCGGTGATCAGCGGCGCGAGGCGCGGCGCGCGGCGCAGCGGCCGGTAGGCGACCTTTTCGATCGTATACCCGACGACCGCGCACACGACCGCGGCAACCACGAGCGCGATGCACAGCGTGGGGATGTTCCCGAGGCCCGGGAAGTGATTGTGGAGCACGTTGATCGCGGAGAGCGCAACCATGGCGCCCACCATGAGCACGTCGCCGTGCGCGAAGTTGATGATGCCCAGAATCCCGTACACCATCGTGTAACCGAGGGCGATGATGGCGTAGATGCTGCCAAGCACCAGCCCATTCAGGATCTGCTGGATGAAAATATCCATTTAATGCTCCTTAGCCCGTGCAACCGGATTCGCGCTCGTCATCGGCCGGTGGGCGATGTTTTACGGAACCGCAACGACACTTTCGGGTATTGAAGTAAAAACCGGTAACGGTTGGCCGCCCTGGTTCGCGTTGCCGCTGTGTTGCAGCGCCAGGCTCGCCAAAAGCGGATGCAAAAACGGCACCGTCGGATGGTTCGGTGCCGTCGGGTTCAATCAACTACGCGTCATATTCGCGTTGGCGTATTCGCGGCGAGCCTTGCGGCCAGCAAACGCGAATGCGTCAAACGCCATGACTCCCTCTCCCCGGCCGCCCGCGCACTCCGGGATCTCACCTGCGAGATCCATCGCACCCAGGCGGCGAACCGGCATGACTACGCCGCTGCATGCAAAAGCAATCTGCATGCCAGGAAAGATCGATGTTGCGCTCGTGCCCGCCTCGACATTGCGACTGTGCCACGCGTGGCGCGGCGCAACCGCATTTACCGATGACGCGGCAAAAGCTGGCTTGAATTGCATTAATCAGGTCTCCTGCGCCTTCCGAAATGCTTGCCTGATGGCCTTCTCATGGATGTCCAGCCTTCAGAACGCGCGCATTGTAACGCCAATTATGCGACGGGCAATATTGTTGAACCGGCAGGGTTTTCCTGCATTGCAACCATATTTTTAGTTAACCACCTGTTTCGGGTTGCACCACAGGTTGCGCCGCATTATCGTGCACCAGTTGCACCAAAAATCGCCAGGCTTCGCATCATGTGTTGCAGATAATGCCCGCAATGCCTTGTCGGGCGGGCATTGGGTCAAATGAATGGTATTTAAGAGAGAGCATAAAAATCCCGCCCCGGCGCGGTGCACTCATGTCGAAAGCGTGTCAATCGCCCCATAAATTTGGGGTCACACCACACAACTCGGTCCCGCACTCTAGAGAAAACACTAATAAGAACACTCGCCCAATGTGAGGTTAACCTGCCTTTTCTCATCATACGACCCTAATTATCGGTGTTCCCCAGCTCTCGCGGGCATAAAAAAACGCGCCGGATGGGCGCGTTCTTGCGGAGTGCGGGAGGCGTCAGACCTGTTGACCAAGTCCGCGCGGCAAGGGGAATGCAATGTTCTCCTCGATGCCTTCGAGCGCGCGCACGTTGCGCGCACCAAGTTCGTGCAGGTGGCGAATGATCTCCTGAGCAAGCGCTTCGGGAGCCGACGCTCCGGCCGTCAGGCCGATCCGGCGTTTGCCGGCGAGCCACCGGGGGTCGATCTGCTCTGGCGCATCCACCATATAGGCAGGAATGCCGCGCTTCTCGGCCACTTCGCGCAACCGGTTCGAATTGGAACTGTTCGGGCTGCCCACCACGATCACGACATCGCACTGGGGCGCCATGAACTTGACGGCGTCCTGGCGATTCTGCGTGGCGTAGCAGATGTCCTGCTTCTTCGGCTCGCGAATGGCCGGAAAGCGCGCCTTGAGCGCGGAGATGATTTCCGCGGCGTCGTCCACCGAGAGCGTGGTTTGCGTGACGAACGCCACGCGCTGCGGATCGCGCAGCTTGAGCGCCTCGACATCGGCAATGTCTTCGACGAGGTACATACCCTCGGTCACCTGCCCCATGGTGCCTTCCACTTCCGGATGGCCCTTGTGGCCGATCATGACGATGTCGAGCCCCTCGTCGCGCATCTTCGCGACTTCCACGTGCACCTTCGTGACGAGCGGGCAGGTCGCGTCGTAGACGCGCAGGCCGCGCGCCTCGGCGTCGGCGCGCACCGACTTGGAGACGCCGTGCGCGCTGAAGATCACCGTGTTGCCGGACGGGACCTCATCGAGTTGCTCGATGAAGATCGCCCCCTTCTTGCGCAGGTCTTCGACGACATAAGCGTTGTGGACGATCTCGTGACGCACGTAGATCGGTGCGCCGTGAAGCTGGATCGCGCGCTCGACGATCTCGATGGCCCGATCGACGCCGGCGCAGAAGCCGCGCGGTTGCGCGAGCAGGATTTCCGCGTCGGCCAGTTCTGCGATGAGGGACGTGTCCGTGTTGGTCATGGGCTTTAAAGGATTCCGATGATTTGCACTTCGAACGCAACCGCCTGGCCAGCGAGCGGGTGGTTGAAATCGAACAGGGCGGAGGTCTCGTTCACTTCCTTGAGCACACCCGCATAGCGGCCGCCGTTGGGGGCGTTGAATTCGATCAGGTCGCCCGGGCTTAACTCCTCGCCGATCATGCCATTCTCGCGCAGGGTCTTGAGCGAGACGCGCTGGATCAGCTCGGGGTTGCGCTGCCCGAAAGCGACGCCAGGTTCTAGCTGAAAGGTCGAGTGGTGACCCACCTTCAGGCCCTGCAAAATGTCTTCCAGCGGCGGCGCAAGCTGGTCGGCGCCCATCAGCAGGGTCGCGGGACGGTCGACAAAGGTATTGACGATTTCGGTGCCATCGGCGAGCGAAAGCCGGTAATTCAGCGTCACGTGGGAACCGGATTTCACTTCGGAGATGTCAATGATGCTCATGCGTAACTCATTTCGTCGGAACGCGCGCTTCGCGCGTGCGCGCCGCAAGGCGCCGGTCCGGCCTGCCTCGGGCGGCCGGAAAACATCTATTGTAAGCCACTTGGCCGAGGCGGTCGCGGCACGATTGTGCACTGCCAACGCTCGCACTCGTGCACGCCGCGCACCCTTTATTTGTCTGTGGAGATTGCCATGACGGAACTTGCCTGCATGCCGGACACGGCGCCCGATACCCTTGGTGACGCCCTCGCTGGGCGCCTGCCCGGTCCGGGATGCGCAGAGCGTGGCCCCTGCGGCGCCGGAGTCCCCGCGCGCGCCGCGTCTGCCGTGTCGGCCCGCGATAGCGCGGCGCCTGCGGCACGACGCCGCGACATGCCCCGCGAGCGACTGCGCACGGCCGGTGCGGCCGCGCTCTCGGACGTTGAGTTGCTCGCGATCCTGCTCGGCTTTGGCTTGCCGGGCCACGATGTCTTCGAGGTGGCTCGCACGCTGCTGGCCCAATTCGGCTCGCTGCGCGCCATGCTCGACGCACAGCGCGAAGAATTCGAGGCCCTGCGCGGCATCGGGCCCGCAAAATCCGCAATGCTGCAAGCGGTGACGGAACTCGCGCGGCGGGCGCTTGCGCAAGCGCTCGACGACAAGCCGCTCGTCGACTCTCCCGGTGCGGTCGAGGACTATTTGCGCCTCCTGATCGGCGGGCGGCCGCACGAGGTGTTCGTTTGCCTCTTTCTGGACGCGCGCCATCGGCTGATCCGCTCGGAGGAAAGCTCGCGCGGCTCGCTCACGCGCATGGCGGTGTATCCTCGTGAAATCGTGCGGCGCGCGCTAACGCTCAATGCCGCGAGCCTGATCGTCGCCCATAATCACCCATCGGGCGCGGTGCAGCCGAGCGCGAGCGACCGGCGCCTCACGCGGGTGTTGCGCGAAACGCTTGCGCTCGTTGAGGTTCAACTCATCGATCACCTGGTCATTGGCACACGGGAGACGTTTTCCTTCGCGCGCCATGGCTGGATTTGAGGCGACGACGCGCCAAGCGGCGGCAAACAACACCATGTGCAAATCGAGTTTGATTTTCCATGGCTTTTTCTGATAGAATCACGGTTTGCCTATTTCCAACCCTGTTCCGAAGCCCGTCGCGGCATTCCAGGGGAAATATGGCCTGGGTTCGAGGTTGTCTCTCATCCATACGTGAGCGCGCTCCTATTCTGGCCATTTCTCGCCTGGGAAACTTAAGCGGCTCTCGAACTCAGAATTTCCGTAGGAGTGTCTCATGGCACGTGTATGCCAAGTCACTGGGAAAGCGCCGATGAGCGGCAACAACGTTTCCCACGCTAACAACAAAACCAAGCGCCGTTTCCTCCCGAATCTGCAAAACCGCCGTTTCTGGGTTGAAAGCGAAAACCGTTGGGTGCGTCTGCGCATCTCGAACGCAGGCCTGCGCCTGATCGACAAGAACGGCATCGATTCCGTGCTCGCAGACCTGCGCGCACGCGGCGAACTGTAAGGAGTAAATCATGGCCAAGGGCATCCGCGACAAGATCAAGCTCGAGTCGACCGCAGGTACGGGTCACTTCTACACGACCACGAAGAACAAGCGCAACATGCCGGAAAAAATGTCGATCAAGAAGTTCGACCCGGTTGTTCGCAAGCACGTCGAGTACAAGGAAACCAAGATCAAGTAATTGATCGGGTTTCGAGCCTGACGAAGACAGAAAAACCCCGCTATTTAGCGGGGTTTTTCTTTTTGCACGCCCGTCCCGCCCCGGTTCGCGCCATGCAACAGTGTTTTAACGGCAGCGCCCAAACTGCCGCTATCCGTTCGCTCCTCTCTCGGAGTATGCTTCCCGCTTTATATCGGCTGCCACACGCGTGTCATATGCCACTGACGGCGCCAGGACCGCGGCAAACGCGGCGGCCAGAAAGCGTAGAACAAGAGCGACGGAGAAGCAGGATCATGAATTACGATGTAGCGATCGTCGGCAGCGGCCTCGCAGGACTGAGCGTCGCGCTGAATCTCGCCGATTCGCGTCGCGTCGTGATCATCGCCAAGCGCGCGATGACCGAAGGCGCGAGCGACCGGGCGCAAGGCGGTATTGCCGCCGTGCTCGATTCGGCCGACAGCGTGGAGAACCACGTGGAGGATACGCTCGTCGCCGGCGGCGGCCTGTGCGACGAGGCGGCAACGCGCTATATCGTCGAGCATGGCCGCGAGGCCATCGAATGGCTGATCGCCCAGGACGTGCCGTTCACGAAGGACGCCGCCGCCGAACTCGGCTTTCACCTCACGCGCGAAGGGGGCCACAGCCATCGCCGCATCATCCACGCCGCCGACGCCACCGGCCACGCGGTCGTGCAAACGCTGCTCGAGCGTGCGCGCTCACACCCGAACATCACGATCCTCGAAGACCATCAGGCGATCGACGTCATCACGTCCGACCGGCTCGGCCTGCCGGGCCGTCGTTGCCACGGCCTCTATGCGCTCGACCTGAAGAACGACCGCACGGTGACGATCCAGGCGCCGCACACGGTGCTCGCCACGGGCGGCGCGGGCAAGGTCTACCTGTACACGACGAACCCCGACACGGCCACCGGCGACGGCATCGCCATGGCGTGGCGCGCGGGCTGCCGTGTGGCGAACATGGAATTCATCCAGTTCCACCCCACCTGCCTCTTCCACCCGCACGCCAAGTCGTTCCTGATTTCGGAAGCCGTGCGCGGCGAAGGCGGCGTGCTGCGCCTGCCCGACGGCACCCGCTTCATGCCCGCGCACGACGCGCGCGCCGAGCTGGCACCGCGCGACATCGTCGCCCGCGCGATCGACTTCGAGATCAAGAGGCACGGCATCGACTGCGTGCATCTCGACATCAGCCATCAGCCGCCGGCGTTTCTCGAAGAGCATTTCCCGACCATCCTCGCGCGCTGCCGCGAATTCGGCATCGACATCACGAAGGAGCCGATCCCGGTCGTGCCCGCCGCGCACTACACCTGCGGCGGCGTCGTCACCGACCTGGCCGGGCGCACCGATCTCGCGGGCCTCTACGCCGTGGGCGAGACTTCGTACACGGGCCTGCACGGCGCGAACCGCCTGGCGAGCAATTCGCTGCTCGAGTGCCTCGTGATCGGCCGCTCGGCGGCCGAGGCGATCGAGGCGGAAGGCTTCAGCGCGGGCGCGCATGCACCGCTGCCCGACTGGGACGAAAGCCGCGTCTCCGATTCCGACGAGGAAGTCGTCGTTGCCCACAACTGGGACGAGCTGCGCCGGCTGATGTGGAATTACGTCGGCATCGTGCGCACCGACAAGCGGCTCGAGCGCGCTCAACATCGCATCTCCCTGCTGCGAGATGAAATTCTCGAGTACTACGCGAATTTCCGCGTCACGCGCGACCTGCTGGAACTGCGCAACCTTGTCGAAGTCGCTTCGCTGATCGTGGAAAGTGCGCGCTCGCGCCGCGAGAGCCGTGGCCTGCATTACAGCCGCGACTGGCCAAACTCGCTACCCAAGGCGCTGCCGACCGTGCTCGCGCCGGAGCGCGTACGCAATCGCACGATTTCATGAGCCTGACAAACTAACAGCACCGCAAAAGCAAAGGCCGCCTCATCACGAGACGGCCTTTTTCGTTTTGGTTCAGCTGGGCGAACTTGCCGCTTCAGACAATGCGCATCGAAAAGTCCGTCGCGCGCACGTCCTTCGTCAGCGCGCCAATCGATACGCGGTCCACGCCCGTTTCCGCGATCGCGCGCACCGTGTCGAAGTTCACGCTGCCCGAGACTTCGAGCACCGCACGCCCCGCCGTGAGCTTCACCGCGTCGCGCATCATGTCCAGGGAGAAGTTGTCGAGCAGCACCGACTTCGCGCCGTGCGCGAGCGCCGTTTCGAGCTGCTCGAGCGTCTCGACTTCGATCTGGATCGGCACGCCCGCGTCGAGCGCGAGCGCGGCGTCCATCGCCGCACCCACACCACCTGCCGCAGCAATGTGGTTTTCCTTGATCAGGATGCCGTCGTAAAGTGCGAGACGCTGGTTTGCGCCACCACCCACGCGCACGGCGTACTTCTGCGCGAGGCGCAGGCCGGGCAGCGTCTTGCGCGTGTCCAGAATGCGCGTGCTGGTGTGCGCGATCATGTCGACGTAGCGGCGCGTCACGCTCGCCACGCCCGAAAGCAGCTGCAGGAAGTTCATCGCGTTGCGCTCGGCCGTGAGCAGCGAGCGCGCCGGACCGCGCAGCGAGCAGACGGTCGTGTCGGCGGCCATGCGGTCGCCTTCGCGATAGTGCCAACGCACTTCGATGCGCGGATCGACCTGCTTCACCACGCCGTCGAACCAGAGCACGCCGCACAGCACCGCTTCTTCGCGCACGATGATGCGCGCGTCGCGCATTTCATCGGCGGGCACGAGACGGCCGGTCTGGTCGCCAGGGCCCACGTCTTCTTCGAGCGCATCGGCCACGTTGCGTGCGATCGCGGCGTCGAACGCGGCGCCGTACTGCGAGCGCACCTCACCCAGCACGGGCGCAACGGCATCGACTGCGAGCAATTCGAGTGCACCCATTTACGCCGCCCCCACTTGCGAGAACAGCGCGGTATCGCGCGCGAGGTCGCCGCTCGCCTGCACGCGGCGCTTGTGGTCCGCCGCGAACGCCAGCATGCGATCGATTGGCAGACGCGCGCGCTCGCCGATCGCAGCGTCGACGTGAATCTCGTTGTGACCGCGCTCCAGCACGTCGACGAGATTTGCCAGACCGTTCATGGCCATCCACGGGCAGTGCGCGCAGCTCTTGCAGGTCGCGCTGTTGCCGGCCGTCGGGGCTTCGATGAAGGTCTTGCCCGGCGCCGCGAGGCGCATCTTGTGCAGGATGCCGAGATCGGTTGCGACGATGAAGCGTTGCGCGTCGAGCTTCACGGCGGCATCGATCAGCTGTGTGGTCGAGCCGACCACGTCCGCGAGCGCGACCACGCCCTCGGGCGATTCGGGGTGGACGAGAATCTTGGCGTCCGGATATTCGGCGCGCAGCAGATCGAGCTCGATGCCCTTGAATTCGTCGTGCACGAGGCAGGAGCCTTGCCACAGCAGCATGTCCGCGCCGGTCTTCTTCTGAATGTAGCCGCCCAGGTGCCGGTCCGGCGCCCACAGAATCTTTTCGCCCCTGGCGTGCAGGTCGGCGACGATCTCGAGACCGATGGACGACGTGACCATCCAGTCCGCGCGCGCCTTCACGGCAGCGCTCGTGTTCGCATAGACGACCACGGTGCGGTCCGGGTGCTCGTCGCAAAACGCCGAGAATTCGTCGATGGGACAACCGAGATCGAGCGAGCAGGTCGCGTCGAGGTCGGGCATGAGAATGCGCTTGTTCGGACTCAGAATCTTCGCGGTCTCACCCATGAAGCGCACGCCCGCCACGACGAGCGTCTGTGCCTCGTGGTCGCGGCCAAAGCGCGCCATCTCGAGCGAATCGGCCACGCAGCCGCCGGTTTCGTCGGCAAGCTCCTGCAATTCAGGATCCACATAATAGTGCGCGACAAGCACCGCCTTCTCGCGCTTGAGCAACGCGCGAATCCGCTCCTTCAATGCAACGCGCTCTGCCGTGGACGGAGCATCGGGCACACGCGCCCACGCCTGTCCAACGCTGCAGACGGCACCCTGCGGCCGGTCATATTCGACCTTCCTGATCGCCTGACTCATCATCTCCTGCCCCTACCGATCGCCGCGCCATTGAAGCCATTGTGGGGACTCCGGCTTTTTTGCGGCCCAAAAAGAAAAACCCCGCCAGCGCGGGGTTTTGTGACGTCTCGTCATTCTAAAGGATTTTCTTACGCCCCACTGAGGGGCCAAAATCCGCGCGGGACGATCAGGCCAATCAAGCGTAACGGCGCAGGCGCGAAGCGAATTCCTGCAGCGCCTTGATACCGCTTTGTTCAGCGCGATGGCACCAATCCTGGAGCTGCGTGAGCAGTTGTTCGCGCGAAGCGCTCGAACGTTCCCAGATCGCGGCGAGTTCGTTGCGCAGTTCGATGTACGTGCGCAGCTTCTGGCTGTTCGCGAAAATTTGCGGAAGCTGGCGCTTCTGCGGCTCGTTCAGGCTGGCTTCTTCCTTGTCGACCCATTTGCGCGCACCGCGCATGACCTTGTACTTCTCGCGCTCGCCCACTTCCTTGAGGTGTGCGAGTTCCTGACGGTACGCCAGCTTCACGGCCTTGGCGTAACGCGCCATCACTTCGTAGCGATTGGACAGCACGGCCTGCAGCGTTTCGTGGTCTGGCACCAGCTTGCCCTTGGTAAGGCGCGGCGTGGGGGCGACCTTCTTCACCTTGGCAAGGCCAACCGCCTGCATCATGCGGATGTACATCCAGCCGATGTCGAACTCGTACCACTTGTTCGAGAGCTTCGCGGAAGTCGCGAACGTGTGGTGGTTGTTGTGCAGCTCCTCGCCGCCGATGATGATGCCGAACGGCAGAAGGTTCGTGCTCGCGTCAGACGAATTGAAGTTGCGGTAGCCCCAGAAGTGGCCGAGGCCATTCACGACGCCCGCAGCCCAGAACGGAATCCACGCCATCTGCACGGCCCACACGGTGAGGCCGACTGCGCCGAACAGCGCGACGTCGATCACCATCATGATGCTCACGCCGAGAATGGGGTAGCGCGTGTAGACGTTACGCTCCATCCAGTCGTTGGGCGTGCCGTGGCTGAAGCGGCGCAGCGTTTCTTCGTTCTTCGCTTCGGTGCGATAGAGCTCAGCGCCTTCGAGCAGCACCTTCCAGATGCCGCGCGTTTGCGGGCTGTGCGGATCTTCTTCCGTTTCGCACTTGGCGTGGTGCTTACGGTGGATCGCCGCCCACTGGCCCGTGAGCATGCCCGTGGTCATCCACAGCCAGAAACGGAAGAAGTGGCTCGCAATGGGATGCAGATCCAGCGCGCGGTGCGCCTGGCAGCGGTGCAGATACACCGTCACGCCGATGATCGTGATGTGGGTGACCACCACCGCGAACAGCACGATCTGCCACCACGAGAAATGGAGCACCCCGTGGGCGAGGAAATCAAGCAGGGAGTTCAACAAGGCATTTACCTGTGAAGCGAAGCGCGTCGGCCTTTCAGCCAGGCGCCGGTGTCAAGAAAGTGAAAGCGACTAGATGCGGTTGGACGGCATTCTACTAGAACCGTTCCAAGTGTTTGTAACAAAGGGAGATTTTTTTCTTTATTGGTTACGGCGTCAACGTCTGAAGGGCGTTTCGAGGCGCTTTGCCGCACCCCAATTGGCCCTTTGCGTGATATCTGGCCCCATCCAGTCTTTCACTGCGATCCGCACCTCGCGTTGCGCAGCGGTATCGCGATCCCATGTTCCGCGCTCTCTATTCAGAATCCTAGTTCGAGTTGCGCGGCGTCGCCCGGAAATTCGATCAGATTCAGCGTTCGCCGAAAATCAGCTCCCGATGGCGCGCACATCATCCAGCCCTGAATATCGCCCGCGCTGATGGTGTCGCCAATACGCAACGAGCGGTTGGCGAGCATGATGACCGTGATGCGGCACGATCTGCCATCTGCCGCACAAGCAATCGCGGGCCGCCCGGCTAATCCCGGCCGGACGGTCCCGCAAACGTCGTACCCGCCGCGCGCCTTACTCCAGCGCGGAGTCCGGCTCGGCGGCTTCGCTTTCCTGCGCCTTCGCGATCACGTCGGATGTCTCTTGCACCGCTGCGGCTTCTTCGGGCGTGGTCTGCGCGCCGGCCGCCTGGGTCTTCGGCTTGGCTTCGCCCCGACGCTCCAGCACAGCCGCAAAGAAGCCGTCGGTGGCGTGGCGGTGCGGCCACAGCGAGAGGTAATCGCCCGTGTCGAGGCCCACACGCTGCTCGGCCAGCACGTCGCGCGCGCTCACCAGCACGAACTCGGGATGCGCCTCGAGGAACTGCTTCACGACCGCTTCGTTCTCGGCTTCGAGAATGCTGCAGGTCGCATAGACGAGACGGCCGCCGCGCTTGAGCAGCCGCGCCGCGCTCGTAAGAATCGAAAGCTGCTTGGGCGCGAGTTCGGCCACTGACTCCGGCGACTGGCGCCACTTGAGGTCGGGGTTGCGGCGCAGCGTGCCGAGGCCCGAGCACGGCGCATCCACGAGCACGCGATCGATCTTGCCGATCAGTCGCTTGATCTTGGCGTCGTGCTCGCTGTCGATCAGCACGGGATTGACGTTCGACAGGCCGCTGCGCGCAAGGCGCGGCTTGAGCTTGGCGAGACGCCGGTCGGACACGTCGAAGGCATAGAGACGGCCCGTCGAACGCATCATCGCGCCAAGCGCCAGCGTCTTGCCGCCCGCGCCCGCGCAGAAGTCCACGACCATCTCGCCGCGGCGCGGCGCCAGCAACGTGCACAGCAGCTGGCTGCCCTCGTCCTGCACCTCGAACCAGCCGTTCTTGAACGCGTCGAGTTTCGCGAGCGCGGGCTTGCCCGTCAAGCGCACGCCGAACGGCGCGAACGGCGTTTCGCCACCTTCGATGCCCGACTCGGACAGCGCGCGAATCAGCTCTTCGCGATTCGCCTTGATGGGATTGGCGCGCAGATCGAGCGGCGCCGGGTAGTTCAGCGCGGCGGCCAGTTGCGCGAGTTCGGCGGGCTCAAACCGCGTTTCCAGCGCCTTCATGATCCACTCCGGCAGATTCAGCTGCACGCGCAGCGGCAGGCTGGCCGGGTCGATCTTCGAGACGTGCTCGAGCCAGGTGGCCTCGGCGTCCGATACGAACGGACGGATCGCCGAGCGGCCTGCAGTCGCCATGAGGCCGAGCAACGTGAGGCGGCGCGTCGGGCTGCCCGTGCCGCTTTCGGCCAGGTGCGCGAACTCCATGCGCCGGCGCAGCACGGCGAACACGGCTTCGGCGATCACGCCGCGCTCAGCGTGGCCGAGCTTCGGATGCTCGCGGAAGAAGCGGCTCGTCATCGCGTCCGCCGGGCCCGTGAATTTGAGGACGTCGGCGAGCAACGTTTCGGTCTGTCCAATCAGAAATCCATGCAGTCTCATGCGCCCTCCCCGGCGGCTTGCGAGTCGTCAAAGAAGAGCCACTGTGGCTCGGCCGGCGTAAGCGTCACGCGTTCGCCGTCGAGCGCGAGGCGCCCTTCGACGAACCAGCGCACCGCGCGCGGATACATCATATGTTCGGTCTTGAGCACGCGCGCGGCGAGCGCCGCGGCGTCGTCGCCAGCGCGCACCGGAACCACCGACTGCGCGACGATCGGGCCATGATCCAGCGTAGGCGTGACGAAATGCACCGTCGCACCGTGCACGCGGCAGCCGGCGTCGAGCGCCTGCTGGTGCGTTTTGAGGCCCGGAAACATCGGTAGCAGCGAGGGATGGATATTAACCATCCGACCCGAATAATGGTCGACGAACGATTCGGTCAGCACGCGCATGAAGCCCGCCAGCACGACGAGGTCCGGCGCATGGCCGTCGATGACTTGAGCGAGTGCCGCGTCGAAGCTGGCGCGATCGGGAAACTGGCGGTGGTCGACCACCGCCGTGGCAATGCCATTCGAAGCCGCGAACGCAAGGCCCGCGGCGTCAGGACGGTTGGCAATCACGGCGGCGATACGCGCGCCCCAAGCTTCGTGAGCGCAAGCGCGCACGATGGCTTCCATGTTGCTGCCCCGCCCCGAAATCAGGATGACGAGATTTTTCATCCGCGGATTTTATCATCGGGGGGCCTGCCCGACGCTCGTGCGGCGGCGATCGTCGCCTCGTGCGTTTATAATCTTCTGTTTCGTCGCGGTCCTTGGGCCGCGAGTGGCCAAGTCAGTCGGTCAGCAGTCGATCATTAGCACGCGTGCTGCGCCAGCGCGCTTTTCGAGGTTCCACCAGGTTCCGCTATCGTGAGAGTCTTCCGCGGTCTTCCCAATGCCGAAAGCCGCGCGCCCTGCGCGCTGACCATCGGCAATTTCGACGGTGTCCACCGCGGGCATCAGGCATTGCTCGCGCGCGTGCGCGCAGCAGCCGACGCGCGCGGCCTGCCCGTCTGCGTGATGACCTTCGAGCCGCATCCGCGCGAGTTCTTCAACCCCGCCAGCGCCCCGCCACGCATCGCCATGCTGCGCGACAAGCTCGAAGCGCTGCGCGAAAACGGCGTGGACCGCGTCGTGGTCGAGCATTTCAACCACACGTTCGCAAGCCAGTCGCCCGAGGCGTTCGTCGAGCGCATCATCGTGGGCGGGCTGCACGCGCGCTGGATGATGATCGGCGACGACTTCCGCTATGGCGCGAAGCGCGCGGGCGACTTCGCTTCGCTGCAGGCCGCGGGAGCGCAGCATGGCTTCGAAGTCGAGCAGATGGCGACCGTCGCCGACCCTTCGGGCGTGCGCATTTCCAGCTCCGCCGTGCGCGCGCAACTGCACGCGAGCGACCTCGACTCCGCGCGCGCCTCGCTTGGCCGCGGCTATCACATCAGCGCGCACGTCACGCACGGCCTGAAGCTTGGCCGCGACCTCGGCTTCCCCACGATGAACCTGCGGATCGGCCACAAGCGGCCGGCGCTCAAGGGGATTTTCGTCGTGATGGTGCATGGCATTGCCGACCATCCGCTGCCAGGCGTCGCGAGCCTCGGCCTGCGCCCGACCGTGGACGACTCGGGCCGCGTGCTGCTCGAAGTGCATCTGCTCGACTGGCACGGCGACGCCTACGGCAAGCTCGTGCGCGTCGAGTTTCTCAAGAAGCTGCGTGACGAGGAGAAGTTTCCCGACCTCGAAACGCTCACCGCCGCGATCGCTCGCGACGTGGCGAACACCCGCGCGTGGTTCGCCGCCGCGGGCGCAGACGTGGCCGGCGGCGCATCCACCGGCTTCGCCACCTCGGCCACCGACCGAATTTGACCCGCGGCCCGCGTACGCGGGCTGCCCCGCCCCCAGGCGCCGCGTGCACAAAGCACGGCATGCAGCGCCCGAGGCAACGGTTGCGCGGCATCGGCCGCAACGCTGACGCCATGCATCCCCCGAATTCCACGTGATCTCACCATGAGCGACAAGAAAGCATCCTCCGGCAAGCCGCAGAAGTCCGAATCGAAGTACCCCGTCAACCTGCTTGACACCCCGTTCCCGATGCGCGGCGACCTGCCCAGGCGCGAGCCGCAATGGGTCAAGGAATGGGAAGAGAACCAGGTCTACGAGAAGATCCGCGCGGCTTCGAAGGGCCGCAAGAAGTTCATCCTGCACGACGGCCCGCCGTATGCGAACGGCGACATCCACCTCGGCCACGCGGTGAACAAGATCCTCAAGGACATGATCGTCAAGGCGCGCAATCTCGCGGGCTTCGACGCGGTCTACGTGCCGGGCTGGGACTGCCACGGCATGCCGATCGAAATCCAGATCGAAAAGCAGTTCGGCAAGTCGCTGCCCGCCCAGGAAGTGATGAAGAAGGCGCGCGAGTACGCGGCCGGCCAGATCGAGACGCAAAAGAAAGGCTTCAAGCGACTGGGCGTGCTCGGCGACTGGAACAACCCGTACAAGACGATGAACTTCGTGAACGAGGCCGGCGAAATCCGCGCACTCGCGAAGATCATCGAGAAGGGTTATGTGTTCCGCGGCCTCAAGCCCGTGAACTGGTGCTTCGACTGCGGCTCGGCGCTCGCTGAGGCCGAAGTCGAGTACAAGGACAAGACCGACCCGACCATCGACGTGCTGTTCACGTTCGCGCAACCCGCCGAAACGGCGGCTGCGTTCGGCCTGCCCGCGCTGCCGCGCGAGGAAGGCGGCATCGTGATCTGGACCACCACGCCCTGGACGATTCCGTCGAACCAGGCGCTCAACGTCCATCCCGAGATCGACTATGCGCTCGTGGACACGCAACGCGGCCTGCTGATCCTCGCCGTCGAACGCGTGGAAGCGTGCATGAAGGACTTCGGCCTCGACGGCAAGATCGTCGCCACGACGAAGGGCGAGAAGCTCTCGCTGCTGCGTTTCAATCACCCGCTCGCCTCGGCGCACCCGGGCTACAAGCGCACCTCGCCGATCTATCTCGGCGACTACGTCACGACGGACACCGGCACGGGCATCGTGCACTCGGCGCCCGCTTACGGCGTGGAAGACTTCGTGTCGTGCAAGTCGCACGGCATGGCGGATTCCGACATCATCAGCCCGGTGATGGGCGATGGCCGCTACATCGAGTCGCTGCCGCTGTTCGGCGGCCTCTCGATCTGGGCGGCGAACCCGAAGATCGTCGACGCACTCGACGCCGCCGGCACGCTCCTGCGCAGCGAGAAGTACCTGCACAGCTACATGCACTGCTGGCGCCACAAGACGCCGATCATCTACCGCGCCACTTCGCAGTGGTTCGCGGGCATGGATGTCACGCCGAACGACGGCGGCAAGACCTTGCGCGAAACGGCGCTCGAAGGCATCGAGGCGACGGCGTTCTACCCCTCGTGGGGCAAGCAGCGCCTGTATTCGATGATCGCCAACCGCCCGGACTGGACGCTCTCGCGCCAGCGCCAATGGGGCGTGCCGATGGCGTTCTTCGTGCACAAGGAAACCGGCGAGCTGCATCCGCGCACGCTGGAGCTGCTCGAACAGGTCGCGCAGCGCGTGGAGAAAGAAGGCATCGAAGCGTGGCAGACGCTCGACCCGCGCGAGCTGCTCGGCGACGACGCCAATATGTACGAGAAGAACCGCGACACGCTCGACGTGTGGTTCGACTCGGGCACGACGCACTGGCACGTGCTGCGCGGCTCGCACAAGGACGAACTGCAGTTCCCGGCCGACCTGTACCTGGAAGGCTCGGACCAGCACCGCGGCTGGTTCCACTCGTCGCTGCTCACGGCTTCGATGCTAGACGGCCGCCCGCCCTACAACGCGCTGCTCACGCACGGGTTCACCGTGGACGGCGAAGGCCGCAAGATGTCGAAGTCGCTCGGCAACGGTGTCGATCCGCATGAAGTGGCGAACCGTCTGGGCGCGGAAATCATCCGCCTGTGGATCGCCTCGACCGACTACTCGGGCGAGCTGGCCATCTCGGAAGAGATCCTCAAGCGCGTGACGGAAGGCTATCGCCGTATCCGCAACACGCTGCGCTTCCTGCTCTCGAACCTCTCGGACTTCGACATCGCGAAGCACGCGCTGCCCGCGAGCGAATGGCTCGAGATCGACCGCTATGCCGTCGCGCTCACGCATACGCTGCAAAACGATGTGCTCGCCCACTACGACCGCTACGAGTTCCACCCGGTCGTGGCCAAGCTCCAGACGTTCTGCTCGGAAGACCTGGGCGGGTTCTACCTCGACGTGCTGAAGGACCGCCTCTACACGAGCGCAGCGGACTCGAAGGCCCGCCGCGGCGCGCAAACGGCGCTGCATCACATCACGCATAGCCTGTTGCGCATCCTCGCGCCGTTCCTCTCGTTCACGGCCGAAGAAGCGTGGAAGGTGTTCCAGCCGCAAAACGAAACCATCTTCACCGAGACCTTCCACGCCTTCCCGGACGTCGAAGGCGCGCCGGAGCTGATCGCCAAGTGGACGCTGCTGCGCGAAGTGCGCGGCAACGTGACGAAGGCGCTCGAGGAGGCACGTGTAGCGAACCAGATCGGCTCGTCGCTGCAGGCCGAAGTGCGTATTCTCGCGAGCGGCGCGCGCTACGACGCGCTCGAAAGCCTGGGCGACGACCTCAAGTTCGTGCTCATCACCTCGGCGGCGGAAGTCGTGAAGGTGGAAAGCGAAGCGGAAGAAGGCGTCGAAGTGGTCACCTCGAAGTACCTCAAGTGCGAGCGCTGCTGGCATTACCGCGAGGACGTGGGTGCGAACGCGGAGCATCCGGGCCTGTGCGGCCGCTGCGTCGTGAATCTGTTCGGCGACGGTGAAATGCGGAGCGCGGCATAATGGCAAAAACCCTGCCGAAGCAGTCCAGGTCGAATGGCGCGGGCGGCACGCTCGCGCCGTGGCTGGGGGTCGCGGTCATCGTGATCCTTGCCGACCAGCTCACGAAAATCGCCATCAACAAGGTGTTCAGCTACGGCGAAGGCCGCGTGATCACGCCGTTCTTCAACCTCGTGCTGGTCTACAACAAGGGCGCGGCATTCAGCTTCCTGTCCGCCGCGGGTGGCTGGCAGCGCTGGGCGTTCACGGCGCTCGGCGTGGTGGCGGCGCTCGTGATCTGCTATCTGCTCAAGCGCCACGCCACGCAGAAGCTCTTCTGCACGGCGCTCGCGCTCATCATGGGCGGCGCGCTCGGCAATGTGATCGACCGCCTGCTGTACGGCCACGTGATCGACTTTCTCGATTTCCACGCAGGCGGTTGGCACTGGCCGGCGTTCAACCTCGCCGATAGCGCGATCTGCATCGGCGCGGCGCTGCTGGTGTTCGACGAATTGCGGCGCGTGCGCGGCGCGCGCTAAAGCTCGGGTATCGCCCAAAGAGGAGCTGTGACTTGAACACGTCCGCTGCAAACCCAGGCGAACTGGCCGGCCGTCACCTCGTGCTCGGCATGACGGGCGGCATTGCCTGCTACAAGATCGCCGAACTCACGCGCCTGTTGACCAAGGCCGGTGCGACCGTGCAGGTCGTGATGACTGAGGCGGCCACGCAGTTCATCACGCCGGTCACCATGCAGGCGCTCTCGGGCCGCCCCGTCTACACGAGCCAGTGGGACGGCCGCGTGCCCAACAACATGGCGCACATCGACCTCTCGCGCGAGGCCGACGCCATCGTCATCGCGCCCGCCTCGACCGACTTCCTCGCCAAACTCGCCCACGGTTTCGCCGACGACCTGCTCTCCACGCTGTGCGTGGCGCGCGACTGCCCGCTGCTGGTCGTGCCCGCGATGAACCGGCAGATGTGGCAAAACCCGGCCACGCAGCGCAACGTCGCGCAACTGCGCGCGGACGGCATCGAAACGCTCGGTCCCGATTCCGGCCCGCAGGCGTGCGGCGAGATCGGCGACGGGCGCATGCTCGAACCCGAGGCCGTGTACGAGGCGATCGTCTCGTTTTTCGCGCCGAAGGTGCTCGCGGGCCGCAAGCTTCTGATCACCGCCGGCCCGACCTTCGAGCCGCTCGATCCCGTGCGCGGCATCACCAACCGCTCGAGCGGCAAGATGGGCTTCGCGCTCGCGCGCGCGGCGCAGCAGGCGGGCGCCGAGGTGCATCTGGTCGCCGGGCCGGTCGCGCTGGAAACGCCGTGGGGCGTCTATCGCGAAGACGTCCAAACCGCCCAGCAGATGTACGACGCGGTCATGCGCGCCGCGACCGATGCCGATGTCTTCATCGGCGTGGCGGCCGTGGCCGACTGGCGCGTCGATCACGTCGCCGAACACAAGATCAAGAAGACCGCCGGGCACCGCATGCCGACGTTCACGTTCGTCGAGAACCCGGACATCCTCGCCTCGGTCGCGGCCTTGCCGAATCCGCCGTACTGCGTGGGCTTCGCCGCCGAAAGCGGCGACCTCGACGTGCACGGCGAGGAAAAGCGCGCGCGCAAGAAGGTGCCGCTGTTGATCGGCAATCTCGGCCCGCTCACCTTCGGCCAGGACGACAATGAAGTCGTGCTGTTCGAGGCGGGTGGCCGCAAGCCGCTGCCGCGCGCGGCCAAGCAGGCGCTCGCGCAGACGCTTGTCGCCGAAATCGCGCGGCGTCTGCCGGACCCGAGCATCATCTCGTGACGCGCGCGCCGGCGCATCCGTGTGCCGGCGCGCGGCGCCGCGAACACAGGCAAGGAGCAGTACTGCCATGACACTGCTTTCCGTACTCGACCAGTCGCCCGTCATCGCCGGGCACAGCGCGGCAGACGCCATCGCCGCCACCATGGAGCTTGCACAGCTCGCCGACGACCTCGGCTACACGCGCTACTGGTGCGCCGAGCATCACGGCCTGCTCGGCGTATGCAACCCCTGCCCCGAAGTCATGCTCGCGCGTCTGGGCAGCGTCACGAAGCGCATCCGCATCGGCTCGGGCGGCATCATGCTGCCCTATTACAGCCCCTTCAAGGTCGCCGAGCAGTTCATGATGCTCGAAGCGCTCTTTCCGGGGCGCGTCGATCTCGGTGTCGGGCGTGCGCCTGGCGGCGACATGCGCACGGCGCAGGCCGTGGCCGCGGGCACGTACAACCGCGGCGACCAGTTCACACAGCAAGTGCAGGACCTCGTCGGCCTCATGGACGGCACGCTCCCCGCCGACCACCTCGCGCACGGCGTGGTGCTGCAGCCGCAGATCGAAACGCGCCCGCAGCTCTGGGTGCTCGGTTCGAGCGACTTCGGCGGCATCCTCGCCGCCCAGCTCGGGCTGCGCTTCTCGTTCGCGCACTTCATCAACGCGCACTTCGGGCATCTCGTGGCCGAGGCGTATCTCGACCGCTTCAAGCCGGGCCATGAAGCGAAGCCGTATCTCGCGTGCGCCGTGTTCGCGATCTGCGCCGACACCGAAACCGAAGCCGCCGACCTCGAAAAAGCCGTCGACCTGCGCCGCGTGCAGATGGCCTACGGCCTGAACGCGCCGATCCCGAGCCTCGACCAAGGACGCGCGCAGGAGTACGGCGAGCGCGAACAGGTCGTGATCGACCGCGAGAAGCCGCGCAGCGTCATCGGTACGCCCGAGAGCGTCACCGAGCGCCTTCTTGCGATCAAGGACAACTTTCGCGCCGACGAGCTCATCGTGCTGACCGTTGCGGGCAGCTACCAGGCCCGTCTGCGCTCTTATGAACTTCTCGCCGAGGCGTTCCAGCTGCCTCGCGCCTGAGCGATCCACCACCGCCCTATCACCCTGACTTCATGAAAATCGACATCAAGATCCTGAACGAGCGCATGCGCGACCAGCTGCCCCACTACGCCACGCCGGGCAGCGCCGGCCTCGACCTGCGCGCGTGCCTCGACGCGCCGATCACGCTCGAACCGGGCGAAACGAAGCTCGTGCCGACGGGTCTCGCCATTCACGTGGCCGATCCGGGCTACGCGGCGCTGATCCTGCCGCGCTCGGGTCTTGGCCACAAGCACGGCATCGTGCTCGGCAACCTGGTCGGCCTGATCGACTCGGACTACCAGGGCGAACTGATGATTTCGACCTGGAACCGCGGCCACACCACCTTCACGCTCAACCCGCTGGAGCGCCTCGCGCAGCTCGTGATCGTGCCGGTCGTGCAGGCGCAGTTCAACATCGTCGACGACTTCGAGGCGAGCGAGCGCGGCGCGGGCGGTTTCGGCAGCACGGGCAAGCACTGACCCAAGCTGTTGCGCTGGCAACAAAAAAGCACGCCTTGGCGTGCTTTTTTGCATTTAGACGGAGGCTTCGGTTCGCTGCGCTGCGCCGGGGCGCCGGCGATACCAGAGCGCATACACCACGACGAGCACCGCGAGGAACGCGAGGCCGTAGGCGAGTGTCATGCGGAATTCGCGCGTAAAGGCTGTGCCGGCCAGAATGCCGAGCATCAGCAGCGCGCCCAGCACGCTCGTGAACGGGAAGCCCCACATGCGGAACGCGAGCGGCGCGCCGCCTTCGCGCGCCTGTCGCACCCGGAAAAAGATCTGCGTGACGAAGATCATGAACCACGTGAACATCGCGCCGAACATGGCGATCGACATCATCAGCGTGAACGCTGCCTGCGGCCAGAGTGCGTTGAGCACGGCCGCCACCGCAATGCCGATGGTGGACAGCGAAAGCGCCGCCGTAGGCACACCGTGACGCGTGAGACGCCCGAACGCCGCCGGCGCGTAACCCGCGCGCGAGAGGCTGAACATCATGCGGGTGGTGATGTAGAGCTGGCTGTTCATGGCCGAGAGCGCCGCCACGAGCACGACGAAGTTGATCGCCCCCGCCGCGTAAGGCACGCCCGTTGCGGCCATGACCTTCACGAACGGGCTCTCATTGCCGCCCGCCTGGGTCCACGGCACGATGGCTAGCATGAGCGCGAGCGTGAGCAGGTAGAACAGCACGAGGCGCAGCACGGTCGCGCGAAACGCGCGCGTGACGGCGCGTTGCGGGTCCTGCGCCTCGGCGGCCGCCACGGCGATCGTCTCCACGCCCAGGTAGCTGAAGAGCGAGACGATCGTCCCCACCCACACGCCCCACCAGCCGTGCGGCAGCAAGCCGCCGTGCGACGTGTAGTTCGCAAAGCCCACGCCGGAGCCGGCTGGCGAGCGCCACACGAACCATGCACCCAGCACGATGAACGCGACGATGGCCGCGATCTTGAGGCTCGAAAACAGATATTCGATGGCGCCGTACGCGCGCACACTCATTGCGTTCACAACGATCAGCGCCGCTGAAAATCCGACGATCCAGTAGAGCCCCGGCACGTGGGGAAACCAGAATTTCATGTAGATGGCGATGGCCGCGACCTCGGTGCCCACCGCCAGCACATACGCCGACCAGTACGCATAGCGCACGACGAACCCGGCGAGCGGCCCGATGTAGTGCTCGGCGTACGCGCCGAACGAGCCCGATACAGGATGCGCAACGGTCATCTCGGCGAGCGCGCCCATCAGCAGCAACGCGATCAGCGCGCCGATCGCGTAGGAAATGAGTACGCCGGGCCCGGCGAAAGAGATCGCGAAGCCGCTGCCGAGAAAGAGCCCGGTGCCGACTGCGCCACCGATGGCGATCATCGTCATCTGCCCGGCGGACAAGCCCTGACGCAGCCCCTGTTCGCGCTCGACGATGGCTTCGAACGCGCCCGATTTACGTGGTACCACTGTTACACCCCTGCTTCGCGCGAGACGCTACTGAGCGCTGCGCATCAAGAAAACGCCGACGGCGGACAAACGCGCATTTTACCGGCTGACGGCTGGCGCGCCTGCGCGGCACGGCGCAACACCCAGACCTGCAGGCACGAAAGAAAAACGGCGCAGTCCTTTCGGACTGCGCCGTCTTGCCTGAAGGCTGTTTGCGCAGTAGCGCCGCCGCTTATTCCACTTCGACCGCTTCCGGATTGCGCGGCGCCGGCTGCTCGTCGAACGTGAGCTGGACCTTGTCTTCCACGTCCACGTCCACGGTCACGCGGCCGCCGCTCATGAGCTTGCCGAACAGCAGTTCGTCGGCGAGCGCACGGCGGATCGTGTCCTGGATCAGGCGCTGCATCGGCCGCGCGCCCATGAGCGGGTCGAAGCCGTGCTTTGCCAGATGCTTGCGCAGCGCGTCGGTGAAGACCGCGTCGACCTTCTTCTCGTGCAGCTGGTCTTCCAGTTGCATGAGGAACTTGTCGACCACGCGCATGATGATTTCCTCATCGAGCGCACGGAAGCTGATCGTCTGATCGAGCCGGTTGCGGAACTCGGGCGTGAACAACCGCTTGATATCGGCCAGTTCGTCGCCCTGCTCGCGCCGGGTCGTGAAGCCGATCGTCGACTTGTTCATCGCCTCGGCGCCCGCATTCGTCGTCATGATGATGATGACGTTGCGGAAATCCGCCTTGCGGCCGTTGTTGTCGGTCAGCGTGCCGTGGTCCATCACCTGCAGCAGCACGTTGAAGATGTCCGGGTGCGCCTTCTCGATTTCGTCGAGCAGCAGCACGCAGTGCGGCTTCTTCGTGACGGCTTCGGTGAGCAGACCGCCCTGGTCGAACCCGACGTAGCCCGGCGGCGCGCCGATCAGACGGCTCACCGCATGGCGCTCCATGTACTCGGACATGTCGAAACGGATCAGCTCGATGCCGAGCGTGAACGCGAGCTGGCGCGCCACTTCGGTCTTGCCGACACCGGTCGGGCCAGAGAACAGGAACGAGCCGATCGGCTTGTCCGTCTTGCCGAGACCCGCGCGCGCCATCTTGATCGAAGCCGAGAGCGCGTCGATAGCCGGATCCTGGCCGAACACCACGGCTTTGAGATCGCGGTCGAGCGTCTGCAGCTTGCTGCGATCGTCCTGCGACACGCTTTGCGCCGGCACGCGCGCGATCTTCGAGATGATCTCTTCGATCTCGCTCTTGCCGATGGTCTTCTTCTGCTTCGACTTCGGCAGAATGCGCTGGGCCGCGCCCGCTTCGTCGATCACGTCGATTGCCTTGTCGGGCAAGTGACGATCGGTGATGAAGCGCGCCGACAGTTCAGCGGCCGCGTTCAGCGCGCCCGACGAATACTTCACGCCGTGGTGCTCTTCGAAGCGCGACTTCAGACCGCGCAGGATCGCCACGGTTTGCTCGACGGTCGGTTCGACCACGTCGACCTTCTGGAAGCGCCGCGACAGCGCCGCGTCCTTCTCGAAGATGCCGCGGTATTCCGTGAACGTCGTCGCTCCTATGCACTTGAGCGTACCCGACGAGAGCGCCGGCTTGAGCAGGTTCGACGCATCCAGCGTGCCGCCCGACGCGGCGCCCGCGCCGATCAGCGTATGAATTTCGTCGATGAACAGAATGGCGTGCGGACGCTCTTTCAGTTCTTTCAGCACCGTTTTAAGGCGTTGCTCGAAGTCGCCGCGATATTTCGTGCCTGCAAGCAGCGCGCCCATGTCGAGCGAGTAGACCTGCGCATCTGCAAGAATGTCCGGCACTTCGCCGCGCGTAATGCGCCAGGCGAGCCCTTCCGCGATCGCGGTCTTGCCCACACCGGCCTCACCCACGAGCAGCGGATTGTTCTTGCGGCGGCGGCACAGCACCTGCACCACGCGCTCCACTTCCAGTTCGCGACCGATGAGCGGATCGATCCGGCCGTCCTTCGCCATCTGGTTCAGGTTCTGCGTGAACTGGGCGAGCGGGGTTTCCTTCTGGCCGGCGGCGTCTTCGGCTTCGGCATTCGCGTCGCTGGCCTTGGCGGCTTCGCCGCTGCCCGTCTTCGCGATACCGTGCGAAATGAAATTCACGACATCCAGACGCGTGACGCCCTGCTGCTGCAGGTAGTACACCGCGTGCGAATCCTTCTCGCCGAAGATGGCGACCAGCACGTTCGCGCCCGTCACTTCCTTCTTGCCGTTGGAAGTGGACTGAACGTGCATGATCGCGCGCTGGATCACGCGCTGGAACCCAAGCGTCGGCTGCGTATCGACGTCATCCGTGCCGGGAACCGTAGGGGTATTGTCGTGAATGAAGTTGCGCAGGTTCTGTCGCAGGTCTTCAATATTGGCGGCACACGCGCGCAACACTTCCGCCGCTGTTGGGTTGTCCAACAGCGCCAGCAGCAGATGCTCGACCGTTATGAACTCGTGCCGTGCCTGACGTGCTTCCATGAACGCCATGTGCAGGCTGACTTCCAGTTCCTGGGCAATCATGCTTCCTCCATCACACACTGCAGCGGATGCCCGGCCTGCCGTGCGTGGGTAACGACTTGCTCAACCTTGGTCGACGCGATGTCCCGCGTATAGACCCCACAAACACCCCTGCCCTCGCGATGGACCTTCAACATGATCTGCGTTGCGGTCTCGCGGTCCTTATTGAAATATTCCTGCACGACCATCACGACGAATTCCATCGGCGTGTAGTCGTCATTCATTAGCACGACCTTGTACATGGAGGGCGGTTTGACCTTTTGCTCCTGCCGCTCCAGTACGGTTGAATCCTGCTTGTCCGGGATAATCGCCATACACCCATTCTAAACAACTCGGACAGGCCCGCAATCCTGCCGTAACCTGACCGGCCGGCCGGTGACCCCGGCGCTCCCGACCTGCGACCCGCTGCAAGCAATTCATGCGCCCTGGCCCGGCCCCGATCCCTTGGACCGGCTGCGGGGCCGGTACACAATCCTGCTCTCAGCAGCTTTCACGCCACCGTTGAATTGAGTATCGCACAACCTTGACGTTGCCGTGGGAAGCTACTGTAGGCGCCCGCACGCTCAGTGTCAGATTCCATGGTGCGCTGCGTCGCATATGCGTCACCTGCGCGTTTTTTCAAGACGCTCTCGTACACTTGCTTTATGCACCGGCGCTCAGCGTCGGCGAAAAGCAGGAAAAACCCTGGAAATGCGCTCTTTACAACGCGTCAAGGGGCGTCTCAAAATATTCTTGACAGCAGAATAAAGACCCTCAACAATCAAGCTGGCACTTTTTTCAACCGCCTTAAATTCGAAAAAATGCCGTTGGTGAGCTTGTGAGGAGGGGGCGATCGCACCGCGATCGTTTAGCTTTTCGAACTGCTCGTGGTAGTGACATGAGTTACAGGGGAAGTTGGTATGGCAACCGGTACGGTCAAGTGGTTCAACGACGCGAAGGGTTTCGGGTTCATTACGCCGGATGAAGGCGGCGAGGACCTGTTCGCTCACTTTTCGGCTATTCAAATGAATGGCTTCAAGACCCTCAAAGAAGGTCAGAAAGTGAGCTTCGAGGTCGTGCAAGGCCCGAAGGGTAAACAGGCATCGAACATTCAGGCAGCAGCCTGATCTGTTCGGTACCCGTACCTTGGAAACCCGGCTTCGGCCGGGTTTCTTTTTGGCGTCATCGTTTTTTAACGTTCGCGCGCTAGGTCACGCGCAACATACCCATCATGCCGAGATCCTCGTGCTCGAGGATGTGGCAATGAAACATACGGTCGCCCGCCTCATGCTGGACGGTTGCAATGTGCACCGTTTCGCCGGGCCGCACGTTGACCGTGTCGCGCCATGCCAGCAGTTGTTCCTCCTTGCGCACACCGCCCCGCTCGCGCGCCAGCACCTGAAATTGCGTACCGTGCAGATGAAACGGATGATCCATGTCCGTGCCGTTTGCTATCGTCCAGTGCTCGACTTCCCCGCGCCGGCTCGCCAGCGTCACGCGCGCCGGATTGAATACCGCCCCGTTCACCATGAACTGCATGCCGCGCGGCATGGCCTGCGTGGACGCACCCGGTGCGTGCATCGCTTTCATGTCCATGGCCTCGCTGAACACCACGCTTTTTTTCGGAACCGTTAGAGGATCTGAAGAAACGAGCGGCCCAATCTCCCGCAGGCGCGCCGGCAGTGCCGATTGTGTCGCGCTTGCCGGTGCGAAGCCAACGTTCGCCAGGATCAGCGATGGCCCCGCAGGCAAGCTGCCGGGCGTCATCGCCATCTTGTGGCGGTCGTATTGCGCGGCAATCAGCGACGCACGCGAGGCGCCCTGTCCCACGCGCACGATCAATTCCGCGCGTTCGCCCGGCGCGAGCAAAAGCGAGGCTATACCGTCGCGCGGCGCGCCCAGCAGCCCGCCGTCGGTCCCCACCTGCGCGAACGCGCGGCCGTCGTCGAAGGCGAGTTGCAGATAGCGCGCGTTACAGCCATTCCAGACGCGCCAGCGCTCGTCACGCACGACCTCGATGTGCGGCCGATGGGCGCCGTTGACGAGCACGTACTGACCTTCGCGGCCATTCATCCAGTCCATCATGCCGTTCGCGGGAATCGTGCCGTCTGCCGCGAGCTTCAGGTCGGACACGAACAGATGCCGCTCGGGCCACACCGCGAGTGGATCGTCGGCGGCGCGCACGACGAAGGGCCCCGCCAGCCCGCGGAACACCTGCTCGGAACTCAGCATGTGCGGATGCGGGTGATACCAGTAGGTGCCCGCGCTCCCCGGCGGCAGCTTGAAGCGATAAACGCGCTGTTCGCCCGGCGCGACGGGTTTCGACGGATTGCCGTCCTGATCGGGCGGCACGGGCAGGCCGTGCCAATGAATCGTCGAAGGCTGGGGCAGCCGGTTCACGAACGTGACTTCGACAGTGTCGCCCTCGCGCACGTCGATCAACGGGCCGATGACAGGGCCGTCGTTTGCGGCCGCCGCCCCCGCGTCGAGCGCATCGTATTGCCAGAAGACCGTTTGCGGCTTTCCGGGCAGCAGCGCACGCGCAGCGAGCTGAGCGATGAGCGTCGCGCGAAACTGGCCCGGCTCGCGGCTCTGGTTGACGAGCGTACGCAGCGCGGCAAGCGGCGCGCCAGCGGGCAACGCATCGGCAGGCGCAAGCGGCCCCGGCCCTTGCATCATGCCGCCCGACATCGCCGGCATGCCCGTCATGCCATGCATGGCGTGCGTCGCATCGCCCGCATCTTGCGCGAACGCACGGCGCGCGAACAGAGTCGCGGTGGTGGCGCTCAGCGCGCCGGATAGAAATGCTCTTCGTTTCATCGATGAAATCCTCATACCTCGTTCATGCCTGAGCACGCGACGCGCGACAACACGCACGCCGTGTACACGGGATTCGTTTCGCTCGCGCAAAGCGCGAGCGCAGTACCCCGCCCGGAGCGAGCGGCCCTGCTCAGGCGATGGGAGGAGGCAAAGGAGGCGCGTGCGTGATGCCGGCGCGCAAGGCTGCGGGGAGCACGGTAAGCGCGGAACGCGCGCCAGTTTGTGGGTCGAATGCGGTGACGGCGGAAAGCACGCTGCAATGCGCGCAGCTGCCCGCGACGCAGCAACTTGCGCTGCAACTGGAATGCGAACCGTGACCGCGGGTGCTCGTCCCGGCGCAACGATCGCTGACAGCGACGACGACGTGCGGCGTGAGCGCAGCGTGCGCCGTTAGTGCATCGTGCTGCGTGCGCTCGCATGCCATCGCGCCGCGCACGGAAAGCAGCGCGAGCAGGCAGACGAGAAGGAAGCGATAGACGACTGGCACGTTGAACGAAGCTGCGGATGAACTCGATTGACCGCTGTCATGATAGCGCACGGGGTGATTGAAATCGGGTAACCGATCTATTCGTGACGGATTCACGGCGAGCGGATAAAAAAACCGGCAGACCTTTTCAGTCTGCCGGTTTTTTTCTACTGGGACAGCGATGAGCCGTCTTCCGCCTACATATTCTCGATCATCACCTGCCCGAAGCCCGAGCACGACACCTGTGTCGCCCCTTCCATCAAACGTGCGAAGTCATAGGTGACGCGCTTCTGGAGAATCGACTTCTCCATCGAGGCAATGATGAGGTTCGCCGCCTCGACCCAGCCGAGATGACGCAGCATCATTTCCGCCGAGAGAATTTCGGAGCCCGGATTCACATAGTCCTTGCCCGCATACTTGGGGGCCGTGCCGTGAGTCGCCTCGAACATCGCCACGGAGTCCGAAAGATTTGCACCCGGTGCAATACCAATGCCGCCCACCTGTGCCGCCAACGCGTCGGAAATGTAGTCGCCGTTCAGGTTCAGCGTGGCGATCACGTCGTATTCGGCCGGGCGCAGCAGGATCTGCTGCAGGAAGGCATCGGCGATCACATCCTTGATCACGATGTCGCCGCCCGTCTTCGGATTCTTGATCTTCATCCACGGGCCGCCGTCTATCAGTTCCGCTGCGAATTCCTTCTGCGCCAGTGCGTAACCGTAGTCGCGGAACGCGCCTTCGGTGAATTTCATGATGTTGCCCTTGTGCACGAGCGTGACCGAGCGGCGCTCGTTGTCGATCGCATACTGGATCGCCTTGCGCACGAGACGCTCCGTGCCCTCGCGCGACACCGGCTTGACGCCGACGCCGGAACTCTCCGGGAAGCGAATCTTCGCCACGCCCATCTCTTCGCGCAGGAACTTGATGAGCTTCTTCGCGCCTTCGGACTCCGCGGGCCATTCGATGCCCGCATAGATATCTTCAGAATTCTCGCGGAAAATGACCATGTTGACCTTCTCCGGCGCACGCACCGGCGAGGGCACGCCCTTGAAGTACTGCACAGGGCGCAGGCACACGTACAGATCGAGTTGCTGGCGCAGTGCAACGTTGAGCGACCGGATGCCGCCGCCAACCGGCGTCGTGAGCGGCCCCTTGATCGACACCACGTATTCCTTCACGACGTCGAGCGTTTCTTCGGGCAGCCACACGTCGGGACCGTAGACCCGAGTCGCTTTCTCGCCTGCGTAGATTTCCATCCAGTGAATCTTGCGCTTGCCGCCGTAGGCCTTTTCTACTGCCGCATCGACCACCTTCAGCATGACCGGCGTAATGTCGACGCCCGTGCCATCGCCTTCGATGTAGGGGATGATCGGCTGGTCTGAGACGTTGAGCGAGAAGTCCGGATTGACGGTGATCTTTTCACCGCCGGTCGGAACCAGGATGTGCTGAAACGGCATGATCGACTCCAGTAAGGGCAACGCTGTTGTAGCGGGTTTGACGCGGCGCTCGGCGCCTCGCGGCGGCGGCGAAGCCTTTTCGCCCGGCGAGAGAAGCATCTCGCCGTTACGGCTTCTCGACAACCGGCGCGGTCGATATTCGCAGCAAGACTGTCCAGGGACACGCGACGCACAGCGCGCAACTTAGCGCAGTAAGCGGCTTATCGAGCGGCTTGCCACGCGGCGCGAGCGGCCCGTCGGCGTGAGGGTCTGGCGGCTATTCTAGCCCAGGCCTCGCGCATCCGTGCCGCGCACTTCACACGGACGCCAGCGCAAGGCAAGCCCCTTGCGGTGCTGCGGCGCACATGGCGAACACGTCCGCGCCGCGCGCAAAGCGTCCTCGCACGGGTTGTCGGAGCCGCAAAGGGGTGATCCGGTCCGCTCTTGTCTTATGTCTTATATAAGACGCAGAAATCGGCTAGGCGCAATATGCATTAAGATCTCGGCGCTAGCCAGTCATCCATTCGTACCCGTCGCCCTGTCATGCGTTTAATCGCCCTCAATAAGCCGTTCGGCACGATCTGTCAGTTTTCGCCGCACGAAACACGCCAGTCTCTCGCGGACTGGGTGAAGGTGCCGGGCGTCTATCCCGCGGGCCGGCTCGACTCCGATAGCGAAGGTCTCCTGCTCCTCACCGACGACGGCGCATTGCAAGCGCGCATTGCCGAACCGAAACGCAAGCTCGTGAAGCGCTATTGGGCGCAAGTGGAAGGCGAACCCGATGCAGGAGCACTTGCTGCGCTCGAACGCGGCGTCGATCTCGGTGACTTCGTGACGCAGCCGTGTCAAACAAGAATCATTGTTGCGCCCGAAAATTTGTGGCCGCGTAATCCGCCGATTCGTTATCGCGCGGCAATACCCACCACGTGGGTGGAGATCGCGATCAGCGAAGGCAAGAACCGGCAAGTGCGACGGATGACCGCGGCAGTGGGCTACCCAACGTTGCGACTCGTACGCGTCGCGATCGGCGCGCTCGATATTTTTTCGCTTGGCCTCACGCCCGGCGAAAGCATCGACGTGCCCACCAATGGGCCCTGGCAAAACACGTCTCACAAACACAAGTGATTGTTGCGCAAGCACTTTTCGCTTGCTGATCGATTTTTTTCGAATCACGCAGCACGTCCCTCACCTTTCTGTTGCGTCTCGTTACGAAGCAAATGAAAGTTTGCGTCAACCGTCTCGCGAGACCATGCGTTATTCGACGCAGATGCCGCCAGAAGCTATCCGGCATCCAGCCTTCAGGGTCCTCGCAGCAATGTACGGTCCCGACCGCTGGCAGACGCAGAAATCAAATTCACGCGAATTTGTCGAAAGCGACTGTCAACCGAAAGGTGGATGGCACGTTTACCGACCTGACTCCAAAAACCGGGTCACTTGGTTAATTAACTCAAGCTTGAGGATTCACAACATGAACAAACTGATCGCTGCTCTGGTCGCTGGCCTCTTCGCATCGGCTGCATTCGCACAAGCTTCGGCTCCGGAAGCTGCTTCGGCTGCTCCGGCTGCTGCTGCTTCGGCTGCTCACAAGTCGTCGCACAAGAAGGCACACAAGAAGTCGACGCACAAGAAGGCAGCGAAGGCTGAAGCCGCTTCGGCAGCTTCGGAGTAAGCTTGCTGTAAGACGCATGAAGAAGCGGTATTCGTTGCCGCTCTTCAGCGCGACGAAAGGCAGAGCGCTGCAAGGCGTTCTGCCTTTTTGTTTGGCTGCTTGATTATTAGCCATTTTTTTGACACGCACGCGCACCACATCACGTTGATGACGTGAACCGCGCCGCGCATTTTGACCCGTTCAGACCTGGTCGCGTAACATGCGCGGATTAACCTACAGCAAGGAGTCTCTCGTGCGATTTTCCCTGCGCTCGTTCTTCGTGCGCTGCGCGCTTGCCGTCGCATTGCCATTTGCCGCTTTTGCGGCGCTCACGTTCACCGCGGCGGCAACGTCGAGCATCGCACAGGCGCAGCAGATGCCGCCGGGCGCCAAGCAGCCGGGCGAATTTCCGCGCGTGAAGCTCACGGCAGGCATGTTCGTGATCGACGCAGCGGTCGCCGCCAACGACGCGGACCGCGAACAAGGCCTCATGTACCGTTCGCAGCTCGGGCCCAATGAAGGCATGCTGTTCGTGTTCGGCGAAAACGCCGTGCACTGCTTCTGGATGAAGAACACGCTGATCCCGCTGTCGATCGCTTTCATTCGCGCCGACGGCACGATCACCGACATCGACGAGATGCAGGCCGAAACGACCAACAACCACTGCCCGCGCAACAACGGCACCTTCGCGCTCGAAATGCCCAAGGGCTGGTTCACGTCGAAGGGCATCAAGCCCGGCATGGTGATTCAGGGACTGCCGCCGCTGCAGTAAGCGCGCGGTGACCCAGCGCGCGGCATTCGCGCGCTGCGCGAACAGTGCAAGCCGGCCCCGCACGCACGCGGCGCCGGCTTTTTTGCGCCAGAGTTTCTATCCACGAGCGGTGGTACCTGCGAGCGCCCGCATGCGCGGTGCCACGGCGCATTGCGCGCGCCTGCCCGCCAGCGCGCCGCCTGGCGCCGCCGCGGCCCGCTGTCGCCACTTCCCGCGCCGCGACATACGTCCTGCAAAACCGGCGCGCAAGCGCTATCCTATTAATCCCACGCATGGCACGTGCCACCAAGGCGCACGCCGTGCGGCGCATCGGGCCGCGCGCTGGCCGCGCCGCGTGCCGCCCGGCAGCTTCCATGGCGCGTCATTCCAAGGAGATCACCGTGCCTCGCAAGACCCCCATCGAGCGCTATCGCAACATCGGGATCAGCGCTCACATCGACGCCGGCAAAACCACGACGACCGAGCGCATCCTTTTCTACACCGGCGTGAATCACAAGCTCGGCGAGGTTCACGACGGCGCGGCGACCATGGACTGGATGGAGCAGGAACAGGAACGCGGCATCACGATCACCTCGGCCGCGACCACTGCGTTCTGGAAGGGCATGGCCGGCAATTACCCCGAACACCGCATCAACATCATTGACACTCCGGGGCACGTGGACTTCACGATCGAAGTCGAGCGTTCCATGCGCGTGCTCGACGGCGCGTGCATGGTGTACGACTCCGTGGGCGGCGTGCAGCCGCAGTCGGAAACCGTGTGGCGTCAGGCGAACAAGTACAAGGTCCCGCGCATTGCGTTCGTCAACAAGATGGATCGCGTGGGCGCAGACTTCTTCCGCGTGCAGCGGCAGATTGGCGAGCGCCTGAAGGGCGTGGCCGTGCCTATCCAGATTCCGGTGGGCGCGGAAGACCACTTCCAGGGCGTGGTCGATCTCGTGAAGATGAAGGCGATTGTCTGGGACGACGAAAGCCAGGGCGTGAAGTTCGAGTACGAGGAGATTCCCGCGAATCTCATCGAGCTCGCGCACGAGTGGCGCGGGAAAATGATCGAAGCCGCCGCCGAAGCCGACGAAACGCTGCTCGAGAAGTATCTTCACGACCACGAAAGCCTGACCGAAGAGGAAATCAAGGGCGGCCTGCGCAAGCGCACGATCGCCAACGAAATCGTGCCGATGCTCTGTGGCAGCGCGTTCAAGAACAAGGGCGTGCAGGCGATGCTCGACGCCGTGATCGACTACCTGCCCTCGCCGGTGGACGTGCCCGCGATTCTCGGCCACGACCTCCACGACAAGGAAATCGAGCGCCACCCGAGCGACGAAGAGCCATTCTCCGCACTCGCCTTCAAGATCATGACCGACCCGTTCGTCGGGCAATTGATCTTCTTCCGCGTCTATTCGGGCGTGGTGAATTCGGGCGACACGGTGCTCAACGCGACCAAGGACAAGAAGGAGCGCCTGGGCCGTATCCTGCAGATGCACGCGAACGAGCGCAAGGAAATCAAGGAAGTGCGCGCGGGCGACATCGCGGCCGCGGTGGGCCTGAAGGAAGCGACGACGGGCGACACGCTCTGCGATCCGGCGCATGCCATCGTGCTCGAAAGGATGATCTTCCCCGAGCCCGTGATCTCGCAGGCCGTCGAGCCGAAGACCAAGGCCGACCAGGAAAAGATGGGCATCGCGCTCAATCGCCTCGCACAGGAAGACCCGTCGTTCCGCGTGCAAACCGATGAAGAGTCCGGCCAGACCATCATCTCGGGCATGGGCGAGCTGCACCTCGAAATTCTCGTCGATCGTATGAAGCGCGAGTTCGGCGTGGAGGCGACCGTCGGCAAGCCGCAGGTCGCGTATCGCGAGACCGTGAAGAACAAGGTCGAGGACATCGAAGGCAAATTCGTCAAGCAGTCGGGCGGGCGCGGCCAGTATGGCCACGCAGTCATCACGCTCGAACCGCAGCCGCCGGGCAAGGGCTACGAGTTCGTCGACGCCATCAAGGGCGGCGTGATTCCGCGCGAGTTCATCCCGGCAGTCGACAAGGGCATTCAGGAAACGCTCAAGGCGGGCGTGCTCGCGGGCTACCCTGTGGTCGACACGAAGGTCACGCTCACGTTCGGCTCGTACCACGACGTGGACTCGAACGAAAACGCCTTCCGTATGGCCGGTTCGATGGCCTTCAAGGACGCGATGCGCAAGGCCAAGCCGATTTTGCTCGAGCCGATGATGGCCGTGGAAGTGGAGACGCCCGAGGACTTCATGGGCAACGTGATGGGCGATCTGTCGAGCCGTCGCGGCATCGTGCAGGGCATGGAGGACATCGCGGGCGGCGGCGGCAAGATCGTGCGCGCCGAAGTGCCGCTCTCGGAGATGTTCGGCTACTCCACGTCGCTGCGCTCGCTCACGCAGGGCCGCGCCACGTACACGATGGAGTTCAAGCACTACGCGGAAACGCCGCAGAACGTGGCAGAAGCGGTCATCAACGCGAAGAAGACGTAAGGCAGGCGACGTGCAGGCGTTGCTGTGCACGTGAAAGCCCGTCCCCTTGCGGACGGGCTTTTTTGCATGCACGCGGCGCAATTTTGACCATGCCACAATGGGGCGGTAACGCTGCGACGCCCACAGTCAAGGAGACACGACGATGAGTCACGAACACGACCATGAGCATCCTCATGAACACCCTCACGACGACGCCCCCATCGACTGGCGCGAAAACGGCGTCAAGGTGATACGCGGCGATCAGCTCGACACGAACACGGCGCAAACGCCCGGCATGAACCGCGCGGCCGCGATCAGCGCCGCGCGCGTGGGCGCGCAGAAGATCTGGGCGGGCACGGTGACGATCCATCCGAACGCGAAGACCGGCGCGCATCATCACGGCGCGCTGGAAAGCGTGATCTATGTCGTGCGCGGTCACGCACGCATGCGCTGGGGCGAGCATCTGGAGTTCACGGCCGAGGCGGGCCCGGGCGACTTCATCTTCGTGCCGCCCTACGTACCGCACCAGGAGATCAACGCGAGCACCGACGATCCGCTCGAATGCGTGCTCGTGCGCAGCGACAACGAGGCCGTCGTGGTGAACCTGAACATCGACGCCGTCGAAGCGCCGGAAACCGTGTACTGGGTCGATCCCATCCACCGTCATCCGCACGACCATTGAGCGCCCGGCGGCACCTGCCGCCTTCCATGACGCAATGACGCAATGACGCAATGACGACGCCCGCCGCCTCGCTCCGCGCCCGCCTGATTCCGCTCTATGCCGCGCTCATCGCCGCCAATCTCGGCGCGTGGGCGTGGGCGCTGATCGCGTTTCGCCACTATCCGCTGCTGCTCGGCACGGCGGCGCTCGCCTACGGCTTCGGCCTGCGCCACGCGGTGGACGCCGACCATATCGCCGCCATCGACGCCGTCACGCGCAAGCTCATGCAGCAGGGCCAGCGCCCGCTCGGCGTGGGACTCGCGTTTTCGCTCGGCCATTCGACGGTCGTGATCGCCGCCACGCTCGGCATCGCGCTCACGGCGCTCTCGCTGCATGGCCGCTTCGAGCAGTTCCACGAGATCGGCTCGACCATCGGCACGCTCGTTTCGTCGACGTTCCTGCTCGTGCTCGCGGGCGTGAACCTCGTGATCCTGCGCGATGTGTGGATGCGTTACCGCCGCGCGCAGCAAGGCGGCGACGTCGCGCTCGCCGCCGATGCGCCCGCGCCCGCCGGCCTCTTCTCACGCGCGCTGAGGCCGCTCTTTGCTCTCGTCACGAAAAGCTGGCACCTGTACCCCGTGGGCGTGCTGTTCGGCCTCGGCTTCGACACGGCCACTGAAATCGGCCTGCTCGCCATCGCGGCCGCCGAAGCGGGCAAGGGCCTGCCGATGTATTCGATTCTCGTGTTCCCCGCGCTCTTCACGGCGGGCATGACACTCGTCGATTCCACCGACAACGTATTGATGGTCCACGCCTACGGCTGGGCGATGGACGATCCCAGGCGCAAGCTCTACTACAACGCGAGCATCACGTTCGTCTCGGCGCTCGTGGCGATCGCGATCGGCGGCGTGGAAGCCCTCGGGCTCATCGCCGACAAGCTCGGCGCGAGCGGCGGTGCGTGGACGCTCATCGCCGGCCTGAACGAGCGCTTCGGCGAGCTGGGCTACGGCATCGTCGCGGCATTCATCGCCTGCTGGATCGGCTCGGTGCTGCTCCATCGCTGGCGCCGGCCCGCCGCGGCCCGCTAAAACACTCACGCGCCTCGCACGGCGCGCCTCGGGCGCGCAACCCCGCGAAACCCTACCCTTCGCCTCGTTTGCCGAAAGCGCGTAAACTAGGCCCAGCCATTGCATTCGATCGCCCCGTCAATCGTTTCACTTTGCTGCACCCATTCGTCGTCTGCCGTACCGCATGCCGCCGTCGCGCAAGCCCTCTGGCCTCGCGCGTCCCCTGAACGGAATCGCACGGAAACCCGCACCGATGAAACGACCGCAGTCCCGCCGTCCGCATGACGTGTCCAACCCGTCCCGCCTCGAAGCGCTGCGCCCTCAGGCCGGCGATCACGGCAACCACGCACTCGACGAATTCGCTGCCGGCCGCCTCACGCGCCGCGAGTTGCTGCGCTACGCAAGCGCGGTAGGCCTCACTGCACTGCCTGCGTTTGCCGGACTCATCGCGCCGCGCGGCGCGCACGCACAGGGCGCGGCGAAGCCCGGCGACCAGACGATCCGCGTGGCGCACCTGATGCCCGCGGGCGCCGTCGATCCGCTTACCGTGACCGATGCGGGCGCGCTGTGTCTCCTGAACCAGACCGGCGAATTCCTCGCCAACGACGACGCGCAAGGCCATTTGCAACCCGCCCTCGCGCTCTCCTGGCAAGCCAACGCCGAAGCGGACGTCTGGACGTTCAAGCTGCGCCCCAACGTGAAATTCCACGACGGCCAGCCGTTCGGCGCGAAGGACGTGGTGGCGACCTTCGATCGCCTGGCCGACCCCGCAACCGGCTCGGCGGCGCTCTCGGTGCTCAAGGGCGTGCTCTCGAAAGGCGGCACGAAGGCCATCGACGATCACACGGTCGAGTTCCACCTCGACGCGCCCAACGGCAACTTCGCCTACTACGTTTCTTCGGACAACTACAACGCCGTGATGCTGCCCGCCAACTATGCGGGCAATTACGAAAAGAGCTTTATCGGCACCGGGCCGTTCAAGCTCGATAAATTCGAAGCGCGGCGCGGCGTGAGCTTCGTGCGCAATCCCGACTATTGGGGCGACAAGGCGCTGCCCGCGCGCGTGGAATTCGCCTTCTACGCCGACGAGCAGGCGCAATTGCTCGCGCTGCAAGGCCACCAGGCCGACGTGATGGGCACCTTCACCGTGCAGGGCGGCATCGGCATCCTGAACAATCCCGACTTCAAGGTGATCGGCGTGCGCTCGAGCGCGCACCGCCAGATCCACATGCGCAACGACTCGCCCACGTTCAAGGACAAGCGCGTACGTCAGGCGCTCGCGCTTGCGCTCGATCGCGACGTGCTCGTGCGCGGGCTGTTCAAGGGCCGCGCGGTGGTGGGCAACGACAGCCCGTTCGCGCCCATCTTCCCTTCCACGGCAACCGATGTGCCGCAGCGCAAGATCGATGTCGCGAAGGCACGCCAGTTGCTCGCGCAGGCGGGCGTCACCAACGGCTTCGACGTGACGCTCACCACCGAGAAGTACATGGAAATACCGGACATCGCCGTGGTCGTGCAGAACGCGGCGAAGGCGGTCGGCATTCGCATCGCGCTCAAGGTGGAAAGCCAGTCGCAGTACTACGGCGCGGGCACGTTCGGCAAATCGGACTGGCTCGACTCGCCGCTCGGCATGACCGACTATGGACACCGCGGCGTGCCGAACGTGTTCCTCAACGCGCCGCTCACCTCGGGCGGCACGTGGAATGCTGCGCACTTTCGCAACGCGCAGTACGACAAGCTGGTCGCGCAGTTCGCGGCGACGCTCGACGTGGCGGCCCAGAAGCAGGTGGCAAGGCAGATCCAGACGCTGCTGCTCGACGAGACGCCCGTGATCATCCCGTACTTCTACGACCAGTTGATCGCACAGCGCGCCGTGCTTTCGGGCGTGCGCTTCACCGCGCTCGCCCAGCTCTATTTCGACCGCGCGACGCTCGCCGCCTGAACCGGCACGCGAGGCTAGCGCACCCGAAACGGAGGTCCGATGGCTACTCCGCTCCCGCCCATACCGAATCCGACCGGCGCCGTGCGCGCATTCGCCCCGCGCGCGGGCGTCGCACGCTTTCTCGGCCGGCGCGCCGCCTGGGCGATCTTCACGCTCTGGCTGCTCTCGGTGCTCGTGTTCGCGGGCGGCCAGCTGCTGCCCGGCGACATCGGCCGCGCCGTGCTGGGCCCGCTCGCCGACGCGCGCGCCGTGGCCGCACTCAATCACGAACTGGGCGCGGACCGGCCGGTGCTCGATCAGTACGTTTCGTGGATCACGCATGCGCTGCGCGGCGACTTCGGCATGTCGTGGAGCTACAAGCAGCCCGTGGCGCCGTTCGTGGGCGACGCGCTTCTGCAGTCGGCCAGGCTCGGCCTGCTCGCGTTCGTGGTGGTGGTGCCGCTCGGCATCGCGGGCGGCGTATGGGCGGCGCTCCACGAAGGCCGCCTGATCGACCGCGCGATCAGCACGGGCGGCCTGTGCGCGAGCGCCGTGCCGGAGTTCGTCTCGTCGATCGTGCTGATCCTGATCTTCGGCGTGTGGCTGCGCTGGCTGCCCATCGAGGCCACCGCGCCCAGCGGCGCGGGCGTGCTCGAACAATTGCGGCATCTCGTGCTGCCCGTGCTGCCGCTCGTGCTCGTGTTCTTCGGCTACCTCGCGCGCATCGCGCGCGCGGGCACGATCACGGCGCTCGACGCCGACTACACGCGCACCGCGATTCTCAAGGGACTGCCGAGCCACGTCGTGATCATGCGGCACGTGCTGCGCAATGCGCTGCTGCCCAGCGTGACGGTGGCGGCCACGCAGCTCGGTTATCTGATCGGCGGACTCGTCGTGGTCGAATCGCTGTTCCGCTATCCGGGCATAGGCTCCCTCATCTTCAACGCCGCGAAGGCCAAGGACTTCCCGTTGCTCGAAGCGGGCGTGCTCGCGGTGGGCGCGGTCTATACAGTCGCCAATCTCGCCGCCGACGCCCTGCACGCGTTCCTCGACCCGCGCCTGCGAACGCCGGGAGGCACATGACCGATATGGCCTCCGAATCAATTTCTCCGGGCGGCGAACCGCCTGGTGCGCAACCGTCTGGCGGGCCAGGCGAAGAAACGCTTGCCGATACGCGTCTGCGCGACACGCTGCATCTGCTGCTGCGCTCGCCCTCGTTCGCCGCGGGCGCGCTGATCCTCCTGTGGTGGATCGTCTGCGCACTCGCGGGCCAGTGGTTCGCGCCGCACGACGCCTATGCGTCCGATCCGCTCAGCTCGCTCCTGCCACCGGACCATACGCACTGGTGCGGCACCGATCAGCTTGGCCGCGACATCTGCTCGCGCGTGATCGTGGGCGCGCGCGACATTCTCACGATCGCGCCGCTCGCCACGCTCGTCGGCACGCTCGCGGGCGCGGCGCTCGGGCTCGTCACGGGCTATTTCGAAGGCGCATTCGGCACGCTCGTCGCGCGCACGCTCGACGCCGTGCTCGCGCTGCCGCTCGTGATCGTCGCGCTGCTCGTGCTCGCGGCCGTAGGGGCCTCAAATCTCGCCGTGGTGCTCGTGATCGGCATTACGTTTGCGCCGCTCGTCGCGCGTACGGTGCGCGCGGCGGTGCTCGCCGAGCGTCATCTCGACTACGTGGCGGCCGCTCGTTTGCGCGGCGCGAACGCCCTCGCCGTGATGTTCACGGAGATCCTGCCGAACGTATGGCCGCCCATCGTCGTCGAGGCGACGGTGCGCCTCGGCTATGCAATCTTCGCAGTGGCGACGCTCTCGTTCCTCGGCTTCGGCATCCAGCCGCCGTCCGCCGACTGGGGGCTCGCGCTCGCCGAGTCGTACACGCTGCTCGCGGGCGGCGCATGGTGGACCGTGGCTTTCGACGCGCTCGCCATCGCCTCGCTCGTGGTGGCCGTGAACCTGATCGCCGACAGCCTGCGCGAGGTGCTCCAGTCGTGAACCGCCCCGCTTCTTCACGCCCCGCTCTCGCCACTTTCAGCGCGCCGCGCGACGACGACGCACTCGCGCTCGTCGGCCTCACTGTCGCTTACCGCATGCGCGGGCGCGACCGCGACGTGCTCACCGACGTCTCGCTGCGCATCCGGCGCGGCGAAGCGTATGGGCTCGTCGGTGAATCGGGCTGCGGCAAGTCGACGGTCGCGCTCGCCGCGCTGCGCTATCTCCCGCGCAACGGCCGCGTGAAGGCCGGGCGCATTGCGATTGCGGGCGGGGACGTGCTGGCGCTCGACGCCGACGGCCTGCGCACGCTGCGCGCCAACGCCGTTTCGATGGTCTATCAGGACCCCGCTAGCGCGCTCAACCCCACGCTCACGATTGCCCGCCAGCTAAACGAAGCGTTCGAAGCCGCGGGCGCCGACGCAAGCGCGGCCCGCTCGCGCTCGCACGCGATGCTTGAACGCGTGCGCATTGCCGACCCGGGCCGCGTGCTGGCGAGCTATCCGCATCAGCTCTCGGGCGGCATGCAGCAGCGCGTGGTGATTGCGATGGCGCTCGCGTCGAACCCCGCGCTCCTGATCCTCGACGAACCCACCACGGGCCTCGACGCCACTGTCGAGGCCGAAGTGCTCGACCTCATCGCGAAGCTGCGTGCGGAGCTCGGCATGGCGGTGCTGCTCATCAGCCACGACCTTGCGGTGATCGGGCGCATGTGCGAACGCGTGGGCGTGCTCTACGCGGGACGGCTAGTCGAGGAAGGCGCCACGCGCGACGTGTTCGAGCGCGCGCGGCATCCGTACACGGTCGGCCTGCTGCGCTGCCTGCCAGCGCACGGCCGCAACAAGCATGGGGGCGCGCTCGACACGATACCGGGCGAGTTGCCGGCGCCAGGCGCGGGCACCACCGGCTGTATCTACGCACCGCGCTGTCGCCTCGCCGACGCGCGTTGCCGCGTGGAAGCGCCGCCACCGCATCGCATGACGTCGCCCCACGGGGAGCAGATGTCACGCTGCCACTTTCACGAACGCGCGATCGAGTTGCCGTTCGGCAATCTGATCGGAGGCAGCGACGATTCGCAGACCTCGAGTAACGGCTCTTCGAATGGCGAAGCCGAGCCGCGCGTCGTTTTGCGCGCGCTCGACGTCTCGCGCACCTTCGGACACGGCGCGCAAGCCGTGCGCGCACTCGACAGCGTGTCGATCGAACTGCATGCGGGGGAGACGCTCGGCCTCGTGGGCGAATCGGGCAGCGGCAAGACGACACTCGCGCGCATGCTGCTCGGCCTGCATGCGCCAGATGCTGGCGGCGCCGTCGAGCTCGACGGCAAGCGCCTGCACGCTCACGTCGCGCGCCGTCGCGCCGACGAGCGCGCGGCGTTGCGCGTCGTGTTCCAGCATCCGGACGCCTCACTCAATCGCGCGCTGCCGGTGAAACGGCTGATCGAGCGCGCGCTGTCCCGGCCGCACGACGACACGCCGGCAGATCACCAAGCCTCGGACGAATCGCGCATCGCGGGCCTGCTCGAAGCCGTGCGCGTGCCGGCGCGCTATCTCGTGGCGCGCGCACGGCAACTCTCAGGCGGCCTCAAGCAGCGCGTGGCGATCGCCCAGGCGTTCGCGGGCGAGCCGCGCATCGTGATCTGCGACGAGCCCACCTCGGCGCTCGACGTCTCCGTGCAAGCCGCGATTCTCAACCTGCTCGCGCGCCTGCAGCGCGAACGCGGCGTGAGCTACCTGTTCATTTCGCATGACCTCGATGTCGTGCGCTATCTCGCCGATCGCATCGTCGTGCTCTACGCGGGACGCGTCGTGGAAAGCGGCCCGGCCGGCGCCGTGTTCGACGGCCCCTGGCATCCGTATACAGAAATGCTGCTGGCCGCGCGCGCGCTCGGCGTGGCTTCGCCAAACGGCGCGCAGGCCGCGGGGCGCGGCTGCATCTTCAGCGCGCACTGCCCGCGCAAGCTCGGCGCCATTTGCGACGACGCGCCACCACCGCTCGCCGACGCGGGTGGCGGCCATCGCATTCTCTGCCACATTCCCGTAGACGAATTGCGCGCACAACAGAGCGCCACCACGGCCACACAAGCGGCGCCCTGACGGTGCGATAGCGTTCGTATCGCACCAGCATCGTTGCGCCGTCCGCTTTCGCAACGCAAATCGCGCCATTCGGCGCGCGCGTTTCATCGCCGTAACGTTTTCCGCGCTTTTTCTGCCACGTGGGCGACACATCAATTGTTAAGTCCACCCCGCACGCCCCTCCCCGCCCGATGGCACAAAACTGGCTATATCGGCACCAGGCATCCGGCCGCTGCAATCCAGTGCAATCCACCCCGACACGCGCGGGTCGTCGCACCGGGCGGACGGATGACCGGCTGCTCGACGCGCTTGTAATCTGCCGTCCCACGCCATGGGTTCCGGCAATCCACAAGTAGTCCTGCACAAACCGGTCATCCTGCGCGCGGCCTGACCGGGTGCCTTTTGTTTGGCGAGTTCCGCTCCAGCCGGATCGAACCTGATACGCCGGCACGAAGCGGGTAGCGAGCCTGACGGAGTCGGCGCACGCGCACAAGGCGTGCAGCCTGCACGGGGGCATGAGGGACGACAGCGCATCACGCTGCCGTCTTGCGGGGAGAACAAGATGAAAAAGACCAACATTCATCAGTACAGCTATTGGATAAGACGGGGAGCTGGTATGTGCGCGGTGGGCGCGGGCGTTTTGTTCCCCGCGATCTCTGCCCACGCCGCAGGCGATGCCATCAATCCGGTGATCCTGCTCGCAGATGCACCTTTGCCGGCGAGCGGGGCCGAGGGCTTCGGGGCTTTCAGCGCACCGGTTGCTGCGCGATCGCCTGCCGCCAGCACCTCGTCGAAAACGGATTCGGAGTCCGATTCAGCTACGCTGGCGAGCGACGTTTCTACCGTATTCGCACCGAACGATTGCATCAGCCGTACGGGCAGCGCGTGTTTCCGGGGCAACGGCGGCGGCCACGGCGGCTCAGGTTCTTCGAGCGGCAGCAACGGAAGCAACGGCGGCGGCGGTGCGGGCGCCGCGACGGCCAGTACGGGAGGGCTTGGCCGCAGCGGCAGTTCTGGCGTGGGAGGGACGGGACCGAGCGGATCGGGAGGCGGTTCCAGCAACTCCGGCGGCGGGAGAGGCGGCAGTGGAAAAGG
>NZ_JAMBPR010000051.1 GCF_024206475.1 Paraburkholderia sp. CNPSo 3274
GTCCTCGTTCAGGTCCTTCAGCGACGCGAGGATCTGGTCGAAGCACTCCCAGTTGCGCGCGGCACGGCCAATGCCGCCATACACCACGAGCGCATGCGGATGCTCGGCGACTTCCGGGTCCAGATTGTTCTGGATCATCCGGTAGGCGGCTTCCGCCAGCCAGGTCTTGCAGACCTTCTCGCTGCCGCGCGGCGCGCGGATCGTGCGGGTCGGGTCGAGGCGGGGGTCGGTGAAGTTCGGGTGGTTCATGGCGTTTGTTCGAGTCCGTCGAGTCTGGGTAGCAAGCTGAAGGGCTGCGCCCGCGGAGGTGCGATGAGCGCTGCAACGTGGCCTAAGTCTAACGCTGCCAAGTTGTATATACAACTCGTTTCGATAAAACGTGGGTTAGTAGTTACCCTGACGAAAATAGCGGAAATCGGCCGCGAAAGCGAGGAGCCGGCAGGCGAGCCGTGAAATGTTTGTCTAGACAAGACGTCTGCAAACAGCCCGACACAGTGCACGACCCGTGGCCGCGACCAGACCGCTCGCGCAAGGGAAAAGGCGGGCTTGAGGGAGGTCGGGTTCAGGAGGGACGGAGCGCTTGGCCCCAAGTGGCAAGACGCTCTTCAGCGTCCGGCGGACTGCAGTTCAGGAAGACTGCAGGAAACGAGCGGGCGCGGCCTTCTTGTCGTGGGGCCAATGCGGGGCGCCGCCCATGCTCAAACGGTGCCCGCCAGATGAAACCGCGAAGCCGGATGCCACAGGCGCACGGAAGTCGCCACATGACGCCCCACCCACGTGCGCCGCAGCAACAGCAGGCAAGGCTCGCCGATTTCCATCTCCAGATACTGCCGCACGCGCGCGTCGGGCTTCTGCGCGTAGATGCGAAACTCGGCGCGCTGGATCGGCGCGAGGCGCACCATGTAGTGATTCGGCGTCTCGACGGTGAAGTCCTGGGCGAGGTATTCGGGGAACACCTCGGGGTTCACGTAGCGGTCCTCGTACTGGATCGGCTCGCCCTCTTCGCTGTGCACGATGCGCGAGTGGAACACCGGCCCGGCGTCGAGTTCGAGCGCGGCGATCGCATTCGGATCGTCGCTCGACTCCAGTTCCAGCACGCGTGCCGCATGCCGATGGCCGCGCGCCGCGATTTCGTCGGCGATATTGCGGATCTGCAGCACGGTCGACTCGTACTGGCGCGGCGCCACGTAAGTGCCCGAGCCGCGCACGCGGTTCAGCACGCCTTCGGCCATCAGTTCGCGCAGCGCGCGCGACACCGTCATGCGCGCCACGCCGAATTCTTTCACCAGTTCCGTTTCGGAAGGCACCACGTCGCCGGGCCCCAAGGCGCCACTTTCGATCTGCGCGAGCACATGACGCTTGATCTGCTCGTAGGCGGGCAACGGGGCACTGCGGACCGTTTTCTTTTGCATGGTCTCGATCTTCGAATGAACGGGAGGCCGCCGCAGCGATGGCCGCCAGGCGCGGCGCGGGCTTGCGGCTTCAGGCGGCCACATTGTACCGCCCCTTAAAGTGGCTCCGCGCACGGGCTGCGAGGCAGCACGACATGGCCTCGAATCGCCGCGCCGCCTCCTATACAGGCTCGGCCACAAGCGCGGGCTGCCAGCGCGCGAGCACCACGCAGGCGCGCACGCCCCGCCCGTCCGCGCCCGGACTCAGACTCACCGCGCCGCGATGCGACTGCGCGATCTCGCGCACGATCGCCAAACCGAGGCCGGTGCCTTCCGTCTCGGCGGCAGCGCGGAAGAAAGGCTCGAAAACGCGCGCACGCGCTTCCGCGGGAATGCCACGTCCGTCGTCGAGCACTTCGAGCGCGACCGTCTCACCGCTCGCCCGCACCGACACCGTGACGTGCCCGCCAGCCGGTGTGTAGCGCAGCGCGTTGTCCACGAGATTGCTGACCATCGCGCGCAACAATTCGCGATGCCCCTGCACCACCGCCTCGCCCGCCTCGCGAGGCAGCTCCGCGCCGAGATCGATGCCTCGCGTCTGCGCGAGCAGCGAGAGCGCTTCGACCACTTCGCGCGCGAGCTGCGCCATGTCGACGGGCGCAGCCGGCAACTGCGCCGGGTCCAGCGCCTCGGCCTGCGCGAGCAGCAGTAACTGGTTCGTGAGCGCGACCATCGAGCGGTTACTCACATGCATGGCCGCCAGCACTTCGTCGAGCGCGGGATCGACGGCTTTTTGCTGGCGCGCGTATTGCAATTGGGTACCGAGCAGCGTGAGCGGCGTGCGCAGCTGGTGCGCGGCATCGGCGATGAAGCGGCGCTGCGCCGCCGTCTGTGCCGAAAGGCGCGCAATGCATTGATTGATTGCGTCCACAACGGGTCGCAGTTCGACATGCAGCCCTTCGACACGAATGGGTTCGAGGTGCGAAGGATCGCGGTCCGCCACGTCGTTCTTGAGCTTCATCAGCGGACGCAGCTCGAACGTGAGACCGATGCAGGCGAGCGCCACGGCCAGCATGACCATGCCGATCTGGCGATAAAGCTGGGGACGCCACAGCGCCTCTACCATCGCGTCGCGCGAGCGCTCGGTCTTGCCAACCGAGACGCGCACGCGCCAGATACGGCCATTGTCGTACATGGAACGCACCACGCTCACGGCGCGCACGGCCTGGCCGCGCAGCTCGGCGTCGTACGAAACGGGCGATTCGACGGCGGGCGCCGAAGCCGCATGCGGAAAATCGGGCATGCCCGCGAGCAGCGAGCCGCCCTCCACGCGCACGTTGTAGAACACCTGATCCTGCTGCGGCGAGGCAAAGAGTTCGAGCGCTGCGGGCGGCACGTCGGCGCGCAGCGCGCCGTCGGCCCATTGCACGGAACCGGCGATCATGCGCGCGGACGAAAGCAGCCGGCCGTCCTGCACGAGATCGGCAGTATGGCGCGCAGCGCGATACTCGGAGGTCGCCGTAAAACTCACGTAGAGCGCGAGCGGCACGAGCATCCACCACAGCAGGCGAATACGCAGGCTACCCGTCATGACGGCACGCGTAAGTCGTCATAGTGTTTCATCCTTCCTGCGCAGCAAATAGCCCAGGCCGCGCAGTGTCACGATCACGGCCGAGCTGCCTTCGAGCTTCTTGCGCAGCCGTGAGACGTAGATTTCGATGGCGTCCTCGCTCGGTTCGTCGGCGAGCGTGAAGATCGCATCGACGAGCGCGGCCTTCGAAACGGTCTGGCCAAGCCGCAGCGCCAGCGTTTCGAGCACCGTGCGCTCGCGCGGCGTGACGTTCAGCGGCGCGCCCTTCAGCGTGAACTGGCGTGTGTTGAGGTCGAACACGAGGTCCCCGCAGCCGATTTCGTTCGCGCGCGCGGGCGTTTGCCGGCGAATCAGCACCTTGATGCGCGCCACCAGTTCGCGCACCTCGAAGGGCTTGACGAGATAGTCGTCGGCGCCCGCGCCGAGCAGCTCCACCTTTTCGTCGATCGAGCCGCTTGCCGTGAGCACCATCACGGGCGTCGCGTCGCCGCGCTGGCGCAGCCGCCGCAGCACGTTCTTGCCCGAGAGCTTTGGCAAATTGAGGTCGAGCAGGACCACTTCGTAGCGATTGGACCGCAGCAACTGGTCGGCGGCTTCGCCGTCCTGCACGGCGTCAAAGGCGAACGCCTGCTCCTCCAGCGTCTTGACGAGCCAGTGCGCCAGCGTGGGATTGTCTTCGATCAGCAGCAATTTCATGGGCGGCGCAGGCAAGGTGCGAAGGTTTCGGGGAGTCGATTGTGCCGTCGCCAGCGCGTCGCCGCCCTGCGGGTTAACACGGACGATTTTGCACGGCGCTAGAAGGCTGGCAGAAGGCTTACGGTTTTTATAATCGGCTCCATCCACCAAAAAGCGCCCGCATGCACGGCGCACCACCTTCAGGAGACTCCACGATGCCTACCTTGCGCCAGATCGCCGCTGTATCGAGTGTCGCGTTTGCCCTTGCCGCCGGCTCCACGGCTGCCCACGCGGAAACGATCACGATCATGGTTGGCGGCGCAACCAAGATCATCTATCTCCCCGCCAAACTGACCGAGCAGCTCGGCTACTTCAAGGACGAAGGCCTCGACGTCGAGCTGCAGTCGCAGCCGGCCGGCGTGGACGCGGAGAACGAACTGCTCGCGGGTGCGGTGCAAGGCGTGGTGGGCTTCTACGATCACACCATCGACCTGCAGAGCAAGGGCAAGGAAGTGCAGACGCTCGTGGTGTTCGGCCAGGTGCCGGGCGAAGTGGAAATGGTGTCGAACGCGGCGGCCGGCACGCTCAAGAGCATGGCCGACGTGAAGGGCAAGACGCTCGGCGTAACGGGCCTGGGGTCCTCCACGAGCTTCCTCACGCAGTACCTCGCGCAGCGCTCGGGCGTGCCCTCCAACCAGTACACGCTGCTGCCGGTCGGCGCGGACAATACCTTCATCGCGGCGATCAAGCAGAACCGCATCGACGCGGGCATGACCACGGAGCCCACCGTCTCGCGTCTGCTGCAAACCGGCGACGCCAAGGTGCTCGTCGACATGCGCACGCTCGAAGGCACGCGCGCGGCGCTCGGCGGCACCTACCCCGCTTCGAGCTTCTACGTGCAGCGCGCCTGGGCGCAGTCGCACAAGGACGAAGCGACAAAGCTCGCGCACGCGTTCTCGCGCACGCTCAACTTCATCGCCACGCATAGCGCCGATGAAATCGCCGCGAAGATGCCCAAGGACTACTACGGCAACAACAAGGATCTCTACGTGGCCGCGCTGAAGTCCTCGCTGCCGATGTTCACGAAGGACGGCCGCATGCCCGCCGACGGCCCGGATACGGTGCTCAAGGTGCTCTCTGCGTTCAATCCTTCGGTGAAGGGCAAGCACATCGACCTCGCGAAGACCTGGTCGAACGACTATCTGCCGGCTACGACCGCCACGGCGTCGAAGTAAGCAACGCAATCGGCCCCACGTTCAGCCCACTGAGACAATGACTTCCTCCCTTTCCCAAGGCACGCCGGCCATCGAGCTGCGCCACGTTTCGTGCCGCTTCATTTCACCGGACGGCAAGGCGACCGTCGCCCTGCGCGACTTCAGCATGTCGGTCGCGCGCGGCGAGTTCGTCGCGATCGTCGGGCCCACGGGCTGCGGCAAGTCCACCACGCTCAGCATGATCACGGGCCTGCTCAAACCCACCACGGGCGAAGTGCGCGTGATGGGCGCGCCCGTGAACGGCATCGATCCGCGCATCGGCTTCGTGTTCCAGGCCGACGCCGTGTTCCCGTGGCGCTCGGTGCTCGACAACGTGGCGGCCGGTCCGCTCTATCGCGGCCGCTCGAAATCGGCGGCTTACGACGAAGCCAACGAATGGCTGCGCCGCGTGGGCCTCGCCAACTTCGGCAAGCATTATCCGCATCAGCTTTCGGGCGGCATGCGAAAGCGCGTGGCGCTTGCGCAGACGTTCATCAACAAGCCCGAAATCCTGCTGATGGACGAACCGTTCTCGGCGCTCGACATGCAAACGCGCACGCTCATGCAGGACGAGCTGTTGCAGCTGTGGGGCGGCACGGGCTCGGTGGTATTCGTCACGCACGACCTCGAAGAAGCCATTGCGCTCGCCGACCGCGTGTTCGTGCTGACCGCGCGCCCCGCCACGCTCAAGAAGGTCTACGAGATCGATCTGCCGCGCCCGCGCGTGACGTCCGAAATCCGCTACGCGCCGCACTTCGTCGAACTGTCGCGCCAGATCTGGCACGACCTGCGCGAAGAAGTGCAGATCGCCTAACACCGGAGCCGTTCACTATGTCCACCCCGCAACAAACTCTGCCGCAAGGCCTCGATCCCGCTTCGCTCGACGCCGTCGAGCGCGCCGCGCAAAAGCGCATTCGTCAGCGCAACTGGCTCGTCATTTCGCTGCGTATTCTCGTGCTCGTCGTCGTGCTCGGCGGCTGGGAACTCGCCGCGCGCCTCAAATGGATCGATCCGTTCTTCTTCTCGATGCCCACGGCCATCTTCGACCAGATCATCGACTGGTTCGTGAACGGCACCTCGCAGGGGCCCCTGCTCACGCAGGTCTGGGTCACGCTCGAAGAAACGGGCCTCGGCTTCATCATCGGCTCGGTGGCCGGCGTGTTCTGCGGCATCGTGCTTGGCCGCAACAAGCTGCTCTCCGACGTGTTCAGCCTCTACATCAAGATCGCCAACTCGATTCCGCGCGTGGTGCTCGGCTCGGTGTTCGTGATCGCGCTGGGGCTCGGCATGGCGTCGAAAGTCGCGCTCGCCGTGGTGATGGTGTTCTTCGTGGTGTTCGCCAATGCGTTCCAGGGCGTGCGCGAGGCCGACCGCTACATGATCGCCAATGCGCAGATTCTCGGCGCGTCGCGCCGCCAGGTGACGACCTCGGTCGTGATTCCCTCAGCGCTTTCGTGGATTCTCGCGAGCCTGCACGTGAGCTTCGGCTTCGCGCTGGTCGGCGCCGTGGTGGGCGAATTCCTCGGTTCGAAGCAAGGCATCGGTTTGCTGATCTCGACGGCGCAGGGTGCGTTCAACGCGAGCGGCGTGTTCGCCGCGATGATCGTGCTCGCCGTGGTCGCGCTAGCCGCCGACTATCTGCTCACCGCGCTCGAGCATCGCCTGCTCAAGTGGCGGCCCACGCCTTCGAACTGATTCAATCCGGTTCCCCTGTCCGGGCTGCGTGAAACGCGAGCTTACCTGGCCCGTGGTCCGCGGCGCACTGCCAGTGCGCCGCGTTTTTTTTGCGCTTCCGCTATGCTGCGCGAGCCCTTACTTCGGCTGCTCGACCGTGCGCAGATACGGCTTGAGCGTCTTGAAACCTTGCGGATACTTCTGCTTCGCCGCGTCGTCGGAAACCGAAGTCGGGATGATGACGTCGTCGCCCGGTTTCCAGTTCACCGGCGTCGCCACCGTGTGCTTGGCCGTGAGCTGCAGCGAATCGAGCAGGCGCAGCACCTCGTCGAAATTGCGGCCCGAACTCATCGGGTAGACGAACATCGCCTTTACTTTCTTGTCCGGCCCGATGAGAAACACTGCGCGTATCGTGGCGTTGTCGGCCGCCGTACGGGGGCTCGCGCCGCTCGCGTTCGGGTGAATCATGTCGTAGAGCTTCGCGACGTGCAGGTCCGGGTCGCCAATCATCGGATAGTTGACGGCGCTGCCCTGCGTTTCCTCGATGTCCTTGGCCCACTTCGCATGGTCGGTCACCGGGTCGATGCTCAGACCGATGATCTTCGTGTTGCGCTTGTCGAACTCCGGCTTGAGCTTCGCCATATAGCCGAGTTCAGTCGTGCAAACGGGCGTGAAGTCTTTCGGATGCGAAAAAAGGATGGCCCAGTGGTCGCCGATCCATTCGTGAAAATGGATCGTGCCTTCGGTGGTCTCCGCGGTGAAATCCGGTGCATCTTCTCCTAGACGAATCGTCATCTCCAGTCTCCAAAGGGCAGTGATAGACAGATTGTGAATGCCTGCGAGCACGCGAGAGTGCCTCCCGCTTTTGCATTTTAGGTAGTTCGGATGACGCTTTTGAAATATCTTTCCGCTTTCATTATTTTTACGTTAACCATACATCTCACCCTCATTTCCCGCGAAAATGCGGCATCGGCGCGCTATCGCAGCCTTGACATCCACTCGGCATGAAGCGAATAATGCCCCGTTCGATAAACGAAACCGTGTTCGAATTGCGAACACGAGAATAACAAGAACGGGCTGGCCGTCTTGCCGTGCAAATTCGCGCGTGCAAGGCGTGATATGAACCCGCTGCGCCGGGGCGGCATCGCCTCTCGCTGATGGAGGAGCCGCACCTGCCTCCCCGCCCACCCCGCGCCTGGCTCGCCAGCCGCACGGTGCCGGGACCGCCCGCAAGCAACGCCTCCTGTCCGCTCCGGCCAGCCAGTAGCCACACGCTACGAACACGCTGAAAGAGCATGAAAAGAGACCTCCAGACTGAATCGCGCGATTCCCGCCAGGGTGTTGTCGCCACCCTCGTGTATGTTTTCGAGCGGGTCATGCCCGACCCCTTCGTTCTGTCCATCTGCCTCACCTTCTTCGTCGCGGTGCTCGCGTTTGTCCTGGCGCCGCACGGCGATATCCCCACACTGCTCAGCTCCTGGTACGAAGGCACGTTCGGCATTCTCGGCTTCGCGCTGCAGATGATCCTGATCCTCGCCACGGGCTATGCCATTGCCGAAGCGCCCGTGATCCAGCGCGTGCTGCGCGCGCTCGCGGCCAAGGCGCAAACGCCGGCGCGCGCCGCGCTGCTGGTGTTTCCGGTGGTCGCCATCGCCGCATGGCTGAACTGGGGCCTCGGCCTGATCGTGGGCGCGCTGCTCTCGCGTGAAATCGCCAAGCGCGTGAACGTGGATTTCGCGTGGCTCGTGGCGGGCAGCTATTCGGCATGGTCGATCTGCAATAGCGGGCTCTCCAGTTCGATCGCCCTTTCACAGGCCTCGCCGGGCAACGCGCTCAATCTCGTGGAAAAGGCGACCGGCCACGTGATTCCGCTGAGCCAGACCGTATTCGCGCCGTTCGTCTTCATCCCCACCGTGCTCGTGGTGGTCGTGATGACGTTCATCTTCATCCGCATGCACCCGAAGCCGGAGCACGTGGCGCCGTTTAGCCAGGCCGCCGAAACCGAAGCGAACGATACCGGCGCCAGCGACGACCCGCACGCGCGCGTCGACAACGGCACGCCTTCGTTCGCATCGCGCCTCGAGCAGTCGATGCTCGGCACGCTGCTGCTGATCGTGCTCGGCGCAGGCTATCTTGCGATGGAATGGAGCGAAAAGGGTTTCGATCTCGACATCAACACGACGATCCTGATCTTTCTGCTGATCGGCCTCGCGCTTCAGCGCACGCCTATCGCCTACGCGAACGCCATTCGCCGCGCCGCGCGCCAAACCGGCTCCATGCTGCTGCAGTACCCCGTGTACGGCGGCATCATGGGCGTGATGAAGGGCACGGGCCTCGCCTCGATGATCGCCAAGGCCTTCGTCACGATCGCCACGCCGCTTTCGCTGCCGCTCTGGAGCTATCTGAGTTCGCTGATCATTACGCTGCTCGTGCCGAGCGCGGGCGGCCATTGGGCCGTACAAGGGCCGTTCGTGCTGCCCGCCGCGCTGAGCCTGCACGCCTCGGTGCCGCGCACCGCCATGGGCGTCGCGATGGCCGAGAACGTCTCGAACATGCTGCAGCCGTTCTGGGCCGTGCCGATCGTCGCGATCGCGGGCATCCGCATCCAGCGCGTGATGGGTTATACCGCCGTGACGTTCGCCGTGTCGCTCGTGATCTACGCCGCCGCGCTCTGGCTCGTGCCCTGAGCGTCAAGCGGTTCCGCCGTGAAGGCAGGCGCTGCGCCGGCCGCTTTTTAGCGGTTCGGGCAGCGCCTTTTTTCATGCGGCGCGCGTGAGCCGCCCCGGCCTCGCGGCTCGCGAAGATCGGCGACAATGGGCAAGCCTCGACGGCGGCACGCCGCCCCGAATCGATATGCGATCCGAACCAGGAGACTGCCGTGACCGCCAGCGCGCCGCCCACCCCGCCCCCATCCTCTTCGTCCGGCTCCGGCAAAGACGACGGCGAACTCGAGCCGCGTTTCGTCGAGTTCGCGCGTCAGGTGTTCGACACCGCGCGCCGCGGCGAAGCCACCACGCTCGCCACGCTCATCGACCAGGGGCTGCCGCCGAACCTGCGCAACGAAAAAGGCGACACCCTCGTGATGCTCGCGAGCTATCACGGCCACGCCGCCGCCGTGCGCGCGCTCGTGCAGCGCGGCGCCGACCCCAACCTGCGCAACGACAACGGGCAAACGCCGATCGCGGGCGCGGCCTTCAAGGGCTACGCCGACGTGGTCAGCACCCTGCTGGAAAACGGTGCCGACGTGGAAGGCGCCTCTCCCGACGGCCGCACGGCGCTGATGATCGCCGCCATGTTCAACCGCTCCGATATCGTCGACCTGCTGCTCGCGCGCGGCGCAAACCCGGCGGCGCACGACGCCGCGGGCAACACCGCGCTCGACGTGGCGAACGCGATGGGCGCGGTGGACACGGCCGCCCAGCTCGCCCGGAAAGAAGGCGGCAAACGCGCGTGAATCAAAGGGCGCGATGGCCAGGCACGCGAAACGCTGCAAAGCGCATAACTGTACGCGCCTTCCTGGTGTCTCTCCTGGTTTGCATACAACGCGCCGCCAGGCGACGCTATCCATGTAACACCCGTGCGTGCAGCGCCAGTGCGGGGCAGGCGATTTTCCACGAGCCGTGATATCGTTTTGTCATCGGATTCGAAAGTCTGCACGCACCCGTCAATCGAACTCTGTTACTTTCGCGAGCGTCGCCATGAGTGATGTACGCCACCATCTGAGTCCGCGCGATCGCGTGGAGCTGCTCTGCTGGCTCACCTGCGGGAGCCTCGGGGCCTACTATCTCAACGAATCCTGGCCCAACGCGGCTTTTCACGTCCAGGCGGCGCACAAGTGGCTCGACCGTCACGCGCGCGAGGCCGACTGGCTCGCGATCGCGCGCCTCGCTGCCATGGCGCAGGACATCGCGCAGCAGCACGCGTGGTTCGTGGACGCAGTCTGGGCGCGCGACGCCGTCGAGGAAATTCTCGACACGGACGACCTGAACTACCAGGCCAAGCTGGTCCTGCAAGTGCTCAAGGACTGCGAACGAGCGCTCGCCGACCGACGCCCCGCCGACTAAACCGGAACCCGATAAGCGGGGTTCACCACACTTGCCACGCGTTTCTCCATCAAATGATGGACGCGTGGTGGTTATCCTCAGAACATACTTCCGCTTGCAGCGCCGGCCCTCTTCCCCTTCGCCGGCCGCTCACCCACGCGGGAGAACTCAGATGACTCGCCCCCTCGCCCTGACGTTCGCCGCCGCGCTGCTCGCGTTGGCGTCGGCGAGCCCCGCTGCGCTCGCGCAAACCGGCGGCCATGCAACGGCCCTTAACGCCGCCCGGCCCATCCAGCTGCAAAAAGTCGCGAAGCCGGCGCCCAAAGCCCAGCAGACCGCGAAAGCCACCAAGCCTGCTCCGCAATCGCTGCGCTGGCTGATGTCGGAAACTCCATGAAACGAACCGGCGCGCCCGCGCCAGGTTCGCCTTTCCCCGCCCCGCCTCGAAGCGCAGCCGTCGCGGCTCAAGACTGCGACGGCTTCGCGCTGTCTGCCGCGGGCGGCGGTGCTGCCGGCGTCCAGCCATAACCGAGCGCCTTGTACAGGTTCACGATCTGCGCGAGTTCCTGGTCCTGCAGCGACGACTGCTGCAACTGCGCATTGAAGAGACTGCGCTCGGCGTCGAGCACTTCCAGATAGCTCGTGTAGCCGCCTTCGTACAGATCGCGCGCGACTGACGTGTATTCCATGAGCGCAGCCACCTGGCGCGTCGTCGAATCGAGCTGATCACGCGTGCGCGCCACGCCCACGAGCGCATTCTCGACATCGGCGAACGCCTGCTGGATCGTCTGCTCGTAGCTGAAGAGCGCTTCCCGCTGCACGGCTTCGGCCTGATGCACGCCACCCGCGATCGCGCCGCCCTCGAAAATCGGCTGCGTGACCGCGCCTGCGAACGACCAGACGCGCGCGGGGCCGGTCCAGAGCCCCGAGAGCGCAGTGCTCGCGGCGCCGAACAGTCCCGTGAGCGAAATTTGCGGGAAATACAGCGCGCGCGCTGCGCCGATCGATGCATTCGCCGAAATGAGCGTTTGTTCGGCCTGCAGAATATCGGGCCGGCGCTCCAGCAGGGTCGAAGGCAGGCCGGCGGGGATGGCGGGCGCGGTGAGCTCGGTGATCGACTTGCCGCGCGCAATCGGCCCCGGATTCTGGCCCAGCAGCAGCGAAATGGCGTCTTCCTGCGTCGCGATTTCCTGCTGGATCGAATACACGGAAGTTTGTGCGGATTCGTACTCCGACTGCGCCTGACTCACCTGCAACCTCGAAACGACACCGCCCGCATAGCGCTCGTTGAAGAGATCGAGCGCGCCCTTGCGGCTTTCGAGCGTGTCCTGAGCGATGATCAACTGATTGTCGAAGTCACGCAGTTGCAGATAGGACGTCGCCACGTTCGCGATGATCGAAATGCGCGTGGCCTGCTGCGCGGACTGCGTGGCCATATAATCGGCGCGCGCCGCTTCGGTGAGCCGGCGCAGGTGGCCGAACAGATCGAGTTCCCAGGAGACCGCGCCATTGAGCTGCACCTGATTGCCAACCACGGGCGGGAAGCCCGGCGCGGGAACGCTACGGCTGCGTGACGCCCCGAAATTCGCCGAAACCTGCGGGAAGAGGCCCGCACGCGTTACGACATACCGCCCGTAGAACTCCTCGACGCGTGCCGCCGCGATCAGGATGTCCTTGTTCTGCGCGAGCGCCTTCGCGACCAGGTCGTTGAGCACCGGATCGTTGAACTGTGTCCACCAGTCGAGCGAGGTGTCGACGGCCTCCGCCTGCGGCGAGGCGTAGCGAAACGTCGACGGCGTCTCGACCGCGGGACGATGATAGTCGGGCCCGACCGCGCACGCGCCAAGGCAAGCCGTCGCGACGACCAGCCCGAGAGGACGCAGCGCGCGATTCGTGCGATTCGAACGTATCTTCATCGCTCAGCCCTCCTGCGAAGGCGGCGCCGCAGGGGGCGTGCTGGCATGCGGCGTAGCGTCCGGCTTCTTGCGCGACGAGAGCGTTTCCAGTCCCCAGAAGAACATCGGAATGAAGAAGAGTGCGATCGCCGTGGCCCCGAGCATGCCCGCGATCACGCCGGTGCCGAGCGAGCGCCGGCTCGCGGCCGAGGCGCCGCTGGCGATGGCGAGCGGCACGCATCCCAGGATGAACGCGAGCGAGGTCATGATGATCGGCCGCAGGCGCAGCTTCGCGGCGTGCAGCGCAGCCTCGTAGGGAGACATGTTCTCCTTCTCGCGCATTTCCACCGCGAACTCGAAGATCAGAATGGCGTTCTTCGCCGCGAGCGCGATCAGCACAGTCAAGCCGATCTGGAAGTACACGTCGTTTTCCATGCCGCGCAGGAGGATGCCCACCAGCGCCCCGAAGATCGCGAACGGCACGGCCAGCAGCACGCCAATCGGCAGCGACCACTTCTCGTACTGCGCCGCGAGAATGAGGAACACCATCAGCAGTGCGAACCCGAACACGAGCGCCGCCGTCGAGCCGGCCTTCTTCTCTTCGTACGCCTGTCCGCTCCATTCGTAGCTGTAGCCATCGCCCAGCACTTCGTTGGCGATCTGTTCCATTGCCGCGATCGCCTCGCCCGAGCTATGACCCGGCGCCGCGTCGCCGGTGATCTTCGCCGCGGGGAAGTTGTTGAAGCGGTTGACGATGTCGGACCCAGACACGAAGCGCGAGGTCGTCACGGCTTTGATCGGCACCATGTCGTTGTTGCGGTTGCGCACATAGAGCTGCTGGATATCATCCGGAGTCAAGCGGTATTGAGGCTCCGCCTGAATGATCACCTGGAAGAGACGGCTGCCCTTCGGGAACTGGCTCACGTACAAGGAACCGAACATTGTCTGGAGTGCAGAATAGATGTCCTGAACCGGCACGCCGAGGGTTTCCGCCCGCTCGCGGTCCACTTCCACGAGCAGCTGGCGCGAATTCGTGTTGATGGTCGAATTCACGCCGCGCAACGCCGGGTTTTGCCGCGCCTTCGCAATGATCTCGCGAACCTTCTCTTCGAGCTGCGCATAGGTGCCGTCGCCGGAGCTTTGCGCCCAGAACTCGAAGCCACCCGTCGTGCCCAGACCTGGAATGGATGGCGGATTAAGCGGCACGACCACGCCGTCCTTGAATCCCGAGAAGGCCTTCGTGGCGCTGCGGATCAGGTCCTCCGCGGTGCCGTTCTCGCCGCGGTCCTTGAAGCCCTTGAGCGTCACGAACAACGTGCCCGCGTTCGCCTTGTACTGCGAGTCGATCAGGCTGTAGCCGATCGGCGCGGCGACCGAACTCACGGCAGGCTGCTTCGAGAACCAGTCCTCCGCCTTCTTCGAGAGGTCGCCTGTGCGGTCGAGACTCGCGGCGTCGGGCAGCACGACCGCGCCGAACAGATAGCCCTGATCCTCCACGGGCAGGAACGACGATGGAATGTGTTTGAAGAGCCCGCCTGTCGCAATCAGCATCACGACGATCAGGCCGATGGAAATCACCACGCGCCGTATCGCTGTCTCCACCCAGCTGCCATAGCCATCGGTGAGGCGCGCGAACTTGTCATTGAACCAGCGGAAGAAGCGGTTCTTCTTGTGCTCCTCTGGCTTGAGCAGGATGGCCGCGAGCGCGGGCGACAGCGTGAGCGCGACGATGCCCGAGAGCACCACCGAGACCGCGATCGTCACAGCGAACTGCTTGTACAACTGCCCGGTGATACCAGACAGAAATGCCACCGGTATGAACACCGCGAGCAGCACCAGCACGATCGCGATCACCGGCCCGCTCACTTCGTCCATCGCGCGTTTGGCCGCTTCCTTCGGCGGCAGCTTGAATTCCGACATGTTGCGCTCGACGTTTTCAATCACCACGATCGCGTCGTCCACCACGATGCCGATTGCCAGCACCATGCCGAACAATGTGAGCATGTTGATCGAGAAGCCGAACGCCGCCATGCCGATGAACGCACCGATGATCGACACTGGCACGGCAAGCAGCGGCACGAGCGTCGCACGGAAGCTCTGCAAAAAGATATACACGACGATGATCACGAGAATTATCGCGTCACGCAGTGTATGCACCACCTCGCCAATCGACTCATGGACGAATTCGGTCGTATCGAGCGCGACTTCGTACTTGAGCCCTGGCGGGAAACTCTTGTTCAACTGCTCCAGTGTCTGGCGCACCTGCTTGGCCACTTGCAGCGCATTCGCGCCCGGCTGCTGATAGACGGCGAGCAGCGTGGCGGTCTTGCCGTTGTAGCGGCCGCGCAGCGTGTAGTCCTTCGAGCCCAGTTCCGTATGGCCGATGTCCTTGATGCGCACGATGGCCGCATCGCCCGACGCCGCCTTGAGGATGATGTTGTCGAATTCGGCCGGCTCCGTCAGGCGCCCTTTCGTCGCCACCGGGAACGTCTGGTTCACAGGCGCGTTGGTGGGCGCCTGGCCAAGACGGCCCGCGGAGAACTGCTGGTTCTGCTGGGCTATCGCGTTCTGTACGTCGGCCACCGTGATGCCGAGCTTCGCCATGCGGTCGGGCTTGAGCCATACCCGCATCGCATAGTCAGCCGAACCGAAGATCGACGCCTGGTTCGCGCCCGGAATGCGCTTGAGCGCGTCGAGCACATAGACGTTCGCGTAGTTCGCCACGTAGGCCGCGTCATAAGAGTTATCGGGCGAATAGATCGCGATCACCATCATGAACGCCGACGAGCGCTTCTGCACCGAGACGCCCTGCGACTGCACCGCATCCGGCAAAAACGGCAACGCGAGGTTCACGCGGTTCTGTACGTCCACCTGGGCCAGTGACGGGTCGGTGCCGATATTGAAGTAGACGGTAAGTGTCATGTTGCCCGTCGAGGAACTCGACGAGTTCATGTACATCATGTTGTCCGCGCCGTTGACCTGCTGCTCGATCGGCGCAGCGACGTTCTGCGCCACGATATCGGCGCTCGCGCCCGGATACGTCGCGCTCACCGTGATGGTGGGTGGCGCGATGTCCGGAAACTGCGCGATCGGCAGGTTGAACATCGCCACGAGACCGGCGACCACGAGCACGATCGAGACCACCGACGCGAAAATCGGCCGGTCAATGAAGAAGTGAGAGAACTTCATCGTTCAGCCTCCCGCGGCGGGCGAGAACGTGACGTCCACACGGCGGGATTTGTCGGGCGGGTCATTGGCGACGATCCGCGCCGGTTTGTGCATGTCGATGCGCTCGCTTTTCACGCCTGCCACGATCAGCGCATTGCGCACTGTGGCCGCACGCGCGGCCGCGAGACGCTCATTCGAGGCATAGGAGCCGGTCGAATCGGCGTAGCCGGAAATCGCCACGCGTATGCCCGGCTCGGCGACGAGACGGCGCGCCACGCCCGCGAGCGCGTCGGCGGACTGGGCGTCGAGGCTCGCGCTGGCCGTTGCGAAGTAAAGCGCGGTGTGTTCGCCCAACACGTCGGGAGCGCCGGAGGCGGCGGCCGGTTGAGCGGCGGTCGTGCCCGCGCTTGCCTGAGCGTTAGCGTTCGCGTTCGCAGCAGCCGGGCCGGAAGCCCCAGCCGCGCCCGCTTGGGCCCCGCCGCCTGCGCCCTCGGCCCCAGCCGCCGCGCCGCCGAGATTCACGGTCGCCGGCGGCGTGGCCACGAGATTCGCCTTGACCGGCGCACCGGGCATGAGGCGCAGCGTATTGTCGATGATGACATGATCGCCCGGACGCAAGCCCGACTTGATCACCCATGCATTACCGTTCCACTCACCCGTTTCCACCGCGCGCTGCTGCGCTTTTCCGTCCGTGTCGACGGTCCACACATACGCGCCGCGCGGCCCCTGCTGCACCGCCGACTGCGGCACGGCCACGGCGGCGGCGCGCGCCGCGCCCAGCAGCTTGATGCGTACGAACTGACCGGGCCGCAGCGACCCCGTGGGGTTCGGCATTGCGGCGCGGATCAGGTAGGTGCCGGTTTCCGAGCTTAGCGAGGCGTCGGTGAAGGCGATGCGGCCACGCTCCGGATAGATACTGCCGTCCGCAAGCACGATCACCGCTTCGAGCTTGCCGATCGGCGGCAGCTTGAGCGTGCCGTTCTGCGTTTGCGTGCGCAGATCGAGCATCTCGTTCTCGGAGAGCGAAAAGTTGATCCACATGGGATCGAGCTTGGCCACGTAAGTGAGCAGGCTGTTGGTCGCATCGAGATACGAACCGTCCTGCTTCTTCGCAAAGCTCGAAAGACCCGTAACGGGCGCGACGATCGTCGTGTACCCAAGATTGAGCGTCGCGCTAATGACATTCGCCCGCGCCCCTTCTACCGCGGCGGCGGCCGCCTGTTCCTGCCCGACCGAGTCGTCGAGATCCTTCTGGCTTAACGCGTTCTTCGCGGCCAGCGGGCGCACGCGGTTGAGGTTGGCCTGCGCGGTTTCGAGCCGCGCTTTTTGCTGCGCAAGCTCGGCCTTCGCGGCGTCGAGCGTGGCTTCGAACGGTTTGCGGTCCATGATGAACATGACATCGCCCTGATGGACCAGCGAGCCTTCCGTATACACGCGCTTTTCCAGGAAGCCGTTCACGCGAGAGCGAATCTCGACTTGCTGCGAGCTTTCTGTCTGCCCCACGTACTCGAAGACCACGGGCACGTCACGCAGCGCAACATTGATCACATCGACGTTCGCGGCAGGTCGCGTTTGGGCAGCAGGTTTGTTTTCATGACATCCAACGACACTTACCAGCAAGCCCAACGACAGACACAAGCTGGCCACCCGAATTCCGTGAGTCATGCTGTTCTCCGTGTTATCGACGATCTGCGCTGGACCGACGAAGCCAAATCAGGCGCGCGCGGGCGATCGGGTCGAATCAATCGCCAAACTGACTTTGGTGCTCGAGCAAATACTACTGTTTTTTGAGAGAACGCAGAATCGGGATGGCCAAAAATCGCACGCAATGACGCGACTCGCGCTTGCAAAGCAATAGTGACTGGATTCGTTTCGAAATCCGAAATTAAAGTACGCTAATCGTTCGTTAACGTTAAGTCGGATATGCGCAACGCTTGCGCATGGACAAAGGGAGAAAGCGGGAAGCGGAGGTCGCGGACGCACGAGACGTGCGTTGCGTGAACTGCGGACGGGAGAACATCCAGGCGTGGCGCTACTGTCGCAGGGGCGGTTGCGCCACGCGTTGCGTATCAGGCGGCGCGATCGAGCCGGCGCACCGAGCCGAACTCCGCGCACGAGAGCGTGCGCATGAGCAGCGCCATCGCCTCGGCCACGCGGCGACGATCGAGTTCGACGTGCAGGCAGGCGAGATCGCTGCGGCGATCGATATCGATCGTATGCACGCCGAGCGCGCTGCCCACCAAACCATGCAGCGTGCAGCGTGCGAGTTGCGCTTCGCTCGTGGGCACGCGCACGACCAGTTGCACCGTTGTGCGATGGTTTGCCGGGTGAAGCGGTTTGCGCGAGTCGTGCAGAGAAAGAACAGGCCGCGGCGTGGCGGCGGAGCGGGAACCTCGGGAAATCGAACCCTGCGAGACGATAGAAGGCATACGTGTTGTGCGCACGCCGCCATTTGGGGCGCCGCGCTTGAGTTGAACACGAACCGATTCTAGGCAGCGCCGCGTAAACGTCTGGTAAATAAACACTGCACGGCCGCTAAAAGTGCGTAGCCGCCGAAGAGAAGCCTCAATCGAGCGGACGGCCCGCCGGCTCGCGAATGAGCGGCAGCGCGAGCAGCGAGACCGCCCCGCAGCCGATCAGATACCAGGCGGGCGCGAGCGGGTTGTCGAGCAGCTTGATGAGCCAGGTCGCGAAGAACTGCGCGAAACCGCCGAAGATCGACACGCCCACGCAATAGACCACGGACATGCCCGTCACGCGAATCGACTGAGGAAAGAGTTCGGGCAGCATCACGATGTTGGGGACCGCCGTGAACGCAACGATCGCGCCCAGCACGGCCACCACAGCGAGCACCGTCGCGACGGTCGGCATGGCGTGAATGAGCATGAACGCAGGATAGATCACAGCGATCAGCATCACGCGCGAGACACCCATCACCCACTTGCGGCCCAGACGGTCGGAAAGCGAGCCTGCGAACGGCGAGCAGATTGCCGTGACGAGCGCCGCGACCAGCGCCGCACTCATGCCGACCGACATCGGCAGACCGAGAATCTTGATCGCGTAGGTCGACATGTAGAACAACACAATATAGTTCGCCGCCGTTCCGCCGATCGTCGTGACGATGCCAGCCACGAGCGATGTGCGGTGGCGCCCGAAAATCTCGCGCAGCGGCCGCGCCATGTCGGCCACGGGTTCGGTGTCTTCTACGCCGACGGGGTGCGCGAGCGTTTCGTCGAGATGGCGGCGAATGTACACGCCGACCGGCACGACCAGCATGCCGATCACGAACGGCACGCGCCAGCCCCAGCTTTCGAGCGCGGCCTGCGAGAGCGTGGTGGAAAGCGCCACGCCGATGAGCGCGCCGCACACCGTGTTCAGGCCCTGGCTCACGAACTGCCAGCTGCCGTAAAAGCCGCGCGAACGGTCGTCGGCGTATTCGAGCAGGAGCGATGTCGAGGCGCCCACTTCGCCGCCCACCGCGAAGCCCTGCACGAGACGCGCGAGCAGGATCAGCGCGGGCGCCGCGAGCCCGATCTGCGCATAGGTGGGCGCGAACGCGATGAGCGCCGAGCCGAGCGCCATGAGCCAGAGTGTGAGCGTCATGGCGGCCTTGCGGCCCACGCGGTCCGCATACGCACCGATCACGATGCCGCCGATCGGACGCACGACGAAACCGATGCCGAAGCTACCCACGGCGAGCATCAGCTGGTTCAGCGAGCCATGCACCGGAAAGTACAGCGAGCCGATGATCGAGGCAAAGAAGCTGTAGACCGTGAAGTCGAAGAACTCGAGCCCGTTGCCGAGCGTGATCGCGAAGATGGCCTTCGCGCGCGAGCGGCGCGTGGATATCGGGGCCGCTGCGGCTTGTGCCTGAATCGTGCTGGCGGTCATCGGGGGTCTCCTCGTGTGTCTCGTGTGTCTCGTCTCGTGGGTGCCGCGCCTGGCCGGTGTCAGCTGCGCAGGAAGCGTTCGGCGAGTTGCACCCAGTATGCGGCGCCGGTGGCGAGGCAGTCGTCGTTGAAGTCGTAGCCGGGGTTGTGGACCATGCAGCCGCCTTCCCCGTCGCCGTTGCCAATGATGAGGTAGCTGCCCGCGCAGCGCTCGAGCAGGAACGAGAAGTCCTCGCTGCCGGTGAGCGGCGCCATGTCGTGAATCAGCCCTTCTTCGCCGAGCCAGTCGCGCGCCACGTCCTGCGCGAACTCGGTCATCGCCACGTCGTTCACGAGCACCGGGTAGCGGCGCTGGTAGTCGATGCGCGCCGTCGCGCCATACGCGCTTGCCTGCGCGTGCACGAGCGCCGTGATGCGCTCCTGCAGCAAGTCGCGCACTTCGGGGCGCAGCGCGCGCACCGAGAGGCGCATCTGCGCGGTTTGCGGAATCACGTTGGGCGCGTCGCCCGAATGGATCGCGCCCACGGTGACGATCGCCATGTCGAGCGGCGGCACGTTGCGCGACACGATGGTCTGCAGCGCGAGAACAACGTTGGCGCACACCACCACCGGGTCGATCGCCTTATGCGGCACCGCGCCATGACCGCCGCGCCCGTCGATGTCGATGATGACCGTATCCGACGAAGCCATGAACGGCCCCGCGCGAAAGCCGAGCTTGCCGGTCGCGAAACCGGGCATGTTGTGCATGGCGAACACGGCGTCGCAGGGAAAGCGCTCGAACAGGCCTTCGTCGAGCATGCGCTTCGCGCCGCCCAGGCCTTCTTCTGCGGGCTGGAAAATGAGGTGCAGCGTGCCGTTGAAATTACGCGACTGCGCGAGATGCCTGGCCGCCGCGAGCAGCATGGCCGTGTGGCCATCGTGGCCGCACGCGTGCATCTTGCCCGGAATACGGCTCGCGTAATCGAGGCCGGTGCTTTCGTGGATGGGGAGAGCGTCCATGTCGGCGCGCAGACCGAGGCGTTGCTTGCCATCGCCCACCTTGAGCGTGCCCACGACACCCGTGCCGCCTAGCCCGCGGTGCACCTCGTAGCCCCACTCGGTAAGGCGCTGCGCGACGAGGTCGCTCGTGACGAATTCTTCGAAGCCCAGTTCGGGATGCGCGTGGATCTCGTGGCGCAGTGCGATCATCTCTTCTTCGATCGCGGCGATTGCGGCCGGGATAGCCATCGTGTTCATACGAATTCTCTCCAGAGGGGACGACGAATTCGCTTGAGAATAATGACGTCTGTTCGGCGCCGACAGCCCTAAAATAGTTGGCCCGCCAACCAGAAGTGCGCACTCGGGTTATCCCTTATGAAGTTCCACCAGTTCCGCGCGCTCGTCGCCATGGCCGATACCGGCAGCATCCGCGCGGCCGCGCGTGCGCTCGGCATCTCACCGGCAGCGGCAACGAAGGCGGTGCGCGAACTCGAAGCCGAGCAGCAAATCGCGCTCGTCACGCGCAACGCGAATGGCATCGCGTTCACGGAAGCGGGCCAGGCGCTGCTCGTTCATGCGCGGCTCGTCGTGCACCAGATGTCGCGCGCCCAGGACGAACTCGATGCGCGGCGCGGGCGCGGCGGCGGCAAGCTCGCGATCGGTGTGACGCCGTGGCTCGCCCTCTCCTTTCTGCCCGACGCCGTCACGCTGTTCCGCGAGCGCATGCCCGGCATGCAGCTGGAGTTTTACGAAGGCCTGCTCAATATCGTGATGCCGCGGCTGCGCGACGGCTCGCTCGACTTCTCGCTAGGGAAGCCCGGGCCCGCTTCGCTGCATGCGGAATTCACGCAGACGCCGATCTTCGCCACGGAGTCGGCCGTGGTGGTGCGCAAGGACCATCCGCTCTCGCATGCGCAGTCGCTGAAAGAACTTCAGGATTGCGAATGGCTGCTCAACTGGGACCCGGCGAGCAAGGAGATGATCGCCGACGACGTCTTCCTGCGTCACGGCCTGCCGATGCCGAAAAACGTGCACCTCGCGCACTCGTTCGTGGTGGCGATGGGGCTCATCATGAACACGGATATGGTGAGCATCTTCCCGTGGCCGCTGGTGGAAACGCGCTTTGCGCGCGACAATTTGCGGGCGCTCGCGCTTCAGGAGGAAGTGGATCGCACGGTGGTGAGCGTGGTTGCCCGGCGCGGTGTGCCGCTTTCCGCTGCGGCCGAATGCTTTCTGGAATGCCTCAAGGAGGCGATTCATGCCGGTGAGGCTTCTGCTAACCCTGAGCGCAGGCGGCTTTATCACTCGCTTGAGTTGCTGATTTGATTGGCTGCTTTTCTATCGTGTTTCTGGCTGATTTGGCCTTTTCTTGTGTTCGCGGTGGTATGCAGGCGTTGCCCCTGTGCGGGGCGGCACCTCCTTTCTTTGCCGCGGCAAAGAAAGGAGGCAAAGAAAGCCGCTCACACCGCCAATGCCTGTCCCCTTGCACCACTCGCCGTCATGGGTAGTGGCTCCGGAGCGTCTGTCACCTCGCACCTTCGAAGTTGGTGACAAGGCGCTCATTCATCCCGCTGCTCGCTGCGCGCGCTGCGGTCAGGTCTGCAAGGGAAACCGGGGGGCGGTGTCAGCCTTAGCGAGAATGCACGCACACCAACGGTTTTGGCTATGCCCTTCGGCGCGCGGAGCGCCGCCGGAAGTATGAGCGCCTTGTCACTCCGGTTGTGGGCAAGTGGTGACAGACGCTCCGGAGCCACTGGCATAGACGGCCAGAGGTGAACTGTGGCTGGCGCTAGCGGTTTGAGCGGCTTTCTTTTGCCTACTTTTCTTTGCCGCTGCAAAGAAAACTAGGTGCCGCCCCGCACAGGGGCAACGCCTGCATATCGACGCGAAAACAAGTAAAGGCCAAAGCCACAAAAGAACCGCAAAAAAAGCTCAAAACGAAGTCCCAATCTGAAACTGGAACTTCTGATACTGATCACCCGCGTGCTTGACGATCGGGAAGCCCAGATCAAGCTTGAGCGGCCCGATCGGCGAGATCCATTCGAGGCCCGCGCCATAGCTGTAACGCAAGCCATTCGCCCCAGTGCTGCTGCCTTCCGTGCCCCACACATTACCGCCATCCACAAACGTGAAAACGCGCAGCGTGCGGTCATAACCCGTGCCGGGCAGCGGGAACGTCAACTCGATATTGCCGACCACCATCTTCGAGCCGCCGATCGGGTCGTTCGTCGTGGTGTCGCGCGGCCCGAGCGAGCCCGACTCATAGCCCCGCACCGACCCAATACCGCCCGCATAGTAGTTCTTGAAGATCGGATACGGCTTGCCGCCCAGACCGTTGCCGTAGCCGCCCTGGAAGTTCAGCCCAAGCACGAAGCCGCGCGCGAATGAGTAGTAATACTGCATTTGCGCATCGCCCTTGTAGTACTGCGTGCCAGCCGGCGTGCCGTATTCGGCGTTGGCCTGCGCATAGTAGCCGCGGCTCGGCACCAGCGCGCTGTCGCGGTTGTCGCGCGACCAGCCCACGGTGAGCGGCACCGTGTTCGAGACGCGCCCGAACTCGTTCACATAGTCGATATACGTCTGCGGTGTGCTGGAGTCGACGTCGAGGCGGTCCTGCTCGATACCGAGGCCGAAATACACCATGTCGGTCTCGGAGAACGGAATGCCGAACTTCATGTCCGCGCCATACGAAATGATGCGAAAGCTCGTATCGTTCGTGCTCGAGTAGTAAAGCGGCTCCGTCGTGCGGTAGTAGACGTCGGTAATGCGCTTGATGCCGTCCACCGTGAAATACGGATCTACCTGCGTGACCGAGAGCGTGCGGTACGTCGTGGCCGTGTTCACGTTCAGCGAGAGGCTGTTGCCGGAGCCGAACACGTTGTCCTGCGAAATGCCCGCCGAGATGATCGGCCCTTCGCCCGAACCATAGCCCAGGCCCAGCGAAAGCGTGCCGGTGGGCTTCTCGGTCACTTTCACGTTCACGTCCACCTCGTCCGGCGTGCCTTCCACCGGCACCGTGGTCACGTCCACGTCGGTGAAGTAGCCAAGGCGGTTGATGCGGTCCTTCGAAAGCGCGAGACGGTTCGAATCGAACCACGAGCTTTCGAGCTGGCGCATTTCGCGGCGCACGACTTCGTCGCGTGTGCGTATATTGCCGGTGACGTTCACGCGGCGCACGTACACGCGGCGGCTCGGGTCGACCTGCAGCGTGAGCGCAACCGTGTGGTTCTTCTGGTCGATTTCCGGCAGCGCGTTCACGGTCGCGAATGCGTAACCGTATTCGCCGAGCTTGTCGACGATCGCCTTGGTCGTGTCCTTGAGCTTTTGCGCCGAAAAGCGCTGCCCCGGCTTGATGCCCACGAGCTTCCTCAACTCCGCCTCGCGGTCGAGCAGATTGCCGGCCATCTTGACGCTCGAGATCGTATAAGGCTCGCCCTCGTGAATCCCGATCGTCAGATACATGTCCTTCTTGTCGGGCGACAGCGAAACCTGCGTCGAATCGATATTGAACTCCAGATAGCCGCGATCGAGATAGTACGAGCGCACGTTGTCGAGGTCACCCGTGAGCTTTTCCTTCGAGTACAGGTCGTTCTTCGTGTACCACGAGAACCAGTTCGGCGTGGAGAGCTGCATTTCATCGAGCAGCGTGCCGCCGCTGAACGTGTTGTTGCCGATGAAATTGATCTGGCGGATCTTTGCGCTCGGCCCTTCGACCACGGAGAACAGCAGCCCGACGCGATTGCGGTCGATCGGCGTGACCGTGGTCGTGACTTCGGCCGCGTAGTAGCCGCGCGTGAGGTACTGACGCTTGAGTTCCTGCTCCGCCTTGTCGACGAGCGCCTTGTCGTAGCTCTGGCCCGGCGAGAGCCCGACCGACTTGAGCGCCTTCGTCAAGTTATCCTTATCGAATTCCTTGATGCCCGCGAAATCGATCGTGCCGATGGCGGGCGGTTCCTGCACCTGCACGACCACCGTGCGGCCTTGCGTGGAAATGCGCACGTCGCTGAAGAGGCTCGTCGCATAGAGCGCGCGAATGGCGTCGGAGGCCTTGTCGTCGGTGAAGGTCTCGCCCTGCTTGATCGGCAGATAGGCGAACACGGTGCCCGGCTCGATGCGCGTCAGCCCGTCGATGCGGATGTCCTGGACCACGAAGGGCTCGGTGGCGTGCGCCGCAGCAGTCACGCCGATGCCGAAGCCGGCGAGAGTCAGTGCGCGTGCATAGCGCGCCGTGGTAGTTGATGCCGTCATGCGGGAGGTCGAATGTGAAGCCAACGAAAGAGCCGTGAAAGTGCCGTGAAAGTGCCGAATGCTCCATTACCGGCGCGAGACGCGCGCGGCCGGCATCCACGGATGCGGGGTGTACAGCGGGTGCGGCAAGCGAGGCCGGCGCGCCACGCCTATTGCATGCTTGCGCGGCCAGGCAGGCGCATCTTCGCGAGCCCCGTTGCGAGCGAGAGCACCTCGGTCATGTGCACGGCTTGCGCAGGCTGCAGACGGAACGACAATTCGGCGCCGCCAGGCAGACGAAAACTCACCACGAGATGCTGCACGTCGCCCGACTCGCGGCCGATCTCCCAGGCCTCGCAAGGCATGGTGAATTTCACGCTCGTGGTCTTGTGGCGGATGCGCTCGGAGCGGCCAATCGCATTGGAAAGCGCGGCGAGCAGTTCATGCATCACCGAGCAATGCAGCGCGACGCTGTCCGGCTGATTGCCGTTCACCATCAGGTACTGGCCGTCCGCAGTCAGCTCGATATCGCGCAGGGAATGAATGGCGAGAGCCGGGGACGAGGGCATGAGCGGCGCTCCGTTACGAAAGCATCGGCGGAGTCTAGTGCGCTGGGCGTGGTATGCGCGTTACCCCTGCATTACAGGGATTACTTTCATCAATATTGCGCGGGGGCTGGGCTCGGTCGTTTCGCACGCACCCATTTCCGCGCCGGGCCAATACCCTGCGTGCATCCAGTGGCTTTCAATCTCCTCTCGCCTGCACGCTGTCACGGCTACTTTGAAAAATCTTTGGTAACCGTATCGGTTACGTTCGCTTTCTATGGGCAAACACCTTGACGCTCGCATGTACCGCGAGCGCTTGTAAGGGAAAGCAAGACAAAAGATTGGCAAAGGCACTTGCGCGGTCGATGCGCGCGAGCAGCATCGCGGCTGCGTCGTTGCGCACGCAGCCGTTACGGTCGAGAAATTGGCCCCAAAGCGAAAGCGCACGCAGGCGGCCGACGGGCTGGGCGCTCGCAATGTAGGCCGTGGGAAAGAGCCGCCGGTAGGCGGGCACGTTGTAGAGCCAGGAAGTGCCGTGCACGAGCACGTCGCTCGACGCACGACCGCTTTCGCGCAGCTGCGCACGCAGGTGGTCGACTAACATCCGCAACTCGCCTTGCCGCGCGGCGAGTTGCCGGGGATCGAGCGGCGACATGCCGTTGTCGGTCTGGGCATTGAAATGCAGACGCACCCCGCCGTGCGGTTCCTGCGCGTAAGAGAAGCAGCCAACCGTCAGGGCGACCGCAGGCGCCCCCTGATGCGTTGGGCAGCGCTGCAAGTACCGCCACGTCCACTCGCACTGCTCCGCAACGCTTGCGTGCTCATCGAGACCCTCTACATAGGCTGCCCAGAGCGGATGCGAGCGATCGAAGGTCCGCCCCGCGCCGAAGCGCACATAAAGATTCGTGCAGTCGAGCAACGCCGCCGCGAGCGGTATGTCCGCCAGACGCGCCGCCCTGCGCGCGAAGCGCACCTGGAGGTCGTAAAACGCGCGTTCGGGTCTCAACGGGCCTCGTCTCCTTCGTCCACGATACAATGCGGCTGCGTCCGATCCGTCCCCCGCTGCCCTTATCCGACATGCAGAATTCTACCCGGGCCTTCCTGTTAGGCCCGTTGCTCAAAGGCGTTTCCCGTTCGTTCTACCTCACGATGCGCGTGCTGCCCGCCGGCATGCGCGACCCCGTGGGCGAAGCCTATCTGCTCGCGCGCGCCGCCGACACCATTGCCGACACCGCGCTGATCCCGCCCGAGCGGCGGCTCGCCCTGCTGCTCGCGCTGCGCGAGCGCGTGAACGGCGCGACGAACGATGACACCCTGCTCGCCGATCTCGCTGGCGAGGTTGCGGGCCAGCAAATGCAGTCGGACGAGAAGCTGCTGCTCGAATCGCTGGGCGGCGCGCTCGATGTGCTCGCGCAACTCGACGACGCCGACCGCAAGGCCGTACGCGAGATCGTCACGACGCTCACCGAAGGCATGGAGTTCGATCTGCGCACGTTCCCCGACGAGCGCTCGGGCCAGGTGGCCGCGCTCAACAAGTGGGACGAACTCGACCGCTATACGTATCTCGTGGCGGGCTGCGTGGGCGAGTTCTGGACGAAGATGACGTACATGCACCTGCCGGGCACGCTCGCGCCCTCGCTGGAACAAACCATGTACGCGCGCGGCATCCGCTTCGGCAAGGCCTTGCAGATGGTGAACGTGCTGCGGGACTGCGGCAAGGACCTGCGCATTGGCCGCTGCTATCTGCCGGCTTCGATGCTGGCCCAGGCCGGGCTCACCGCGCAGGACCTGCTGCAGCCCGGCGCTTCGGCGCGCGCGCGGCCGATCATGCTCGAACTCGTGCGCATCGCGCTCGACCATTTCCGCGCGGCCATCGACTATACGTTCGCGCTGCCGCGCCTTTCGGTGCGCCTGCGGCTCGCATGCCTGTGGCCCATTCTCATCGGCCTCGAAACGCTCGAACGCCTTGTCGACAACGACGACTGGCTCGATCCCGCGAAGACCTCGAAGGTCACGCGCAACGATGTCTATCGCATTCTTGCCTGCTCCACCGCGCTCTCGCCTTCGAATGCACTGCTCGGCGTCTGGTTCGAGCGGCTCTTCGCGCGCGTCGAGGCTCGTATCAAGGGCTGAAAATCCAGGTGAAAAAAAGCGCGCTTCGCAGCGCGCTTTTCGCGACTCGAAACTACGTGCCTCAACCTTTCCCGGCGCGATACAGCTTGATGATCGCCGAGAAGTCGAGCTTGCCGTCGCCGTGGCTGCTCATGGCCTGATAAAGCTGCTGCGCAAGCGCCCCCATGTACGCGGGCTGATGCGCGCCTTTGGCAGCGTCGGTGGCGAGACCCAGGTCCTTGAGCATGAGGTCCGTGCCGAAGCCGCCCGTGTAGCCGCGTGAAGACGGCGCTGCCTCGATCACGCCAGGATACGGGTTGTAGGTATCCGAACTCCAGCAGCGGCCCGTGGACGTGTTCATGATGCCGCCCAGCACTTTCGGGTCGATGCCGAGCGCCTCGCCCAGCGCCATCGCTTCGGCCACGCCGGCCATCGTGATGCCCAGTACGAGGTTGTTGCAGATCTTCGCCACCTGCCCCGTGCCCGTCTCGCCGCAATGGACGATGTTCTTGCCCATGCCCGAGAGCACCGGCTTCACGCTCTCGTAGTGCGCGGCGCTACCGCCCACCATGAAGGTGAGCGTACCCGCCGCCGCGCCGCCCGTGCCGCCCGACACCGGCGCATCGACGAACGCGTTCCCCTGCGCCTCGGCCAGCTTCGCGAACTCCTTGACGCTCGCCGGATCGATCGTGCTCGAATCGATGATCGTCACGCCCTTCGCGATGCCCGCCAGCACGCCGTCTTCGGCAGTGAGCACGCTGCGCACGTGCGCCGCGGCGGGCAGCATCGTGATGACACACTCCGCGCCGTTCGCCGCCGCCTTCGCCGATGCGGCCTTCTGCGCGCCGGCCTCGGCGAGCGTTTGCATCGCGCTCGCGCTCAAGTCGAACACCGCCACCGTATGTCCCGCCTTGAGCAGGTTGAGCGCCATCGGCGCGCCCATGTGGCCCAGCCCGACAAATCCGATTTTCATGAGCCTGTCTCCGTTATTGTTCAGTACTCCATGTTGATGCCGGGCGGCGCATCAGCGCAGGCTGATCGTCGTGTTCACGCCGTCGCTCACGGTCGCATCGTCGAACCAGCGCGCGGTGACCGTCTTGGTCTGCGTGTAGAACTGCACGACCTGCTTGCCGTACGGGCCCAGGTCGCCGAGCTTGGAACCGCGCGAACCCGTGAAGCTGAAATACGGCACCGGCACCGGAATCGGAATGTTGATGCCGACCTGGCCAATGTCGATCTCGCTCTGGAACTTGCGCGCAGCCGCGCCGCTCTGCGTGAAGAGGCCCACGCCGTTGCCGAACGGATTCGCATTGACGATGGCGATCGCTTCATCGAGCGTCTTCGCCGTGAGCACCACGAGCACCGGCCCGAAGATCTCATTCGTGTAGATGTCCATGTCGGTCTTCACGTTCGTGAACACCGTGGGGCCGACGAAGTTGCCATTCTCATAGCCCGGCACCTTCACGTCGCGGCCATCCAGCGCGAGCGTTGCGCCCTGCTTCACGCCCGCCTCGATCAGGCCGAGAATGCGCGTTTTCGCGGTGCGCGAAACGACCGGGCCAACGTCGGTCCTGGCCTCATGGCCCGCATTGACCTTGAGCGTCTTCGCCTTTTCCACCAGCTCGTCCACCCATTGCTGCGCGGCGCCCACGAACACGGCCACGGAAGTCGCCATGCAGCGCTGGCCCGCTGCGCCGAACGCCGCGCCGACCAGCGCATTGAGCGCCTGCTCGCGATTCGCATCGGGCAGCACGACAGCGTGATTCTTCGCGCCCATCATCGACTGCACGCGCTTGCCGTGCTCGCTGCCCAGACGATAAACGTGCGTACCCACGGCCGTCGAGCCGACGAACGAAATCGCCTTCACGAGTTCGTGCGTGCAGATCGCATCGACGACTTCCTTGCCGCCATGCACGACGTTGAGCACGCCTTTCGGAATGCCTGCCTCGATCGCGAGTTCGATGAGTTGCATGGTCGAGAGCGGGTCCTGCTCCGAAGGCTTGAGCACGAACGTATTGCCGCAAACGATCGCCATCGGGAACATCCACAGCGGAATCATCGCGGGGAAGTTGAACGGCGTAATGCCGGCGCACACGCCTAGCGGCTGCTGCAGCGTATAGGTGTCCACGCCGCCTGCCACGTTCTCGGCGAAACCGCCTTGCTGCAGCGTGCCGATCGAGCAGGCATGCTCGACCACTTCGAGGCCGCGGAAAATGTCGCCCTCGGCGTCGGGTAGCGTCTTGCCCTGCTCGGCGGTGAGCGTCTGCGCGATGCGCGGCATATGCTCGCGAATCAACGCCTGCAGTTTGAGCATGATGCGCAAGCGCGCGCCGACCGGCGTGTTCTTCCACGCGGCGAACGCGGCGTGCGCGGCCTTCACGGCCCGGTCCACTTCCTCGACGGTCGCGAACGGCACGCGCGCCAGCACTTCCTGCGTGGCCGGATTGACGATGTCGCGCCATTCCTTCGTTTTCGATTCGACGAACTCGCCGTCGATGAGCAGCTTGACGGTCGAAACTTGCTCGTTGGATGCCTGGGTCACTGCGTTCATCGTGAACTCTCCCTGATGGATTCGAACGGACCGGCCGTGGCCGGATATAGCGGAATGTGCGGAGTACGCGAAATCTTCAATCCCGGCACGCGCGCAAGCGCCACGTGCAAACACGTGCAGTCATGTCGAGCGTGCTGGGAATGGAGCCGGGCGAGGTAAAGAAGAGTCCTGCTGAACAGGGGAACGACTGCATTTGCATCGTCTGTCTCCATCCTTGTTGTCGTGCGACCGTGTCTGTTTCAGTCGCGTTCTTCAACGAGTATAGTTATTCGAATATCCACGGCATAGAGATGAAAAAGCCCATCCGATATGCAAAAAAACACAACGAGCAGCATGGAGACACTGAACTGGGACGATCTGCGCTACTTCCTCGAAGTCGCGCGCACGCAGCGTGCGAGCGGCGCCGCGAAGCGCCTGGGCGTTGACCACACCACGGTTGCGCGCCGGGTGCGCGATCTGGAGGCAGCGCTAGGCACCGTCCTGTTCGACAAATCGCGCTCGGGCGGCTTCGTACTGACGGCCGAAGGCCAGCGCCTGCTAGCCTACGCGGATGCCGTGGAAACCACGGTGCAATCGGCCAGCGAGCAGTTCGCGATCGGCGCGCAGTCGCTCTCTGGCCATGTGCGCGTGGGTTCGACGGAGGGTTTCGGCTGCTTCTTTCTTGCACCGCAGTTGGCGCGCTTCACAGGCCAGCATCCCGACATGTCGATCGACCTCTTGCCGGTACCGCATTTCGTGAGCCTTTCAAAGCGTGAGGCCGACCTCGCGATCATGCTGGAGCGCCCCGAGCGCGGACAGTATGTCTACACGAAGCTCTGCGACTACCGGTTGCGCCTGTACGGCACGCCGGCCTATCTCGAGCGCCACCCGCGCATTCGCACGGCTGCGGACCTGCGCAATCACGCCTTTATCAGTTATGTCGCCGATCTGGCGTTCAGCCACGAGCTGCTCTACCTCGAGCGCACGGCGCCGAACGTGACCGCGAACCTGTGCAGCACCAGCGTGATCGCGCACTATCATGCTGCGCTGCAGGGCAGCGCGCTCGCCATCCTGCCTTGCTTCATGGCCGAGCCCGACCCGCGCCTCGTGCCGATCCTGCCCGACGAAGTCGTGGTGACGCGGCGCTTCTGGCTGTGCAGCCGCGAGGACCTGCGCAAGCTGCGGCGCATCACGTCGCTCTGGGATTATCTGCGCGCGGCCGCTGACGCCAATCGCCCGCTGCTGATGGGCGAATCGCCGGAAATGCATTACGTCGAGCCGTAAGCGCAACGCGCTTTACCGCATGGCGCTTCACAGTTTCGCCAAGCCATAAAAAAGCCGCACATGCAGTCCGTGAATGGGACTGCATGTGCGGCCTTCAGGAAGTAAGACACCCGCTCCGGCGTCGCCGCCCGCACCGCGAAGGGCGATGGGCGCGCGCCGGCTAGCCGATGCTCAGGTCCCAACCGGGCGGATCGTCAGCGCGTTGCGCACCGACGTTACACCATCGACGCCCTTGGCGACATCGCCAGCGCGCTGGATCTGCGCCGCCTCGGGCACGGTGCCTTGCAGGATGACGGCGCCGTCTTTCGCACGCACGGTGATGTTGGAGACGCTGATGTTCCGGTCGCGTGCGAGGGCCGAACGGACCTTACGGCCGAGCGCACGGTTCGCGGCGCGCGCCTGGCGCAATGCTGCCTTCGATTGATTGACGTTGTGCTGGGCTGAGGCCGTCGGACCGCTGGTAGGGGCTTCTGCGGCTGCCGGGGCCGACGCGTCCTGCGCGTAGACCTGGAACGAGGCCGCCACGAGTGCCGTGGCTGCGGCAAGCTTGAACATCTGAATAGCCTTCATGCAGTTTCTCCTGTTGTCAGTCTTATTGCTGGCCCAGGAATGGGCCGTGAACTACACCATTGACTACAAAACATTCACGCGCCAAACGGCGATGGGGAGTAACAATACCGCAACTATTTCATTCTTGACACGAAGCATGCCCAATCTGTGATTCCACGCCACACTTCCTGCCGCTTTCCGCAGACGAATACACTTGATTGTCCAAATAGTGAAGCCATCACGCAAGAAGGCAATTGAATCGCTTCACAAACCCGCTTTACGGTCCGTTCACCGGCATTTCATTGCCGCTTTTAAACGTCCGGTGCAATGCCTTCAGCGATGATCCGCTTTGGTGCATGCGATATGAATACAATGGCTAATCACGTAATCCAGAGCGGGATTGAGCCGCTTTATTCAAAGATCAACGCGCATCACACAAGGAGCGTTGACAATACGGACAGCGGTTAACCCGAATACCCATTGCGCAATACGAATGGCCGGCATCAATTGACCAATTGCGCCTTTACCCATCGATAGAACTGCTGGATCGCCGCCTCGCGCGGATGCCCTTCGCGCCATGTGAAGTAATAGTCGAGCGAGGCCGGAATACGGACCTGTCCCAACTGCACCAGCTCGCCACGTTCGATGAATCCGCGCGCGAGTTGCAGGCGCGCCGTGGCCGCCCCTTGCCCGGCCACCGTTGCCTGCAGCAGTAGGCCCGCGTCGTCGAACACCGGTCCGCGCTCCGGTTCGTCGCCGGCCACACCCGCGGCTTCGAAAAAGTCGCGCCACGAGCGGCGCGAAAAACGCAGGAGCGGCATGCTCGCGAGATCTTCCATGCGAAAGTCGGGATGGCGTGCGAGCAAGGCCGGACTGCACACCGCAACGACCTGGTCGTCCAGCAGCTTGCGGATCTGGAAGCCGGGCTCGTCGACCCGCCGATGCCAGATGCCGATATCGAAGGGATACGGGTCGGGCGGCGTCACGTCGGCGTGCATGCGCAGCGAGAGGTCGACCATGGGATGGCGGTCGTAGAAGTCGCCCAGGCGCGGAATCAGCCAGACGGACGCGAAATCGGACATCACGCTCAGTTCCAGCCGCGTGACGCCGCTCACGCCGGGGCGCGTGGCGTCGAGCGCGTCGCGCAGGTCGTCGAGACTGCGGCGCACGCGCTCGGCCAACTGTGCGCCCGCCGCCGTGGGGATCATGCGGCTGCCCGCGCGGCGGAACAGCTCGACGCCCAATTCCGTTTCGAGCGCGCGCAAGTGATGACTCACGGCGCTGTGCGTCAAATGTAATTCTTCCGCTGCGCGGCTGAAACTGCGCCGCCGCGCAGCGGCTTCAAGGGCACGCAGCGCCTGCAAAGGGGGGAATGATCGGGCCATGACGTCAAATTCTACTCACAATGTCGTTTGAAATCTCTCTCTGGCCTCACACACGGCAATCGCCAACAATCGACCGCCAGGCATTCGATCCGCTTTCGCCCCCAACATGACCTCACTCAGACTGCGCGTATTCGCCGTATTCGCGCTCGGCTACTTCATTTCGTATCTATTTCGCGGCGTCAATCTCGGCTTCGCGCCGTTTCTCTCGCGTGAAATGGGCTTCACGGCGACCGATCTCGGCACGCTCACGAGCCTCTATTTCCTCGGTTTCGCCGGCGCGCAAATTCCGGGCGGCGTGCTGCTCGACCATTACGGCCCGCGCCGCGTCACCGCGTGCGTGATGCTCGTGGCAGCAGCGGGCGCGTTGATCTTCGGCGTCTCGCACAACATCGCCGCGATGATGGTGGGCCGGCTGCTGATCGGCGTGGGCGTATCGGTTTGCCTGGGCGGCGCGTTCAAGGCCACGGCGCAGCACTTTCCCGTCGCGCAGCTCACGCTCGTGAATGGCCTCGTGATGGCCGTGGGCGGCCTGGGCGGCGTGGCCGTGGGCGCCCCACTCTCGTGGCTGCTCTCGATCGCGCCTTGGCGCGCGGTCAGCCTCGGGCTCGCGGCGCTCACGGTGCTCGTGGCCGCCATCATCTGGATCGGCGGGCCGCGCACGCGCGACACCCACCACCAGGCAAGCGTGCTCGAGCAGTTCAAGGGCACCGCGCACATCCTGTGCAGCCATGCATTCTGGAAGACCGCGACGTTCTCGTCGCTGACCCAGGCCGTGTTTTATGCCATGCAGTCGCTGTGGGTCGGCGCGTTCTTGCGCGACGTCGTGCCGGCCGGCACCGCCGATGTCGGTGCGCGTGCGGCCTCACTCGTTTCCGTGCTGGGCGGCGCATTCATTGTCGGCAACATCGGCTTTGGCGCGCTCGCACGCAGCTTCGAGCGGCGCGGCGTGAGCGTCCAGCTCTTTTCCGGCGTCACGATGCTCGTCTTCGTGCTCGTGCAAGCCTTGCTCGCCGCGCGCGTGCCGCTTCCCGCGTCCTTGCTTTGGGCCGCTTACGGCGCGTTCGGCGGCACCGGCATCCTCACGTATGCCGTGCTCGCCGAATATTTCCCGCCGCGCCTGATTGGCCGTGTGAACACCACGTTCACGCTCGTCATCTTCATCGGCATCTTCTTGCTGCAGATCGCGATCGGCACGGCGCTCGCGCACTGGCCGGCACTCGACGGCCACTACCCAGCGGTCGCGCATCAGACCGTGTGGGCCGTCCTCGTCGGGCTGCAAGCGCTCTGCGCCGTGTGGTACTTCATGCCTTCGCGGCGTGCCGCTGCGCCGCGCCACGCGGTCGAAACACATTAAGGCGCGCTTGCGCGCACCGCGCCCGGCGCGCGGTGCGGCTTTGCGCTTCTGCTCACATCGATAGCACGATTTCTTCCTTCGGCACGGGCTTCGCTCCACTATCATGAATGCGCCCTGCCGTTCACTTTCCCCATAAAACGCAGTGCCTTTATCGAGAAATGCAAATCTCGAATCATTGGTTGTCCTGATCGGCGTACCCGGAAAAGAATGACCCAACGGCAACGACAGCGACGCCAGCTCGCCAGTCCGCGCACCCCGTTTCGTCACCCAAATCCGACCTCCCCATGCGTTCACATCGCGTTCTGCAATACCTGCCGCAGTTTCTGATTTATGCCGCGCTTTCGTTCATCTCCCTGCATGCCGCAGCGGAAAAGCCCGCCGTGATCCGCATCGGCGTCGCGCAGCAAGGCGCGGGCGACCCGCCCACTTTCGGCGGTTCGACCGCTGCCACGGTGCGCGGCCAGCAGTTGCTCGAAAAGGAATTCGCCGCCGACGGCATCAAGGTCGAGTGGCTCTTCTTCAAGGGCGCGGGCCCGGCAGTGAACGAGGCCATTGCCAACAATGCACTCGACTTTGCATATCAAGGCGACTTGCCCTCGGTGCTCGCGCGCGCCAACGGTCTCAAGACCCGCATCTTGCTGGAGTCGGGCGTGCGTTCCGGCGTGAAGGTGGGTGTGCCTTCCGATTCGGACATCAAGTCGATCAAGGACCTCAAGGACCGGCGCGTCGCCATTTTTCGCGGCACGAATCTGCAACTCGTGGCCGACAACGCGCTCGCCGAGAACCAGCTCGACGAGCGCGCGCTACGCGTGATCAACCTCGACACCGCAAGCTCGCTCGCGGCGCTCGCATCGAAAGGCATCGACGCCTCGGTAAACGACTATCACCTTTACCGGCTGCGCGATCAGGGGCTCGCTCGCATCGTCTACGAATCGCAGCATGATGGCCCGCAATTGACGCGCCAGGCGCATCTGCTCGTGCTCGACGGCTTCGAGAAGGCGCACCCCGACATCGTGCAGCGCGTGGTCAATGTCTTCGTGCAAGCGGCGCAATGGTCATCCGATGAAACAAACCGCGACGCGCTCTTCAAGCTCTGGGCGAAGAGCGGTGTGAGCTATTCGTCCTGGCAAGCCGAATTCGGCGAGCAGCCGCTCAAGTACCGTAATTCGCCGTTGATCGATCCATTCATCGTGGCGCGCTACAAAGCCGTTGCGCAAGACGCGCTGCGCCTGAAGCTGATTCGCCAGCCCGTGGAGGTCGATTCGTGGTTCGAGCCGCGCTATCTCGACAACGCGCTGCGCGCGCAAAAGCTCGAACACTACTGGACCCGCTACGACGCTGCCGGCAAGCCGCTTGGCTGAGCACGCGACAGGAGCCGCATCATGACGGAAACCGCGATTACGATTGCTTCGGACACGCCGCGTGCAGCAGCGCCACGTATCGACGCGACAAGCGCGCACGTGCGCTGGCGCGTCGTACTGCGCGCCTGGGCGTGGCATTTCGCGCCCTGGCTGCTGCCTGCAATGCTTTTTCTGCTGTGGAGCGTCGGCTGCGCGCGTGGCTGGATCGCGCCGCAAATCCTGCCTGAGCCGCAGCGCGTTTATGAAACGTTCGTCGATCTCGCCCAGAGCGGCGAGCTGGCGCGCAATACGCTGATCAGCCTGCAACGCGTGCTGCTGGGCTTTGCAGGCGGCACCGTGCTCGGCCTGCTGATCGGCGGCGCGCTCGGGCTCTCTCGCACGCTCGAAGCGTGGGTGCTGCCCAGCTTCAACGCAATCGTGCAGATCCCCGTGCTCGGCTGGCTGCCGTTTCTGCTGTTGCTCGTCGGCGTGGGCGAGCCACTCAAGTATTTGCTCATCGCTCACGCCGCGCTCGTGCCCGTCACGCTCAGCACCCTACAGGGCTTTCGGCAAACACCTAGCACACTCGACGAAGTCGCGCGCGTATTCGCCTACACCCGCTGGCAACGTATCGTGAGGCTCGTGCTGCCCGCCGCGGTTCCGACGCTCGCAACCGGCGTGCGCCTCGCCTTCACGAAGGCGTGGCTCGCGCTCGTCGTAGTCGAGCTCGTGGCGTCGTCAGAGGGGCTCGGCTATCTGATCGTGTATGGCCGCCAGCTCTTTCAGCTCGATCTCGTGATGGCGTCAGTGGTCGTGGTGGGTGCGGTCGGCCTCGTCATCAATCGTCTGCTCGATGTGTTGGAGCGGCGTTTGCGCCGCGGCACGCCTTCGGCGTTTCGCGGCTGATGATGCTTGATTGCCGCCATTCACGACAGAGAACAATTCGCCATGAAAATATCGCTTGCACGAAAGTCCGCGCGTTCCGATTGCGCCTGTGAAGCGGCCACCAAAGCCAGGCCGCGACGAAGTGTCGATTTACGTGGCGCCGCCCTGCCCCTCGTGGCCATCGCGCTGTGGTGGGCCTTGAGCGCCTCGCATCTCGTGAAGAGCGGCCTGCTCGTGAGTCCCGGCGATGTGATTCGCACCGCTTACGAACAGATCGAGAGCGGTGTGTTGCTCCGCGCGCTTTCGGCGTCGCTTGTCCGCGAAGCCTGCGGTTTCGCCATCGGCGCAACGGCGGGGTTCCTGTTGGGTGGCGCGTTGGGTCTCTCGCGCATCGCGGCACGCGTCGTGGGGCCGAGCTTCGACACGTTCAAGCAGATCTCGCTGTTCGCGTGGATTCCGCTCATCTCCGTGTGGTTCGGGCTCGGCGACGCCGCCAAGGTTGTCTTCCTTTCGCTCGCGGCGCTGCTCCCGGTTGCCGCCCATACGTGTGACGGCATTCACGCCGTGCCGCGCAAATACGTCGAACTCGCGCAGGCGTTGCGCTATTCGCGCCTGCAGCTTGTCCGCTACGTACTGTTGCCGGCCGCGCTGCCCTCCATTTTTACGGGCCTCTATCTCGCGCTCATCTATTCGTGGCTCGCCACGCTCGGCGCGGAGTATCTGCTCGTTGCGGGCAGCGGCATCGGCAATCTTCTGATCGACGGCAGCGAGCAGTTCCGCATGGACCTCGTGCTGTTCGGCATCGTCGTCGTGGGCGCGATTGGCTGGGCGCTCAATGCGCTCGCACGGCGCGTGGAGCGCACGGTACTAGCGCGGTTGCACATCACCGTCCAATGATCCGTACTGCAAATCAACAGAACCTGAGAGAAAGCCAGATGAGCGCCACTGAACCCGCTGGACTCGACATTCTGCATGTGAGCAAGCGTTACGGCGCGGGCGAGTCCGCGCTCGTCGTGCTCGACGACGTGACGCTACATGTGCGCCCCGGCGAATTCGTGAGCGTGCTCGGCGCGAGCGGATGCGGTAAATCCACGCTGTTGCGACTGATCGCCGGCCTCGACGCAGGCTATAGCGGCGCAATCATGATGCGCGGCGAACGTGTTGGCGACACCTCGCTCGAGCGCGGCATCGTGTTCCAGGATCATCGGCTGTTTCCCTGGCTCACCGCCGAACAGAACATCCTGGCGGCGCTGCGCAACGCCCCGCTCTCTGCACGCGAAAAGCACGAAGCGGTGGCTGAGCATATCGCGCTCGTGGGCCTGACGGGCTTCGAGCGAGCGTATCCACATCAGCTCTCGGGCGGCATGGCGCAGCGCGTGGCGATCGCGCGCGGCCTCGTCAATCGCCCGCGCGTGCTGCTGCTCGACGAACCCTTCGGCGCACTCGACGCCCTCACGCGCGGCCGTCTGCAAGACGAATTGCTGCGCATCTGGGAACGCGAACGCATCACGATGATCCTCGTCACGCACGATGTCGACGAGGCGATCTACCTGGGCGACCGGGTCGTGACGATGGCGCCGCGCCCCGGCCGCATCCGTCGCATCGTCGACGTGGCATTGCCGCGCCCGCGCGAACGTGCGGATCCGCGCTTAGTGCGACTGCGCGACGAGATTCTCTCCGACTTCTCTGGCGCAACGACACCGCCCGGCGACACGCTGTTACCCGACACCCCTGCCCATTCTTCAGGTCAATGGCGCATGGCGTGGTGAACCCACCGACCGACTGGTCGGTCGCGTCTCATCTCTCTTCATGATTCCGACGCCACCGGCGACTCCCCGGATGTGCCAATCACGCTCGGCGTGAGAAAATCTGTTTTCGAACGGAAACGCACGACGCGCCAGCACCTTCGCCGCAGCCCGCTTTCCTGTACTTAGCTGTCTTTTCGGCCGGTTTATCGACATATCCCGCCAATTCGACGATTGGATACCGGGGAAACGGCTGGCTAGCGCAACTGGCGCAAAGTTTTCCGATCCGCAAGGGGTCGGCTCAGCGTAAACTCCCGCTGTTGCCATTCGATAGTGTCGATTCATGATAAAGAGAGAAACATCCATGCCAGACAACACCCACTCGCACGACGGTCACTCCGATTCGTGCGGCTGCGATCTGTTACACCTGCTCGACGGCGTGGACGAATTCACTCATCACGTTTTCCCGGGCAACAAGGAGCTGTTCCACAGCCTCGCCCACAGCCAGGCGCCGCACACGCTCTTCATCACCTGCGCCGACTCGCGCGTTTCGCCGGAAATGATCACGCAGGCCAAGCCCGGTGATCTGTTCGTTTGCCGCAACATCGGCAATATCGTGCCGGCGTATGGCGAAATGCTCGGCGGCGTTTCAGCCGTCGTGGAATTCGCGGTGCTCGCGCTCAACGTGAAGCAGATCGTGCTGTGCGGTCACACCGATTGCGGCGCGATGAAGGGGCTCGCCTCGGGCGCGGAAGCCACGGCCGAGATGCCCACGGTGCAGGCGTGGCTGCGCAACGCGGAAGCCGCGCGCAGCGTGGTCAAGACCCGCGGTCTGGACGACGACCAGATCGTTCAGGCGCTCGTGGAAGAAAACGTCCGCCTGCAACTCACGCACCTGCGCACGCACCCCGCCGTGGCGGCGCGCGTGGCCCAGGGCCAGCTCGAACTGCAGGGCTGGGTTTATGACATCGGCCACGGCAAGGTCACCGTGCTGGACGAATCACACGGCAAGTTCCTGTCGCTCGGCGAAGCGCGCGCGCGCCTGCGCAAGCGCGTCGAGGAATAATGGCCGGGCGCTGACGCGCCCACGCCTTAACGCTGGCTTTCATGCCAGTGCCGGGGTGGCGGTTCACGCCGCCCCATCCAACTCCCTTTATTCATTCCGCATGAATTGAAATGCGTCGACAAGGCATTTCGAGTCTTGCCGCGCGACTTTCTCAATCTACGCAATAATTCTTTACGAATTAGGGGTTTACCCTAGGAGAAAACGCGACTACACTCTGCCCCGTACTACATGCGGTGCCCTGCCGCACAAAAAGAATAATTCCGGAGGTTGGTCGCTCATGCAGCACGTTGCCCCGCCGTCGCATCACCTGCCTCATCCCAGCTTCAACCGCACTACCGGCGCATCGCGTCGTCCCACGCTTCGCTAGTTCAGCGCGCGTGTCCTGCCGTCGCGCACGCGCCGCGGCAGGCAAACTTGAAAAGCCCACTCCGCGTCATCGCCGTTCATGCCGCCGCTCGCATCGCGGCAAACGGCGCGCGCCTTTGCGCGTATGGACGCCCGGTAATGGGCTTCACACCCGTCACGGGCCGAGCGCCCGGTTACCGAAGGAGTAGCATCCATGGAGTCCGCGCAGAACCGTCAGTCGAAAGTCGAAGTGAAGTTGTTCCTCCACCCGGAAGATCATTACCGCGCGATGGCCGCCGCGAAGACCCTCAATCTCGCGGAGCGCGAGTTTTTCGCACTGGCGCTGCATCTGGGCGCGAACCAGATCCTGCGCCAGGCCGAAGCGGCTTGATGAAGCCTCACCGAGCGAAGAAACCCGTCACACCGGTGACGGGTTGCGCTCAGCGAAACCCTCCTGGTGCCAGTAGGGGTAGACAGGCCGCACCGCGCTCGCGGCGTCGAGCTGCGCCACCTGCTCGGGCGTGAGGTTCCAGCCGACCGCGCCGAGGTTCTGGCGCAACTGCGCCTCGTCGCGTGCACCGATCAGCACCGTCGCGACCGTGGGCCTCTGCAGCAGCCAGTTCAGCGCAATCTGCGGCACGGTCTTGCCGGTTTCCTTCGCGATCTCGTCGATGGCGTCGAGCACACGAAAGAGGGACTCGTCCTGCACCGGCGGACCCTGCTCTGCCGTCTTGTGCAGACGGCTCTTCTCCGGCAGCGGCTGGCCGCGCCGAATCTTGCCCGTCAAACGCCCCCAGCCCAGCGGGCTCCATACCACCGCGCCCACGCCCTGGTCGAGCCCGAGCGGCATCAGCTCCCACTCGTAGTCGCGGCCGATCAGCGAGTAGTACGTCTGGTTCGCGACGTAACGCGGATAGCCGTAGCGATCGGCCACGGCCAGCGATTTCATCAGGTGCCAGCCCGAGAAGTTCGACACGCCCGTGTAGAGAATCTTGCCTGCGCGCACGAGTTCGTCGAGCGTGGACAGCACCTCTTCGGCCGGTGTGCGCGCATCGAAACCATGCAACTGGAACAGGTCGATATGGTCGGTCTGCAGACGCTTGAGCGCCGCGTCGACCGCGCGCTTCAGGTGGAAGCGCGATGAGCCCACGTGATTGGGTTCGTCGTCGAAGCGGAAGGTGGCCTTGGTCGAGATGATCGCCTTGTCGCGGCGACCCTTGAGCGCTTCGCCGAGCACCGACTCCGACGCGCCGCTCGAATAGATATCGGCCGTGTCGAACATCGTGACACCGGCGTCGAGGCAAATGTCGATGAGCTTGCGCGCTTCGGCGACATCGGTTGCGCCCCAGGCCTCGAAGAACTCGCCTTTGCCACCGAACGTGCCGGCGCCGAAGCTCAGCACCGGCACCTTCATTCCGGACGCACCCAGAAAACGGTATTCCATTTCCGATCCTCCACTAATCAAGGGGTTGACGCTGAAATGCCGACAGCGGACGAGTCTACCCGCTTCGATTCGGGCTTGCCGCGCAGATCCTACGGCGAAGGACTCGCAGCGCCGCCGACCGCCGCGCGGCTGTACAGATGCTTTTGCGTATTGGAAACTGTCGCCTTTCGCCGCGGGCTTTCTGCTTCACTATCCGGTCCGCAATGTTCCGATCGGCAATATCTCCGCTGCCCGCCCATGCTCCGTACCAGGCTCAAATTGATTCTTCTCTGCCGCGTGGAGGCGCAATGACCGCGCCCGCGCAACGCTCCTCCGGCGTCGGCTGGCTGCCGTACCTCGTCGCCGCCACGTTCTTCATGGAGTACCTCGACACGACCGTGATCGCCACGGCGCTGCCGCAGATGGCGCGCTCGTTCGGCATCGGCCCGAATAGTCTGAGTCTTGGCGTGACCGCCTACATGCTCGCGCTCGCCATCTTCATTCCGGCCAGCGGCTGGGTGGCGGACCGCTGCGGCGCACGCACCGTGTTCTTCAGCGCCGTGGTCACGTTCACCGTGGCGTCCGTGCTGTGCGGGATCTCGCAGAACGTCGACGAGTTCGTGGCCGCGCGCATTCTGCAAGGCATTGGCGGCGCGATGATGGTGCCGGTCGGGCGCATGGTCGTCGTGCGCAGCACCGAGAAAAGCAAGCTCATGCAGGCGATCTCGACGATCACCTGGCCCGCCATCGCCGCGCCCGTGGTGGGACCGCCCGTCGGCGGATTCATCACGACGTATGCGTCGTGGCGCTGGATCTTTCTGCTGAACGTGCCGTTCGGCATCGCCGTGCTCGCGGCCATCGCCGCCATCGTGCCGAACCTGCGCGGCGAACAGCGCCGGCCGCTCGACGTGGCGGGCCTCGTACTGAGCGGCGCCGCGCTAACCGCCATCCTTTACGGCGCGGAACTCGCGAGCCAGGCCGGCCAGAATCCGTGGCGCGCGGTGGCGCTCGTTGCGGCGGGCGTAGCGATCGGGGTCGTCGCGTTCGTGCATGCGAAACGTCATCCGCACCCGCTCGTCGATGTATCCACGCTGAAAATCCCGACCTTTTCCGTCACGGTCGTGACCGGGTCGGTCACGCGAATCGGCATCGGCGCGGCGCCGTATCTGATGCCGCTGATGTTCCAGATCGGCTTCGGTCTCTCGGCGTTCAAGTCCGGCCTGCTGCTGCTCGCGAGCGCGCTCGGCAATCTCGGCATGAAGGCGCTCACGACGCGCATTCTCGAACGCTGGGGCTTCCGGCTCGTTTCCGTCGTCGACGTCAGCGTCGCGGGTGTGTCGTTGATCGCGTGCGGCCTGCTCACGCCCGGCACGCCGCTCGCTATCGTGTTGATCGTCGTGTTCGTCTACGGCATGGCGCGCTCGATGCAGTTTTCCACCCTCGCCACGCTGGCCTACGCCGACGTCGCGCAGCCGCAGATGAGCGCGGCCAGCACGCTCTGGAGCGCGGCGGCGCAGATGACCATCGGCCTCGGCATTGCGTTCGGCGCGCTCGCGCTGCGCGTGGCTGCGAACGTGAACGGCGAAACCACGGGCCATGTGTTCACGCTCGACGACTTCCGGCTCGCCTTTCTGGGGGCCGGCGTGCTCACGCTGATTTCGGTGTGGGGTTATGCGCAGATGGCGCGCGACGCGGGACAGAACGTGGGCGGCGGCTCGCGCCGGCAGCGCGCGTAGGCAACGCCGCGCGCCTGGCGACGCGCGGCAAAACTAGCGTTATTTGGAAAGGCTTGCCCGCACGGTGTATTCCGCTTCCTCGCCCGCTTCGAGTTCATCGGCATGGGCATGCGCCGCGTGGAACGCGTTGGACAGCGGCTCGACCGGATAACCGTGTCGCTCCCAGGCGTCGAGCCCGCCCTTGAGCGCGCGCGCGTGATAGATGTGCTTGTTGCGCAATTGATCGACGATGCGCTTGGCCGTCGCCTCGTTCGGGCACACGCAGTACACGACGATTGGACGCCCGATCAGCTCGGGCGAGAGTTCTTCGCTCGATTCGAGATTCAGCGGCTGCGCGCCGGGAATCCGGTAGGCCTCCTTCTCGCGCACGGTTTGCGGGCGCGCGTCGAGCACGATGGGCGGCGCGCTCGACTTCATCATCTCGTCGAGTTGATCGGGCGAAATGCGGTGCGTCGCCAGCCAGTGGCGGAACTGCATGCGCCGCAGCCAGCGCCAGGCGAGGAACAACACGCCCGCCACGGCGAGCACGTCGAAAATCGTCATGCCATTCGCGCGCACGAACGCCGCGAATCGCACGATTTCCGCATGCAGCGCCGCGCCGCCGAGCAGCCAGGTGCCCGCCCACAACGCCGCGCCGACCGTGTCCCACAGCAGGAAGACGTGCACCGCCACCGTCGTCGTGCCGAGCAGCGGCGCGGAAATCAGGCCGAGCCCCGGCACGAACTTCGCCACGGCGAGAATGGGCGCGCCGTAGCGCTCGAATACGTTGCGCGCGATCCGGATCGTCGTGTCCAGCGACAGCGAAAAACGCACGAGCCCATTGAGCAGACGCCGCCCGCGCTTGCGGCCCGCGGCGAACCACAACGAATCCGCGAGCAGCGTGGCGACCACGGCCGCAGCCAGCAGGCTCCCGTAGGATGTCTCGCCGCCCGCCGCCATCGTGCCAGCGAGAATCAACACCGGCGCGGCCGGCACGGGCACGCCCAGTTGCGTGACGAGTACGCTGAGAAAGACCGCTCCGGCGCCGAAATCGGGGGGAATCGCGGTGGGGAGCGTCAACATTTGGAGATAACCTGCGCGCAGGGATGTTCAGGTAAGGAAACATGACGCGAATACCGCGCCGGCCGAGGGTGGAGATTACCCCAACGTGCCATTCCTTGCTTACATTGACGCAGGCTTCACGTCGAGCGCGGCGATCCGGCCCCGCTGCTGGCGCTTTCGCGCCGACGCGAAACGGTGCTAATCTCGTAAAAGTTGTTTTTTCCAGCCATCTCCCGTTAAGAAACATGCGTTACTGGCATCTCGATCGACCGAGGCAGGCAGGTCAATTCGACCTCTCACGCGTCACCAGCCTCGTTTCGGCCATCGGCCGCGACGACGCCAATGCGCTCGCCGCCGAAGTGCTGAACATGCTCGGCCCGGCGACTTCGGTCACGCAGTGCACCGTGTTCGCCTACGAATTCGGCAACCGGCCGCGCACGGTTTCCGTGGCCGACCATCGCGGCGGACGCTTTCTGCGCGACGTCGCCGATACCTACGCGCGCCTCTTCTACGCGCTCGACGGCAATCAGCAGATCGTCACCGGCGGCTCGGCCGACAAGCCCGGCTCATCGCTCGTGCTGCACTGGCAAAGCAGCGCAGACATCGCGCACGACGGTTACCGCACCGCGTGTTACGCCACGCCCAACGTGTCCGACCGGCTCTCGCTGCTGCTGCAACAGGCCGCCGACATCTGGCTCTCTGTGAACCTGTACCGCGAAAGCGACGCCGGGAATTTTCAGCCGGGCGAAGTGGAACTGGTCGAATCGCTCGCGCCGCTGATCGGCGAGTCGGCGCGGCATCACTACACGATTCGCGGCCAGAGCCAGCCCGGCATTCCTCAGATGATGCTCGCGCGCCTGCGCGGACTCTGCCCCACGCTTTCCAAACGCGAACTCGACGCTCTGCGCGGCGTGCTCGAAGGACGCAGCGCGGTTGAAATCGCCGAGTGCATGGGCGTAAAGCCCAGCAGTGTGGTGACGTATCAGAAACGCGCGTATCAGCGGCTGGGCATTTCGAGCCAGCGGCAGCTTTTTGCGCTTTGTCTGGCGACGGATCAGGGCTAAACACCCGCCGCAAGCGCGCAGAGCAGAACGCCTGCGCAACCCCCGCTCATCTCCCCCTGTAAGCCCCCTGTACCCAAATTGAGGACAGCGGGCCGCGCCTCGCGCTCCATACTGACTTCATCGCCTGCGCCCCGCTCGGGGCAAGCCGGCAAGCACAAGACTTACGTATCGGAGACGCAACCCCATGAGCGCCGAATTCAAACCGTATCCGTTCGCGGCGAAGCAATACGCCGCCCGCCTGCCCGAACTCGAAGGCGGCCGCAGCAATGCCCGTGAAGCCCAACGCCACGCCGTGACGATCGTCGGCGGCGGTCCCGTGGGCCTCGCCATCGCGCTCGGCCTCGCGAAGCACGGCGTGCGCTCGGTGCTGATCGAAGCCGACGAATCGGTCTGCTACGGCAGCCGCGCGATCTGCATTTCGCGCCGCAGCCTCGAAATCGTCGAGCGCCTCGGCGCGCTCGACGGCTTCCTCGTCAAAGGCCTGCCGTGGACCGGCGGGCGCAGCTTCTATCGCAACGACGAAGTGCTGCACTTCACGATGCCGCAGGACGAAAACCAGAAGCTGCCGCCGATGGTCAACCTCGCGCAGTACCACATCGAACAGTTCCTGCTCGACGCAGCGGAACGGCACGCCGATCTCATCGACATTCGCTGGTGCACGAAAGTGACGGCCCTGCAACACGACGCGCATGGCGCCACGCTCTCGCTCTCCACGCCCGCGGGCGACTACACCGCGCAGACCGACTGGCTCATCGCCGCGGACGGCGGCCGCAGCACGGTGCGCGAGTCGCTCGGACTGAAGCTTCAGGGCACGAGCTATGAGGGCCGTTATGTGATCGTCGACATCCTGCTCGACAGCGCGCGGCCCACGGAACGGCTCGCGTATTTCGATCCCGCGTCGAATCCCGGCTCGACCGTGCTCGTCCACAAGCAGCCCGACAACGTGTGGCGCATCGACTATCAATTGCGCGACGGCGAGGACGCCGACGAAGCGATCAAGCCGGAAAACGTCATGCCGCGCGTGCAGAGCCTGCTCGACATGATGGGCGAGACAGCATCGTGGTCGCCGGTCTGGATCACGATCTACAAGGCCAACGCGCTCACACTCGAGCGCTATCGCCACGGCCGTGTGCTGTTCGCGGGCGACGCGGCGCACCTCGTGCCGATTTTCGGCGTGCGCGGCGCGAACTCGGGCATCGACGACGCCGACAACCTCGCCTGGAAACTCGCGTATGTCGTGAAGGGGCTCGCGAGCGACGCGTTGCTCGACAGCTACTCCGACGAGCGCGTCTACGCCGCGCACGAAAACTTGAGCTACGGCACGAAGAGCACGGAGTTCATGGCGCCCCCGTCGTTCGCCTTCGATCTGATGCGCACCGCCGTGCTGAGCCTCGCGCGCGAGCACGCCGCCGTGCGCTCGCTGATCAATCCGCGCCAGACTTCGGCCATCGCCTACACGGCCTCGCCGCTCAACGCGGCCTCCGACGCATTCTCGAACGGCCCGGCGCCGGGCACGGTGCTGCCCGAATGCCCGCTCACGATCGTCGATCAGGCAGGCGCACGCGAAGGCCACGTGACCGACTTGATCGCGCCACGCTTTACGGCGTTCTACTTCAGCGAGGATGGCACGACGCCCGCCCCGATCGCCGCGCTCGAAACGACGCTGGCCGCACGCGCACAGCCGTTCGCGCTTGTGCCGCTCGCGCAGTGCCAGCCCGGCGACGCACCACGCCGCAGCGGCTGGGACCAAACGGGACGCCTGTTCCCGATGTACGGCGCGCAGCCTGGCACGCTCTACCTCGTGCGCCCGGACGGCCATGTCCTCGGCCGCTGGCACGGCGAAGCCGGCACAGTCGCCACGCAGGCGCTCGCCGCCCTCGACCACGCGCTGTGCGCCTGAGCGCTGGCGGAATCAAGTACAGATGGAGAAAGCCATGACCGACAGCGAACTCGACACCGTCTACACGCACCTGTGCAAGACCATGACCAATCTGTGCGAAACCAACGGCCCGCTCTTTCTCGCGCGCTTCGCGCTGCTCGCGATCGAACGGATCGGCAACGCGCAAACCTGCCTCGGGTTGATCGACGCCGCGGGCGAGAACGTTTCGGCTGCCGCGCCGAAATAAGGGGACGCGCGGCACGCCTCAGCGCGGCGCCGACTGCACGAGCCGCGCGAGGCGCGAGCGGTTGCTGACGCCGAGTTTCTGGAACGAACGATCGAGATGGGTGCGCACGGTCGTATAGGAAATGCCTAGCCGCTCGGCAATCTCCTTGTCGAGCAGCCCTTCCACCACGAGCGCGACCACGTCGCGCTCGCGCCGCGTCAAGCGGCTGATCGCTTCGTTATCCGCAGCGGATGGGTCGCCTTGCGGCGGCTGAACGCGCCCCGTCTGCGCGCGCGAGCGCGCCAGCGCAGCGATGAAAGCCGGGCGCACCAGATCAAACAGCACCAGTTCCCGATCGGAAAAATGCTCGCGCCGCTTGCCGCGCCGAATGCGCAGATGATCGAGATTCTCTTCGCCCGACCAGACGAACAGGTCCGCGCCCGCATGCAGGCCGTCGGCACGCAGCAGATCGAGCAGGCGCCGCCCCACCTCCAGACGCAAGGCGCCCTCGGGCAAGCTATGCTCGGCCAGCATCTTGAAGACGTCGGCGATCAACGCGAGTTCGCGGCTCGTCAGGTCCATGCTCGGGTGCGATGAGAAGTGGGCGCGCGCCTCGCTTGCGTGGCGGCGCGAACGTCAGAGCGAAGTGCCTGACGGATTCAATTTGCAGTGCGACTGTGAAGCGTGAAGCGGGAATGCCGAAAAGAAAATGGGGCGGCAAACGCCGCCCCAAGAAAAACACACGCCGGCAAAGGGCTGTCTTCCGCCGGAGGTTGCATAGTACGCGATGAACAACGGAGCGGCATCCCCAAATTTGAGGACAAACGCTCATGTCATGCAAACTTTTGCCAGCCCTTGCCAGGTTGCCGATGCGAAATGGTTTGCTTTCATGCGGGGTGCATCGTTTCGCATCGGCGTCGCGGTTTTACTGGATCAGGCGCGACACGCCACGGCCGCGCGGATCGGAAACCGCGTCGGGCGTATCGCCGATGATACGGATCGCCTGAATGTCACCGTTGAAGTCCTGCCCCTTCAGCACGTAGCCCTTCGCCTCGACCTGCTTGGCGAGCTCACCGTCGATCGGCTGGTACGGCTCCCAGAAAATCGTGTTGGGCGGCAGCAACTGGTGGTGGAAGCGCATCGCCGCCACCGAGTCCTTCAACGGCATGTCGAAGTCGTAGTTGTTGTTGATGACCTGGAACACCGACGTGAAGATGCGCGACCCGCCCGGTGTACCGATCACGAGCGCCACCTTGCCGTCCTTCGTGAGGATGGTCGGCGTCATCGATGAAAGCGGACGCTTCTTCGGCGCAATCGCGTTCGCGTCGCTGCCTACCACGCCGAACATGTTCGGCACCCCGGGCTTGGACGCAAAATCGTCCATCTCGTCGTTGAGCACGATGCCGGCGCCCGGCACGACCACGCCTGAACCGAAGTAGCCGTTGATCGTGTACGTGTTCGAAACCGCGTTGCCCCACTTGTCGACCACCGAGAAGTGCGTCGTTTCCGCCTTCTCAGGCATCGAGGTGCCGAGGCCCGGCTGCACGCTCTTGGTGTCGGAAGGCTTGTCGGGATCGACTTCGGCGGCGCGCTTCGCGAGGTAGGCGTCGTCGGTGAGCTGCGCGACCGGCACCTTGTAGAAGTCGGGGTCGCCGAGATATTGCGCGCGATCCGCGAACACGCGTTTCTCGATCTCCGCGATCAGGTGGATGTACTGCGGCGAATTGAGCGGTACGTCCTTGAATTGCGGCGCAAGCATCGCCTTCATCTTGAGCAGCTGCACGAGGCCCACGCCACCCGAACTCGGGGGCGGCGCGGTGATGATTTCGTAGCCGTTCCACTTCGCCTCCACCGGCTGGCGCCACACTGCCTTGTACTCCTGCAGGTCGCGCTTCGTGATGAGGCCGTGCCCCTTCATCGAGGCGGCGATCAGGTCCGCGGTCTTGCCGTCGTAGAAGTCCTTCGCACCCTGGTTTGCGATGCGCGTGAGCACGTTGGCGAGATCGGGCTGCTTGAACGTCACACCCTCCTTCAGGTTGCCGAAGTAATCGTCGAAATTGGTCTTGCCGCCAAAGTCCTTTTCTGCGGCCTCACGGCGCTTCGCGAGTTGCTCATCCACGACGAAGCCGTCGCGCGCGTATTTGATCGCGGGCGCGAGCACCTGCTTCCATTGCAGCTTGCCGAAGCGCTTCTGCGCTTCCCACATGCCCTCGACCGTCCCCGGCACGCCCACGGCGTCGTAGCCGAAAAGGCTCTTTCCCGGGATCACGTTGCCCTTGTCGTCGAGGTACATCGTGCGCGTGGCGGCCAGCGGCGCGCGCTCGCGATAGTCGAGGAAGTACGGCTTGCCGTTCACGTAGAGCGTCATGAACCCGCCGCCACCGATGTTGCCGGCTTCGGGGTAGGTCACGGCGAGGGAGAAGGCGATGGCGACCGCCGCATCGACGGCGTTGCCGCCCTCCTTGAGGATCTGCTCGGCGGCGTCAGCCGCGTACTTGTCGGCAACGGCCACCGCCGATGCATTCAGGACCGCAGGGCGTTGCTGCGTATCCTTCGCAAAGGCCGGCGTGGCTTCGAGGAAGCCCGTGGACAAGGCGGATAACGAAAGCAGTGCGAGAGCGGCAGCGGAGATTTTCGTTTTTGCAACCAGCTTCATTGAGTTCACCCCATGATTCGGTTTGTTGGCCTGGCGGATACTGCCTTGGCCTTATAGCACGCCAGGAAAACGATTGCGATCCGGCGATCCGCTGATTCCGCTGCTGTGCAACACGATGTCCCTTCCGGGATCAAGCCTTGCCGCGCCGGCCGCGCGCAATTTCTTCCCCCGCATTCGCGGGCAAACGCATCGTCACCGGAATCGACGCCACGGAAAAGAGCCCGACCACGAGAAACGCCGGCCAGAAATCGGACCAGACGATGGCCGAATGCCCTTGCACCCGATGCGAAATCTGCAGCACGAGGCCCGCAATCGTCACGCCGAGGCCGAGCGACACCTGCTGGATCACGCTTGCCACACTCGTGGCGCGGCCGATGTCGGGCGTCGGAATATCGGCATAGGCGAGCGAATTGAGGCCAGTGAATTGCAGCGAAGGAAAGATCCCGCCCGCGAGCACGATGAGCCAGATGAGCCACACGGGCATGCCAGGCGAAAACGAGCCGCATATCGCGATGGCCGTACCCGCGAGCACCGCGTTGACCATCAGCGTGCGGCGAAAGCCAAAGCGCCCGAGCACGCGCGAGACGATCGCCTTCATGAAAATCGAACCGAACGCCGAAGCGCAAGTGATGGCGCCTGAAGCGAACGCCGTCATGCCGAGCCCTTCCTGCAGCGTGAGCGGTAACAAGAAAGGCACCGCACCAAGCCCGATGCGAAACAGCGACCCGCCCGCTACGCTCGCATTGAACGTCGGTATGCGCAGAAATTTCAGATCGAGCACGGGCCGCTCGACACGTTGCGCATACAACCAATAGGCCACCAGCAGCAACGCGCCGATCACGCACATCGTCACCGCAGTGCCAGTGGCGACGAGCTCGCCGCCCACGAGCGAGAGGCCGAGCATGAACAGCGACGCCCCGCCCGCCGAAAGCACGAAGCCGGCCCAGTCGAGCCGCCCCGGATGCTCCTCATGCATGTTCTCGATATGCCGGTTCGCGAGCCAGATACCGAGCACGCCAATCGGAATATTGATGAAGAAAATCATCCGCCAATGCAGATACGTCGTGATGAACCCGCCGAGCGGCGGCCCCACGACCGGCCCGAGCAGCGCGGGCACCGTGAGATAGTTGACCGCGCGAATGAAGTCCGATTTGGGCAGCGAGCGGAAGATGATGATCCGGCCCACCGGCACCATCATCGCGCCGCCGATGCCCTGCACGAAGCGGGCGGCCACGAACGTCTCGAGTGACCTCGAAGCCGCGCACATCAGCGATCCCGCCATGAAGATGCCGATGGCAGTGCGAAACACATTGCGCGAGCCGAAGCGATCGGCCACCCAGCCGCAGATCGGTATGAACACGCCAAGGCCGATCACGTAGCTCGTGACGGCCAGCTTGAGTGTGATGGGGTCCTGGCCGAGATCGCGGGCCAGTGCGGGGAGCGCGGTGACGATGACCGTCCCGTCCACGTTCTCCATGAACATCGAGCACGCGACGATGAGCGGAACGATGAATGTGCCGAGGGCTAATGGCATGGGCAGGAACGACGATCAGCGTGGCTGATGGCGTAAAGCTGCCATTATGGCCCTTGTTGCGGAAAACGGGAACCCGGCAACAGATGAAGCGGTGCGCTTCGTGTGTGCGGCGCGAAGCAAAAACGCGCGCAAAAGCAAAAGCCGCGAAGCCCGCCGCCGCGTTCAAGCGGAGGCAGACCTCGCGGCCTGGATCAGGCAATCAGCGTCAGGCAAGCGGCGCAGATGCGCTTCAGAGAGCCGTCTGCTTCACGCGGCTCACCACGGGACGCAGTTGCGGCAGGACCTGCTCCGCGGCGCGCGTCACGTCATTGGGGAAGTCGATCTCGATCCACGGCGCGCCGGTCACGTCCGCGGTTTCGAACTCGCTGCCGCGTTCGAGCAGCAGGTCGCGCAGCGCTTCTTCGTGCGGCAGGTTCGCGCGGCCCGTATCGACGTAGCCTTCGACGATCTGCGCAAAGCGGCGCGCCGTCGCTTCGTTCAGACGGAAGAAGCCCACCGACTCGCCGATCGTGTCGTATTGCAGACCGACCGCCAGTTGCTTGCGCAGTTCGACGGGCACGCCATCGCGCAGGCACAGCTTCACCGGCTCGTCGCCGGCTTCGAAGTCGCGGTCGATCAGCAGACGGTTGGCCGGCGCCTCGCCTGCCACGAGCGGCGCGAACACGCGCTCGTCGTAGAGCACGTCGGCGTCCATGAGCAGCACATCGCCGCCGCGCGTGAGCGCCTCTGCCGTGCGATGCACCGTGAGCACGCTGCCCAGGTCGAAGCGCGGATTCATCACGACCTCGACCTTGTGCGGCCAGTTGATGCGCTTGAGTTCGGCCTCGACCAGCTCAGGCTGAAAACCGAGCGCGAGCACGACTTCCGTCACGCCCGCCTCTTTCAGCAATTGCAGATGGCGTTCGAGCAGCGTCACGCCCTCGAACTGCAGCAGACATTTCGGAAACTGTTCTCCAGCGTGTTGCTGAAGGCGCAGGCCGAGGCCTGCCGCGAGAATGATGGCGCGCATGCGCAAACGTTCCTTGGGAGAAAAAAGGTCAATCGGCGACTTCGACAGCACAGACGCGCGAGGCGCGCCGGCGTTGCCAGCTACGTTCGCTGAAATGCAGATACAGAAGGCCCGGCAAGCCGAGCAGGATTTCTCGCGCACGCTTGGCAAGCGAAAGCGCGAGCGCCGCCTCGGGCGGCAGGCCGACGAGCGGCGCGAGCAGCAGATAACCGCCCTCTTGCACGCCCAGCGAGCCAGGAATGGCGAAGGCCGCGCCGCGAATCGCCTGGCCAATGCTCTCGAGCAGCAGCGCATCGATCCAGCCTACGGGATGGCCTAGAAAGCGCAGCGCGAGCCACACTTCCACCGTGCCCACGAGCCAGCCCGCGAGGCTCAGCGCGAAGCTGGCCGCTACGCGCCCGCGCCGGGCATAAAGCGACTTCACGGCCTCGTCGATGGCATCGGCGCGCGTGGCAAGCGTTGACCAGTCGCGCTTGCCGAACACTTTCGAAGCGAGACGCAGCAGGCGGCCGAACAGACCTCGGCGCTGCGCGACATAGAACAGCGCGATCAGGCCGCCGAGCACGGCGGTCGCGATCAGCGCGGCGACGCCGAGGTCGCGCGGCGCGCCGTTCGAGGCGTAGGCCGAAAAAAGCACGATGCCGAATACGGCGAAGACGATCTGCGCGACGGCTTGCAGCGTCGTGCTCACGGTGATGGCCGCAGCCGCGTTGCGCATCGACATGCCGCGTTGCGCGAGCTGGCGCACCATCGCCACGGGGCCGCCGATCTGGCCCGCGGGCAACAAGCTGTTGACCGATTCGCCGCTCCACCGCGCGAGCAGTGCATCACGCTGATCGACGCGCTCGCCTTTGCCAAACAGCACGGCGATCGCACCCGCGTCGAGTGCGAGCGGCACGACGTGGAACGCCGCGACGAGGACGAGCCCCCAGCCGGCGGCCGCGAGCGCGCCGGTTACCGACCCGAGTCCCTGCCAGGCGAGCAGTGCAATGAAGAGTGCCGTGCCGATCGACAGCAGCAGGATGGCAGCACGGCTCACACCTTGCCTCCAAACGCCTTGCGGAACACCTGACGGAAACCGAAGTACGCGATGGCGTCCTTCATGTTCGAAATGAAACGCCGCCACGGGCGCATGTTCGGGTTCGTCACGTATTCGAGCGTGAGCGAAACGCGCACTTCGCCTTCGAGGCTCGGCGTGACGCGATGGCGAAGCTTGTCGCCGTCGAACACGATGAGCGCGCCCGGCGGGTACTGCACCGAGCCCGGTTCATCCGCCTTGTTCGGGTCTTTCGTGTGCAGCTCGTAGTCGAGCTTGCACGACGACTCGTCGATCACGCCGAGCAGCACCGTATAGCGGCGGCCGTCGTAATACGACGTGTCGTAGTGCCAGCCGATATGATCGCCGGCGCGTGTGTAGTAATAGAGCGCGTAAGCGTGCGGGTCGTCTTCGGGAGACAACTGCAGGCTGTCGCCCGTGATCTTTTCGAGCCACGCGATGAGTTGCGGCGAGCGGTAAAGCTCGGCGATGTACGGCGCGAGGCGGTCGATGGTGTGACGGCTCACGCTGCCGCCCGCCTTGTGGCCCGGCAGATAGTTGCGATTGACTTCGGGAAGCAGCGCGTTGGCCGCGTCGATCAACTGTTGCGTGGCGTCGGCGGGCAGAAAATCGGAGAGATACAGGAACGAGCCCTGGCTCTGGTAGTCGTCGCGCAGGCGCGCGGTGTTCAACGGTTGCAGCGCGCGGCCGATCGCGGCGTCCGGTTCGCCGGCCGCCGCACGTGCGGCATGGGCTGGAGCGGGGACGGGAGGCGCTACGATCTGTTCTTGTTCTGCTAGCAAGCTCATCGGCTGCTCCACACCTGACGGGTTTCCTTGGCGGGACGCCGGCGGCGCGTCAGGCGCACATAGTCGAGCACCACCCAGATGGCGAACAACGGCGCCCCGATCGAAGCCGCGATAATGAACGGCGATACGACGCCCGTCAGCGTGACAAGGGGTAGCAGATACAGCACGTCCTCAGTCTCGAAGCCGCCGGCGAACGCCTGCTGGGTGCCCGCCTTGCCGGCCATTTCCTCGATACGCATGCGCAGAAAAAAAATCACGGCGACCGCGACGCCCGCGACGCCGCCGAGCACGGCAGGCGGCACACGCCATCCGGCGCCGGAGTGGGCAGCCACGACGCCGAGGCCGTAGCTCATGCCAAAGAACAGCAGGACGGTGACGAGAGCGTCCGCCGCGAGATCGTAAAAATGCCCGATTCGGCTGGTTTTGCCGCTGATACGCGCCAGCTCGCCGTCGGTATGGTCAACAAAATTCGACAATACGATCAGAAACGCGCCGATATTGACGTACAGAAAGTCTCCGCGCGCCAGATAAAAACCGGCGGCAACACCAATCAGGAGTCGCACCGTGGTCAGATGATTCGGGGTAACGCGCGTGGGTATAAGCGGAGTGACGAGCCAACGCGCCGCGCGAGCGTCCCACGTGCGCGGGTGCGGCACCGTCCGTGGAGCCGTTTTTACAGGTTTGTTTTTTTCGGTCATAACCGCGAAATATATACGCCTTCCAGAAAACTTGCAGGTGTCCCGACGTTCGCACTACTTCAGCTTGTGGTTTTGTAAGGCAAAGCGCCAGATCGGCTCCCGCAGCGCCGCAAGCGAAATCGCCCGAACACGCGTAGAGTGCAACCCTTCGCGCCAGCCCGGGCGTTGTGCGCCCACCGCATTCCGGCCTGGGCGTACGCACTTTCGCCACTCATTTAATGAAACGCTTTACCTTTGTCGCCCTTTTTCTCGCTTTCCTGACGCTTCTCACCGGCAATGCCCCCGCCGCCGTCATCGACGATTCGCTGACCTGCAGCGAGTCCGCGCACGACTTCATTTCGGGGCTGATCACGCAAAACCTGATCGATCCGAAGCCCATGAAGGTCGAAAGCAATTCGATCAACGCGTTCTGGCCCGCGCGTGGCCAGCACATGACCGCCTATGGCTTCAGCGTGTTCGCCGTAGTGGGTTTCCAGAAGGACGATCCGCTTTTCAAGACCGGCGACGGCAAGCCCATCGCCCCTTCCGCCTACGGGGCCGTCGTGGTCGGCACTCAGGCCAAAGTGCAGGCGGCGCTCACGGCGGCGGGCAATAACGCCATCGTCCACCATGCCGGACCGCTATTGACTGCGATCTTCTGCAAGCAGGAGTAAGTGGGCAGGCTCTGATATTTACTCGATACGCCCGAAGCCGCCTTCGGCCCAGGCCTCGGCACGCGCTTTCGTGAGCTTGAAGTTCGGCCCGACGCGCGCTTGAGCGAGTTGCTCGCCAAACGCGTCGATCGCGCTGACGAGCGCGTAGGGCTCGTACTCGTCGGGAACGATGTCGAGCATCACGTCCACATCGCCCTCGGCGGTCTGCACGCTCACGCGCTTGTGCAGCAGCGCGCGCAATTGCTGCTCGTGCCGGCGCAGCACCTCTGAAGCGGTCTTCACGAGCGTGTTGAACGCCGACGTATCGAGCGGCTTGGGATTCTTCTTGTCACGGCCCATGGTCCACGGGCCGACTAGCGCAGGCTCCGGCTCGCCGTCCTTGATCATTTCGACGGCCCAGCCGTCGTCGTCCTCATTCTTGATCACGCGCGCGGTCCAGCCGTCCTTGCGCCACAGGCGCGCTTCCTGGATCACCTCCGCAACGGCTGCGGGGTCATCGGCGGGGAAATCGGGATCGGTTGCGGGTGAGGAATCGGTCATGACGGGGTATTCATCGGGTTCTGCGCGGGACTTGCCCGTCGCGGGGCAAGGGCTAGATTCTACCCGGAACGCGTCGCGCGCCGGGCGCCACGTCTTTCTAGCCTGCCGGTTTGGATTATCCCGCCACACCAAACCGGAATATCTGTCAGCGACTTTAATCATTGCGTTTTCCGCAACGCACCATTCCGTCGAGCGCATTAATTTAAAATGCTTTCCTGCAGGCAAAAAAAACGCGGCCCGAGAGCCGCGTAAAAACAGATGAAAAAAGACCACCCTTGGTCGAGGGCTGAAGAGATTGTAGCGCCGCACTGACCATGTGTTCAGTCCATGATCTGGAACAGTACCTTTCATCAAACGACAAGAATCACACTTGAAAAAACGTTGAATTCTCGCTAAGCCAGCCCCCGCGCGGCTTTGCCGCATCGTCGCGGATGCACAACAGATTATCCATATGGATCATTTTGTCGCACCAGATAATCAAATAAAAAATCTCTTTATATGCACGCACTTACGATGATTAATGCGGATTACAAAATGAGATGAACGCATTATTGCGTCGATCCGTGTAAATACACTGAATCCCAGGCCTACACTTCGTTGCGAATCAGCCGGGCACGAAATCGATTTTCAGATATTCGGCCTGAGATTCCCCAAGTTCTGACCGGAGAAAAACATGAAAAAAGCACTCATTGCTGCAGGCGTCCTCAGTGCATTTGCCATGAGCGCCCATGCGCAAAGCAGCGTCACCCTTTACGGCTCGCTCGACGCCGGCATCGTCTACGCGAACAACGCCGGCGGCCACAGCCTGTGGGCTCAGGGCAGCGGCGCGCTCTCGAACAACTACTTCGGCTTTCGCGGCGCCGAAGACCTGGGCGGCGGCCTGAAGGCGATCTTCACCCTCGAGAGCGGCTTCAATCTCAACAACGGCGGCTACAAGAACGGCGAAAGCGGCTTCAACCGCCAGGCCTACGTCGGCCTGAAGAGCGATAAGTTCGGCACGCTAACGCTCGGCCGGCAGTATGACTCGATGGTCGACTATCTCTCGCCACTCTCGGAAGCCGGCGCGGGATTCGGCAACAATCTCGCGGGCCACCCGTTCGACAACGACAACCTCGCCCAAAGCTATTCGATCAAGAACTCGGTCAAGTACGCCAGCGCGAACTACGCGGGCTTGCAGTTCGGCGGCCTGTACGGCTTCAGCAACGACGCGAACGGCTTCGCGAATGGCCGCGCATGGAGCGTGGGCGCGTCGTACGGCAACGGACCGCTGAACTTCGCAGCCGCCTACTCGCAACAGAACAACTCCGGCGGTCTGGGCGCCGCGAACAGCGCGGCTTCGGCCGACCAGAACATCTCTGCACGGCTGCAGCGCTCGTTCGGCGCGGGCGTGAACTACACCTACGGCCCGGCACAGGTTGGCTTCGTGTGGACGCACTCGCAGATCGACGGCATGCAGAGTCTCTCGAGTGGCGGCAGCGCGCCGCTGCCTGGCCTCTCGGGCCTGAACCTGCACGTCGACAACTATGAGATCAACGGCGCTTACCATCTGACGCCAGCCCTCGCGTTCGTCGGCTCTTACACGTTCACCGACGGCACGGTCACGGGCAACGGCAGCAACAACAGCCCGAAGTGGCACACCGTGGTGCTCGGCACCGACTACTCGTTGAGCAAGCGCACCGACGTCTATCTCGCTGGCGTCTACCAGCACGCTTCGGGCTCGCTCGGCTATAACGCCGACGGCTCGGGCGTCGCAAACGTCGCTGCGATCAATACGCTCTCGCCTTCTTCAACGAACAACCAGGTGGCCGCGACAGTCGGTCTGCGTCACCGCTTCTGATCGCTCGGGGTTGGGCAAACCCGGCGCGACCCGCCACGTTGCCCTTCCAATGCGAAACGCACATGCGCCACAAGCGCATGTGCGTTTTTTCTTGTTAGCGGTTGCATCTTTTTACGTCTGCGTGGGCCTTGATCCACATCAGGGTGCGTATACTCATTGGCATAATCCGCTGCTTCGATACTGTCACGCCGCCTATGAAAACGCTCACGCAACGACTCCTCGCCGCGACTCCGCTCGCGCTCATCGCCGCTTGCGGATCGACACCGCCGTCCGGCACCGCTTCAAATGGCGAACCGATGATCTACGCTTCGTCGGCGCGTTCGGCGTCGTCGGTCGCGAGTTGCCTCGAAGACCGCCTGCCGAGCGTGCACACATCGCGAGACGGCAATACGACCGAGCTGAGCGTGGGCTCGCGCTCGGACGCGTCGTACTTCGTTACGCTCACGCCGAACGGCCACGGCTCGGTCATTCGCGTCACGCACGGCGCTTCCGCGTCGAACGATCCGCCTGAAGAAGAACTGCGCTTCGACGTGGCGCGCTGCACGACCTGACGCGCGAACGGCTGGCGCGGGCACCGCACGCGCCACACGATGTACAGCATGCCGCCCGCATGTCACCCCTGTCATAACGGCGGCACATCTGCGAAGATTGCAGAAACTTATAAGAATCAATCACTTAACCAAGCGACTTTGTAGCAAATGTGCAGTCCAATTGTAGCAGCGTTACAGCCTGCTCGTGGCGACAATTGCGGACGTTGCGACTGTTGCGGCGAGGGTCTAACAAAGCGCAATTTGGTAGTTGACAGCGCAACCGAGCCAACCTTAGAATGCGTGCGCTGTGACTGTTCCGAGTGCCGGGAACGCAAAATAAGGCAAAGTAACAGGCAGGAGGTAGGTGCAAAGCGAGCACTCTAAAAACGTTGCTTAAAAAAGCGCTACCAAGACGTCCCGAGGGAAGATGGGCCAAGGGAAAACGAGGTAGCAGCGCTGGACGAGTACGGAAGCCCCAACCGGAAAGGACCACGGTCTGTAGAGGAAGCCTCCCCGAAACAGACGACGCGCCCTAGTGAGTATCGCAAGTGTCGAAAGACCCCGAACCCGCTAGGCAAAACAAATCAGCAGTAACGCAGCACGCAGGACCGTCTAGCCCATGACGTTAAATTGTGGCCGGGTGCCCGATGCCCGAGAGTGCGTTAGTACGAATCGGAAGATTACGAGTTACCGACGAAAACAGTACACAGGCTAGCAAGCTAAACCACAAGAGCTAGTATCACTGTTAAAGCACGTAGCAAGCCGAACCACTGGCGCTAAAGTGTGGTTGGATTCCCGGTGTTCATCAATGCGTCGCATCGAACCGGAAGATTACTAGTTCGTGTGGTCCCAAGGTTAATAACTCTCGGGACGAACCTATACATCAAGGGTGGCCCGGAAACGGAGCCGCCCTTTTTGCTTTCTAGTCCCGGTTCTCGGGCTTGTCTGCTTCCTCTTCGTTCTCTAGCTGGGCGCGTTCAATAGCGTCAATCTCAGCCGGGGTGTACGTGCGTTGGAATTCTCCGCGAGCCTTGGCTACCTCCGTTAAGAGGTTCCCGTGCAATTGCACGTAGGTTTCCAGCGACTGCCGGATAACATCTGAGGTAGTCCGCTTGGTTACGAATTGCAGCGTTTCTAGTTGATCTAGCAGGCGCACCGGGACACGTACATGCAGCATGCGCGTGTCCTCGCCCTTCGGGCGTCCTCGTGTTGCCATTTTCTGATACTCCGATCTCAATAATTCTCTGCATTCTAGCAGCGGGTCCAGCATGGCTTGACGAGCATTAGCTATTAGACTCGCAAATCCGATAGTCACAATTGTATTTGTTGAGATACAAATCGCACTTATAGTTCGTCTGTCGGGGCGATGGTCGGTATCTGGTCTGTGAGTCGTCACAGAATGCGGAAGCCGAGCAAACCGGCAGCTAGTTACGAGTTAGGGACCGACTACCGCGAGGTAGCCAAATCCCAGACCTAACCGGAAACTGGCCGGGGCGTAAAGCGTTAGTCCTGAGGCGTCAAAGGGAAACAGACCGGCGACAAATCAGGATGCGCAGTCTCGTAAGGGTATCAGCGGGTAACGAGCCGTTGAGCAAACTGAGGTTTGTTAAGCGCATTCTGTGAGTGTGTTTAAGCAACCAAATACGGAGTTGTCTACATTTTCTTATTTTGGAGTACTTATGACTAACACGAAAACACGCGGGACATTTGCCCGCAAAGGAGCGGACCCGGACATTAGCCGCGTTATTTCATGCCGTGTACGACCGGAGACATTGAAAGCGTTACGGATGCTAGCGGCACAGGAGGACTTAACTGTTTGCGCGATGCTGACGCGAGAGGCGGAACGACTGGCCGCGACGTGGGAAGGGCAGTTCTTCGCAAGACAAGGTAACCAATAAGCACGAGAGACCAAAAGGAGCAGGAATGTTCGATCTATTCGTTAGCTTCACAGAAGCGGCACCGCAGTTAGGTAAGCAGGTTATCTCGCTTCTCAATCACACCGGCTTCGAAGTCTATAACGTTAAGCGACGTAACACGCGAGACGGCGTAACATTTAGCACAATCGTTCGCCATGCGGGCGACCACACCGCAGCGCTGGCCGCAGTACAAGGCGCACTTCCCTACGCACGTATCAACGCGCAACCCTTTACTGTCTGAGCACTGAGCATGCTGTGCTGTACCTGGTATGGTCCGAGCCGATTTAATTCGGACTACTTTTCTTATCATTAAAGGATTAAACACTATGCAAAACCTCAACCAATATCTTACCGCCGCTCAACAAATCCAACTCGCTATCGCTGAAACCCGAACGGATGACGTATGGCTCGCTGAGTCGTTGCCTGAAGTCGCGCTCCTTCGCGCTGGTATGCGCCGCGCTAAATCTGCGAATGACGTGTACGAGCTTTCCTCGCGTATCGCTACGGGTGCGGGCACCGCGTGGAAAAAATCGCTTACGCCTAGTGAAACTATTGAGCTTGCCGGACTCGTACGCAAGGGTCTGCAAATGACGGATAGCGAACTTACCCGGGCCGAAGCCATTAAGGCCGCTGCGGAGGGGCGCGCTATCACTAAGGCCGCTGTATCCGCTGCAACTACGGCTAACACTCCCGCGCTTTATTACTCTTCGCAGCAATCGGGAGTTACGCCGCTCGTGCCGGTTGTTACCCGCTCGCTTATTAGCATGCTTTCCGCGCTGGGTGCCCTTCCCCTTCCGCCTAACGTCCGCGCCCTTGTGCAGCCTAACTTGCTTCAAGCGGCGGAAATTACAGAGGGTGTTCCGTATCCGGCTGCTGCCCCGAGCACTGACGTTAGGCTGCAGAGCAATCGCAAGTTCGGCTTTATCGCAGGCTTTAATAACGAGCTTGTGAACCTTGGTACTGACGCCATCGTTGGCTTCGTACAGAGCACGCTTGAGCAAGGCGCTAACAATGCGACAGACGCGGCTATGGTTGAAAGTATTACGAGCGCGGCAGGCGCAGCAGAGTCGACGGTTAATGCTGCTATCCGCGCGTTTGCTGGCGATATCCGCACAGCCGCATGGATCGGTAACCCCGAAACGTTGGCCACGCTTCGTAGCGCGCAGGAAACTAACGTAGGCCCGCAAGGCGGTACGTATTACCAACTGCCCGCCCTCCCTGTGCTCGCCATGCCTAACGGCTCGCTTGCTCTCATTGATGTTAAGCGCGTAGCCGTGTTTGACGGCCCGCAATTTATCGAGCGCACCAACGAAGCCGACGTTGCGTTTGATACTTCGCCCACTTCGGCCACGCAAGTACAACACCTGTTCCAACAGAATATGTCTGCGTTGAAGATTACGAAGTACGCGGATTACTCGCTGCTCGTGAATCCGGTTATGGTCGCGGTCTAAAGGCAAAGCGATGACGACCATTAGCACGACTGCGGACGCAGTAGCCGCCGCCGCGCAATACCGCGCGGCTATGACTGAGGAAGCTCGCCTTGCCGCCCGAGATGCGGCGGGCTCGGCTAGCAACGTGATGGAAAAGGGATTCACAGTGCAAGACACTAGCGGCCCGGTAGTGCTCACGTTCGCTAGTTCGGGGCTGTATGTTGTCTTTCTCGTTAAATTCGTTGCAGGCAACTAAAAACATGGGCTGATCCTCACGGGTCAGCCCGATCTATTGCGTATAACTAAGGACTATAGTGAAAATTATGAGCAAACTGTTTAAACCCAAAGCCCCCAAGTCTCTCGACCAAGCAACCGCCGAGGGCGCAAAGATTATTCCGCACTTCTGTGATGATAACTTCGACAATAAGGGTAACCGTATTGACCGTAGCCAGCAGGCGCGCGACCGGGCCGCAACCGTGCTTGTTCTCATCAAGGGAGCTAAGGCCGCTATCGCTAAGGCGGAAGGGTTGCCGCCGCTCGCCAAAGCACAGCATGACTACGCCGCCGCGTACGCCACCCACAATACGGCGAGTACCACGCTTGCAGCAATGCGGCGTAAAGCCGTTGGATCGGGCGAAGGTGGCAGCTATCCGGGGCTGCGCGAAGCGGCAGAAAAGGCCAGCCAAACGTATAAAGCGCTTATGCGTGCGGGTGAGGTCCATTCCGCAGTGGAAGCAGCCGAAAAGGCTAAGGCCGAGCTTCCCGCGCTGATCACGGAACGGGACGCGTAATTATGGGCAAGCAACGAAAGAAGCCTATTCCATCCGCACCGGAGTATCAGAAGGGTTTTAGCAAGTCTGCAGCTACGCGCAGGGAGCTACGAGAGATTAGGGCGCAAGTGGGTCGCTTAGTCGTGCTGTGCGGAATGGTCAAACCGCTAAATTGGCGCAAGCGCGTACGTACCGCCTATCGCATCTTGCGTACCGGCTCAATTATCTAAGGGTGCCGCATGCGTACATATAACATTGCGCCCGGTATTCAGCGCGTGGAGCTTAACAGGTTGCTGAAGTACCGCTGAAACATGTCATCGCGCAGAGTTCGTGAAGCGTTGATAGATGAACCACCACTTACCCACTGGAGATCATGCGCGGCGCCGACACTTTCACCGAGAGTTTGTTTTCCGTGCGCAAGCTGGACGACTTCGTCCCCAAGTCGCATCCGTTGCGTTCGATCCGCGTAATGGCGAACGAAGCGCTGGCGAAGATGGATCGACTGTTCGCCGAGATGTACGAAGCGGAC
>NZ_JAMBPR010000052.1 GCF_024206475.1 Paraburkholderia sp. CNPSo 3274
ACGCAAGATCGTCAAGACGCGTGGGCACTTCCCGACGGACGAGGCCGCGACCAAACTGCTCTGGCTGGCCTTGCGCAATATCACGGCTGACTGGAGCCGTGCCGCGCATGACTGGAAAGCCGCGATGAACCAGTTCGCGATCCTCTACGAGGATCGCTTCACCAGAAATCATTTGTAGAATGCAATTGATGAGCCTGCCAGACGGCAGGCTTTTATCTGCCTTGCACACAAAAATTCAGACACTCCCGAATCGGCACGCCTATTGGTCTTCTCGGTTCCGTCGTGCAGATACTCACCTCTGCGACGTACCCCACCGGGGGCCCATATGTGAATTCGCTCGACACAGCCCGCACATCCACAAGCTTCACGGTGACCTCAAAGCCTTTGTACGCGTACATTTTTTCCATTGAATCACTCCCAGCCTGGCAGTCGGCGAGCCGGTCGCATTGATACCGGCCTGCTGGCAGAGTCGCCTTGTCGCTCGTAATCGCCTGATTCCATTTTTCGCAGATCGCTGCATCGATGCCTATACGTGACTTCTCATTGCTGACCCGGCTCCCATTGCGGACTGTAGCCACCTGGAGCTGGGTGATACATCTCGTCTCCTGTGTCCGGGTAGTGTTCGTTTACATCGAGTTGCAAGTAAGGCATCGCGTGATCTCCGGAAAAATTTCACCGATCACGATATCGGGTCGCTTACGTTCCTGTCTACGCCAGAAGTGCTTCGTATTCGCCCCGAAACTGGTTGATCGAACTTTCGACGACGGTCACTGCCCCGTCGATGAGACCGCAACGTCCGCTGCCGGGAAGAATGCGGCACAGGTTCTCCAATGCATCCAGATCGGCACGGACTCCGCGGCCGGTGTCGAGCCGGTTGAGAAGCCGCATCAGCTGAAACGTTCCGCCCTTGCATGGCGGGCATTGCCCGCACGAGCCCTGGGCGAAGAAGCTCACATACTCTGCGACCTTGCGCACGATGCTGGTGCCCTCCGAAACGACGATCATTGCGCCCGTACCCAGACGCGAGCGGCGTTGCCGGACCGAGTCGAAGTCCAGTGCGACATCCAGCTCGCGTTTCGTCAGCAAGGTGTTGGAAGGGCCGCCCGTGAAGACCGCCTTGAATTCCTTGTCCTGCAGCATTCCGCCGCCGTGCTCGAAGACGAGCGTCGCGAGGCTCGTGCCCATGGGCAGTTCGTACAGGCCGGGACGCAAGACGTCGCCCGAGAGCGAATAGAGCTTGGTTCCCGCGGCATCGCCAATACCCAGGTCGCGATACCACTGTGCGCCATGGCGCAGGATTCCGGGTACGTGAGCCAGCGTTTCCGTGTTATTGACGACGGTCGGAGCACCATGCACGCCCTGCTCCGCAGGAAAAGGCGGCTTGCGCCTTGGAAACGGAAACCCGCCTTCCACGCTTGCAATGACCGCCGTTTCCTCCCCTCCGATATACAGACCCGAACTGGGGAAAACGCAAAGCGCAACGGTCTTTCCGAGCCACTGTTCGATCGCCGTGAAAAGAGGATGCTCGCGCCACTGCCGCACCGCCTCGCGAGTGACCGCGAGCGCCTGCTGCTGATGCGGGTTGACGTAGAGAATGACGTGGTTGGCGCGGCTCGCGAGCGCCGCGATGAGCGCGCCTTCAATCACTTGATGAGGTGTATGTTCCAGCAGAAAACGGTCCTTGAACGTGCCGGGTTCGTCTTCGTTGCCATTGCAGATGATGTACTTGTTTCCTTCCGGTGCGGCGGCGACAGGCATCCATTTACGATGCGCGGGGAATCCCGCGCCGCCCATGCCGCGCAAATCCGCCTGGGCGATTTGCGCAATGATCGCGGCCGGATCTTCCAGCGCGCGGGCGAGCCCCTCGCCGCCACCGTGCGCGAACCAGGCGTCGAGGTTCGCGCCTACACGGATCTCATCACGCAAAAGAACCTGATTCGGCTTGTCCATTGCCGCTCCATGTGCTGCATCAGCGGATGCTTCCGACCGCCCGCGCGCGAGCGGCCGGGCGCAGGCTGGCATCGTTTCGCAGATCGAAATGAGCGTAGCCGGGAAAAAGCTGGGGTGCCTTCACGTGCAAGGGCAATCCCGCCAAGGTGAGTTCCCGCTGCCACTCGTGAACGTGGCCGATGCCGGCACGGCTCGCCATGACGCGGCCTTTCGATTCCGCAGCTCTCGCCCCCGCCCGGCGCCCCATGCTCAGGATGTCGAGCAACGCATTGCCCATCAGCCGGTTGCGTCCGTGGATGCCGCCCGTTACCTCTCCTGCGCAGTACAGGCCGGGCACATTCGTCGCACCGTCCTTGTCGACCGCAACGCCGCCGTTCTGGTAGTGCAACGTGGGATACACAAGAAAGGGCTCCTGTGCCGGATCGATTCCGCACTTGCGCGCGAGATGGCGCAGCGTAACGAGGCGTTGCGCCAGAATGCCGGGGTTTGCCATTTCGAGCGAGGGCGTGTCGAGGAACACGCCGATCTGGGCGTCGCGCGAGATTCCGCGCCCTTGCGCGCATTCGCGCAGAATGGCCGACGCCACCACGTCCCGGGGTTGAAGCTCATCGACGAAACGCTCTCCTTCGCCGTTGATCAATCTCGCGCCCGCGGAGCGCGCGGCTTCCGAGATCAATCCGCCCGCCAGATGAGGCGGCCATGCAAGGCCCGTGGGATGGTACTGGAACGAGTCGAGCTCGCGCAGCCGCGCGCCGAGACGATAGGCCAGCACGAGGCCATCGGCAGTTGCGCCATAGTGGTTGGAGGTGGGAAAGGCATTGAGGTGCAACCGCCCTGCGCCGCCCGTGGCGAGGATCACGACGCGGGCTCGCACCAGCACGAAGGTCCGCCATTCGAGGTTGTAGAGCACGGCGCCGGCGCAGCCTCCACGCTCGTCCGATAGCAGTTCGACGACGGGGCAGCGGTTCCATACATCGATGCCGGGATCGAGATCGACGGCCTCGCGCAGCACGCGCATCATCTCCAGCCCGGTGTAGTCCCGATACGAAAGAATGCGCGCCGCCGACGCGCCGCCGGCCTTCTTGCGCAAAAGGTTGCCGCCGATCGGCCGGTCGTCCTCCAGATCGAACATCATGCCGAGCTGGATCAGCCAGCGAATCACATCGGGGCCGTCCATCACCATTTGCGCGACGAGGCCGGGGTCGCTGCAGAAATGCCCGGCGCGCATCGTGTCCTCGAAGTGCAGTTGCGGGCTGTCGTCCTCCCCGACTGCCGCCTGAATGCCGCCTTCGGCCATGACGGTGTTGCTGTCGCCGAGGCGCAATTTGCCGGCGAGGATAACCTGTGCGCCCTGCTTCGCCGCCGTGAGCGCCGCGGCACACCCCGCGCCGCCGCCGCCCACGACCAGCACGTCGGTGAAGACGAGCTGGGCGCCGGCCAGGTCGACGTCGTCGATCAATGCGTTTGCGTGCAGCTGCCGCGCGAGATCCGGCTGACACGGCTCCCCGCGATTGACGCCAACCGCGAGAGGCACGCGCGCATTGGGCCCATGGTCGGGGTGATAGCCCTTGAGGAGTTCGTCGACGGAACTGTCGTCGGCGCGCAGCGTGGGTGCTGCGCCTCGCCGGTAGCGCTGTCGCGCGTTTTCGTAGGGAACCGCGGTCGCCATGATCTTGCGCCCCGGTCAGCGCGGCGGCTGCGCGGCCGGCGCGTCGAAATCGATCTTCATTTCGCCGCTTTCGATCTGCTGCAGCCGCCGGATCAGATTGGCCGGACGCAGCGAGTGAGCCGCGATCATCCGCCGTACGAACAGGCCGAGATGATTGGGCCGGATGTGTTCCGGGCAAGCGAGCGTGCAGAGGTTGCACATGACGCATTCGTCGAAGACCTGGCTGGACGCGTCGAGCCGGCCCTCCACGGCAAGGTTCACGCCGCGCTGGACCTCGAGGCCCTTCGGGCAGGCGCGGTCACAGCCGCTGCAGTGGCGGCAGTGCGACGCCTCCGGGAATATTTCAGAAATGGTGCGCAGCGTCTGCCAGCTATCGCCGAGATCTTCCATGCGATACACGTGGCGCGCCGGGGTCGTCAAGTAATCGAGGAATGCGACCTGCATGCCGTCTTCGACCAGGGTCTCGCACGCGAGTACGATCTTCACCTCCTGCTCGCCGCTACGCCGGACCATGACGCGGCAAGAGCCGCACACCCCCTGCCCCATGCACCCGACACCTTCCACGAGCGTCTGGCCAGCATGCACGACGGCCTGCAGGATCGAGCAGTTGGCCGGCGCCTCGAGCTCGCGCCCCTCAATGCTCAGGCTAACCATTTTCGATCTCCTTGCTGGGCGCCGGCGCCGCACTGGAAAACTCGCAGAAAACGTCTTACAAACCTTAGCACAATGAAGGTTATTGCGAAGGGGCGGTCGCACGAAAGCGTCGTGGAAGGCGCTCGCCCCCTCCAATACCGCGCGTAGCGGCGGAACCATCTTCCCCGTAATCCGCAATTTGCCGCCTCTATTTCCGGAGGCTGTTCAAGAAGCGTAAAGGCATGACGCCGAATGCATTCCGACGGCTGCATTTGCGGGTTCATGTGAATACAGCCTGATACGCTCATATGGCCGGGATACATGCGCCAGATCTGTTCGATGTGACGGCAGCACCCAGGCCATTCCATCTCGCATCGTTCGTCCTTAGCGGATCCCGCGCTTGATCAGCGGAATGAGCGAGTCGATCGTCGCGGGCGTCTGGACACCTGCGCCGGTGTTGATGGTCAGTCCCGCGAAATGATAAGCAGCCGAGAGCACGCATTGCGTGACCGGCAGAAAGCCCTGCAGATAAAGTTGCTGGTCGAGCGTCGCGGTGAGGTATTTGCTCTGCAGCCCGGCAATCGTGGCGGGTGCCAGGTCGATCCCACCCACGATGATTTGCCCCGGCTTCTTGCCAGCCTGCTGGAGCGCCTGCGGAATGAACCCGGTTACGCCGCCGTGCTGGGTGCCAATCGCCTTCAGATCAGGGTGCGCCTGGATAAAGGCGACCAGGATCGGCACGGCGAGCGATGAATCGGAATCCACCTGAGGCGAGATATTGAGCCGGGTCACCTTCACGCCGGCCTTTTCCAGCGTCTCGGCAAGGCCACGGTCAGACTGACTGCGCACACTCTCGTTGAAGACACCGTATTCGAGCGCCTCGTCGCCCTTCTTGAGCCCGGCGTTGAGCATCGCCTGAGCGGTGATCTGCCCGCCCACATAGAGTTCGACGCCGGCGTAGCCGAAGCCCTTCGCGTCGTAGAGCTTCTGGTTGTCGGGTAGCGGCGTATTGCCGACGGTCACGATGATGCCCTGGTCTACCGCCTGCTTGATCAGTGGTGCGAAGGCTGGATCGCCCGGATGGCCCATGATGCCAATACACGTCGGCTTTGCCGCCATCGCCTGGCGAAACTGGGCAAGCATCGTCTCCGGGCTCCAGGCCGAGAACTGCTCGATTACCTTGATGCCGAAGGCATGCCCCGCGTCGGCAGCCCCGGTCTGACGTGGCAGCGTCGCGCCGTCGCCGGGGTTTCCGCCCATCTGCATATACATCGTCATACCGGCGCCGAGCTGCCCCGATGAGGTGGGCTCAGTGGCACCGGCAGTCGGCGCGAGGCCGAACGCAAGAACGCTCGCCCCCAGGAGGAATCCCGTCATGATCTTGTTCATCTCTGCTCCTATCTCCTGATTTAACGGCTTTATCTCCGCCCAAGCCTGAATCTTCCGCGCAATGCGCGCAGCCTGGCGGGATTCTCGACCAACAGATGCAGGATCACGGCGACGATGAACACCACCCCTTCGATCGCCTGTACCCAGAAGCCAGCGATGCCTGTCGCAACGATTCCGGCTTCCAGCATGCCAATCACGAAAGTGCCGAAGAAAGTCCCCACGATCGTCGCCGTGCCACCGAACACCGAAGTTCCGCCGATGAACACGCCCGCCAGCGCCGGCAGCAGGTAGCCTTGTCCCTGGGTCGAGAAATAGTTCAGATTCTCGAGCGTGAGCAGGACCGTGGCGAAACCGGCCAGCACACCCATCAGCGTGAACAGTTTCACCGTCTCGCGCAGCACATTGATGCCCACGACCTTCGCGACGTTGCGGTTGTCGCCGATGAACAGCACGTGTTCGCCAAAACGGTGGCGATTGAGGATGAACCACATGCATATTGCGAGCCCGAGCGCCCAGATCGCTTGCATCGGAATCACGCCGAACAGCGTGCCCGCGAATACGGCATAGGCTGAACCGCTGGCGAGTTGCTGTAGCGCATTGGAGAGCCCGCCGGAAAGGATCGAGGCAACACCGGCCCAGAGGAACTGCGTGCCAATTGTCACGATGATTGACGGCACACCGACCACCGCGACCAACACCCCGTTCACCACGCCGACCAGCGCGCCGCCAGCCAACGCCGCAACAATGGCTAGCCAGGCGGATCCGGTGGTGTTCACGCACCAGGCGAACAGGAAGCCCGAGAATGCCATCACCGAGGGGAAAGACAGATCGATCTCCCCCGCCGCAATCACCAGAGTCAGACCGATCGCCAACACCGCCAGCGGTGGCACGGTGGTCAGGAAGGAGAAGTAGATTGGCCAGCCCAAGAAGACGCGCGGTGCGGTTGCCATGAACAGGCCGACCACCAACGCAAACACGACCAGGCTCGGCAATCCCTCCATGCGAGCAAAACCCGGCAGTCGAAAAAAAACTAAGCGCGCCGGCCGTTTTTCTTTTATCGGATCGCTCACGTCCTTGTCCCCGCAACCGGCGCCGGCCCGTGCCCGCTCTGCTGTAGCGAAATCAAAAACCGGGTGAGGTCCTCGAGGCTCATCTCACCAGACTTGATATCCGCGACGATCCGGCCGCGATCGAGCACGACCAGTCGATCGGCGAGTTCGTGCACATGGGCGAGGTTGTGTTCGATATAGATGCAGGCGCGCCCGGACTCCTTGATCGAGCGCACAAAGTCGAGAACCTTGCGCACCTCGCTGATGGCAAGCGCCACCGTTGGTTCATCGAGAATGATCAGATCGCTGTCGAAATACATCGCTCGTCCGATCGCGATGCCCTGGCGCTCGCCACCGGAAAGTTTCGCAATCAACGAATCCGCGTCGATCCCCACGCCACGAAAACCGAGCTGTTGCTTCAGGATATCGTTGGCGATGCGCCGTTCTTCGGCGACATTGATAAAACCGAATCGGTTGGTGATCTGCCGGCCGACAAAAAAATTACGCCACAGCGGCTGTTTCTCGCCCAGCGATTTCTCCTGATAGACCGTCTCGAAGCGCAATCGGTGCGCCTCGCGCACGGAAAAGCGGCTCCAGTCGACCTCTTCGTCCCGGATGAACAGCTTGCCCGCGCTCGGCCGCACGACTCCCGTAAGCACCTTGATGAGCGTCGATTTGCCCGCGCCGTTATCGCCGATCAGACCGACGATCTCGTTGCGGCCAATGGCGAGGTCGATGCCGGAAAGCGCGCGTATCTTGCCGTAGGACAGACTGATGCCCTGCGCGCGCACGATATGCCGCCAGTCGCTCGCCGTCACGCTACGCTCCAGCGCGAATGACCCACAGTGATGTTGTGTACGACGATAGCCATTAAACTTTCCCCTTTGCTTATCGATCGCCGCATCAACTTACATTGGAAAGTCTCTGGAATTCAGTCAAGATTTAAAGTCTAGTTCAAGAATCGACTGACGAGACCGCTTATTTCATCGGGAAACCACTAATCCTGTGCATCTGAATAACGGAACGTAAGGGATCGAAGCACGCCCGCGATTGATAGCAAACTTCGCGCATGTGATCTGACACAGTCCACCACGAATGAATAAACCTGAGTTCACGCTTCGCGCAGCGACTGCTGCCGACGAGCCATTTCTGTTCGATTTGCGCAGAGCAACGATGGATGAGCACCTGGAACGCGCTCGCGAATCGACCGACGAGCACGCTCATTGGAAGCGTCTTCGCTATCGCGACGACGACGCTTATGTAATCTGTTGCGGGGCGGAAAAACTCGGACTCTTCAAATTCTTTCGAGACCCGCATGAATGGACCATCGTACAAATCCAGATCCTGCCTGAACATCAGGGTCGCGGTATCGCGGCCCACCTGCTCGGTGATTTTCTACGCCAGGCAGACGACGCTCGTGTACCCGTCAAACTCAGCGTTCTGAAGGGAAATCGGGCGATAAGCCTTTACCAGCGCTTTGGGTTTCAGGTGATAAATACTACTGACACGTCGTTGCAAATGAGGCGGCCGTAACCAGCTGCTACATGAAATTGCGCGTATGCAGTGCCGCAAGTTGCTTCGCCTGAGTCTGCTCGAAGCCAAGGCGCACAAGCCTCGTGTATCGGCCATCAGCCATCTCGCGCATCAAGGTTTGAACCTGTGCGTAGCCTCGCGCCACGGCTGCCGGTGTCAGTTCGGCCGCGGCGATCAGGATCAGCGCGTCGAATACCTCTTCATTGAGACCCGCGGTGCCCTCCAGTGCGTCATGTCGTTGTTCGACCGCGTGGGCAAGACGCGAACGCAGGCGCGGCTCGCTCTTCAGCCGGTAAAGGAGATGGGACATTCCCAGCGCGACGTGGCGGGCCTCGTCACGGGCGGCAAGGCGTGCGATCTGGCGCGTCAGGGGATCGGGCGCGTGACTCTGGAGGAATTGCAGCAGCGTGACGAAGGTGCCTTCGCCCATGACAGAAAGCAAAAAGCTCGCGACGGAGAAGTCGGGTTCGTCGAGCAGCGTTTTGAGCGATGCCTGCCCGCCTGCCGTCGATAACGCCGGCTCGTGGCCCTTATGGCGAATGCGCCGGGTGAAGACTTCGATGTGCCGCGCCTCGTCGGCCAGCTGGATCGCAAGCGCGGCCTGCAGTTCGCGGTAGTGGGGATGCAGTTGCCCGAGAAAGCGCGCGGGCACGATGAGCGCGGCGTTCTCGTTCTCGACCAGGTAGGTCATGATCTGCACGATGGCGGCTTCCACCGGGGAAGGCAATTCGAATGGCACCAGCCAGTCGATCGCCTCGTCAGGATCCCATTGCGCGGCGACCGCCTGGGCGTAAAGATCGGCGGCGTTTTCGGACCAGACCTCCGCTTTCCGGTCCAGCCGAAAGACGAATTCAGGCGAGCCCGCTTCCACCTGCGCGCCTCTGGCAGCCAGCCCCCAGGCGGGCGATGCGCGTGATACGACCGCCTCTGCCACGCGGGAGTCGCTGCGCCCGGTCTGCTGCGCGTCGCGCCAGCGGCCGTACCTGCGGTCGCGCTCGATAACGGCGAAGCGCCGTCCTTCGGCCGATTGCCACTGCACGAGATGGCCCTGACTGCGGCACCAGTGCTCGAGCATGACCTCCCAGCCAGGCGCTGCGCCCACCACGCGCAACGTCTGGCCCGGCATCAGCGCGTCCAGTGCATGTCTGACCAGAAGATGAGCGCCGGCGTCAAAACCGAGCGACTCAATATCGATAAGCGGGCTCGGCGATCCGGCCATGGTCGTCATAAAAAGCCTCTTCCGTTACCGCGCGCTCGAGCAATGCGTAGCCGCTGGAGCGGCCGGGCAGCCACGCCTTGAGACCTTCCAGTTCGAGCAACGGACGCACCCGCGCGTCATTCCAGTCCATCGAGAGCAGCAAGTCGCCAAAGCGCTGTGTCGCTTCCTGCGGCACGCCAGGGCTGACCGTCATGTTGCAGTGATCGAATGCGCCCGTTGTGGCGACGATGCGCGACTCACCCGCTGGCAGCGTACCTTCGTCGGCAAACGCCCGGTAGTTGCCTGCGATCATCCACGTTGCGTCGATTTCGCCGCGCACGAGGGCGCTCGCCGCATCGCGTTCGCCGCCAATGTGGTCGCCGTGCTTGCCGCCCAGCACGTCGAAGCGGCGCGCCTGGTAGTCCTTGCCCGCGACGAGGCCGCCCTCATGGCGCAGATGATCCAGCGGAATCAGCGTGGCCTGAGGCGAGTCGATCGCGCCGAAGCCGATCGTGCCGCCGCGCAGGTCGGCGAGTGTCTGGACGCGACTGTCACGGCGGACGACCAGCACCGAATGCAGATCGATATCCGTGTCGCGCATGGCGAGCGGCAGCACCGCTTCGCCCCGCGCCTGCGCGATGCGGCTCGCGCGTATCCAGGCAAGCGGTGAATTCCACGCGAACGCAATATCGCCTGCGAACTGGGCCTCGACCTGCGTTTCATAGTTCGAGTAAAGCAGATAGTCGATCGCGAGTCCGCGTTCGGCAAACCATGCCTTGAAGCCCTCCCAGATCGTGACGACCTTGGGCGCGTAGGCAACGGCGCCGAGCATCAGGGATGCTTTTCGTGCACCAGGGAACATGATGTGCTTCTCCTGATCAGGCGAGCGGCAGGCCGCACAGCACGCGGCCAATGAAGTCGTAAAGGACGTCCGATGTCGGTCCCATGATGGAGGCAGCGCGCGCGTCGCGGAACAGACGCTCGATGCCCACCTCCTTGCGAAAGGCCGCGCCGCCGCAAATGCGCATCGCCGTATCGGTCACGGCGAGCGCGGCTTCCGCGGCCACCGCCTTCACTTCGAGTACGCGCAGCATCGCGTCGGGCCGGCCCGCCGCCATCGCGGCAAGCGTATCGTCGCGCAGCGCGCGCGCCTGATCGACGCGAAGCCGCGCGCGGGCGAGATAGGCGCGGATAGTCGGCAGGTCGGCAAGGGCACTGCCGCTCTCCGCGAAGCGGCTGCCGGTAATGTGCGGAATCGCGCGCTCCAGCGCGCCATCGGCGATACCAATCGATGTCGACGCAACGAGGTTTGCAAACACCGGCAATGCTTCGCCATTCATGATGTCGCCGCCGCCCCCGTCAGGGCCGAGCATCGCGCTGGCCGGCACGCGCACGCCTTCGGCCTGGATCGGCGCGGACGCGTTGCCGCGCAAGCCGAGGCCGTCGAAGGGTTTCGGACAGTGCAGCCCTTGCGCGCGGCTGTCCACGAGCCATAGCGTACTGGCGCCTTCCGCGGCCAGCGCCGGTCGCGACGACCAGACGTAGGAGTCGGCTTCAACGGCGGACGTCACCATGCTCTTGCTGCCGTTGAGCACGAAATCGTCACCATCGGGTTGCGCGGTGCCGACCGGCGCCCAGAAGTGGCTCCGCGTGCCGGTCTCGGACCACGCCAGCGTGGTGAGGTGGTCGCCTTGGGCGATGGCGCGCCTCACTTCGACGGGGCCGTATTTTTCGATGAGGATCGCGCCAGCGTAATGCATGGTGACGACCATCGCGGTGGACGGGCAATCCCGCGCTATGCGCTCGACCACCTGACACGCCTGCGCGACGCCCAGCCCCATGCCGCCGACTTCCTCGGCACTGACGAGCCCGAGCAGCCGTGCCTCGCCTAATGCGTCGAGGGCCGCGCGAGGAAAGCGCGCGAGCTGATCCGTTTGGGGTGCTGCGGGGGAAATAGTGGTGCGAACGAGCGGTTCCAGCAAGTCGATCAAGGACATTGAATGTCTCCCGGGCTGCGTTGGCGGAGACGGTCGTCCGGTCTGTGCTGAAGCCGCGCGGGTGTCGCGCAGCCGAAAATGGAGCGCGCGTGCGCCGCTCCGGTGCATCTGTCGCATGCAGACCTGCAACAACGACTCTCGCACTTGAAGGAACCCGCGGCGCATCGGCAGTGCCGCAGGCCCGCTCATTATTGCACCTGCCGGTTTTTTCTGGATGCTGGGAGTGCCGGCTCGTCCACAAGGCCTGGGCGCTCAGTCCGCCCAGGCCGCACACACCTCAGTGCATATCGCCAACGGCAACCCGTGCAGACAACGCATTCGTATCACGTGACGACGACGCGGCCCGGATCCCGTAGCTTCCGCCATGAACCTGCCACGAGTGCGTCGAGACGTTCCACGTCGCGAGGCGCCGCGCCGGGATGACGACGTTCACCTGTTGCGACTGTCCAGGCCGCAAAGCGACCTTTGCCCATCCCACGAGGCGCTGCGGCGGCTCGCCCAGACCCGGCGGCAGCGTGGCGTACACCTGGGCGACTTCGGCACCGGCACGCGAGCCCGTGTTGGCGACGGTGAAGGTGGCAATCACGTTGCCTCCCTGATCGGTATGCGTCCTGAGCCCCGAGTACGAGAAAGTCGTATAGGAAAGACCATAGCCAAACGGGAATAACGGATCGATGTTTTTCGCATCGTACCAGCGGTATCCCATCAGGAGTCCTTCGCTATAGACGACATTCAGGTTGTTGGGGTCGATGGTCGGCTGCGGCAGATCGGCTTCCTGCCGAGGGAAAGTGACCGGCAGCTTGGCAGACGGATTCACGTCGCCGAACAGAATGTCCGCGATCGCCTGCCCGCCTTGCACACCCGGATACCACGCTTCCACTACGCCGTGAACGCTGTCGAGCCACGGCATCGTGACCGGACTCCCGTTCTCCAGCACGACGATGATCCGCTTGGCCTTGGCGGCCACCGCGTTGATCAGCGCATTCTGGTCGTAAAGCTGATTGCTCGGGTCCGCCTTGTTGTCCGGCAAGGACAAGTTCGCCAGATCCGTGCCCTCGCTTTCCCATTGCGTGGCGAACACGATCGCGACATCGGCGCTAGCGGCCGCACTCGCTGCCGATGCGGCGTTCGTGCCGTCGAAGTACGTCACCGTGGCTTGAGGTGCCTTGGCCTTGATGGCGTTGTACGCCGAGGACTTGTACCAGGTCGCGCAACTCGAAAGCAGCGGATTACCGGACTGGCATCCCGATACCGCATTGCCGTCTGCCGCGGGCACGCCTCCCGACCCGCCTCCGGACAGCACACCGACATCGGCATGTCCTCCGATCACGACGATCGAGTGCAGGCCGCCAGCGGCGAGCGGAAGGACGGGCTGGTTGCTGCCAGATGCCGCTCCATTCTTCAGCAGAACTATCGACTCGTGCGCCACAGCCAGAGCGTCACGATTGCCTGCTGTCTGGTCGACCGCGCCGCCGGGAGTTGGCGGGTTGTCCACGACGCCAAGGGCGATCATGGTGCGAAGCTTGCGAAAGACCATGTCATTCAGACGGGCAACCGGAACGCTACCGGCCTGGACCGCGGCCTTGAGCGCGCTGCTGAAATAAGACTGAATGCCAAAGCCCGCCCCTGCCGCTCCGAGATCGCCTGGCTGCTCCTCATCGAGACCCGCCATCGCAGATGCGACAGTACTATGGTTGGCGGTCCAGTCCGACTGAACTTTGCCCTTGAACCCCCACTCTTTCTTCAGGATGGTCGTGAGGAGTTCCGGGTTCTGGCAGGCATACACGCCATTGATCAGGTTGTACGAGCACATCACGTTGCCTGGATGCCCCTCGCGCACGGCAATCTCGAATGCGAGCAACTCCGTTTCCCGCATCGTCCTTTCGTCAACCACCGAATTGCTCGTCATCCGGTTCGTTTCCTGGTCGTTCATCGCGTAGTGCTTCACCGTTGCGATGACATCCTGCGACTGCGTTCCCATGGTGCGCGCGGCGCTCATCGTGCCGGTCAGGACGGGGTCCTCGCCCATGTACTCGAACGTGCGGCCGTCGCGCGGTTCACGAGCAAGATTGACGCCGCCGCCCAGTCCTTCCGCGTAACCGAGCACGCGTAGCTCACGTGCAATACGCGCCCCGTAGGCCCCCGCGAGCGCCACGTCCCAGCTCGAGGCGAGCCCAATCGGTGCGGGAAAGGCCGTGGTATGCGCGTTCTGCACATTCACGCCGCCAGCCGAATCCGCTGTGGCCAACGGGGGAATGCCCAGACGGCTGACGCCGGGGATGTAACCGGCGCCCTGCACCCACGAAGGAAACGGGCCGCCCAGCCCGACGGTGGGAATGCCCGTTCCGTGTACCAACTGGATCTTTTCGTCGAGCGTCAGTTGCGATACCAGGACTGCCGCGCGCCTATCGGCCTGGTCGCCCTTCGCTTTCCAGTCAACGGCCGGCTGTGATGCACCCGAAGCATGGGAAAAGAACTGCGACACAATCGAAAATGGGCTGGCGCCCCATGTATTGCTGGTGGCGGCTTGATCCGCGTACGCCACGGAGCCGGCACACAACGCGCCGGCGACCGCAACCGCTATTTGTTTCGTATTCCTCACAGTGTCTCTCCTGTTTTGCCGATTGCTTGAGCGATGACCCGCAGGATTGCGGGACCGTAATCGGACTACATTTTTCTTCTAGTTTTATGTTGAATTGCCCTACGTAGCGAGATGACGATAGCACCCAGCGAAACGTTTGCGCTTATCGGGGCGTCGCGGAACTTAACCTTACGTCGCGCCATCAGGGTTTGCCTTAACCCTGAGCCGTCTGCCATTTTGTCGCTACCTTGCAGGCAGTTTACGGCGTCGGTATCGATTCATGCGGATTCGATATTCGAACCCATCGGGCCGTTTGAGGATTGGAGCAAGGATGCTAAAGTCACCAGCTACCAGCGGTTAGCCGAGGCGACGTTTCTCCGTTCCATGGTGTCTCCCATGACGACCGATCAAAAGACCGTTTCAAACGTCCTTGCCCAACTTTCGCTCAAATCCGCAGTGGAACACGGCATGTCGCCGCACGACTTCACGCGCCTCACCGGAATAACGGAGGCCGAACTCGCCCATCCGGACGGGCGCATACCCGCTCACAAGCACATTGCGATGCTCAATCTGCTGGAGCCCGGCTACCAGGCTTCGGAGCGGCTCGAAATATTTTCCAGTTATTCCTTTCGCGCACCCATTAGCACGTTATTGGCCATCGTCACGAATAGCCCGACGTTGACGATGGCTTTTGACCAGTTTCTGCGCTACCGGGTGTTGATCGGCAATGTCGATACCGTGAAGGTCAAGCGAGCAGGCCAGACATTCGAATTCGAATACGTTCTGGACGGCGCGCGCAGAAGTTCATCGAGCGCCTTCTATAATTTTCTGCTGCTTATCCGCCTCGCCGAACAGTACAACGACGATGAGCCCTATCCCACCCAGATCGAGCTGACTGGAGATGCGTTTGCGCCCGTCTCCCAGCTCTCGCACCTGTGTGGCGCAACGGTAAAGTTCAGGCAAATCCGCAACCGAATGCTGATGAAAACCGGGTCGGCGGACCTGCCGTATCGCAAGTACAACGAGATCACCGAAAATATTCTCTGCGGGCAGGCCGATGCCGATATCAGACGCTTTGTTCTCGGCCATTCCTTTTCTTCGAGAATCGAAGATTTCGTGACGAAGATGATTCGTGAGGCGCATGCCGGTCTGCCGTTTTCGAACCCCATGGAGGAAGTCTGCGGCCGTCTGGGCATTTCTCGCTCGACCCTGCACCGGCGCTTGCAGGGGGAAGGGACGAACTTCCAGGCGATCCTGGCCCATGCGCGGCTGGAGGAGGCAAGGCGGTTGCTGCCGCTGGCCGATTATTCGGTTGCCGCGGTGAGCGATCTTCTCGGCTTTTCTTCTCCCTCCGCGTTCTCGCGTTTCTTTCTCGAGAACAGCGGCAAGTCCCCTTCGCGCTACAAGTTCGAAAACTGCAGGTTCTAGTAAGCTTTTTGGACAGACTGCGCTCGCGCTGTCCGCCCTCGAACCGAAAGTCGAAGGGCGGGATCGATGCGCGGTCTCCGATCGCAGTCTCCAGGACAATCGTAAAAGCATGCAACGCGTTTATCTGGAGCCCACGAGGCAATGAGTACTTTCCCCTTTCCCCTTTCCGGAGAAAAAGCGGACGACGACGCGTTCATTGGCGAGGCGCCGGCGTTTCGTCAGCTGGTCAGGATGATCGATCGCGTCGCGCCCACCGATCACGCCTTGCTCATCATCGGGCCGACCGGGTCGGGCAAGGAACTGGTCGCGCGCCGCGTACACACGCGCAGCCTGCGCCACGATCAACCCTTCGTTGACGTCAACTGCGGTGCGATTCCCGAGCACCTTGTCGAAGCGGAACTGTTCGGGCACGTCAAAGGCGCTTTCACCGGCGCCGGCGAAAGTCGTTCCGGGCTCTTGCAGCAGGTCGGCAAAGGCACGCTGCTGCTCGACGAAATCGGCGAGTTGCCGCTCGCGCTGCAGCCCAAGCTCCTGCGCGCACTGGAAACACGGACGTTCCGCCCAGTCGGCTCCTCGTCGAGCGTGCGTTTCGAGGGGCGCGTGGTCGCCTCGACGCACCGGGATCTGCGCGAACTGGCGCGCCAGGGGCTGTTTCGCGAGGACCTGTTTTACCGCCTCGCGGTGTTCGTGCTGGCCGTGCCCGGGCTCGACCAGCGCGTCGAGGACATTCCTGCGCTCGCCGCCCATTTCGCCTCGCAACAAGAGCGCCGCATCGAGTTTTCGCCGGCCGCCCTGCGGCGGCTCGGCCGGCATGCCTGGCCGGGCCACATCCGGCAATTGCGCAACCTGATCAGCCAGTTGAGCGTGCTTGCCGAAAAGCCGCTGATCGAGGAAGACACGCTCGAACCGTTTCTCCTCAGCGAAACGGCCGGCTCGGCTTCGCGCGCAGCGCTCGCGGACATGCTGCTGCAACTCGAGGGACGCGACAAACTCGCCGCCGCCGAAGACCTCCTCATCGACCGCGCGCTGGAGCGCACCGCGGGGAACAAGAGCGCCGCCGCGACCTTGCTCGGTGTCGGTCGCAAGACGGTCGAACGCCGCCTGAAGTCGCGCGAGGAACATCATCGCGAAGCGCACAACAGTCTCGAACATGCGAGCGCGCTGATCGATGCAGCGCGCTTCGCTGAGGCCATTCCCCATTTGCGGCGTTGCCTCGACGTGCTGCAGACAAGCCGTGACGAGCCCAGCACGCGCCGCGCCCAGTTCGACGCCTACCGGCTGCTCGGCATGAGCCTGCGCAGTGTGTACGGATGGTTGTACGCAGAAGCCACGGCCTGCTACGCGGCGGCACTCGAGGTCGGAGAAGGGATCTGCGAGCCCGGCGAAATCGCGGCGATCCGGTTCGGCGTCTGGACCACCCAGTTGACGACGCTCCAGCTCAAGCAGGCGCGCGCGAGCGCGCAGGAGATGCTGCAGCGCGCCCAGAACAGCGGGGACCGCGTGTCGCTCGACGAAGCGCACGTCGCCATGACCAACACCCTCTATTGGCTTGGCGACAGCGAAGAAGCACTCGCCTGCCTCGCGCGAGGCAGTCTGCTCGGCGTGACGCGAGACGATGCGCGCACGGGTTCGCAGGGCATCGATCTGGCGAGCCTCGCGTTGACATTCGAGGGGCTGGCCGCCTACCAGATCGGCGAGTTCGGGCAAGCCCGGCGCGCGATGGACATGCTGATCCTGCGCGCCGGCGAGCCGGGTCCACACGCTTTGGCGCACGTTGTCAATCTGCAGGGCGCCGCGTGGCTGGCTTGCCTTTTCGACGACCAGCGGCGCGGACCGCTCGCGAGCGAACTCGAATCGGTGTCGATCGCCAACGGCTTCCCTTTCTATCGCGGCATAGGCCAGATCTTCCGCGGCGTCGATCTCAGCGCGCAAGGCTTGAACGCGGAAGCCGAAGCCGTGATGCTCGACGGCTACGACAACCACATGGTCTGCAACGGCGGCGCGCTGTTCCATTCCTTCAAGATGTGGCAGCACGGCGAACTGCTGCTGCGATCCGGCAGCGCGAAACAATGCGAAGCGATGCTGGCCGCCGCGGTCGACGAAACCCTCGCCCGCCAGGAGCGCGCCCACCTTGGCGAACTGCTGGTCACCCGCGCGCGGGCGCAGTGGGCGCTCGGCGATCTGACGTCTGCCGAGCAGGGATTGCGCACGGCCCTTTCAACGGCGCTCGCGTTCGGCTCGGTGCCCGCGCGCGTGGAGGCCGCGCGCTATCTCGCCGACCTCTTGCGCGCCACGGGTCGCAGCAGCGAAGCGATCGACACGCTCGCTCGCGCGTTGCGGGAGCAATCGGCCGATTCCACCCGCCGCATTGCGGACGCTATCGCGTTACTGGCCGAACTGCGCCACGAAGCATCTCACCGACCCAGCGATCAGGGATGCGCCGCAGGCCGTTGAGTTACGCCAATTCTCACGCCGACAAGCCACGCCGTGAATTGGACGAAATCGTCCACTCCCGGCGATTTCCCCGGTCGAAATCGTCCTGTGCCGCCCTCTGGCGCGCTGCCGTAGCACGTCGCCATGGGGCTGCGCAACGCTGGCGCGATCATTGCTTGCTGTTCAATATTCGGGACCGAAAAGAAGGCCAACACGCGCACTGAAATCACGACGGGGTCGCGATGCAAAGTGCAATACGCGTGTATGGCGAATATATTCGACGGCAAGGCAAAATAATGATAATTGCAATTGAACAAGAAGCATCCCAGCGTCCGCAGTCCGCCAATCAACTGCGAAGCGCATGACGGCACGCCAGGACGCGAAAACCGGGGCTCGGGGAGAAAGTCCCTATACGGCGAAAAATCTCGACGGCGCCATCACGCACCTCGAACTCGCCATCGCCTTCGATGACAACATCGCCGTGTTCGGCCGACGCTATTGGCTCGATCGCGTCCAGCGAATTGCGTCAACTCCGGAGATCATGCCCGCCCAGGCGCGGCGACTTGGGCATTTGCTGGGCCAGCTCAAGGACGCATGAGCGCCCGGTATCGTGCGGCGAAGGCGTCAGTGCGCAGGTCCAAAGAAAGCCTGCGCACCTTCCGATGGCGTCAAACCGGCGGCGAAATAGCCTTCAAGGCGCTCGGCCTTGGCATCGTCGAGCAAAAACGGCGGACGCACGAGCCCTTGCGCAACGGCGTGGTCGTACCACCGGCACATCCACTCGCGTAGCTTCGTTTCATAGGGGGACGGCAATTCGTCTGGCGCGATCTCTTCCATGCGCAATCTCCGCTCGCGGCCTGCCTGCCGCTATATTCTTGTCGCTACACGTGCTACGCCCATCGAAGGACGCAGGATATCCGGTGGAAACACTTGCCATCCACGGTCGGGATGGCGGAAGAAGAACAGCGCGCGCAATCCGTCCGCTGTCTGCGCCTCGATGAACACGCTCGCGATCCGCCCGGACGGAGAACGATGCACCGTCACGACCCGCACTGTCTGCCTGCTGGTGGGGTTCAGCCACTTTACGACTGCTGCCCCTAACGACTGCCGCACCGCCATCGCCGCCCCCCACGCTTCACGTGAAAGCATCGTAGACAGCCGTTAAACCGGCCGCCATCGGGACGGGTAGATAGTTCCCTCGGGAATGGCTGGTTCGTTTGTCAGGATTTCCTTCTCGCCGCGCATGACCACCCGTTACTCGCCGACCAGACCATGCCGGATCGCATAGCGGATCACCTCCGCGTTATTGCCCAGCCCGAGCTTTTGCATCAACCGCATCTTGTGCGTGCTGATCGTTTTGGCGCTAAGCGCACACGCGTCGGCGATATCGTTGATGCTCTTGCCTGAAGCCAGCATCTGCAGCACCTGGAACTCGCGGTCCGAGAGCACCTCGTGCGGGGGAACGTCGCCCGAATGCTTCTCGAACACCATGGCGTCGACGAGTTTCGGGTCGATAAAGCGCCCACCGTCCGCGAGCTTGCGAATCGCGGCCAGCAACACTTCAGGATCGCTGTCCTTCGTCACATAGCCAGTCGCGCCGGCCCGCAGCGCTCGCGACGCCACCTGTGCTTCGTTGTGGATGCTGAGCACGAGCACCGGCAACGCAGGTTCCTCGGCGCGCACGCGGCGGATGAGATCGACGCCGCTGATGCCCGGCATCGTCATGTCCAGCAGCAAGAGGTCGACTTCGCAGGTCCTCAGCTTTTCGATCACCTCCGATCCCTGCCCGGCCTCCGCCGTCACGACCATGTCGGCAGTCGTCGCGAGGATCTGCTTGAGTCCGCCACGCACGATGGCATGGTCATCGGCGATGAGTATCTTGATCATGGGCTGTAACCGCCTTCAAGCGGAACATGAATCGAAATCGTGGTGCCAGACATAATGCCAATGGTGGGGTCTTTGCAAGGCTGACTGTCGATTCGCAACGTACCACCAATCACCCTGGCGCGCTCTGTCATGCCGAGCAAACCGTATGCGTACCTTGCATACGCGGCGGCCACGTCGAATCCGCGGCCGTCGTCGCGAACACGCAAGTCGAGCGAACCGGGCCCTGTCGTGAGCGTGACCTCGACGCGCTGCGCCGCCGCGTGGCGCACGACGTTCGTCAACGCAGCCTCCACGATCCGAAAGAGCGCCGTGGCCTGCATGTCCGACAAGGCAGGCTCGCCGCTTGCCATGTGCAGTTCGCACGCGATGGCGTTGTGCCGGCTCCATTGACTGGTGAGCCATTCGAGCGCCGAAACGAGGCCGAAGTTCAGCGCAGCGGGCCGCAGATGGCTTGCCACGTTGCGGACCATCCAGATCGTGCCTTCGACCAGTTCGCGCATGTCGTCTGCCCGGCCGACGGCCTCGGGATCGTCGGTGAGCCGCATCCTCAGCAGCGAGACATCCATTTTCAGCGCGGTCAGCAACTGCCCCAGTTCTTCCTGAATCTCCAGCGCGCTGCGCTTGCGTTCGTCTTCGCGAATCCCCTCCAGATAGGCCGACAGTGCCCGCTGCTGTTCGCGAGAGCGCAAGAGTTCGTCCTCCACGTGCTTGCGGCAGGAAATATCATGGAGGCCCACGTAAATGGCCGGTGCGCCGTCATAGTTCGACAGCCGTGCTGTCGCCATGGCCCAGAACTGCGTCCCGTCTGGCCGGCGCAGTTTCACCTCAGCGTCGCCGAAGCTGCCTTGCGCAGCGAGACAACGCACCAGTCTTTCGCGCTCCATCGGATCGACATAAAAATCGACAATATTGACGTTCGCGCACGCCGCTTCATCGAGGCGAAGCAGTTCGCGAAACCGCGCGTTGGCATAGAGCAGATGGCCGTCGGGCATCGAGGTAATGCCCATCGCCACCGGGCCCGATTCGACGATCGCGCGAAAGCGCGTTTCGCAAGCTTTCAGGCCGCGCTGCTGCATGGCGAGCTGCCGGCAGGCCGAACGCAACGCGATGTGCGTGCGGATTCTGGCCATCAGTTCCTCGACGTGCACGGGCTTGCGCACATGGTCGGCTGCGCCGGCGCTGAAACCATCGGCCAGGTCTCGATGATTGCCTGCCGGCATCATGAGCACCACCGGAATATCGCGCGTGCGCGCGTCTGACTTCAGGCTACGGCAGGTGGCGAGGGCGCCCACGCTTGAGGCCTCTGAATCGAGCAGAATCAGCTCGGGCTGAGAGAGGCACGAGCGCTCGAGCACTTCGACGCCGTTGTTTGCGGCGAGCACCTCAAAGCCCTCCCATACGAGGTGGTCCGCAATCAAACGGGTCTCGTTCGGCGTACCGCCTGCGACGAGTATCGTGCAGGCTTTCGTTGTCGTGGCCTGCGAGTCAGTCATCATGCCCACGGTTGCTCCGGCCCTGGTTACTTTGTTTTGTCCTCGTTGCCGAAGCCATGGCCCCTCGGCAACCCTTTATCACGTATGCAGGTAATACGGATTGCGCGCCCCCGTAGCCCTCCATGCGCTACGTGGCGAACGAATGCCTGGCGGAGGTTTCCGCACGGTCGATCAGTTCATCGAGACTGCGAGCGAGTTCCCCAAGCGCCGATAACGCATACAGATCGAGTTTGTCCGCATGGTTGCGGCGCAAGTCTTTCATGCTTTCCTGCAAACGCCGTATCGTGCCCGCGCGGCTGTCCAGCAGCGGCCAGCAGTGCATCAAATAAGCCAGCGGCGTGAGATTGCGGGATTCGCACCATCTATCGAACAGGCGCATGCAGATCGTGTTCACGTCCTGAACGCGCGGCTTACAGTCGCCCCACTCGGAAATCATCGCGCGTCGCCTCTGCAGCTTCGAAATTTTGCTGACGTCATGATGGTCCCGCCAATGATCGCGTGCAGTCGTCTTCGACTGCAAACGGTAAAGGGGAATCCTGAATTTCGTGTCAGGAAATCCTGAATATCGGACTTCGATCGGCAATCGCACCCTTGAACGTCCGCCTCGAATTGCCCGCCTCGCCCGAAGTAAAGCGGATTGTCGGCGAGATTACGTCGCGTTATGCTGCGCGCGACTGCCCCTTCGGTTCCACACAATGCCCCGCATGGCATACGCTGATTTCGTATGAACAGAAGACAGATGATCGCGCAATGCGTCGGTATAGGCGCGAGCCTGGTAACGATGCGGGCGACCATGGCGTTGCCGGTCAGCCGCCCGCCAGCACGCGTCGTATTTTTGAATCCCGGCGAAAGCGTGGAACACGATACGGGCCAACACTGGCAACTCGTGTCGCGCTTCATGGCCGCGACTGCAAGACGCTTCGGCATGCAGCTAGAAGTGCTTTACGCGGAGCGCGATCATCTGCTGATGCTCCGCCAGGCCGATTCTGTGGCTGCGCGTTCAGCAGCGCCCGACTATGTGGTGATCGTCAACGAAAAGATGGCCGCGCCCCAGATGCTGCAAACGCTGGCGCGCTCGCCGGCCAAAGTCCTGTTGATCCACAACGATCTGACCGAAGCCCAGCGCGCGCAAACGGGCAACGAGCGCGGCCGGATCGCGAACTGGATCGGCACCGTCACCGCCGATGCCGAGCGCGGAAGCTTCCGGCTCATGGACTACCTGCGCCGTTTGAACGGCAGTGGGCCCGCACGCGTGATCGGCATTACTGGCGACCCTGCCACGCCTGTTTCGGCGGAACGCGCCGCCGGAGTGCAGGCCGCGCTGGCGCGCCGGCCGCAGGACCGTATCGATCAGATCGTCTACGGCGACTGGAGCTTTTCCGACGGCCGCGACAAAGCACGCGTGCTGCTCTCACGCTATCCGGATGCCAATATCCTTTGGGCTGCCAACGATTCGATGACGCTCGGCGCATTGAGTGCGGTGCAAGAGCGGCATCTGTCCACCATCGTTGGCGGCCTGGGTGCGCTGCCCGAAGCCGTGGCTTCGGTCATGCGCGGCGAGCTGGCCGCGATCGTTGCCGGCGACCAGTTCATCGGCGCCTGCGCGATGGTCCTCATTCACGACTACCACTACGGCGCGGATTTTGCGCAGGTTGGCGGCCCGCGTCAGCGGCTCGACTATCTGAAGGTGCTCGACAGCAGCGACGCCGGGCGTTACGCCGAGATTGTCTTCCAAGGCCGCACGTCGCCCGACTTCAGCGGCTTCTCACGCATTCAAAGCCGGCGTGCAGGCGCGTACACATTCGATCTCGACACCCTGCTCAATTCCGCTTCAAAGGCCGCGTGATGCAGCGAACTCTTTCGCGTGCGCGCTTCCCACGCAGCCTGCACGCGCAGCTCATGCTCTCGCTGGTGGTGCTCTGTACGCTGGTGGCGGGCACGTCGGCCTTTTTCCTGCTGGAGCATGCGCGCGAACGCCGGATCGCGGAACTCGACGAACGCGCGAACCGCATTGCCGATCTCCTGAGTCAGTCGCTTGCGCAGCCGCTCTGGAATGTCGATCGCGAGGCGATTGCGCGGCAGCTGAATGTGCTGAAACCGAATCCGGAGGTGGTTAGCTTCACCGTTACCGCGACAAATTATGGTGTGCTGGCCGACGCGAGCAACGCGCCGATGCCTGATCCGCAGGCGCGCGTGGTTCGCGTGCGGCCGATAGAATTCACGCCGCCCGGCGACGCGCCGCCCGAAAAGATCGGTGAGGTCCGCGTGGTATTGACAAGGGCCGCTGCCGATCGGGGTTTCAAGGCCGCGCGCGCAGCGGTGCTGGGAACCCTGGCGCTCGTGCTCGCCGTGGTGTACGTCACGACCTTTCTGCTCATCAAACACCTGGTGCGCGAGCCCATCCGACGCCTCGAGGAAATGGTCGACCGCATCGCATCCGGCGATCTGGACAGCCGGTGCGCCATCGAGTCCAGTGTCGAGCTCGGGCGGCTCGGCGCGCGCGTCAACGTGATGGCGGAGCGGCTGCGCGACTCGACGGCATCGCTCAGGGAGAGCGAGCGCAAGTACCGCAGCATCATCGAGAATTCACTCGAGGGATTCTTCGTACTCGATCGCAACGGCAAACTCTGCGACGCCAATCCCGCGATGGCTCAGCTGCTTGGCTATCGCGACGTCCCGGGCATGATGACGGTACCTGGCGATAACGCGACCGCGGTTCTTGCTCCGCCACAACCCTTCTCTAACGGGAAAATCGCCCAGCTCTTCGCGATGCTGCAATTGGCCGGCAAGATCGCGGGGCTGGAAATCGAACTGACTCGCGCCGACGGCACCGCGGTATGGTGTCAGCTCAACGCCCGCGGCATACGCTACGACGGCGCGGGACCCCAATGCCTCGAAGGACAGTTGACCGATATCTCGGGCCGCAAGCAGGCGATGGAGATACTCACACGCCATCGCGATCAACTCGAGGAGGAAGTTCGCGAACGCACGCGAACCGAGCAGTTGCTGCGGCATTCACGCGAACAGTTGCGCCAGCTTTCGTCCCATCAGGAATCGATCCGCGAAGAAGAGCGGCGGCAGATCGCCATGACGATCCACGACGAACTGGGCCAGTTGCTCACCGCAATCAAGATCAATGTGTCCTTGCTCAAGCTCGCTCTGAGCCAGGGGGCCGAGTGGAAACAAAAGGTGGGCGACATCGGCGGGCTGGCTGAACGCACCATCGACATCGTGCGCAACGTCGCGAGTCACTTGCGGCCGGCCGCGCTGAATTTCGGCCTTCTTTCGGCGCTCGAATGGCTCGTTCAGGACTTCACACGACACAACGCAACGGTCTGCACGTTCCGGTTCGAAGGTCGTGAACCTTCATTGAGCGACGACCGCGCGACGGCTGTGTTCCGCATCGTCCAGGAGGCGCTCACCAACGTCAGCCGGCACGCGCACGCCTCGCATGCGGAGGTCGTCCTGCGTTGCATCCACAACCATTTCGAACTCGAGGTCCATGACGATGGGAACGGATTCGACGTGGCGAAAGCGATCCGTGGCGATTCGTATGGGCTACAGGGCATGCAGGAGCGCGCACGGATGATTGGCGCGCAGTTTCAGATCGAAAGCCGGGACGGCCCTGGATCGACGGTTCGCATCGTGTTCGTCGAGACGCCGGAAAGCGCCAATCGGGCCCTCCCCGCCGACAACGAACTCGGGTAGTTATTCTTCATCCGCCTGGCGCTTTTCGAGCGCACGCAGCATCTCGTTGGTTTTGTCGAGAAACGCGGCGTGATAGGCGCCTGGCAGCGTGACGTCGTCCATGACCGTCATGACGTCTTCCAGCACTTGCCTGAGCGAGCCATGGATCTCGCCGCATTGCGCCGGCGTGAGTTTCGGCAACGCCAACTCGATGAACTTCTGCATGACGAGCGACCTTGCCGCGAGATGCGAAATCTTGATGGTCGTTGCTGCCACTTGTGACTTGAGCACGCTCAGCGCGTCTTTGCTATCGGTCATGTTCGCGCGTGTTCCGGGTTCATTGGATAGGTATGCATTCGCCGCTCTCGCTCGTTTGCATCATGACTGGCATAACGGCACGGGGATCACACGGCCACATGCGATTAAGCCGTAAATTGGCGCGCGGGTTTGCTGAATATTCGGTCAGGAAATCCTGAATGGCATACCTGGCCTCATGTCCCGGCGCCCGGCGTCGGCTGCGCGAGCCGCCACGCGAGATTGGCGCGTGCCCCCGCCTCGCAATGCGAATGAAAGTAATCGGTCAGGTAGATGCGCGGCCGCGCGAGCAAGGCTTCCAGAATCCGCCGCTCCTGCAAGGCGTACGCGTGGTCGTCGAGGTCCGGACGTTCGGCCCTCAGGCGCACGCCGTTGTCCTGAAACTGGCGGCGCGGTGCGCCGAGTGACGCGAGATCGATGTCGCACGCGAAGCGCGCATCCAGCTCATCCGGAGCGCGGGTATGCCGGGTCGCGAGAATCGCTTCGCAAATACGCTCGCATGTCGCGATACGATCGTCTGCGCAGCGCCGCAGCCACTCCGCGCTGCGCTGTTCATTGTCCTGAGCGCCCGGAACATAGATCACATCGTGGCACCACAGCGCAAGCTCCACGAGATCGCCATGCGCAATGGCCTCGCGCGCCCGGTCAAAATCGCGCAGGCAGCGGCGCACGTGGCGCAACGTGTGGTAGTGCCGCCCCGGTTCGCCATAACGGCGCGCGAGATCGGCAAAGACGGCCTCGGCGCGCGCCCCCCCGCTGCGCGACCATAACTCGACGAAACGTCCCTGCGTGCGGTTCACCCCTGCTCCTTTGCGCACTGCGCGATGCTCAGAGAAATTCCTCGCGGATATCGATGCTCGAGCGCTGACCGATATCCGCGTAGTGCTGCGCGAGCCAGGCATCCGCTTCCTTGCGGCCGTTGTCGCGCAGCTCGCACAGGAAATCCCAATCGGCGTTGTACTTGCTCGACACGCTGAGCGCGCACATTGCGGTATCGGAGCGGATCGAATGAATCAGCATTTCCTTCATCTCGTCGCGAGCGAGCTTGCCTTGCTGGATCAACTCGGTGACGAACGCAATCGCGCGCATTTCGCGCATGAGCGACGAGTTGAAACTGATCTCGTTGATGCGATTGAGAATGTCCGCCGCCGTGACCGGTACGCCGGGACGCACGAGCGGGTTGATGTGGACGATCACCACGTCGCGCGCCTTGCAGTGATAGATCAGCGGATAAATGGCCGGATTGCCCATATAACCGCCGTCCCAGTAGTGCTCGCCTGCGATCGTGACCGCATGGAACAGCGTCGGCACGCATGCGGAGGCGAGCACGGCGTCCGCGCAGATGTCCTCACCGGTGAAGAGGCGTATTTTGCCCGTCTCCACGTTGGTCGCACACAGGTACAGCAGAATGGGGCACGCCTTGCGCAGCGCGGCAAAGTCGACCTGGCTTTCGAGCACCTGGCGCAGCGGGTTCAGGTTGCCCGGATTGAACTGGTAAGGCGAGAACACGCGCAGCATCATGTCGGCAATCGCGTAGAGCGGCGAATGATCGAGCCCAAAGCTGTGCGAGCCCTTGATCCACGGCACCCAGCGCAGCGGGTTGTAGCGCTCGGCCGACTCGGAAACTGCCTGCCAGAAGTCGTGCAGCGCCTGGCGCGCGCCGCCCACGCCTCCCTTTAACAGCCCGTACGCGAGCACCGCGCCGTTCATCGCGCCGGCGCTGGTCGCGCTCACGCCTTCGATCGCGAGCCTTTCGTCCTCCAGCAGGCGGTCGAGCACGCCCCATGTGAACGCGCCGTGCATCCCCCCGCCCTGCAATGCCAGCGCGATCTGCCTGGGCGCCGCGGGGTCGTGATCTCTTTTCTGGCTTCTTGTTCGCTTCGTCGCCATGGGTCGCCTCCTCGGGCGGTACGCTCATCCACGTCCGTCATCGATCGCTTATGCATCGCTCGATACGAGCGCGTCCAGCAATGTCCTGGCTTCTCGCAGGTCGGCGGTGTCGAAACCCTCCGTGAACGTGTCGAGGCCTTCGAAGAGCACTTGCCGCGCCTCGTCGGCTCGACCTGCGCGCTGCCATAGCCGGGCCAGACTCGAAGCTGCGCGTAACGCCAGCGACCTGGCGCCCTGCGCGCGGGCCACGGCAATCGCCTTGAGAAAGCACGCTTGCGCCTCGTCGCTCGACGCACCGGGCAGCATGGTGCCCTTGAGCCGATGCAATTCGGCCTCGTAGAAACGCTCGCCGGTTGCGTCCACGATCGCCATGGCTTGCTCCAGCGTGCGCAGGCCGCCTTCCACGTCGCCGGCTCTGCCCTGGCAGTCGGCCAGCAAGGCGAGAAAGTACGAGCGATGTTCCTCGCCGCCAGCGGACTGCTCGGCGTGCAAGCCTTTGCGCAACTGGGCGATGCCTTCCTGCAGGCAGCCCGGCTCGATGCGCGCCCAGCCCGACAAGATGGTTCCCCAGGCGAGCCAGTACGGCAAGCCGTGTTCGTTCGCGACGGTGAGGGCCGCTTCGGCGCGTTCCCGAACCAGCGGCGCCTCGCGCCGCAACTGATGTAGCTCGGCCACGTAAGCGAGCGTGAATGCGAGCGTCGGGCCGTAGGCAAGCTTCTGCGCGAGCGCAAGCGCCTCCATGCTGCGCTTGCGCGCCTGATCGGGATAGCCTTGCAGCCAACGGATCAAGGCCAGAAAATTCAGCGCCCGGCTGCCGGGATCCACGCCATGCGCGAACACATGGGCCTGATGGCGCTCGGGATCATAGAGAGCGAGCGCCTGTTCCAGGTGCGCAGCGGCCGCGTCCAGTTCCCCCTGCAGGAAGAGGCACGCACCGAGTGCGCCGTGGGCCTCCAGCAGCCAGTCCAGATCCTTTGCATGCTCCGCCATGCGCAGCATGCGCTCGCCCAGTTCACGCGCAACCGCGTACTGCGCGCGCGTCATGTTGTGGATTCTCAACCCAAGCAGCGCCGCAAATAGCTGCGGCGTCTCGCCGAGCTGCTCGCCCAACTGCCGTGCGCGCGTGTAGGTCGCCGCGACTTCGGGCGCGCCATAGCCGCGCACGTTCATCAAGGCCGGCCCCAGCGCCAGCAGCAACGTCAGCTCGTGGGACGCGCGCGCGGGCGTATCGGGCAATCGCTCGAGCAGCCCCAGGGCGGCGCCGAGGTGATGCATCGCGTCAGGATCGGCGGCATGCCTGAGCGCCTGCTGCCCCGCGCGGTGCAGATATTCCACCGCCTTCGGAATATTGCCGCTCAGGCTGTAGTGATGCGCGAGTTCGCTGCAGTAGTCCGCGATACGTGTGGGAAACAGCGTTTCGATTGCCTTCGCGGTGCGCTCGTGCAACGCGCTGCGACGTTCCGTGAGCAGCGAATGGCCCGCCACTTCCTGCGTCAGCGCGTGCTTGAACGAGTACTCGACCTCCGGGTAAGCCGGCCGCTCGTAAATGAACTCCGCGGCTTCAAGGTGCGCGAGCAGCTCGCGCAGATCGTCGTCGGTGCGCGCGAGGTGTCCACCGCAAATGCGCTGCATCAGACTGAACGGAAACTCCTTGCCGATCACGGCGAGCGTTTGCAGCAGCTCCTTCTGCGCGAGCGGAAGCCGGTCGATACGTGCGGCGAGCACCCCCTGCACCGTAGTCGGGATGTGCAGCGCGGCCGGTGTCCGCTCGATCCGGTAGCGCCCCGGCTCGCCGAGCAGCGAGCGCTCCTCCGCGAGCGTCTGCACCACTTCCTCCATGAAGAACGGATTGCCCTCCGTCTTTTCGAGGATGCGCTGCTTGAGGGGCAGGAGCGAGGCATCCTCGCCGAGCAGGACCGTCAGGAGTCCCTGGGCTTCGCCCGGTCCGAGCGCTTCGAGCCGGAGCTGGCTGCATTCCCACGCCGGCCGATACTCCGGCCGAAAGTTCACGAGCAGCAGGATACGGGTGCCCGGCACGCGCTCGACAAGATAGACGAGGAACGCCTCGGTTTCACGGTCTAGCCATTGCAGGTCTTCGAACAGCAATTCGACAGGCTGGCTTTGGCTCTCGCGCGAGAGAAGCTGCGTGATGGCGTCGAAGGTCCGGTCGCGGCGAACCTTTGGGTCCATATCCGCCAGCGCCGGAGCGGATTCTCCCGTGCCGAGCAGATACAGCAGGTAAGGCACGAGGTCCTCGAAACTACGCTCGAGGGTCAACACCTTGCCGACGACCTTTTCACGGCAACGCCGCTCATCGTCTCGCGCAGTGATTTGAAAATAGCTCTTCAAGAGCTCGATCAGCGGCAAATTGGCAAATGCCTTGCCGTGCGAGACCGAAAACGTTTCCAGCACCAGGCACCCTCGCCGGGAGCGCTCCTTGAATTCGTGAAAGAGCCGCGACTTCCCGACGCCGGCTTCGCCGACCACGCCAACGACCTGTCCCCGCCCCGACCGCGCCGTTTCCAGCGCCTGGTTCAGGTGCGCCATTTCCGTCTCGCGCCCGACGAAGCGCGCGAGGCCGCGATGTGCAGCCAGTTGCAGTCGCGTTCGCAGCGCACCCGGGCCCAGCACCTCGTACACAGGAAGCGGCTCGGGAACGCCCTTGACCTGGGCTGCCCCCAGCGCCTTGAACTCAAAGTAGCCTTCGGCGAGCTTGTGAGTCGATTCGCTCACCAGGATCGACGTGGGCGTGGCGATGCCCTCCATGCGCGCCGCAATGTGAATCGTGTGGCCAACCGGGTCGTAATCGGTGTGCAGATCGTCGGTGCGGATCGAGCGCACGACGACCTCGCCGGTGTGCACGCCTACACGGATCTGCAGCGGAATGCCTTTTTCCAGGCGAATGCGGTCGCCATGCCGGCGCATGGCCTGCTGCATCCGTAAGGCCGCGAAAAGCGCGCGTTGCGGATGGTCTTCGTGGGCGATCGGCGCGCCAAACAGTGCGAGGATGCCGTCACCCAGCGACTTGGCGACGTAGCCCTCGTAATAGTGGACGGCTTCCATCATCAATGCGACGACGGGTTCGATCAGGTGGTGGGCCTCTTCCGGGTCGAGGCCGTGGATCAAGGCCGTGGAGCCGGCCATGTCCGCGAACAGTGCCGTGACGGTCTTGCGTTCCCCCGCCGTCTCGCCTCTTGCCTCCATGGCGACGTGCTCGGCACGGATACGCTCGGCCAGGTGATGGGGGGTGTAGTGAACTGGCGCAGGCGGCGGTTCCGCAGTGGATTGCGCAGACTCCTGCGTCGCGGTGAGTTGCGCCCCGCACTCGTTGCAGAATCGGGCGGCTGCGGCGGCCTCATGCCCGCAGCGGGGGCACGCGCGCGTGAGCATGGTCCCGCATGCTTCGCAGAATCTGGCCTGGTTGGGATTCTCGAATCCGCAGTTTGTGCAGCGCATACAACCTCGTCGCGGCCAGGGACCAACATGGGCTCATTATGCGCCGCATGTCCTGAGGGAACAGCCCCGATATTCACCTTGCATGGCGTAGGCAACATCGATGCAAACGTATACTCCCTGCCAGTATTCACCTATACTGCCCCACAGTATCCTCAATCGACGCTGTCATGCCTCATTCCCCCGAAGAAAAGAAGCGCGTGCTCACGCGCGTGCGCAAGGTTCGCGGCCAGCTGGACGCGCTCGAGCGCGCACTGGAGGAAGGCGCGGACTGCGCGCCGGTGCTCCAGCAACTGGCGGCGATTCGCGGCGCGATCAACGGCGTGATGGCCGGTGTGCTCGAAAGCCACCTGCGCGAAGAATTCACACACCTTGCGGGATCAGCAGAGTCCCCAGGATCGATCGACGATGTCGTGACCCTCGTTCGGACCTATTTACGCTAGCTCACCGCGGGATTTCCCGCGCCGATTTGGCCGAACCCCTTTTTTTACAGGACTACTATGAAATCGCGTGCTGCAGTTGCGTTTGCGCCGGGCAAGCCTCTCGAGATCGTCGAGATCGACGTCGAACCGCCCCGCAAGGGCGAGGTGCTGGTCAAGATTACGCATACCGGCGTTTGCCATACCGATGCCTTCACGCTCTCCGGCGACGACCCCGAAGGCCTCTTCCCCGTCGTGCTCGGCCACGAGGGCGCCGGGATCGTCGTGGAAGTGGGTGAAGGCGTGACCAGCGTGAAGCCCGGCGATCATGTGATCCCGCTCTACACCGCCGAATGCGGCGAGTGTCTGTTCTGCAAGAGCGGCAAGACCAATCTGTGCGTGTCCGTGCGCGCGACCCAGGGCAAGGGCGTGATGCCGGACGGCACGAGCCGCTTCAGCTACAACGGCCAGCCGCTCTATCACTACATGGGCTGCTCCACGTTCAGCGAGTACACCGTGGTGGCCGAAGTCTCGCTCGCGAAGATCAACCCGCAAGCCAATCCTGAGCAGGTGTGTCTGTTGGGCTGTGGCGTCACCACGGGTCTGGGCGCGGTGAAGAACACCGCCAAGGTCCAGGAAGGCGATACCGTCGCCGTGTTCGGCCTGGGCGGCATCGGTCTCGCCGTGATCCAGGGCGCGAAGCTCGCCAAGGCCGGCCGCATCATCGCCGTCGACACCAATCCGGGCAAGTTCGATCTGGCGCGCGCCTTCGGCGCCACCGACTGCGTGAACCCCAAGGATCATGAGAAGCCCATTCAACAGGTGATCGTCGACATGACGGGCTGGGGCGTGGATCACAGCTTCGAATGTATCGGCAACGTCAACGTGATGCGTGCGGCGCTCGAATGCGCGCACCGTGGCTGGGGCCAGTCGGTCGTCATCGGCGTGGCCGGCGCGGGACAGGAAATCTCCACGCGCCCGTTCCAGCTCGTGACCGGCCGCCGCTGGCTGGGCACGGCCTTCGGCGGCGTGAAGGGCCGCTCGCAATTGCCGGGCATGGTCGAAGACGCGATGGAGGGCAAGATCCAGCTCGCGCCGTTCGTCACCCACACGAAGCCGCTCTCGGGCATCAACGAAGCCTTTGACTTGATGCACGAGGGCAAATCGATCCGGACCGTCGTTCACTACTGACACGCAAGGAAGAAGAGAGACCATGGCCTCAGCCATTCACCCCACCGTTGACCGCGGCATCCAGAAAGGCGCCGGGAACTTCGCGGGCGGCACGCTGCGCTGCCAGTGCGCGCAAGATCCGGTCGAAGTGCGCATCGACTCGCAGGTCCTGTTCAACCACGCCTGTGGATGCACCCAGTGCTGGAAGCCCGCCGGTGCGGTGTTCTCCGTCGTGGGCGTCGTGCCGCGCGACAAGCTGACGGTCACGGCGCACGGTGAAAAGCTGAAGGTCGTGGACGATAAAGCCACGATCCTGCGTCACGCCTGCACGGCCTGCGGTACGCACCTGTATGGCCGCATCGAGAAGAAGGATCACGCGTTCTACGGTCTCGACTTCATTCATACCGAGTTGTCGAAAGATGCCGGCTGGGACGGCCCCGGCTTCGCGGCGTTCGTCTCCTCGATCATCGAGAGCGGCACGCCGCCTTCGGCCATGGCCGACGTGCGCCAGACGCTGCGCGACAAGGGGCTTGAGCCGTACGACTGCCTGAGCCCCGCGCTCATGGATCTTCTCTCCACCCAGGCTGCCAAGGCCAAAGGCACTTACCGGGAGGCCTGAAACGCTTATGGAGCGCATTGAACGACACGCCAGCCACGGCGGAAGCCAGGAGGTCTGGAAGCACGCCTCTTCCACCGTTGGCGGCGAAATGAAGTTTGGCATCTATCTCCCCGAGGCCGCGTTGCGCGGGGAGAAATGTCCCGTGTTGTACTGGCTTTCGGGCCTGACCTGCACCGAGCAGAATTTCATCACCAAGGCCGGCGTGCAACGCTACGCGGCGGAACACGGGATCATCGTCGTCGCGCCGGACACCAGTCCGCGTGGCAGCGATGTGCCCGATTCGCCCGACTATGATCTCGGCCAGGGCGCGGGCTTCTACGTGAACGCCACGCGCGAACCCTGGGCGAAGCATTTCCGCATGTACGACTACGTGGTCTCCGAATTGCCCGCCGTCGTCGAAGCCGGGTTTGCAGCGAGCGACGCGCGCTCGATCAGCGGGCACTCGATGGGCGGCCACGGCGCGCTGGTCGTCGCGCTGCGCAATCCGGGCCGTTATCGCAGCGTATCCGCGTTCTCGCCGATCGTCGCACCGAGCCAGGTGCCGTGGGGCGAGAAGGCGCTCGCCGCCTACCTCGGCGATGACCGCGCGGCGTGGAAACTGTATGACGCCGTGGAGCTGGTCGGCAACGCGAGCGAACGCTTGCCGCTACTCGTGGATCAAGGCGGCGGCGACGAATTCCTGAATACGCAGCTACGGCCGGAACTGCTGCAGGCGGCCTGCGAAAAGGCGGGGCAACCGCTGGCGCTCAACGTTCGCGAAGGCTACGACCACAGCTATTACTTCATCGCCAGCTTTATCGGCGAGCATATGGCCTTTCACGCCAAAGCGTTGGCTTGAGGCGCGCCCGGCGCCCGCCCGCTTGTTTCAGCGGGCGAGCCCGCGATTCATACGCGAGGCGCCGACGCCGCGTCTACGCATAACCCAATGTAATGCGACCAGGAAAATAAAGCGCATTGACGCTGTGCTCCCCACCCTCCAATACTCAATGGCAACACACCATAAAAGCTATGCCAGGAGAAAGAGGATGACGAGCGCCCCGGTTTTCGATGAGGCACGCAACACAATCGAGCCGAACGGCAAAGACGCGGTTTTGCGTGACATCCGGGCCTGGCGGCTCGCGCGCGTGCAGGAGCAACTGCGCAACCACAACGTGCCCGCCATCCTGCTATATGATCCGGTGAACATTCGCTATGCGACCGACACTTCCAACATGCAGGTGTGGGCCGGCCGCAAGGCGACCTTCTTGCCTTCGACACGGATATGGTCGGACCCAACGGCTATTGTTCGGACATCTCCCGCACGTGGCTCGTTGGAGACGGTCGTCCTTCGGACGAGCAGCGCAAGCTCTACGAGTATGCGTATGCGCAGGTCCATTTCAATGTGGAACTCCTGCGGCCAGACATGACGTTTCGCGAGTTCTCGGAAAAAGCGTGGAAGATTCCGGAGCCGTTCGTCAAGAACCGTTATTGCGGCCTGGCCCACGGCATCGGCATGGTCGACGAATATCCCTCGATTGCCCACCAGATCGATTGGGACAGCTCGGGCTACGACGGCCGCTTCGAAGTTGGCATGACGGTGTGCGTCGAAAGCTACATCGGTGCGCAAGGCGGTACGCAGGGCGTCAAGCTCGAGCAACAAGTCGTGCTCACCGAGAACGGCTGTGCCTCTTTGACGGGTTGCGCCTTCGAGACCGATTGGCTGTGACCCGTGGCGTGCGGGATTCAGGGCCGCACGACATCAGGCAACAGCGTATCCGCCTCTGGCGTGCCTAGTAGCGTCTCATGAACATTCGACAGCCGCGTCGTGCGATATTCGTTGGGCGACTCCCCAAACTCCTTGCGGAACTCGCGGCCGAGATGCGAGGCGTCGGAAAAACCGCATGACGAAGCGATATCCGCAACGGTGCGGTCCGAACTGGTCAAGAGCCACGACGCCATGCGGATACGAATCTGCCTTGCGTACGCACCCGGAGATTTGCCGGTTTCCGTCGTGAAAAGGCGTTCGAGCTGGCGAACCGAAACATCGAGCCGATGCGCCAGATCCGGCAGACTGAGCGGCTGGCCAACGTGTTGCTCCATCAGCAGAATCGCGCGCCGAACCTTGGGATGCGTGGCCGGCTCGAGGCCCGGAGGATGCGGTTGCGGCGCGTTGCCTTTTTGCGCATCGTCCACGAGCAGAATACGCAGCGCCTTGCGCACGATCGTGGCCTCGACATGGCGCAACAGAATCGCCGCGGCAACGTCGATCGACGCACGGCCACCGGAACACGTAATGCGCCTTCTGTCGATCACAAAGAGCCGGTCGGCAACAAGGTCGCGCTCATCGGCTTGCGGAAAACGCTCGACGAAATCCCAGTAGTGAAACCAGCTCACGCAAATTCGATATCCGTTCATCACGCCGGCCCTTGCGAGTGCGAACGCGCCCGTGCAGAGTCCCACGAGCGTGGCCGGCGTTTCAGCCATCGCGCGAATGAAGGCGAGTGTTGCGTCGCTGGCCGGCGGTCCCGAATGCAGCAGTCCGCCGACGATCACGACATAGTCGAACGGCTCGGCCTCGTCGAACGTCTTCCACGGTGTGATCTGGATTCCGCAACTGGCGCGAACCGGAACGAGATTTTCTCCGACGATGGTCCACGAGCACCGCACCGGTCGGCTCATGTCGCCTTCGTCGCTTGCGAGCCTGAGCAGGTCGACGAAGCCGGAGAACGCGGTCAACGTGAAGTTGGGCAAAAGCACGATCCCGAAACGCAGCCGCCTCGCAGCCGTGGCTTCGCTGTCAATCGCGTGGTGAACCATGGGGACCGCCTCTGTCAATGCATTCCAAACAATCGATACGGTCGAAATCCGTTGCCCGTTTGTTAGCCCGTTTGTTAGCCCGTTTGTTAGCCTGGTTAGTTAGTCCGGTTAGTTAGCCCGTGACCGCAACACCGGCGTCGAGCCAGTCGCGCATCATCGCACCGGCTTCTTCGCTGAGCCAGTTCCGAAACTGCAGATACTCGGTACGAGGCCGCGCATTCCGGTGCGTAATCAAATAGTGGTAGCGGTCTTTAAAGACAAGCGCATCCGGAACAGGCCGTATCAGGCGTCCCTGCTCGACCTGAAGATGGAGCAGATGATGCCAGCCGAGCAGCGTCCCTTCGCCGGCCTCCGCCTGCGCGACGAGGAGCCGATAGTCGTTGCTCTCCAGGCTGCGGTTTTCAGCCAGAATGTCCGTGCCGTCGCCCTGCTGAAACCAGTTGCGCCACACTCGCCAATCCACGTGTTCACACACCTGGGCGCGGCCGAGCAACGAGAGATTCAACGTGGGTTGCGAAAGCAGGTCGAGCGGCTTGAGCTTCTTGCCGCGAAAATACCGGTCGTAAAACGTCGGGCTGCAAACCGGATACACGACATCATGAAACAGCGGCTCGACTTCGTATTCCGGCTCGCGAGGCGGATTCTTCGTGATGATGATGTCGGGCTCCATGAGTTCGTCCAACTCCATGAAGTGCTCGGTAACCATCACATGCAACCGGATATCCGGAAAGCGCGCGCAAAACGCCGGCAGGCGCTGCGACAGCCACAGGGCCGAGAACGTATGCGAGACGCAAATCGTCAATGCGTGCCGATCCGTGCGTCGCACCGCCTCCGCCGCTTCGGCGATATTCATAATGGAGAGATACGACGCGTTGTACAGAATGCGTCCAGCATCAGTCAGCGCGATATGCCGGCCGGTGCGCTCGAACAGCGCGACATCGAGCGAATCTTCAAGCTCTTTTATTTGTCTGCTGATTGCGGCCTGCGTTACGCACAGAACCTCAGCCGCCTGGGTGAAGCTTTCATATCGCGCCGCCGTCACGAAGCATCGAAGCGCCCGAAGCGACGGCATCTGGGCGAGGAGTCTGTCTGCGAATAGCTGCTTCTTTAACATGGCTTGCGCTCTTTAAACGGGTGCTCGCATGGCGCGATCAGGTGCGCCACGAACCATAAAGGGATTCGGATGAGAATAGTGTGCGAGTCCGTTTTCCCAGTGGCAAGTGCAGTATTCCATAATAAGGGCCTTATAAATGATGCAGCGCCGCCCTTCCCCTGTGTCGCTTGGGTTACGTCCCGCCGACGACGCGTTTCAACACTCTGTCAAGCGCCTCTCCATAGTGCGCGTAGGTGTCGCGCTCCGTTAGCTCGGCGTGCAATTGCGCGTTGAGGCCGCCGGGCGTCATGCAGTTCTCAGCCAGCGACGAGAAGGATTGCGTCGTACGCGTCGTGTCGTGCGCAAGCCCCACGCAATAGCCGACAGGAACGCCCTTGCGTCGTCATATCGAAGCCCTTGCCGAACGAGCCATGCCGCCTGGCTTTCCAGCACTGCATAGAAGCTCGCCATGGTCGCAGTCACCGCGGATATCGCGTTGAACTTCTGCTCGTCTTCGACTTCGACGGCCTCACCGCTGCCACTTCAAGCGAGCTTCAACCAGGTGGTCTTTAGCTCGCAATACTGGTCGTGTGCGTAGACAGACTTGTCGCGGCCGCCAAAGCCCGATTGTTTGAAGCCGCCGAACGGCGTCGAAAGGTCGCCCTCGCCGAAGCAGTTTACCGTGACCGTGCCCGCGCGGATACGCGCCGCAACCTTATGCGCACTGTTCACATTGTCCGTCCACAACGAAGCCGCCAGTCCGTAACAGGTGTCGTTGGCGATCCGGATAGCGTCTTCCACGTCCTCGTATTCGATCAAGCACACGACCGGCCCGAACACTTCTTCCCGCGCGATGGCCATATCCGGCGTGACCTGATCGAAGATCGTGGGTTCGACGAACCATCCGCCGGTCTCGGTCAGCGCGGCGCGCCCGCCGCAAATCACGCGCGCGCCCTGCTCCTTCGCTTTCTCGATGTGCGCCAGGACCTTCTCGTAGTGTTTCTGCTCGATCAGCGCGCCAAGCTTTGCGTCCGGGTCGAGCGGATCCCCCGTCCTCCAACCCGCAAGAACCGCCTGAACTTTCTCGACCAGCTCCGCCCGCTTGTTCGAAGGAACGAGAATCCGCGAGCCTGCGCTACAGTTTTCTCCCATGTTCCAGAATGCAGCGGCGACGGCCTGTTCGGCGACCGCATCGAGATTCGCGACATCGGGAAGAATCACCTGTGGATTCTTCCCGCCGCATTCGAGCACCACACGCTTGAGGTTGGTATCCGCGGAATAGTGCAAAAAGCGCTTGCCGGTAGCGGTCGAACCGGTGAACGCGACGAGATCGACATCGGGATGGCGGCCCAGCGCCTGTCCCGTGCTATCGCCGAAGCCCGTGACGACGCTGAACACGCCCGCGGGCACGCCCGCTTTGAGAGCGAGATCCGCAATGCGCAATGTCGAGAGTGACGTTTGCTCCGCAGGCTTCACGACCACGCTATTACCGACCGACAATGCCGGACCGATCTTCCAGGCCAGCATTAGCGCGGGGAAATTCCAGGGCAGGACCGCGCCAACCACGCCAATCGGTTCACGCGTAATCATGCTGACGACATCCGCACCCGAAGGCGACAGCGCGTCGTAACGCTTGTCCGTCACTTCGGCATGCCAACGAATGCAGGCCGCCGACTCGGGAATATCCAGCGCGAGGCATTCGCCGATCGGCTTGCCCGCCTCCAGCGCTTCGAGAAGCGCCAGTTCGTCCGCATGCTCGTCGATCAGTTGCGCGAGGCGAAGCAGAACCGCCTTGCGATGCGCCGGCGCGGCCTTCGACCACACGCCGGAGTCGAATGCATGGCGGGCAGCGGCGACAGCGTGATCCACATCCTTTTCACCGCATTTCGCCACGTCCGCCAGCACCTTGCCCGATGCGGGATTGAGCGTGGCGAATGTTTCTCCCGACGCCGATCCACACCGCTCTCCGGCGATGAAGGCCCGCCCGTCGAGCGGCAATTCCGCGGCTTTCTGCTTCCACTCCTGATGCGTCGTCATCTCGTGTCCTTGATTAATTAAAGCTCGGCTCCAGCCGACATTTCCTTTGCCCAGATCGTGGCCGACACCGCCATGTCCACAATGGGCCGAACCGGCAGCGAGCGCGGGTGTGGCTGGTTCAGAAGCTGTTGTACAAGCTCGTTGGTCTGGCCAAGCGCGAATTCGGCGATCAGCTTGCCCGACGAAGATCCTCTGCTCAGCCCGAGCCCGTTGCATCCCACCGCTTCCAGAATTCCGTCGTCGCGGCGGCCGAACAGCGCGCCGTTGTTCGCGGAGAGACACAGTGGACCACCCCACGTGTATTCGAGCTCGACGCCCTTGAGCATGGGGAATCGACGGTCGAACGAGCGCTGATGCAGCGTTTTCGCTTTCGCGAGATCCGCATCGGACACCTGCAGTGCCGGCCTGAACGCGAAATGATTGCGCACGCAAATACGGTCCGTGGCCAGACGGCGCACGGTCGTGCCCATAGGGTCCGCGGGAATCAGCGACCACGAACGCGTTCCGCCCAGCCTTTCAACCTCGCCGGCGTTCATGACGCGAGTCATCGATGCAAACGTGTACACAGGCAGCAAGCCATTGGGGTGGATGCCGAACGTCGCCGCGTAGGCGTTCGTGCAAAGAACCACCTGTTTGGCGACGATCTTTCCTCTGGCGAAATGCAGGACCTTCTCGTTGCCGCGATGTTCTATTTCCGTCACGGCACTCGACTCGAAGACCGTGACGTTTTCCGGCTGCGTGGCCGCCAGGCCGCGCATGAGCGCAGCCGGCTGCACCGTGCTGCAGCCCGGCGTAAATAGCGCACCCTGATAAAAGTCCGTGCCAGTTACCGCGCGAATGGCCGCTTGATCGAGCCACTCGAATGTTTCGTCAATGCGCGTCAGGCCCTGCGCAAAGTGCGAGAGCGCGTCGAGTCCCTTCTTGTTGACCGAGGCGTGGAATTTGCCGTCGTCGCGCCAATCGCAGTCGATGTTGTGCTGGCGTACGATCGAGCGCACGTAGTCGATCCCATGCCGTTGAAACCGCACGTCGGCCTTGTCCTCTGCCACGCTGCGCGAATAGCTTTCACTGCTGATGTCGTGCGGTAAATCGACGAAGAATCCGGAATTGCGTCCGGCCGTCGTGCGCCCAATGCGATCGGCCTCGACAAGCGCGATCGACGCATCGGGCGCCAGTTCGCCAAGCCGACGAGCCGCGCAAAGCCCGGTGATGCCGCCGCCCACAACGACCCAGTCGTATCGATGCTCCGACGACACGATTTTGGCAGGCCCCGCTGGCGGGAGACTCTCCCACCACCCGTTGACGCCATCTGGCGCAGGAAACCGCGCGAATTCCAGGTTCGAGACCATTTTCTGTTATTACTGGGCGTTGCGAATAAGCGGTTTCAGAAGCTGCGCAAACGCACTGCGCTCCTCTTGCGTGAGCGAGCCGAGCGGTGCACGCGCCTCGCCAACCGGCAGCCCCACCAGTTCGCAGCCGTAGCGCACGTACTGAATGAATTTGCCGCTGCGCTCGAGCAGTTCGAGCACCGGCAGCAATTGCGTCATCAGCTTGCGCCCCAGAACGAAATCGTTCTGTTTGACGCACGCATCGAAAAGCGCCGTGTGCGCTTCCGGCAGGAAGTTGGATGCGCCGCCTACCCAGCTCTTCGCGCCCCACGCAAAGAATTCGAGCGCCTGGTCGTCCATGCCGCAACTGAGCACCAGCCGGTCGTTGAAGTGCGTGACGAGATGATGCAGATGCGAAATATCGCCAGTGCTCTCCTTCATGGCGATAAAGTTCGGACGCTCGAGCAGCGTTGCCAGCACGCCATCGCTGATCTCCGTTCCGGTGCGGGCCGGAAAGTTGTACAGCATGATCGGCATGTCGAGCGCGTCGTCCACCTTCAGCATGTGGGTGAGCAGTTCTTCCTGCGTCGGCTGCGCGTAGTACGGCGCGGCAACCAGCAGCGACGATAATCCTGCATGCTTGGCCTCGAGGCCCAGGCGAATCACTTCCTTCGTCGTGGTCGCGTTGATGCCGGCGGTCAGATACGTTTTTCCACCCGCCGCCTCGGCGACAGTGTTGAAAGTCTTGACGCGTTCCTCGAAGCTCAACGCGTAGTATTCGCCCGTCGTGCCGCCGATCCCGAGTCCCGATACGCGGCCCGCGAGATTCGCTGCGTGCTTGCCGAGCAAGGCATGGTCGATTTCACCGTCTTCCTTGAACGGTGTGACCAGCGGAGTATGTACGCCCTCGAAGCTCATTTCGATTCCTCTCTTCAGTAATCTTCAAACAGATAAACGGGTCTTCACTGCATTCGCACGCTGCTCGTCTTGCTTATGCCAGCGCGTCGGCGTGCGAATAAATCGGAAACTGGTTGCACAGATCCCGCACGCGGCTACGCACGGCGCGCTCGACGTGGTCGTCGCCGCCCGGCTCGCGCGCGAGGCCTGCCAGCACTTCGAGAATCATTTCGCCGATCTGCTCGAATTGAGCGGTGCCGAATCCGCGGGTCGTACCGGCTGGCGTGCCAAGCCGGATGCCGGAAGTCACGGTCGGGCTTTCCGTGTCGAACGGAATGCCGTTCTTGTTGCACGTAATGCCCGCGCGCTCGAGGGCTTTCTCGGCCTGCGTGCCCGTAATGCGTTTGGCACGAAGATCGACGAGCAGCAGATGGTTGTCGGTCCCGCCCGTAACGAGCGAGAGGCCGCCGGATTGCAGTACGTTGCCCAGCGCCTCGGCATTACGCAGCACGCGGTCGATATAGCCCGCGAACTCCGGACGCAGTGCCTCGCCGAACGCCACCGCCTTGGCCGCGATGACATGCATGAGCGGACCGCCCTGCAAGCCGGGGAACACGGCGGAATTGATCTTCTTGGCGATGTCGCCGTTGTTGGTCAGGATGAAGCCGCCACGCGGACCGCGAAGCGTTTTGTGCGTGGTCGACGTCACCACGTCCGCGTACTTGATCGGGTTTTCATGGCGACCGGCTGCGACAATGCCCGCGATATGGGCCATATCGACCATCAGCAGGGCGCCAACGCTATCCGCGATTTCACGGAAAGCTGCAAAGTCGAGCGCGCGCGGATAAGCCGAGTAGCCCGCAATGATGAGCTTCGGCCGGTGCTCTTGCGCGAGCCGCCGCACTGCGTCGTAATCGATACGATACGTTTGCGGGCTCACACCATACTGCACGGCGTTGAACCACTTGCCGGAAAGCGCCGGTCGCGCGCCATGCGTGAGGTGGCCGCCAGCGTCCAGCGACATGCCCATCACCGTGTCGCCCGGCTTGACCAGCGCGAGCATGACTGCGCCGTTTGCCTGCGCGCCCGAATGCGGCTGCACATTGGCATACCCGGCGTCGAACAGCGCCTTCACGCGGTCGATCGCGAGCGCCTCGATGCGGTCGACGTGCTCGCAGCCGCCGTAGTAGCGCTTCGACGGATAACCCTCGGCGTACTTGTTGGTCAGCACCGTCCCTTGCGCTTCCATCACCGCCGCCGAAACAATGTTTTCGGAAGCGATCAATTCGATCTGCGTTTGTTGCCGGCGCAATTCGAGCGCGATCTCCGATGCAATGACCGGGTCACGGCTCTGGAGCGTTTCAGAAAAGAAGCACGAGTTTTCGCTCACAGGTCACTCCAGGAAGTAATCGTGTCAAGCAGGCCCTGCTAGAACATGAAAATCGTTGGGGCAGCGGGCCTTTCCTGCCCCCGTGAATACGAACCTTCTGGTTACTGCTGCAGCCAGGCTTTCAGCTTCTCTGGATGCGCGTCGACGAACTTCTTCGCGGCGGTTGCATAGTCGTTCGTGCTGTTGCCTTCGAGTTCGATGGCTTCGACATCAGCCAGCGTCAGCTTGAAGTGCTTGAAAAACACATCGGCGCGGGGAAACTTGGTGGCGAACTGCCTGGACGCGAACGCGTGGACCTGTTCTTCCCCGCCCAGCGTGCCCTTGGGGTCCTTCAAATAGCGCATCTGCCATTTCTGCCAGAGCCAGTGCGGGCTCCAGACCGTGGCAACGACCCACTGCTTCGTTTGGTACGCCCTCGACACGGCAGCAAGCATTCCGGCTTCACTCGACGACTGCAGGTTGTAGCCGTTCAGGCTGTAAGCCTGAACCGACTTCTCGGACGCCTGCATCAGGCCGGAACCCGGACCAATGCCCTGAATCGTGCCGTCGAGCTTGCTCTTGACGTCCGGCTTGTTCAGGTCCGAAATCGATGAAACCTGGGACTCCGGCACGTAGGCGGGCACGGCCCAGCCGTTTCGGCCGCCCGTGTAGATAACGCCGACATCATCCAGATCGTTCTTGTACTTCGCGTAGTACACGGCGTGCGTCACCGGCAGCCAGCCGCCCACCATGATGTCGAGGTCGCCGCGCGCCACGCCCTGGAACTGAATGCCGATGTCCGCATTGACGAACTTGACCGGCTGATTCAGTTTCGTTTCGAGCACGTATTTGGCGACGTTGGCCGTGGCGAGAACGTCGGCCCAGTCGGTGATCGCCAGCTTGATCGGTTCCGCCGCCACGGCAGACCCGACGCCGACACTCATGGCGACGACCGTCGATAGCGCGACCTTCGTCATGACTGACTTGAACATATCGCTAATCATCTTAGTACTCCGTATTTATATTGAAACTACTCATTCCGTCATGGATGACCTGCCCATGATTTCAGGCAGGCATCCGGCTGGTCAGCTATGCGCCGCTTCGGTGGTGCCAGCTTTGCCCACTTTCGTGACGGGTCTCCTCTTCTTCGACTTCACACCAAACGTCTCCGTCAGGCGGTCCAGCACGATGGCCAGCAGCACGACGCCGAGACCACCTTCGAAGCCGATGCCGATGTCGAGGCGCTGGATGCCGCTCAACACATACTCGCCGAGGCCGCCTGCGCCGATCATCGAGGCAATCACGACCATCGAAAGCGACATCATGATGGTCTGGTTCACGCCGGCCATGATGGACGGCAATGCATTCGGCAGCTGGATCTTCCAGAGCAGTTGCGCGTCGGTGCTGCCGAACGAGCGGCCCGCTTCCAGCAATTCCTCGCGGACCTGGCGGATGCCGAGCGTCGTGAGCCGCACCACAGGCGGCATGGCGAACACGACGGTTGCGATTACGGCTGGCACACGGCCGAGGCCAAACAGGATCACGGCGGGAATCAGATAAACGAATGCCGGCATGGTCTGCATGAAATCGAGCAGCGAGCGCAGAATCATTTCGACCCGCTTGTTTCGCGCCCCCCAGATGCCGAGCGGCACGCCGACGATGAGGCTGAAAACCGTCGCGGCAACGACAAGGGCCAACGTAGCGACCGTTTGCGGCCACAGCCCCATGTAGTGAATAAGCAGCAGCGCGATACCGACGAACACCGCGAAGGCGATACCGCGGCGCCACAATGCGAACGCCACGAGAAAGACGAGCATCGCGACGAAGGGAATCGCCCCAAGGCCGTCTTCGAGCAGTTTGACGACTGCGCCCAGCGCCGCGGAAAAGGCGTTGAATCCGCCCTGGAAGTGATTGAAAAGAAAATTGACGGCGTTCTCTGCAAACTTGCCGATGACTGACGAATTCATGCTGCCCTCCGCTCCATAACCTGTTTGAGTATCGTTCGGCACGACACGACGCCCGCGAGCTTGCCTGCCGCGTCCGTCACCGGCACGTCGTGTTGCTGGCTCAGTGCGATCGCGGAGAGTTCGTGCAGGTCGGTGTCCAGCGACACCGTGCTCAAGTCCTTGAGCAACGCTTCTCGCAGGGGTTGGGCACCCGCCTTGTGCAGCGAAGCGGGCGTGACGCAGCCCTGATAGCGGCCAGCTTGATCGCACACATAGCCACACTCCGCGCCGCTATCGATCAGTTGATTGAGGTAACGCTCAGCGGGCGCGCCAACATCGCCGGAAATCAGACCGCGATCGACGCGGGTCAGCAGGCTGTCAGCCTTGAGGAAACGCGACACGTCGACGTGACGGAAGAAGTCCCGCACGTAGTCGTCCGCCGGAGACTGGATGAGTTCGGCCGGCGTGCCGACCTGAATCAGGCAGCCGTCCTTCATGATGCCGATACGGCCGCCGATCTTGATGGCCTCGTCGATATCGTGCGAAATGAAAACGATGGTTCGCTGCTCCTCCTTCTGGAGCCGCAGCAATTCGCTTTGCATTTCGAAGCGGATCAGCGGATCGAGCGCGGAGAAGGCTTCATCCATCAGCAGCACCGCAGGATTGACCGCCAGGGCGCGAGCCAGACCGACTCGCTGCTGCATGCCACCCGAAAGTTCGCCGGGCAGAAGCTTTTCGTATGACCCGAGTCCCACGCGCTTGAGCGCAGCCCGGGCGATTTCATAGCGCTCAGCCTTCTTCATGCCCGCGACTTCCAGGCCATACGAGATGTTGTCGAGCACCGTGCGGTTAGGCAGCAACGCAAACGACTGGAACACCATCGCCATCTTCTTGCGGCGCACTTCACGCAGTTCGGGCGTGGACATCGGCGCAATGTCGCGGCCTTCAAGAACGACTTGACCAGACGTCGGCTCGATCAGGCGATTGAGCAGCCGCACGAGCGTCGATTTGCCGGAACCCGAGAGGCCCATGATGACGAAGATTTCACCGGCCTTCACGTTGAGGCTGACGTCGTTGACCGCCACCATGTTGCCGGTGCGCTTGAAGACTTCATCGCGGCCCAGGCCTTGCTTGACCAGTTGCGCGGCAACCTCGGGCTTCGGGCCGAAAATCTTCGACAGGTTCTTGACCGTCAGAATGTCGGTTCCCGATATGGCGATGGGCCGGGCCACTGAAGGCGTACCCGCTGTGTTGATTGCGCCTGGCGGCAATGCGTCGCCCGGTGCGAACGTCAGATGAGGGGCCATTTGTCATCCCAACTGGCTGGTTCAAAAAATTGACGCTGGCGAACTCCGGTACGACCCGGCGTTCTAGCGTGGCGATTCAGCTAGCATCAGCGCTTGCCCGGCTTCGAATCCGTTACTTCGATGGATTCGCTTCTGGTGCGACCGTTGATGCAGTGAGTGCAGCGTAGCAATCCAAATCGCGCCCTCCCGCTACATTTTTTCGGCCCTTTCCCATACCTTTGGTAATGCGTGCGAGGCGCCAAGTGAGCGATGAAACGTTTAGCGAATCGGCGAATGACGCGAAGACCCTATATAGGTAGGGGCTTTGCGGGCAATTGAGTGTTGGGAATGGCCGCGTTTGGCCAATGATCGAGAAGCAGCGCACGCCGCGCAGAACAAGGGAAAGTCCTGGGGGGGATTTAGTCAGGGAAACTACCAGGAAAATGCGAGCGATTTTGCGAAAGCTCAGACAACAAAAAGGAATTGCCCCGGCGCGCCACGCAGCGCATTGCGGGACACGACAGGGCATTGGAGCATTTCAATTCAAGCTGAACAACGGTCGAAGCCATTCAGACTGCAGTCCCGCTGCTACATATCGAGAACGAGGTTTGAAGTTGGGCGGCTGCAGCACATTAACCGCATACCCTTCTCGATTTCGCGCGGACGAATGCCGCCGTTGTGCTTCATGTCCACGGAGCCTTCGAGCACCTTCGTCTTGCAGGTCCCGCATATGCCCTGGCTGCATGACGATGGCAAGGGCACACCGGCCTTACGCGCCGCGACGAGCACGGTCTGCGAGGCGTCCATCGTGAACGAGCGGCCCGAGCGCGCCAGTTGCACCGTAAAGGCGACCTGCGCGGCCGGCTCGGCGCTGGACTCAGTAACTGGTGCTTCGGCGCGCTCCACGGTCTCCGCGAAGTTGAAGCTCTCTTGATGATAGCGGGAGGTGTCATGCCCACCTTGCGCCAGCATCATTCTGGCAGCGTCCATATAACCGCCCGGTCCGCAGATGAACACTTCGCGGTCGCGGTAGTCCGGCACATGCTCCATCAACAGATCCAGGCTGAGGCGCCCCACGGGCCCCGACCAGTCCGGCTCGCTCCCGAGCGCTTCGCAGACGTGAACCACGCGCAATTTGTCCGAGAGCGCGCACAAGCCGGAAAGCTCGTTGCGAAAGACAATGTCTTCCGGCGTCCGCGCGCTATGAATGAACACGATGTCGCGATTCAGCCCCAGGTCGAGCGCCGCGCGCGTCATGGACATCAACGGCGTCACGCCCGATCCCGCCGAAAGATAGAGACTCTTTACAGCGGGTCCCGAAGACGGCGTGAACACGCCGGACGGCCCGAAGGCATTCAAGTCGACGCCCTCCCTCATGTTCTCGTGCAGCCAGTTCGACATGACGCCGCCCGGCGTGCGCTTGACCGTAATGGAAAGCGTATAGGGACGTGTGGGCGGCGAAGAGATCGTGTAGCAACGGCTGACCGCTTTACCGTCGATTTCAGCGGACACGGTAATGAACTGCCCCGGCTCGAAACTGAAATGACCGTCCCGCGTGCTGAACACGAATGTCCGCGCGTCGTGCGTCTCGGCGCACACGCGTATGCACGTCAGCGTGCGCTGTTCGTGACTCGGCCACTGCGCGTCAGCGCATTCCCACGTGCTCGCACTGCAAAAGCGATCAAGCATGTCCTGGCCCTGCCCGATGAAACATGAATCTGCGGCTACGTTCATGGCGACCTCACACTCCGTGCGCCTTCAGCTTCGCGTCGTACCAGCGCGAACACTGGTCCAACGCTGCCTCGGTGAAGTTCGAGAAAGGCCCGGGAATATAGGCCGGATCTTGCGTTCCCGCATGCGTGTTCCCAACGAGCTCCGCGTCCTGGGTCGTCGTCGCGACCCACACTTCAGTGAGCCTCTTCAGGTCGTAGTCCACGCCTTCAATCGCGTTTGCATGGACCAGCCAGAGCGTGCGCACGAGCGTCTTGTCCGGCGCGAGGGGCAAGCTGTAGGCGACCACGGCATGGTCGCTCATCACGTGAGTCCACGAATGATGGCCCCACATGTGGACGTCGCCGAGATCGCGGCGCTCGACTCCGCCCAGCAGCTTCGTGCAGGCCACTTTCGTGTCGAGCGTCTGCGATTCGTTTGCGCCCGAGATGACTAGCCGCTGAGTCCGGAAGTAGTGCGCTATGTGGACGGCAACTGGCCGGACGGGACTTCGACCTTGCTGTTCGATGTTGAAGTCTTTCCCGTATGCTCGCCGGCGTTCCTGGAGGAATACGGCACGCCTCGCTCGCTCGATGACCTGGCGAAGATGGCGCTCGTGGAGTCGGATGCCACGTCCGAAGGATGGATGGGCTGGAACGAATGGTTTCGCGCCGTCGGGTACCGGCCCGCGCGCCTGAACAAAGTGCTGCGGTGCAGCCTCTACACCGACGCCATTCAAGCCGTGAGATACGGACAGGGGATAGCCTTGGGCTGGAACAGACTAGTCGACGACTTGCTTCGTTCTGGAGATCTGGTCCGCATCGACCTCGCGACGTTACGGCCCAGCGACGCCTGGTTCGTCGTGGTGCCTCACGGCCGGACCATCACTCCAGTCATCACGCAGCTCATTGAGTGGCTGCGAGGCGAGCCGACGCGGCGCTGACTTCGTGAGTACGATCTACGCAACTACCGGAGCCCCCATGTATCAACGACATGAGAACCTCGAGCATTTCATTCGCGTTGCCCGAGCGCTGTTTCAGGCCCCAGCGCTGCCGGAGGCAGGCCGCCACCTGGCGGTGAAGGTATTCGAGCGTCTCGAACAACCGTCCGACGACGGCAAGCGCAACCGCGAACGCTACCCCGCCTGCGATCTCCTCGATTCATCGCTCGCACCACTGCTTGATGACACAACCAGTCTCGGCGACGCGGTCCGCGCTATCAAAATGCTTGAACCCGCTATCGGTTGGCAGCGGCGAACTTCCGGATCGATCGGAAGCAAAGACTATGTCGAGCAGCACGTGAACGGCATGATTTGCGGCCCCGGTGGCATGGAAAGCCGATACGACGTGCAGCTAGGGTTTTCGCTGCTCGCGCCTCACACACGGTACCCCGATCATCAACATCCCCCTGAAGAAGCCTATGTGCTGCTCAGCGCAGGGGAATTCCGCCAGCGCGACGGAGGCTGGTTCGATCCGGGCATCGGCGGCGGCCTGCACAATACGCCCAACAGCATGCACGCCATGCGCTCGGGAACCACCCCGCTCTTCGCGCTATGGTGCCTCCTGGTATAAGCGCGCATAGCGACTATCGGCCGCCCAATCAAAGGCTCAGCAACCCGCGATACAAACTGTAGCCTGCCACGACTGCGGCAACGAGCACGGCCGCGAATACGATTTTCTCCAGATGCGTAAAGATGTTCTGCCCGGCCTCGAGCCTCGCCTTGGCGAACAAGACGACGCTCGGCGCATAAAGCAGTGATGAAAGGAGAAGGTATTTCACGCCACCGGCATAAAGTAGCCAGGCCGCGTAGACCACGGAAACCGCAGCAATGATCAAATCCCTACGGCGCTCCTTTTTTGACAGTTCGTAAGTCTCGCCGCGAATGGCGAGCAGTAACGCATAGGTCGCCGACCAGAAGTAAGGCACGAGAATCATCGAGGTGGCGAGATAGATGAGCGAGAGGTACGTGCCTTTCGACACCAGCGTGATGAGCAGAAACACCTGCACCATGCCGTTGGTCAGCCATAACGCGTTGGCCGGCACCTGTCTTGCGTTTTCCTTGCGCAGGAACGCGGGCATCGTGCAGTCGCGCGCGGCCGAGAACAGAATCTCCGCACACAGCATGACCCACGAAAGCAGCGCGCCAGCCAGCGAAATGGCGAGCCCCACGCTCACCAGCACCACGCCCCAATGTCCGATAACGTGTTCGAGCACGCCCGCCATCGAGGGGTTCTTTAGCCCGGCGAGTTGATGCTGCGTCATGATGCCGAGCGCCAGCACGTTGACGAGCACCAGCACGAGAAGCACGATGAAAAATCCGATCACCGTGGCCTTGCCGACGCTCTTGCGGTCAGCGGCGCGCGCCGAGAAGACGGTGGCCCCCTCTATGCCGACGAACACCCAGACCGTGACGAGCATCATGTTCCGGACCTGATCCAGCACACCGCCCAGCGCCGGATTCGAGCGCGCCCAGACATCGGTCGAGAAGACATCCAGCCGAAACGCGAGGAGGCAGATGAGGATGAAAAGGACGAGCGGAACGATCTTCGCAATCGTCGTGATCTGATTGATGAAACTCGCTTCTTTTATGCCGCGCAGCACCAGAAAATGCACGCTCCACAGCAGCACCGAGGAGCAGGCGATTGCGGGTAACGTATTGCCTTCACCGAAGACTGGGAAAAAATACCCGAGCGTGCTGAATAGCAGCACGTAGTATCCGACGTTGCCAAGCCACGCGCTGATCCAGTAGCCCCAGGCCGAGGCGAAGCCCATGTAATTGCCGAATCCGGCCTTGGCGTATGCGTAGACGCCGCCATCGAGATTCGGCTTGCGGTTGGCGAGCGTCTGAAATACCAGCGCGAGGGCCAGCATGCCGAAGGCCGTAATGACCCAGCCAATCAGAACGGCGCCTACGCCGGCGGAAGCGGCCATATTCTGCGGCAATGAAAAGATGCCGCCGCCGATCATCGAGCCGACGACGAGGGCAACGAGCGCGCCCAGCCGCAGCCCGTTTGTGTCCCTGTGTTCCCCGGCGGCATCAAACCCGTGGGTAGCGTCGCTCATATCTGCTCCGTCTTCGCAGTGTCAGGTCGGGGGCATCCGGCTCCATCGCCAGATCAATGTTGGCAGGAATGCAGGCAAATGCAAGGAAAACGCAGTGCAACCGGCAACGACAGGAAACGTCGGGCAATGCGCGGAGCATCGCCGGCATTGCGATATGATCGCGCTTTACTGTGCCGGGAATATCTACATGCACGTGCTGGTCGACGCTGACGCCTGCCCCACCGTCATCAAGGACATGTTGTTTCGGGCCGCGCGGCGTGCCGAAGTCCAGGTGACGCTGGTGGCAAACCAATATCTGCGCACACCGCCGTCGCCCTTCATCAAGTCGATTCAGGTGCCGGCGGGATTCGACGCGGCCGACGCCCGTATTGTCGAACTGGTCGAGCCGGGCGATCTCGTGATCACCGCCGATATACCGCTTGCCGCTGCGGTACTCGAAAAGAACGCGCAGGCGCTCGATCCGCGCGGCAACTGGTTCACGCGCGAGAATATTCAGGAACGGCTGACGATGCGCGACGTGATGGATCAACTGCGCAATGCAGGCATCGAAACGGGCGGTCCGGCTCCGTTCAGCGCGCGTGACAGCAAGGCGTTTGCCAGCCAGCTCGACCGATTTCTCGCACGGCATAGTCCGCCGCCGCGCAAGACCGAGTAATGGCGGAAAGCGAGCCACGTTTGTGATCATCGCGTCATGATTGCCAAGAAGCCGTGGCCCCGCGCACGCGAATCGCGCGCGATTAGAGCCCAAATGTTCCCTGCGCGCATCTAACCCCTGCAGTCCACAGGGTCTTTTGTCAGATGATTTGACGCCCAAAATGCGGTGCCGCGGCTACGAACCGCACTGTCGCCCTACCGTAGCCAATCGCCCGTTCACCCCGGCGCAGCCGGACTTTGCCCCCGATCGAGCATGCCGGCCATGATGCGTATTGGGCAGGCACGATAGTTCGGCATCCTCACCGCTGTGCGTTTTGCCCTTGTCATTGGGCGGCGAGTTTCCTATTATCATCAGACGAGAATCACTCTCATTCGCATCTAAACGCCACACGCCAGCGCAACCGGTTACGCGGTTGCGCCTCGTGAGCCTTCTCGCCGTCTTCGTCCATCGATGATGGTAACTCCACATGGTCCTTTCCGATCCAGGTGAAAGTTCAATTATGAGTAGAACTAATGTCAATCCAGGTCCGCCCTTGGCCGTGCTCGACTTCGTGGCAATCGGCCTCGGGCCGTTCAATCTGAGTCTCGCCTGCCTGGCCGATCCGATCCGCGATCTGCGCGGCCTATTCCTCGAACGCAACGAGGACTTCGACTGGCACCCGGGCATGCTGATCGACGACACCACGCTGCAAAACCCGTTTCTCGCCGACCTCGTGAGCCTCGCGGATCCCAAAAGCAAGTTCAGCTTCCTCAACTACTGCAAGCAGGAAGGCAAACTCTATGCGTATTACATTCGCGAGCGCTTTTATCTGAGCCGCGCCGAATATAACCGCTACTGCAAATGGGCTATCAGGCAGCTTTCGAGCATCGCGTTCGGCTCGAGTGTGGAGCACGTTGAATACGACGCCCAGCAAGGCCATTACGTGGTGCGCGGTCGGCACGTGCGCACCGGCCAGCCGTTCACGCATCGCGCCGCGCGCCTCGTGATCGGCGTGGGTTCCGTCCCGCAGTTGCCGCCGTGCTGCGGCGAGCTGCGCGCGCGCTGCATCCATAGCGCGCATTACGTGGCGCGCAAAGCCGAGCTGCAGCAAAAGCGCTCGATCGCCGTGATTGGCAGCGGTCAGAGCGCAGCCGAGATATTCTACGACCTGCTCAAGGAAAGCGACGAGCACGACTACACGCTCACATGGATCACGCGTTCGCCGCGTTTTTTCCAGATGGAAAACACAAAGCTCACGCTGGAAATGATCTCGCCCGACTATATCGACTACTTCTACAACCTGCCGGACGGCGTGCGCGAAAACATCATCGCCAAGCAGGACAGTCTCTACAAAGGCGTGAACGCCTCGCTCATCAACCAGATTTACGACCTGCTCGACGACCGCCGCAGCCGCGGCAGCAACAGCGCGCGCCTCATCACCAATTCCGAGCTGAGCGCCTGCCATCACGACCGCATCGACGACCGCTTTCACCTGCGCTTCGTGCAGCGCGACGAGGGCGTGCAATATACCCATGTCACGGACGGCGCGATCTTCGCGACCGGCTATGGGCAGAACGTGCCCGGCTTCATCGACGGCATTCGCGCTCGCATCCGCTGGGACGACAAGGGGCGCTACCGTCTCTCGCGCAACTATGCGATCGACGTGAGCGGGCGCGAGATCTTCGTGCAAAACGCGGGGCTCTACAGCCACGGCCTGACCAACCCCGATCTTGGCATGAGCTGCTATCGCAACTCCTGCATTCTGCGCGAGCTGACCGGCGTGGAGCACTACAAGATTGAACGGCGTATCGCACTCCAGGACTTCTCGGTGCCCGACACCGAAGCGTTTGTGAAGACGCCGCTGGAGGCGCAATGAAGCTGCGCAGCACGATTATCCTGATGACGATCTTCGCCGTCGTCAGCGACGCGATCCTGATTCCGTTCTACCCGCAATTCTTCGCCGCGCGCTATGGCGTGACGAGCCCTGTGCATGCGGGCGCTTACGTGGCGTTCATCTCCATTGTCGTCATGCTCACGCTACCGCTGTGGGCGCGCATTGCGAAGCGCCTCGACGCCATGCATCTGCTCGTCTACACGCAGTGTGCCGCGGGCGTGCTTTCGGTAGCGAGCTACTTCGCGGCGACGGTGCCGCTCTTCTGGATGCTCTCGCTCGCGATGTTCGCGTGCAAAAGCAGCTATCTGCTGATGTACCCGTACATGATGCGGCTCGAAGCGAAGGAATCGCATGCGCATACCATCGGCGTGCTTTCGGTGGTGGTGCACTTCGGCGCGATTGCGGGCGCGGTGGCAGGCGGCTTCGTCATGCAGGTCTGGGACGCGCATCACTGCATCTTCGCCATGGCCGCCGGCGACTTCGTGCAGATGGCGATCTGCCTTGCGCTGATCCGCACCCATGGCATCGCGCGGCGCTGCCGGTTTGCGGGCGTGGCCGATGAAACGCAGGTCAAGCCGGGTCTGCGTGCGCGCATGCCGATCCTGCGCCTCGCTCTGCTCATGCTCGCGTTCGAATTCTGCGTGTATCTCATCCGGCCGTTCATGGCGTCGTATTGGCAAGCGGTCACCCACGCGCCCGGCGAGCTGGTTTCGGGGCTCGTGTTCGCCATTCCGGGCATGGTCGCGCTCGTCGCGCTGCGCCTGAACAAGCGCCTCGCCTCGCAGGGCAAGCGCGTGCCCGACCACATGCTCGCGAACCTGTTGCTGTGTACCGCCGGCATGCTGCTGCAAGGCGTGGAGGCGCCGCTGTGGATCGTCGCGGGTCGCGTGATGTTCGGCTGGGCGCTGTTCCAGATCGTCGTGAAGCTCGACGTGACGATGTTCGCATTGAGCACGCCCGCCTCGTATGCCGCCGATTACAGCGTCATCAACTTCTTCCAGAACCTTGGCGTGCTGCTGGCCTCGTTCGCGGCCGGCGCCATTGTCGACGATGCGGGCATGCGTGCGCCGTTCTTCGTTGCGTCCGTGGGCCTCGTTTTCACGGCGCTCGCGAGCGTCTGGCTGCTCGCCCAGCCGCGCGCCAAGGAGGCCGCCCTTTCCAACCCGATTGCCGAAACAGGAGTCACCGCCCGTGCGAACTGAAATCGCCGCTGACGAAATTGCGCTGCGTCATGTCCCGGCTGCACGCATGGCCAGGCTCGAGGCCTTTCACATCCGCCCGCTCGACGCGCAACGCGACGCGCCCACGCTGCACCGCTGGTTCATCGAAGAACGCGCCGCGTTCTGGAACATGCGCGACAAGAGCGTGGCGGACGTGGCCGCGTTTTATCAGGCTATCGAGGACGCGGGGCACGCGCGAGCCTGGCTCGGGTTGCAGGATGACACACCCGCCTTCCTGTTCGAAAGCTACGACCCGGTTCACGAAGAGATCGGCGAGCACTACGACGTGTGCGCAGGCGACCTCGGCATGCATCTGTTCGTCGGACCTGCTGCCAGGCGTACATCGGGCTATACGCGCCACGTGTTCGAAACGCTCATGGCGTTCCTGTTCGAGCGCCTTGGCGCACAACGTGTCGTCGTCGAGCCGGATGCGCGTAACACACGTATACATGCTCTGAATCGCGCGGTGGGCTTCGTATATACGAAGGACGTCGCGTTTCGCGAGAAGACCGCGTCGCTCGCGTTCTGCACACGAACCGCTTTTTACGCTTGCATTACGCAGGATCACTAAATTCAATAAGGACATCGCATCATGAATCACGTCGCAACCCAGGCTTCCATGCAACATGTTCTCCTCACGCCCCACGAGGCTACCGCCCACCTTACTCCCGAGGTGTGGCAGCGCGCGAACCGCATGCTGGTGCGCAAGGCCATTGCCGAGTACGCACACGAGCTGATCGTCGAGCCACAGCGTGCAGGCGATGCGCCCGGCGAGCACTACGCGCGCTATGCGCTGGAATCCGACGACGGCACACGCGTCTACACCTTCGATGCGCGCCTGCTCGCGCTGCGCCACTGGAGCATTCGCGCCGAAACCATCGTGTGTTCGCAGGATGGCGCGCCGCAACCGCTGGACGCGCTCGCCTTCATTCTCGACGTGAAAGCGCGGCTTGGCATCAAGGAGGAAATGCTGCCCATTTACCTCGATGAAATCAGCAGCACGCTGTATGGCGCGGCCTACAAAGCTGTGAAAGATGGTCCGAACACGTCCGAACTCCTCGATGCCGATTTTCAGGCGATCGAATCCGCGATGAGCGAGGGCCATCCGGGCTTCGTCGCCAACAACGGCAGGCTCGGCTTCGACGCGGGCGACTATCACGCGTTCGCGCCCGAGGCGGGCTCGCCGGTCCAGATCGTCTGGCTCGCCGTGCACAAGGAGAATGCAGCGTTCCACAGCGCCGCCGACCTCGACTACGAACAGCTCATGGAAGAAGAACTGGGCGTGCAGACCATCGCGCGCTTTCGCTCGATGGTCGAAGCACGTGGCGTGGACTTTGCGGACTATCGGCTGATGCCGGCGCACCCGTGGCAGTGGTTCAACAAGCTTTCGATCGCGTTTGCGAGCTATGTCGCGACCAACCGCATCATTTGCCTCGGCTTCGGCGAGGACCGCTATCTGGCCCAGCAGTCGATCCGCACGTTCTTCAATCTCTCTGACCGTTCGAAACGCTATGTGAAGACGTCACTCTCGATTCTCAACATGGGCTTCATGCGGGGGCTCTCGCCGTACTACATGTCGGGCACGCCCGCCATCAACGACTTCATCAAAGGCCTCGTGGCGAGCGATCCTTATCTGCAGGACAAAGGGTTCACCATGCTGCGCGAAGTCGCGTCCATCGGTTTTCGCAATCGCTATTACGAAGCGGCCGTCCAGGTGGATAGCCCCTACAAGAAGATGTTTTCGGCACTCTGGCGCGAGAATCCGCTCAGGCTCGCGGCACAAGGCCAGCGGCTCATGACCATGGCCGCGCTGCTGCATACGGACCGCCATGGCGAGGCGCTGCTGCCCGCGCTGATCGAGGCTTCGGGGCTCACGGCGCAAGCCTGGCTCGAGCGCTACATGGAGGCGTACCTGGCTCCCCTCGTCCATTGCTTTTACGCGCACGATCTCGTGTTCATGCCGCACGGCGAGAATCTCATCCTGGTGCTCGAAAATCATGTGCCTGTGCGCGCGATCATGAAGGACATCGCGGAAGAATCTGCAATCCTTAACAAGGACGCGCAGCTTCCGGAAAACGTCAAGCGCCTCGCCGTGGACGTGCCCGAGCGCGTCAAGCTGCTCGCGATCTTCATCGACGTGTTCGACGGCTTTTTCCGCTACATGAATCAGGTACTCGTCGAGCACGGTTGCTGCACGGAAGACCAGTTCTGGGACTCGGTGGCGCGCTGCGTCGCGCGCTATCAGGACGAGCACCCGCAACTCGCGCGCAAATACGCCGATTACGACCTCTTCGCGCCCGTGTTCCTGCACTCGTGCCTGAACCGTCTGCAGCTGGGAAACAACCTGCAGATGGTCAATCTCGCCGATCCCGCGGGCAATCTGAAGATGGCGGGCAATCTGCGCAATCCGCTGGCGGGCAGGCGCGGCGCGCCGCGAGATGCCGCGCAGGCGAATGGCATGAGCGCCGAAGCGGTCGCGGCATAAGCATGGCCGCAAACCGCGCGCTCGACGACATGCTGCATCTCGCCGCGCGGCTCGTACCGGGGTTGCAGGGCGTGGTAGCCGCGCGACCCGCACAAGGCATCGTGCATACGCGCCCTGCACCGCCCAACAGCGAAACCAATCGCGCTGCGCTCGATGCGCTCTTTACCTTCTGGTCGCGCACCTACCCCGAAGCGGGCCGCCCCTACTGGTCGTCGCGCTGCTGGGGCATCCTGATCTGGCAACCGCTCTACTTGAGCGTGATCGGGGTGCATGCGGCTGGCGTGTCCCTGTCGCTGGCGGACATCGCGCAGCCCATTGCCGAGGGCTGGACCCGCGAGGTCCGCATACGCGATCACGAACCGGCGCAGGGCGACACGCACGCGCTGATCACGCACGCCGCACGCGAAATCCTCTCGTGTTGCGAGCAGATGGACGACGAGTTGATGCCGGTGATCCGTCTGAATCCAGCATCGGCGCGCGGCACGCAAGCCGACGTGGTGCTCGCCGCACTGCTTGCGGCGCGCAAGGCGCAGCCCGCATGGAGTGACGCACAGGTCGAGGCGCACGGCCGGCAATGGCTCGCGGCGCTCGGCCTGCAAGGCTACTCAGGCTATTTCCCGTTCTCGCGCACGAACGGCGCAAGCGCGCTCGCGCTGGAGCGTCGCACCTGCTGCTACCACTATCGCCGCCGCGACGGCGGACTCTGCAGCACCTGCCCGCGGCTCGCAAAGCATGAACGCATCGTGCGCCTGAACGCGCAACACGAAACAGGATGAACCCGACCGATGAACGATATCAGTGACCTCGCGCATCTCGCGCTGCCGCCCGATACGGAGGAAGCGCACGGGCAATTGCCCGCGAGCGCCTATTTCGACGAGGCGCTGTTCGAGCGCGAGATGGCGCGTATCTTCGCGCACTCGGCGCTATACGTGGGCCACGAACAGTCGGTGCCCGAGCGCGGCGACTGGCGGCACCTGCCGCAGGATGAAGGCGGCCGCGTGCTGGTGCGCGGCGAGAGCGGCGTGCAATTGCTCTCGAACGTCTGCCGCCATCGCCAGGCGCTCATGCTGGGCGGCATGGCTGGCAACGTCGCTGCGACCGGCGGTGCCCCCGCGCAAGGCAATCTCGCCGCGAGCGGCGGCAACATCGTGTGTCCATTGCATCGCTGGACGTACGCTCCTGGCGGCGAACTGATCGGCGCGCCCGAGTTCGAGCGCAAGCCGTGCCGCAATCTCGAACGTTTCGAACTGCGAAATTGCCATGGGCTGCTCTATGAAGGACCTCGCGAGCCCGCGCGCGACATGGCGCGCGTGTTCGCCCGACCGGAGTTCGACTTCTCCGAGTACGTGCTCGATCACGTCGAAACGCATACCTGCCGGTACAACTGGAAAACTTTCATCGAAGTCTATCTGGAGGACTATCACGTCGCGCCATTCCATCCAGGGCTCGGGCGCTTCGTAACCTGCGAAACGCTCGACTGGGAATTCGCCGAGACGTACAGCATGCAGCGCGTGGGCGTGCACGCCGCGCTTGCGCAGCCGGGTTCGGAAATCTATCGCGCGTGGCACGATAGATTGCTCGATTATCGCGGCGGCGCGGCGCCCGAGTTCGGCGCCATCTGGCTCGCGTATTTCCCCACGCAGATGATCGAGCTATACCCGCACGTGCTCGTGGTCTCGACGCTGTATCCGAAGAGCCCGCAGGAAACGCTCAACGTGGTGGAGTTCTACTACCCTGAAGAGATCGCGGCATTCGAGCGCGAGTTCATCGACGCCCAGCGCGCTGCGTATCTGGAGACGATGATCGAGGACGACGAGATCGCCGAGCGCATGGACGCGGGACGCCTGCGCCTCCACAGGCGCGGCATCAGCGACGCCGGGCCGTATCAGTCGCCGCTCGAAGACGGCATGCGCCATTTCCATGCGTGGTATCGGCGCGCCCTCGCGGGGCCTCTCGCGTGAGCCACGCGAAACCGCGCTGGGCAGACGGCTTCGCATTGACGCGGCGAATGGAACGCACGCCCCGCACCTGCTCGTCCCGTCAGGCGCCAGCCACTTCGCTCAAGCTGGGATAGTCCGTATAGCCTTGCGCGGCGCCCCCAAAGAAGCCGTTGCGTTCCGCCGCGTTCATCGCCGCGTTGCGCTGCAGGCGGGTGACGAAATCCGGATTCGCCAGCACCATCTGACCGTAGGACTCCAGATCCGCCAGCCCCGTCGCCACATCGTCGCCAATCTGTTCGCGCGGGCGGCCTGCCCGGTTCACGATCAACGCGCCCTTCCACAGCTTGCGAATGTCGCCCAGCAGCGCCTCGTCGCCCTGATGCGCGATGTGCAGATAGGCGAGCCCCAGCTTGTCGAGTTCGGCCACCAGATAGTGGTAAAGATCGGGGCCTTGCGCGCCTTCGTCGATGCCCCACAGCGTCGCGCCAGGCGAAAGCCGGATGGCCGTGCGGTCCGCGCCGATTTCCCCGGCAATGGCGGCCGCGACTTCAAGCGCAAAGCGTGCGCGGTTTTCAATCGAGCCGCCGTATTCGTCGGTGCGCATATTGGCGCTCGGCGCGAAGAACTGCTGAACCAGATAGGCATTCGCGCCGTGGATTTCGACACCGTCCGCGCCGGCATCGACCGCGCGGCGGGCGGCGGCGCGGAAATCCAGGACGGTGCGGCGGATTTCCTCGGTACTCAGGGCACGCGGCACGGGAATGTCCTGCATGCCGCTGGCCGTGAACATGGCCGTGCCCGGCGCAATGGCGGAAGGCGCGACACCCACGCGGTGGTGCCGCGTATTGTCGGGATGCGACATGCGGCCGGCGTGCATGAGCTGAATGAAGAGATGGCCGCCTCTCGCATGCACGGCCGATGTGACCTTTTTCCACCCGGCGACATGCGCATCGCTATAAATGCCGGGGGTGGTGAGGTAGCCCTGTCCATCTTCCGAAGGCTGCGTACCTTCGGAGACGATCAATCCGACGCTCGCACGCTGGGCGTAATACTCGGCGGCCAGTTCTCCGGGCGTGCCGTCGGCCAGCGCGCGCGAGCGGGTCATGGGCGCCATGACCAGACGGTTTGGCAGCGTATAACGCCCGACGCGCACGGAATTGAAAAGCTTGCTCATGATGATCACCTCGACTGGTTTGGATGGGTGCATCATCGCCTGCTTCACGATTGGGATAAATATGGTAATTTGGATATCATTGATCCGTTGATGGAGCAGTCAAGGTGGAACTACTGAACGACATGGCCTTGTTCGTGGAGGTCGTCAAAGCCAGGGGGTTTCGCAGCGCCGCAGACGCGATAGGGATGCCGAACTCCACCATTTCACGCCGCATCAGCGGCCTGGAAAAAGCAATCGGACTGCGCCTGCTGCATCGCACGACGCGCAAGATCGAGTTGACCGAAGCGGGCCAGATCTACTTCGAGCGCTGCAAGCGCATTGTCGATGAAGCCCGCCTCGCGCACGAGCAGCTAGGCGACATGGTCGCGCAGCCGAGCGGCGTGCTACGGGCCTCGTTCCCGGTCGATTTCGCCGTCACCTACCTCGCGCCCTTGATCGCTGAATTCGCCCGCCTGTACCCGGCCATCTCCTTCGATTTCGAACTGAATCCGCGGCGTGTCGATCTGGTGAGCGACCCGTTCGATGTGGCGATTCGCATCGGGGAGTCCGAAAGCTCGCAACTCATCGCGCGTCCGCTGGCGTCGCTCACGCCATACCTCTATGCCTCGCCGGGCTATCTCGAGCGGGCTGGCGAGCCAGGCAAACCGGGCGACCTGGAACAGCACGAATGCCTGGTCATCCTGAAGGCTGACACGTGGACCTTGCACGACGCAAAGCGCACGAGCACCGTGAAGGTGGGCGGACGATTCACGCTCAACAGCGTCGGCATGATCCGACGCCTCGCCGCGCTCGATATGGGCATCGTGCTGTTGCCGGAAGAAGTCGTGGCAGACGAGGTGGCCAGTGGAACGTTGCGCCGGATTCTGCCGCAGTGGCATGGCACGCCCACTTCGGTCTACGCCATTACGGAAACGCGTCTGCTGCCGGCCAAAACGCAGCGCTTCATTGAGTTTCTTCGGGAGCGGCTGGCGCGCTAGCAAGCCCAAAAAACAAAGGGCGATCTCGCATCAACAGCGTGATCGCCCTTTTGCCGCGTCGGGAATGTACGCGGTCAATCAGCCATTAGAACGCGACGTAAGGCGCGGTCCCGCCAGGCGCCGTCCTGCCCGCAATCGCGAAGTAGACGTTGCGCCCGAAGAAGAACGGCAAGCCCCAGTCGAACGTGCTGCTGATTCCCGTCGCCGCGAGATTGTTGAAAGCCGAGGCGCGTGTACTCGCAAGCGTGTTTTCGTTGGCGACCATGAAGGACATGGTCACGGGCGTCGTGGCTCCCGCGTTGCCAAAGGCTGTCGCCGTCAACGCCGTGGTGGCCGTCGGGCAGTACCACCCGGTCCCCCCGGCACACTGGTTAATCGAACTGTCGACGAAAAACAGGCCGTTGGATCCACTGTCGACGTATGACTCGGCCAACACCTGCCCGTTGTACCTGGTGGAGATGAACAGGCTCGCGTCATAGCCCAGCACCGACGTCGCGCTGAACGTGTTGTTCGATTGCGTTCCTATCCCGAAGACGAGCGAACCATCGACGGACGCCTGTCCCGCTGCCGAAATGGCGGGCAACTCGACGATGACGCCGTTGTTGTCCTGCGGGAAGAGTGCCACCGGATTCTGCGTCTGGGCCGACGCGGTCACTGCCGTCGACGTGCAGGCTCCGGTCGTCGTGTTACAGGAATAGTAATAGCCGTTCGACGCATTGCTCGTGCAGCCCGGGCAATCCTCCACGAGATTCGCAACGCCCAGAATCCCGTTTGCGCCAATGACTGACGGCGAGTCCGCGAGAGTGACGCCACAGGCGCTGGGTGCAGCAGGAAATCCGCCCGGCGTACCGTCAATCATCATCGGCACGTTGCTGGCAACTTCGCCAGCCAGCTTGATATCGGCAGTAGCCACCGGCCCCCAGAAATATCGGCCGTCCACGAACGGATAGCACTCGCCAAGGACATTCCCGCTGCCGTCCTTTTGCTCGGGAAGCGAGCTGGCCAGGGCGCCAAGCGCCGAGGCCGTAAGGCGCAGCCCGACCGAACCGGTGTCCACGATGACGTCACTCACGACCGTACATTGCGTGGTGCCGTGGAGGCACACCGTCACCGTGGCCACCGGGAGATTGGGCGCATAGCCGCTACCGCCAGGCGCCAATGTGGTGTCCACTCGAATCGGCAGGACGTTACCGGTGCCCAGCGAAGGGTCGCTCGAGTTCCCACCGTTGCCCGTGCCCGAATTCGGTGTGCTCGATTGCGCGGTCTGGCCACCGTTACCGCTGCTACCGCCACCGCCACCGCACGCGGCCAGCACGACACAGACCACCATTACCCAAAATGCGTTACGAATCGAGCTCATTTCAGGTCCTCCGGCGTGACACCCGTCGGAACCGCAGCCGGCAACCAGGCCGTGCCTCGCATATTGTTCATCCGGCCGCCTCCCACATATCTCATCTGCGCCGACTCGACCGCTACGTGTCGATGCAGGTCAGCGTGGGTCGGCGACTGCAGCGCGGCCTTGTATTCGGAGAAGTAAGTACCGAACAATTGCGAAAGGTCCGGCGGGCGCGGCCCGCTCCAGGACACGGCGAAGACCTGCCCGGCTGCATTCGCGTATTCGCGTACCGTCGTGCCGGTGGGCAGCGTGATGACCTGGGTGGTGTAGGTCGAAGTCGATGACGTCGAGGTCAATTGCCCTCTGAGCGCGGACGCTTCGATTTGAAGTGAGTCGAGCCTCCCGCCCAAGGCGGCCTGTGCAGAAGACTCGCAAATTGCAAATGAAGCGACGCCTGCCATTGCAGCGATCAGCAAGGCGCGTTTTCCCCGGAATTGATAAGGACGTACTCTCATGTTTTTCTCGTTTTTACTCTCTTATTAATCGAGGCCGCCCGCACAGGAAGTGGATACGGCCTCGTGTTGGCACAACATTTATTCGTTTATTTTCTCAGTCGCCCTCAGTCAGCTTCAGTCATTGAGCTTTTGTTTGGCGAGACGAGCATCACCTCGGCTATCCTGGCCGTTATCCTCGATCTGATAAACGCGCGTACATACCGCGGGAAGCTCGGGCGGGTCCTGGGCGATTCCCCATGGGAGTGTCTGAATTTTTGTGTGCAAGGCAGATAAAAGCCTGCCGTCTGGCAGGCTCATCAATTGCATTCTACAAATGATTTCTGGTGAAGCGATCCTCGTAGAGGATCGCGAACTGGTTCATCGCGGCTTTCCAGTCATGCGCGGCACGGCTCCAGTCAGCCGTGATATTGCGCAAGGCCAGCCAGAGCAGTTTGGTCGCGGCCTCGTCCGTCGGGAAGTGCCCACGCGTCTTGACGATCTTGCGTA
>NZ_JAMBPR010000053.1 GCF_024206475.1 Paraburkholderia sp. CNPSo 3274
ACCCTATCCTCCGTTCGCGCCTTATCCAACGGCCCCCTGTGAGACGTCGGAGCCGCTTGCCGGGCCGCCTTGCGAAACGGCTCTCCACGACGAGAGCTGCGAAGCGCCGACGAGCCCTCAAGGAGGGCCACCGGCATGGGGGTCGCCTGACGATGGGGGATGGCAGCGATGGGGAATGCCGTTCACTTTGCCCGTCACCGACTCGAACTGGCCGCCGCGGTACGCAGGCGCGCCAGATCCGGCCACCGCATCTGACGATGCTCTCGCCTCGAGCGATTTGAGCGAATCGGCGCGCCGGCTCGGCGGTTTGTTGATATCCGCAACACTCGATGCAGCAGGTCAGCAAACAAAACTCACGGACCTTCATGGAGAACTGATTCGCCTCGTCGAAGGATTTCCGGGCGCAGCGCTCGCGCGCGTGCCGCTCAACGACGCCGCTGCTGCGGGGAACGCGCCGGCGCTTGGTCTAACGCTGATTCAGCAACTGCTTCTGCTTGCATTCGATCCTTACTGCGCACGCGTATTGGGCGTCTATTTCGTCGACAGCGAAGCAACGGCGGGGGTCGACTACGATTACTGCATCGCGGGGTTCTGGGGCGACACGCCAGAAGCCGCGCGCGTCTTGATTCCTGGTCTGGCGAGCGCCGCCGCTCTAGCGCTCGGCACAGCCGTCCAGGACGGTGCAACGATTACCGCAGGCTCCACATTGCCGGCGACCTCATTGTGGCGCTGGACCAAAGACGGCGTTCCACAACTCGATCCGGGTGCCCCCGCAGTCGCCGCGTCCCCAGTAGGCATCGCGCTCGGTGGACTGGCGCCGTCTCAACAACCCGCCGCGCTGCTCATCGCGTTGTCGACAGGCAGCGGCGTTGCACATGCGCCAACGGTATCCATCACGATCGGTGATGCCTATGCGCGCATCGATCTCCAGGTATCCGGCGTGGGCATCGTGGAGGCGATGTCGGGCGGCACGACGGTTGCCAGTGCCACGTTCGCATCCACTTCACTCACCCTGGTCACGTTGATTTCTGCGAATCCGAACACATCGCAGATCGATCAGATCGTTGTTTCCGGCGTGTCCATTCCCTCCCAACCGGTGATCGTGGTAACGGTCGGAGAAATAACGCTCCACCGCCTCGCGGCCGATCCGATCGGGACGCGGTATGCGATGCTGCACGCTCCGCATCAGATCGCGCCCCTCGTGGCCCCCGGCGATCCGGTATCGACGTATCGTCACCGCGATGCCGATGTCGACGCGAGTTCGCTCCAACTCGTACCGCGCAGCCTGATCGACATCGAATGGCCTGCACCCGATCCGTCTGCAGCGCTCTACACCGGCGACCCGGTCACCGACCCGGCCGCGATCCCGCCACCCACCCGCCCCATCGGCTTTGTCGTCGAACGCAACGATACCGGCGGTAGCGAGGTGCAGCGACTCAGCAAACGCGTGCTCGCCGCGGCCGCGGCAACGCCCGCGGATTCTCCCCTCACCTCGAAGCGGCGATACCGGTGCGCGGATGCTTCGCTGCCGGACCCGGCAGGCGGCTGGCGCCATGCCGTGGCCGGGTTTAATCTGTTCGGTGTACTTGGGAATTTCAGCCAATGGACGGCTCCACTCGGCGTTGAACACATCGCCGCGTCGCCTTCGGCGCTTTCGCTGCGCGGATTCGACAACCGGGCGTTGGCCGCAGGCGCGGCGAACCCGCCGCCGCCGCAGGCTCCCCTGAAATGGACAGGAGGCACGCTGACCGCGGCAATCAACTGGTCAGGCGGCACATTGGCGATGTACCCCGATATTCGCAGCGCGCGCCTCACGGTCGAGTCAGTCGACCTGGCAACCGGCAACCCAACCGGCACGCTCGTCGAATACGACTTCGCGGTGCCCTCACCGGTCATCTCGGCGATGACGGTCGTATCGGCCACGCCATCCGATAGCACTGGCGCGCAGATCGAAATCGAAACGGACCCGCCGCTGCCGGCGCCAAACCCAGGCGATCCCACCGCGTTACTGGTCCTCACCTTCCCGGACGGCGCACGCGAGCGCCATGTCGTACGCCCGGAAGCGCGCGGGCCATCGGGAGGCGCGCCGGTCGTCGCGGTCATCAACTCGGGTACCTTTTCGCGTATGGGCGCCACCCCGCAGCAAAGCATCGGACAAACGGCTTATCTGATCAGCGGTTGCGCAATGCAGATCAACGTGGCCGTCCCCCTGGACGTTCCGCTTGCGCAGACATCGGCGCGTGGCCGCTTCTCGGTGACGGGCTCGACCCAGACGCCGTTCGCGCCCAACGAAATGATCGTCGATCCCAATGGCCTCAACGCGCCGCGCGGGCAACCGGCTTCGGCGGCGGTGTCGTTCAGCGGCCCGCAGCGGCTCGTGCCGCCAACGCCTCCGACGCCTGTGCACAGCGTCCATCACGAATACTTCGATCGTGCGGATTTCACCGGACAGGCAAGCCGGACGCTACCGTTCGACACCACCGCCACAACCGGCACCGATAGCTTTTCGCTCTACCGTGCCCCGGTCCAGTCGCTGGTTCTGGCGGACATGAAACGCCGTCTCGCCCTGGGCAACGCAGCAGACGCCAATCCCACCGTCCTCGATAGCGGAACGCCCCGCAAAGACCTCCAGGCGTGGATCGGTGCACTGGGCGCATGGCTCGACGCCTACAACCAGGGTAACTCGAACCGTGCCCCGTCATCGTGGACGTTAGCCAACGTGCTCTCCGATGCGTCCGCGCGCCGCGCGTTCGGTGAGCACTTCTACGGTGGACTGCTCGACGACGAACTCCGTGCGCTTGCGGACCTGCCCGATAACGCGACCGGCTTCGCACGCGTGAACGGCGACCCGTCGCCCCTCGATACCCCCATTTCGACGAGCGTCGATGGCAAGGGCTTCGGGCGAACGCTCTACACGCTCGCCGCATTCAACAACGCCGGCACGGTAAGCGCGCGCACCGGGTCAATCGGTCCTTACTACACCCAACCCAGCACGCCACCACGCGCGCCGGTGCTCTACAAGGTGCAGCCGGCCGTCTCGACGGCCATCGTCGCGTGGGCGCTCGACGAAAACCCGGACGTAGCCGCGTATCTGGTTTATCGCGCCGGGACCACGCAGCAGCTTGCCGACCTGCGCTGGTTTGGCAGCGACCCGAGCGCGCCTCAGACAACCGGACTCTCCGCGCTGGTCATCGCTCCGACGGCGGCCGCGCCGGTTTCGTTCGGCGCCGGCCTGGTCGATCCGCGCATCATGGCGCTCGTGCCGCATCCGCAGATCTGCGCGCGCGACTATGACGACAGCGACATGGGCGAAGTGCCGCTGCCTGCCGGCTTCATCCCGACGCAGGTCAACGCGGTCTATCGCGCGACCGACTACGAAGCCACGCGCGCGCCGCTCGATCAGCCACAGGCATTCAACTATTGGACGCCGCCCGAACAAGGCGGCATTGCGCAACTGGTCACGACGGCGAACCAGGCGCGGATCACCGGTTTGCGTATCGGGCTCGGCCGGCGGGTTGCGGTCGTCGTGGTGGCAACGTTCGATAGCGCGCCGCGCGTGCTGGGAGCGCTGCTGGTGCGCCGGAGCGCTTTTGTCGATGGCGTGGGGGCGGACGGCAAACCCCTCGACGCGCACGCGCTTTCGGGCTACACGGCACCGGACCCCAAGGGCGATAACGCGTACGCAATGGTTGCGGTCGACGTATATGGCCAGCGCTCGGCGTCATCGAAGATTTTCGTCACGAGGCTACTGACCGGGCCGGCGTAGGCGCGAGTGAACGGTTCATTTTGCTTTGCAGGTAACGAGCGGGGAGTTTGCCATGGCAGCAGATCCGATCCAGCCGGTAGTCCAGAGTCTGGAAAACACCATCGCCACGCCGCAGACCAGTTCTGGTGCGGACCCCAACGCCGCATCATCCTGGAAAAGCGGGACGGCAACGCCGGGCACCGTGCTGCCCGCAATCGCCACGTTGATGCAGGTTCTCTACGCCGCGTCAGGCGACATGGCGAGCCTTGGCAAGTCCATTTCATCCGCGCTGAGCGAAGTGACGGCGGTGATCCGCGCCATCGCAGACCAGTTGCCGACGCTGGGCGCTGGCGCGGCCGATCCCATGCAGCAGTTACAGCAAGCTCTACAGCTCGCACAGACACTCTCGCCAACCGGGCCAGTCGTGGTCCTCAATTCGGCCGGCACGCTGTTCGGCCAGATCCAGCAACTGCTCGCGGATACCAACCAGGGGGCAATCGATCTGTATCAGCTCGCACAGCAGCTCGACCTGATCGGCTCGCAACTGGCACCCAAGTAAAGCGACCCCACCATGAGCGACCTTTCTGCCCTGGATGTTCCGCTGCTCGAGTATCTGGGCGTGTCGGCGATCCAGAATGCCGTCGACACGGCCCTCGGTCCCGGCGTGGTGACGATTTCGGCCGATGCGGCTGGGCTGTCTCTCGATGTCGACATTGGCAATGGACAGTCGATCAACCTCGACAACGTTTCGGTCAGCGGCAACGCGCCTGGCGCCCATCTGTCCATTCAAGGGTTGAGCGCGGACAAGCCATTGCAGGCGACACTGCTCGATGGCTTTACGGTCGCGCTGACGGCCTTTGACGTCGTCCTAGCCAACGGCGGGCTGCAGAGCACACTCGTAGCCGGGCGCTTTCAGATTCCATTCTTCACCGACGACGCCGGCCAGCCAAAATCGGTTGACGTCGAACTGACGACCCGGCCCAACGGCACGCTCTCGATCACGCTAGCTGCAGCAACCGATGCGCCGACAACGGCCGACGGTCTGGTGCAACTCGAGTACTCGATCGGCGGGGGCGCGCTGGTGGTCGAGTTGCAGGTCGCCTCCCTCGAGTTCGATCAACTGCCCGGCAACGCGTGGCGCATCCTGATTTCCGGTCGCCTTCAGCTGACCACCGCCGATTTGCAATGGCCGGGATTCGAGCTCAAGGGTCTTGGCATCGACAGCCACGGCGACATTTCGATCGATGGCGGCTGGATCGACTTGCCGAGCCAGACGGCGCTCGACTTCTATGGCTTTCACGTCGGGCTCGAACGTCTCGGATTCGGGCACGATAGCAGCGGGCGATGGATCGGGTTCAATGGCGATATTCACCTTGTCGAAGGGTTGTCACTGGGCGGGTCGGTGCGCGGACTGCGCATCAACATCGACACCGGCGCGTTGTCGTTCGACGGTGTCGCCGTCGATTTCCTCATGCCGGACGTTCTGCATATCAGCGGCGAGATCGACCATATTCACGTCGACGCGAATAGTCCTGACGATCTGAAGCAAGCCGGGCTTCTGCCCACGCTCCTGAACAATTCGGCAGGACAGCCAACGTTTCCCCAGAAGGTGGATGTGTTTGCCGGCACGGTGGACGTTGACATTCAAGCCATACCGGGTGATCTATCCATACAGGGTCGCTTCATCGTTGGCCACTTTGGCGGCGTATCGGTGTTCTTTCTTGCGCTCGATGTCGAACTGCCAGTTGGCATCCCGGTTTTCGCCGACGTGTCGATTTACGGCTTCAACGGACTCTTCGCAAGCAATCTCGAGCCGCATCCCGAACCCGATCACACCTGGTGGGAATGGTACAAATACCCCACGGACGACACGGGCGTCGACGTCAACGCAACGCCGGACTACGATGCGACAGCGGTCGAGAAATGGCTGAGTCCGCGCGATGGCGCGATCGCGCTGGGCGCCGGTGCGACCATCGGTACTGCTGACGATGGCTTCACGGCGTCGGCGGCGGTTTCGTTCGTGTTGATGTTGCCGGGGCCGATCATCGCGATCGTTGGCAAGGCCAACATTCTGTCAAAGCGAATCGGTGGCGCCAATCAGGATGCAAACTTCGAAGCGCTCGCGGTTTATGACGGGAACGCCGGCACCTTCGATCTGACCATCGACGCGCACTATTCGATTCCGGACATCCTCGACATCGATGGAACCGCGCAGGTGCATGTCGGCAAGTCGGAGAGTCCGACATGGTTTCTCGCGCTCGGCAAACCTCCGCACGAGAAGCGGTTCAAGGCGCGAGTACTCAGCCTGTTCGAGACTGACGCGTATCTCGTGGTCAGCGACGCCGGGCTTGTCACCGGCACGTGGACGGGCTATCGCGGATCATGGTCCTTCGGGCCGCTTTCAGTCAGTCTGGAGGCGTATCTCGCGACGATCGCTGCGATCCAGTGGTCGCCCCTGCAGATCGCAGCCGGTGTCGAGCTGCGTGGCGACGTCCATCTGGATGCGTTTGGCATAGGCCTCGGCATCAGCGCCGAAGCCCTCCTCGAAGCCACCGCCCCGCATCCGTTCTGGGTACATGGCGATCTGAGCGTCGAGCTGGACCTGCCATGGCCCCTGGGCAGCATCGGCGCGACCGTGTCGCTGACATGGGGAGGCGACGACGGCTCCGTGCCGCCGTCACCGCTTGCGCTGAACCAGATCAACGCCAATGTGAACGACCACACCAATTCGTCGGGCCAACCGGCGTCGGATCAATATGTACTGCTTGCGCATCGGCTGGGCGGACCGCTGCCAGAACCATCGCTGCGCTACGACGACCCGGCGGCGCCGGGCATCCTCGCCCTGGACGGGCCAGATTCGGCGGCATGGCATGCACGCGTCGACGGACATGATGTGTCGAATCCGGACAGCCTCCTCGCGATGTTGCCGCCGCTCGATCCGACGGGCGGCGGACCCGATGTGTTTGCCCCCGTCGTCCCGCAGGACACCCACTTCACACTGTCGTTCGCCCATCCCGTGAATGACGACGCCGGTTTTCGAAACCGGGTCGCGGCCCCCGACGAAATCGTCAAGGTAGACCTTCCGCAAACGTCGCCACTCATCGGCAAGGATGACATGTCGGATCTGAGCTTCTTTCAGCCAGCGGTTCAATGGCAGCATGATTACTCGCTCGCACAGGTCGCCCTCTACCAGTACCAGGCCGGTGCGTGGCAACCGGTCTGTTCCTTGCCGCAAGGCTCGTCGCCTGCCGGCGACACGCGACTCGACGGTGTCTGGCTCGCGGCGGCCGCCGAAGGATCGAGTCCGAAAGTTCAAACCCGGCTCAAGGTCGTGCCGTACCAGATATCGCAAGGCGAGGTAAAAGTCGCCGCCTGGGGAAACGCATCCGTGGGCACGACGCAAGGATCGGATTTCGTCGATCAGGGTATCGAATTCGTGCTTGACGCCGCGCTCGGCCCCGCAACGATCGGTAGCGTGAACCAGCCTGGGATGCTGCCAGGGCTCATGGCGACGCGCAGCCAGAGCAGTGGAACGGCTGTCTTGCATCTGCGCTTTCCGGTGCCGGTCATGATCGTTTCGATCCAGGCGCTCCTTTTCACCAATGCGAGCGCGGCGCCAGTGTGGTACGCAGATGGCTCGAACTCACCCTTTGCGTTCGCTTCGGAAACCGAAGACCCGGCCACCTCGCAATGGAAGCAGAGCGTAGCGGACAACCCGCCGCCGATTCAGGAACTCACGACCAACCTCGATGCCGGCACGCTATTGCTTTACAGCGTCGTCTACCGGTTCCCGGACGTCAAGCAGGCCATCCTGCACGACGCGCCAGCGTTGTATGCCATTCAGACAGTGACCCGTATCAGCGCTGGCAGGGTGAAGGATGGAGGCACGGTCATGCAGCCGGTGAGCACGGACCCGATCGTGGAGACCGCCTATTTGCAGATCGCCGCGGGCCCGGGCGGGACCTCCATCGACACGACGCTGCCCGTCGTGCAACCCTCGCCGAGCGTACCGCCTCCCTACCCGCAATTGAGCCGCAACTGCATCGATGCGCGGGTGCCGCCCAACAATACCAGGAGCAGCCAGCAACCCGACGCGGCGTTTCCGCTCGGTGGCGCGCTGTCGACGCTGAACTCCTACGTGCAATGGTCCTGGCCACCCAATGGTGAGCTCGCCGCGTATTACGGATACGACTTCAATGTCGAATTTGTCGAGACCTACGTCAATGAGCTGTACACGGCGCTGGCCACCTCCGCTGCAGATTCCCTGCATTTTCGCTGTGCAGACCGGAATCAGCTTCGCACGCTGATGCAGAACGTCGATACCCATCTCGATTCGATTCCACAGATGAGCGCACTCGTCGCACAGCCGCTGACCGTGCAGCCGCCAGCGATGCTCGCGCCATCGGCACCCGCTACCCAGGGCGGGTTCACTCTGGCGTCAACGCAGATCGGCCCCAGTGTGCTTGCCGCGCTAAGGGAACGTGCCGGGCTCGCGTCGGCGTTACCCAGGATCCCGGCATACATTCGCTCGAGCGAGGTCGCGTCGTCCATTGACACCGCGCAACTCGTGGCGCAGCTCGGCACCCGTTTCGGCAATTCACTAGTTGCGCAGCTCGAACCTTCGCAGGCGGCCGGCATCATCGGCCTGCTCGATCAGCAAAACGACGCCCAGACTGCGGCTGCGCTATGGTTCAGGTCCATCGAACCCCTGACGCGCTATGCACTCGATGTCGTGGCCGGCCCCTTATACGCTGCCGACGCCCAGCCGGGGACCGCGCCCGCCGCTTCACTCGACGCCGTGTTCGGCGCGGCCGATCCGACTTCGCTTCTGAACGCGCTACGCGCCTGGCAGGCAGACGACGACGCACGCACTCCCCTCGTGCATATCGAGTTCACCACGTCGCGCTACGCGACGTTCGCGGACCAGATCGCCAATGTCGCGAACCAGATCAAAGGCACAGCGGGTGTGCCGCCACTGCGCTACTACACGCCAGGAACTGATCCCTTGACCTGGCTTGCGGACCCGTCGAACAAGGACGGCAAACGTATCACCGATCAGGGTAGCTATCTGGATTCGCGCGCGAGCCTGGCGTCGATCGTTGCATCGTTCGATCCGTTGGGCGATGCGTTGAGCGCGGACGCAAGCGAGGCGCCGTATGGCGCGAAGGCGCTGGCAACAGCCCGCAGTGACACCAATGCCGCCTGGGACAATTTCTCGGCTTCGACGAACGCAACCTTTGACGCGCTAATCTCGGCGCTCGGCCGAAAAGACCTTGCGGGCACCGCGCAGTCACCGGATGTCCCCGACACCGAGCTGAGCCTGTTCCGCAATACTGGCAGCCGGCTCGTCGCGCTGTTGCTGGAAAGCCCCGTTCCACTCCCGTGGCGGCGGATCTGGCGATGGATCAACATTGGCATTGGGCCCGAGCCATTTGTTGCACTGAAAAGCAGCGCTATCTCAGCAGTCGCCGCCGTCGACCGGATGGCGAGGGCAACGATATCCCCTGTCGCGGGACCCGGTGACGGCGGACTGTTCGGGCCCACGCCACCCCCGGCGCCCACGACGTACAACGTCGTATTGTGGAACGGTGACGGCACCCGCGGCCTGATCGTACTCGGTGAAACTCCGCAGGAGACCTCGAATTTCAGTATCGCGTTCCAGGGCAACATCGGTGCGGAGGCGCCGTGTATCACGCGCGCCGGCAACGCAGTCAGCGACGCAGTTTCACTTGGAACCCTCCAGATCGCCGCGCCCATCCAGTGACCTACGCCCAAGACATTCATGACGTCGCCGAGCCATGCAACGACCCGATCCTCCACACTTCATCGTAGACCGCGCCGATAGCCGAATTTCAGTGCGCCGTCATCACGAGGCATGTCTTGTGCGTGGGTAGAAAGCCGTGCTTGCCCCCTATCGCGTCATGCGACCGGGTGGCTAGCGGAATTTTTTTTGCGTCGAGCGGGAATATTTGAAGTACAGCGGCCGTTTAGCCTGCGGCGATTTCTCGCCAGTCAGACGTGGAGGGAAGTTATGTCTCAGATCTCGTGGGGTCTCAAAGCGGCGGCCGTAATCGTATTCGCCGCCGGTTTCACAATCGGACATGCTGCTGCCGATGAAGCTTACGTCGTCACACCACTTGTGTCCAACCTGGCAGGCTCTGCTCCGAAGGTCGACGGGGTACTGCAGAACGCCTGGGGTATTGCCTTTAGTCCGGCAGGCAGTCCATTCTGGATCAACGACAACGCCACGGGCTGCTCCACGCTTTATGACGGCGCGGGCACCAAGGTAGCACTGCAGGTTTCCATCCCGCTTCCAGGCAACGTCATACCGGCCAGCGACTGTCATCCCGTCTTTGCCAGCAGGCCACCGAATCCCGCGCCTGCGGCGCCGACCGGCATCGTATGGAATCCTTCGTCGGCATTTCTCGTGCCAGGTACCCAGATCCCGGCCGTATTCATCTTCGCGACCGAAGACGGGACGATTTCCGCTTGGGCCGGTGGGTTGAATCCGGCGAACAACGCCGTGATGGCGGCCGATAACTCGTCCAATCCCACCGCTGCCAACGGGGCCGTCTACAAGGGTCTCGTCTTCGGTGTGAACGCGCGAGGCGCATTCCTGTTCGCGACAAACTTCCGATTGGGCCGGATCGACGTGTTCGGGCCGAACGGCACGAATGGTTTGTTTACGCCCGCGATGACGGACGGAGGCTTCGCCGACCCGAACATCCCAGCCGGCTACGCCCCGTTTGGTATTGCGAACATCGATGGTGACCTTTTCGTCACCTATGCGCAGCAGGACGGTCAGAAGCATGACGACGTTGCAGGCCGCGGTCATGGATTCGTCGATGTATTCGATACCGACGGCCACCTGCTGCGCCGCTTTGCGAGCCAAGGACCGCTCGACTCGCCGTGGGGCATTACGCGCGCATCGTTTGCGTTCGGCCGCTTCAGCGGCAAAATCCTCATCGGCAACTTCGGCAATGGCCGAATCAATGTCTTCGACAATGACGGCACGTTCGTCGATCAGCTGGAGAATGAGTTCGGCAATCCACTGGCGATTGACGGCCTGTGGACTCTGACTCTCGGAGGCGGGCGCAATTCAAGCCCGGACACGCTGTACTTCTCGGCAGGTCCTAACAAGGAGTCAAATGGACTCTTCGGAATCATTGCTCCAGCAAATGGCTCCAAAACACGAACGTCCGCTCAGAACGGGCAATAGCCCGCAGCATGGCTCCCCACCTCAGCCGGTCGCGGAACTCGCGAGACGCGACCGGCAGTTCCCGGTGAGACACGGCTAACACCCGACGCGATCGGCCGGACTCGACCCACAAGGGACGGTCGCCCACACGCAAAGCGGCCGTTCAGACAGGCTCCGCCGGGCGCTTTGTTAACGAAATGCCTGCCGGATTCCCAGCGCGATCATGAGCCCTCCACATGTGAGGTCGATCCATGCCTTCGCGCGACGATACGCCGTCGCAATCGCCGCGTGCGATAGAACGAGCGCGACTGCTCCGTACCAGCACGTCGCTGATGCACCGACAGTAGCAAGGATCGCGAAGAACGTCGGCATGGAAACGTGGGTGGGCACCGCTGAGGAAAACACCGCCGCATAAAAGGCGATGGACTTCGGGTTCGCGATATTTGTCGCGATACCTTCCAGGAACGCGGCACGAAACAAAGGCGCCTTCGTTGGGTGACGTGCTCCTGAGGAGGTTGCCCGTGCCGACACAACGAGCCGCAGCCCGAACCAGATCAGATAGGCCGCGCCAGCAAGCCTAACGCCGACAGCGAGCCACGGGAAAATAGCGAACACCATTCCGATACCAAGGATGGCGCAAGTCGCCCAGAACAGATTCACCGTCACGATTCCGGCGGCAAGCGCGAGCGCATCGGAGCGTCTGCCGGCTACCGCCTTGTGAGTGACTGCGACGAAGTTCGGCCCGGGTATGACGACACCTGCCGCATACACAGAAAAGACTGTCGCAATAGCAGACCAATCAACCATTTGTAGCCTCAGTGAATTGTGGTTGTGCAAAACGTGGCGTTGCTTCATCGGCCACTATTCTGAAGCAATTCACGACTGACCGCTGTTGGCCGGTTGTAAGTCTTCGGGAAATCGATCGTAAGCGGACGCCCGAGAGGGGTAACAAAATCGAACTCCCATCTTCTTGTGGGAGTCTGTCATGAAGACCGAACAAGCCCTTGAGGCGTGGAACAAAGGGAAGCTCATCGGCCAACAGCAGCCAGCATCGCAGCGATATCAAGGATGGCGAAACGTTTTCGATGCGGGGAGAGACTTTCTTCGGCGAGGCGATGCAGCGCGTGGCACAGCGTCTGCCGGTTCGCTTCGCTCTGTTCAAAAGTTCATTGTTTGACAGGCACGCGCCGTTTCGCCTGTCGAATGGATTACCGCGACCATGATTACCGGAGGCATGCCGGTTGAAACCGTCATAAACGGAACGCCGCGCCGGCTCAGCGCGACGAGACGACAATTGCGACCCGGCGATTTTGTGCGCGGCCGGTTTCCGTGCGATTGTCGCCCACCGGGTCGCGCTTGCCCTTCCCAATGATCTCGATGTGTTCGGCAGGAAAGCCGGTGTCGACGAGTTCGAGCGCCACGACCTCGGCACGGCGTCTGGACAACTCGAGGTCATAGGCGTTCGAGCCCTCCCCGTCGCTGTAGCCATAGACGCGCACGCTGTTAAGCCCCGCCCCCCTAAGCGTGTGGCCAACGCGCTCGACAATCCGGCGTGCGTCGGGCTTGAGATTGTAGCGGTCGAAGTCGAACAGGATGGGTCCGGACAAGCCGAACTCGAAACCCTGCTCGGTCTCCTGGAACCCCGCCGACGTAAGTGCCTGAACCTGCGTCTGCGTCAGACCGCGGTAAAGCGGCGGCGTCTTGCAGGCCCCAAGCAGCATACACAGGAGCAGCGCGCTCCCCACGCCTGTTCGCCAGATACTTGCAGGAAACGAGTGCTTCTTCATCGCATTCCCCTCGAGCACGCCGGCCACGCGCGCGCTATTTCGAATTCCTGCGACGGGGCCAGCCGCTGTGCCATGCCATCACGTCAAGCCGGTCCGGCGACACCTTCGGCGAACTGCCACGAGCCCGGCCGCGCGCGCTTGGCCCGGTACATCGCCGCATCTGCAGCGCGCAGCAAGCCGTTCGCGTCGCTCGCGTGATCGGGATACAGCGCAATCCCGATGCTCATCATGGTGGCGACCGTGCGGCCATCGGACAACGTAATCGACAGCGTCATGCCGGAAAGTATGTCCTCGGCGATACGGGCGGCGCTGGCCAGTTCGCGCATCGGCGCCAGCATCACGGCGAATTCGTCGCCGCCCAGGCGCGCCACCAGATCGACCTCGCGCAACTGCGTGCGCAGCCGCGCCGCGATGCCGGTCAGCACCGCGTCGCCGGCGTCGTGGCCGAAGCAGTCGTTGATCTCCTTGAAACGGTCACAGTCGAGATAGAGGACGGCGACCCGCTGCTCCGTCACGATGGCCTCGCCCAGGGCGCGCTTGAGGCGAGCCTCGAACTGCAAACGGTTGGGCAGGCCGGTGAGCGCATCGTGGGTTGCCTTGTGTTCGAGCGACGCGTTTTCGTCGCGCAGGTTGTTTTGCCAGTCTTCGAATTCATCGAGCAAAGCGTTGAAGTCGTCGCCGAGCTGGTTCAGTTCGGCAATCGCAGCGGGCTCGACACGTTGCTCGAACGCGCGTTCGCGCCGCACTGCGTGGGCGACGCCGGCCAGCGCGCGCAGCGGAGCGACGATGTTGCGCACCACGCGCTTCGAGCTGACATAGGCGCCAAGCACGCTAACGGCGAGGCAGGTCAGGATACCGCCGACACCGCCGAGCAGGAAGCCGAAGAACTGCTGCCCCTGGCCACGCACTTCGACGTAACCGACGACGATGCCGTCATGCAGCACCCGTACGGTCACGGGCCCGGGCAGCGCAATGTCGGCGACGGCCCGCTCGAGACGGGCGATCGCATTGGCGGCAGGCGAGCGCCATGCCGCGAACGGCCGACCCCTGCTATCCGTGACGACGATCTCCGCCACGTCCTCTTCTTTGGCGATCAACTCGATCGCCTGGGTCGCTGCGACTCGGTCGCCGAACACCAGCGCCGCCTCGACCGTATACCCGAGCGAGCGGGCCAGCAGGTTCAAGTTGTTGCCGGCATAAGCCCGCAACGCGATCACGGCGACCATGATCAACGACACCGCGGCCATTGTGACAGCGACGAACGCCAGACGCAGGTGCGCGCGGCGCAATACGCTTTGCAGCGTCAGGCGCGGCGTGGGCGGAGGGGAAACGGGAGGCGCGGGCTGTGTCATGGCGTCACCGGCCGCCGCGCGAGGTTGAGCACATTCGGGTGGACTCGTACGCCGCTGCGCGCCACGGCATCGAGATTGATGTCGAACGTGACGCGTTCGCCAGCGACATTGAGGCAGAACATGCTGCCCGCGGTGCAGGACACATCGTGTTCCGCAATCGTCAGGACCGGATGGCCAGCCAAGGCGGCGCTGACCTGCTGTCGCTCGGCGTCGCTCAGGTCGCCTAGATAGACGACCTGGCAGGTTGTGCCGAGGGTGGAATCATCAAACTGGACGTGCTGTACCTCGAGCGGCGTCGAGCCGGCCTGCAGCGTGTCGACGAGGCCCTGCGCGTAGTCGGCCCGGCCCGTCACGCACAGGCGCAGGCGCGCGGGCGGCGTCGGCCAGCGCGTAAAGCTGATGATGCCCAGCACGACCTGGCGCACGGCGGAGTCGCGTGGCGAAATGGCGGGATCGTTACGGCTCGCGCCGGTAACGGCGTGCGCCGTGTTGGCTGGATCGACCGTATTGGCGGGTGTGTCGGCAGGCGCGGCCGGTGCCGCGCCCAGAGCGCAAGCCACTGCGAGCAAGACATGGCGAAGCGAGGCCGACCAGCCAGGCCGGCCAGACGTCGCCAGCGCGGCGATCTCCGTCGCGCACCTTGGCGTCATTGCAGTCGCACGACAGGCGCCCGCCGCGCGCACGCTCGCATCCATGATAAAAACACTTGTTGACGTCGATCCGCGCGCTGCCATCTGGCTCCCGCCATTTCCGGGACTACACCAGCTTGTGCGCATCGAAATTCATCTTAGGCGCAAAGTCGCACAATCAACCAGTCGGAAACTCCTGTTTCGTTGTGGCCATCGACGATTGCCGCTTTGCAGCAGATTGATCTGAACATTGGCGCGTCAAAACCGTCGGTGCGGGCCAGGGCCTCGGCCAGCCTAATCCCCTTAACACTGACGCTGCCGCAAACAAGACTACTTGTTTGCGGGACTGGAGCCGCGCCACGGTCTGCGAAGACGTGACGGTCGCAGTCAACTGGGCGACCAGCACGACACCGATCAGCCACATCGTCGGCACGAGCACGCGTTTCCACACACCCGGCGCATCGCGCTCGCCGTACTCCCCCGTTGCAATGATCAGCATGGTCACCCAAATGCCTTCCCCAATGGCATGCCAATAGGGCTTCTGAAAGCTTCGATCTTCTTTTCGCCCCATGAGCCACACAAGGTTGGCAAGAAGAAAAACGATGGCCGCTGCAACGCCGGCGAACTCGCCGATCGCGAGCCAGGGGATGGACCGCACCGAACTCAGAAAAGAGTTCTCGTTTTGCGTGCGCACCATGATCTGCAAGCCGGAATCGAAATAGGGAAACGAAAAATCCAATGTTCGTTCGCGCTCGGACGTCATCGTGATCGCCGCAATCGCGACATCCGCATTGCCACGCTCCACAGCGGGCAGCAATTCGGCCTGCGTTGCGACCTGGCGCCACGCGAAGTCGAGATGAATGCGACGCGCCACTTCGTTCCAGATATCGATACTGAAGCCCTCCGGCACGGCTGTTTGCGGCAGCACGAAAGGCGCAACAGTTGCGATGGCGACGCGCAAGGGACCAGTCGGTCTGGAATCGGTGGTCGCGCCAGAGGGGACGGTTGTCGTAGCTGCGCTAGCCGGCAATGCGACGGGTTCGTCGGCCCTGGCGCGCCCCCCCGTCGTGATCGAAGCGATCAGTACGATACTGCACAAAACCCGCGATGGAATTGGCTTGCGCATTCGAACACTCCAGGAATCGGGCTTGTCAGTTTGTGATGCCCCGCAATGGCTCTGGCATTCTCATGCGTAATTTAACGGCTGACGCCGCAAAACAAAAGACGGCGCGCGTGCATTTCCCCAAAGGGCAATCGAGTTGCCCAAACTACCTGGCGATTCCGCTTTCAGCCTGCGTAACACTCGACAATAAAACGGACGCGGCCCGCGCCGCGTCCTGCGCTCAGAACATTTGGCGCAAGCCCACCATCATGCCGAGCTGCGTCGTGGTCGCCGCCGCGCTCAGGCCCACGAAACCCTGCAATTGCGCGCCAACCATGCCGCCGCGATACAAGGAGTAATCGGCTTCCGCATAAACGCTCGTCGCAGGCGAGAGGTCGTAATCGGCCAATAACCCCGATACCACGGCCTGACACGCGCCTGCGCGAACAATTCGCTGCCAGACCGAATTAGCATCAACGGTCACGCGCCACGTTGCGCGCACTTACATCGAAGAATCGTGCAAGGAATCAAGAGTATTGTGCTAACACGTATTCGACGCCCGTGCCATTGTAGGCAGCTAGCCATCACAGGAGGGCAATATGCTGAATATGCGCAAGCTTGGACGTGAAGGACTCGTCGTTTCGGAGATCGGGCTGGGGTGCATGGGGATGTCCTACGCGTACGGCACACCCGATGACGCAGAGTCGATCGCCACGATCCATCGGGCGATCGAACTGGGTTGCACATTCCTCGATACAGCAGAGATCTACGGTCCTTTCGCCAACGAAGAACTGCTCGGACGCGCGCTAAAAGGGCGTCGTCACGCAGTGACGATCGCGACGAAATTCGGCTTCAAGTTCGATAACGGGGTACTCGGCCTCGACAGCCGCCCCGACCATATCAGGCAGGTGATCGACGCGTCGCTGGCCCGATTGCAGACCGATCACATCGATCTGCTCTACCAGCATCGCGTGGATCCCGCCGTGCCGATCGAGGACGTAGCGGGCGCGGTCAAGGACGCGATCGCTGCAGGCAAGGTTCGCTATTTCGGCTTGTCGGAAGCCAGCGTCGATACCATCCGGCGCGCCCATGCCGTGCAACCCGTCTCGGCCGTGCAAAGCGAGTATTCGCTGTTTGAGCGCGGCGTCGAAGACAAGGTGTTGCCGGCCCTGCGCGAACTGGGTATCGGCTTTGTTCCCTACAGCCCGCTTGGCCGGGGCTTCTTGACCGGCAACGCCACGCGGGCGGAGGAGCTTCCCGCCGCCGACTGGCGAGCAGCCAATGATCCGCGCATCCAGGGCGGCAACTTCGATACGAACGTCAAGCTCGCAGATTTCGTCAAGACACTTGCAGACGAGAAGTCCGTGACACCGGGCCAGCTTGCGCTCGCCTGGCTGCTAGAGCAAGCCGATGATCTGGTCCCGATCCCCGGAACCAAACGGCGCAAATACATCGAAGAAAACGTGAACGCAGCTTCAGTGCGTCTGACGCCCGCGGATCTGGATCGCATCCGGGATTTCCTTGCTGGGCACCAGACCGCGGGCACGCGTTACCTGGCGCCCATGCTGTCTCATCTCGACCGCTAGCGGCCGTCACGTGAACGTATAAACAAGACTTCATCGGGTCCGCGCGAATCAAGCCGCGTGGACCCGCTAACGGACTCCAATAATCATCGAGTTTTGCCCGACCAGCGGCTCGACTCCAATCTCCCGAAAGGCCGCCCCGGTCATCCATTCACGGCACTCCCTGCCGCATACGCGCGACCCGGCAAGGCCGCTCAGTCCAGCGCTTTGAGGTCCGCGTCAATCTTCTCAAGCGCGTCCTGCGAGATCAGGCCATCGGCGAACTTCGCCACCGTCGTCAGCGACATGCCGCGCGCCATGCCGATCTGCGGATGCGAGGAGATGCCTGGCACGTGCTTTTCGACGATGGCTTTGGCCGCAGCGCTTTCCAGGAGGTCGCCCACAGGGGATTCGATTGAGTAGGACATCAGAGTTTTTTCTTGAATCCCGTCCATGCGGGAAGTCGTCTGCAAATCAGCAGACGCTGAACTGGCCTGCAGCGGATTTTGCGGGCGCTCACCCTGGCTCTGAATGGCAGGCAACGGCGGCAAGGCTTCGAAACGTGGTTCACGCCTGGCCTGCCAGCCTGCGATGGCTTCGGACAGGTCCGCGGTATCGAATATGGCGCTCTGAAGCAGCGCCATGTGTTGCAACGACTCCGCGGTTCCGTGGTCGCGGGCGAAGTTCATCGCCGTCTTGCTCCCCGCCACTGCCAACGGAGATTTCGATGCAATGCTGCGGGCCACCTCCATCGCATGGCGTTGGAGCGCATCAGCGTCGGGCAGCACGGCATTGACCAGCCCCACGGCGAGAGCCCGTTCGGCACTCAAACGCTCGCTGGTGTACGCCATCTGGCGCGCCACGCCCGCCGGAATCAGCTTGGGCAGGCGTTGCAGCACGCCCAGATCGGCCACCATGCCGATCTGCGTTTCCTGCAGGCAGAAGAATGCGTCTACCGTGCATACGCGAATGTCGCAAGCAACGGCAAGGTCGAGCCCGCCTCCGATGCACCCGCCCTGCACGGCGCAGATGACGGGGAAACGTGCCTTGTCAAGCACGTCAAAGCAGTCCATCAGACCTGCCAGGGCGCGCTGGAAACCGAGGCGCTTGCGCGGACTGCGGGTGTCGAAGTCGTTCGATATGGTAGCGAACACCTCGAAATCCATGCCGGCCGAAAAGTGCTTGCCCGTCGAACTGATGACGAGCACGCGGACCTCGCCACTCGTATCAAGCGCCTGGACAATTTCGCGCAGGCCCGCATAAAACGCAGGGTCCATCACATTGAGGCGATCGGGACGGTTCAATAGAAGATGCGCGATGCCTGCTTCGATACTGAGGCGAAAGTATTTATCGTTCATGGGGAGCTTTACGAAAGGACGATTCTGACGGGGCTGCCCGTGTCAAGCGGTTGATGCGGTATCGCTTTGCACACCAAATCGTTGCTTTTCCCCGGGCCAGCAGCACAGGTGCAAGCAACAAGAGCAGAGCGCGATGCCTCCAGACCTTCAGCCGCGACCCTCAATCCGATCCAGGCGGTTACGGCCCGGTTTTATACGCGGGTAGAAAATGAGCCAGACGCGCGCCCATCTCCGCACCCAGTACCTGCAATGCATTGAATGGCCGGATCATCACTTCGAATTCGACGATGCGACCCGCCTCGTCGAAGCGGATCATGTCGATGCCTTTGAGCTGCTTGTCCTGCACGGTCGCGCTGAACTCGAGCACGACGTTCAGGCCGTCGGCGCTGCCGAACTGCCGATGATAGGTAAAGCCCTCGAAAATGGTGATCACCGTACGCAGCGCCATCAGCAATGCGGGCGCGGGACCGTAGGGCTTGAACGCCATCGGCGAGCGAAAAACGGCCTCTGGATGCACAATGGACTCCAGCCGGCCGAGATCCTTGCTGTCTACGAGCTCATGCCAGATCGCGAGGGACCGCGCAACAGCGGGAGGCAGGTTGAGTATGGCGTCGGTCATAGCGATTCCGTTTTCAAGTCGAGGGAAAACGCAGCGCGCTCATAGCGAGGCTGCAAGCGTGGTGCCGTCGTGGATGGCCCGCTTGGCGTCGAGTTCGGCAGCCTCGGCGGCACCGCCGATCACGTGGACCATGCGGCCGGCGGCCAGCAACTGATCGGCCAGTTCGCGCAGCGGCTCCTGTCCGGCGCAAACCACGACGTTGTCGACGTCGAGGGTTTGCGGCACACCATCGATGCTCACGTGCAGCCCATCGTCGTCGACGCGCTGGTATTCCACCGAAGAGGACATGCCGACACCGCGTGCCTTCAAGGCCGTTCGGTGAATCCACCCCGTCGTCTTGCCGAGGCTTTCGCCAACCTTCGAGCGCCTGCGTTGCAGCAGATGCACGCTGCGAGCCGCCGGACCAACCGATGCCCGACGCAATCCGCCGCGCTCGGCATAGGACGTGTCCACGCCCCATTCGGCGAAGAATTTTTGCGGATCGAGGCTCGCGGACGCGCCCTCATGCACGAGGTACTCGGCCACGTCGAAGCCGATTCCGCCAGCACCCACAATGGCGACGTCAGATCCCACCGGCTTGCCGTCGCGCAGGACATCCAGATAGCCGAGCACCTTGGCATGGTCCGCGCCGTCGATGCGCAGTTCGCGCGGCAGAACACCGGTCGCCACGACCACCTCATCGAAGCCCTCCTGCATCAACCCTGCGGCGCTCGCGCGCGTGCCGAGGCGAAGCTCGACGCCCGTCAATTCGATCTGGCGGCGGAAGTAGCGCAGCGTTTCATTGAACTCCTCCTTGCCCGGTACCTTTTTGGCGATATTGAACTGGCCGCCGATCTCGGTGCTGGCCTCGAAGAGCGTAACGGCATGCCCGCGGCTGGCCGCCGTCACCGCGCAGGCGAGACCGGCCGGCCCCGCGCCCACGATCGCCACGCGTTTTGGCTGCGCGGCAGGCCGGATGACGATTTCCGTCTCGTGACAGGCACGCGGATTAACGATGCAGGACGTGACCTTGCCTGCGAAAGTATGGTCGAGACAAGCCTGATTGCAGCCGATGCAGGTATTGATCTCGTCGGCGCGGCCCTCGCGGGCCTTGCGCACGAATTCGGCATCGGCAAGGAACGGCCGGGCCATCGAGACCATGTCGCACACACCGTTAGCCAACAACTGTTCGGCGAGCTCGGGCGTGTTGATGCGATTGGTGGCGACGAGCGGCACCGAGACCTTACCCATCAGTTGCTGCGTGACCCAGGCCCAGGCGCCGCGCGGCACCTTGGTGGCGATGGTGGGAATCCGCGCCTCGTGCCAGCCAATGCCCGTATTGATGATGGTGGCGCCCGCCTGCTCGACAGCCTGTGCGAGCTGGATGACTTCCTCGAGTGTCGAGCCGCCCTCAACCAGATCGAGCATCGAGAGCCGGTAGATGATGATGAAATCGCGGCCGACGCGCTCCCGCACGCGGCGCAGGATCTCCACCGCGAACCGTATCCGGTTCTCGTAACTACCGCCCCATCGGTCAGTACGATGATTGGTACGCATCGCAATGAACTCGTTGATGAGATACCCCTCGGAGCCCATGATTTCCACGCCGTCGTATCCGGCATGTTGCGCAAGGGCTGCGCAGCGGACGAAATCGTCGATGGTCTCTTCAACCTCGTCGTCACTCAGTTCGTGGGGCGTGAACGGATTGATCGGCGCTTGCAGCGCACTGGGCGCGACCAGCATCGGCTGATACGAATAGCGGCCGAAATGCAGGATCTGCATGGCGATCTTGCCACCTTCCGCGTGGACGGCGCGCGTAATCGCACGGTGCTGCCCGGCTTCCTCCTCCGTGGTCAACATCGCCCCGCCAGCCATGGGGCGTGCGCGTTCGTTCGGCGCTATGCCGCCGGTCACGATCAACCCGACTTCGCCACGTGCGCGCTCCGCATAGAACGCGGCCATACGTTCGAAGCCATTCGGCACTTCCTCCAGACCGACGTGCATGGAGCCCATAAGCACGCGGTTCTTCAAGGTCGTGAAGCCCAGATCGAGTGGGCGCAGAAAGTGGGGATAGCGATTTGTCATGTTCATGCAACTGGTTGTATGGCGGCGAGTTCGATGATGCAACCAGTTGCATAGAGAATCAAGCGGATGCGACAAATTCGAAAACCTCCTCTACAACCGGCCTGTCCATCATGTCTTTGATCTGACGTTACTCCCGCGCACTCGCCGGTGAGGCGACCCAGGCGCACCTGTGGAACAGCGTGCGAAATTTCCTTATATCCTGCACGAGCAAAAGTTGACCGAGCAGATCCAGCAACCCCTACTGCCTTCTACGAAGACTTAATGCGTTTCGGGTATGTAAGGTCGCATGCAGCGGTGACCGCGCTGTGGTTTCGAGGAGCACCGTATGTTTTCAAATATGCCGTCAGTGCAAAGGCATTGCCCGAGCTACCCATAGTTTGGCCGTCGATATTGTGCGAAAAGATTTTCCCGCAGCAATCGAACTCCCGCCGGCCATTGAAAACGTCCTATCGCCCAACATCCGGAGATCGCGATGTCTCAACCCGATGAAGTAGCCAAGCCGGCAACAGCCGCAACGCTGGCCGTGAACAAGCAGTATGCGGACTTCCTGTCCTTTTCGGACGCCCAGGACTTTGAGGATGCCAAACGAGGCCTGGTCGCCACGCTTCCGGGTTCCGGCGTCATACCTGGGCCCGACGGCACTCCCGCCTGGGATCTCGCACAATTCGCATTCCTCACCGGCGGCCCTGAAAACAACGCGCCTCCGACGGTCAATCCAAGCCTCTGGCGCAACGCCAAGCTGAACATGAATCATGGTCTTTTCGTGGTCGTCGACGGCATCTGGCAGGTGCGCGGCTACGATCTCTCAGTGATGAGCATCATTCGCGGAGACTCGGGCTGGATCGTTGTCGACCCGCTGCTCACGAGCGCCACCTCATCCTATGTCTGGAAGAACCTTGTCATCCCGCATCTCGGCGACAGACCCATCACGCACGTAATCTACACGCACAGTCACGTGGATCACTATGGCGGTGTCCGCGGGATCGTGAACGAAGAAGACGTGCTATCGGGTAAGGTCAAGATTGTCGCGCCTGCCGGCTTCACCGAGGCCGCTGTCAGCGAGAACGTCATCGCCGGCAACGCCATGAGTCGGCGCGCGAGCTACATGTATGGCTCGCTCCTTCCCCGCAACGCGACAGGCAACGTGGACGCCGGCCTTGGCAAAGGCACATCGGTCGGACCCTGCACATTGTTCGAGCCGACCATGTATGTCGAAAAGACAGGGCAGAAGCTGACCCTCGATGGCGTGGAAATCGAGGTGCTGATGGCGCCGGAGTCGGAAGCGCCCTCCGAATTTATGTTCTACCTGCCCGGTTACAAGGCGTTCTGCTCGTCCGAAGATGCGACGCACACGCTGCACAATCTCTACACACTGCGCGGCGCGAAGATGCGTGACGGCCTGCGCTGGTCCAAGTATCTCCAGTCGGCCATCGACATGTTCGGCGAAAACGTGGACGTACTTTTCGCCTCGCACTTCTGGCCCACATGGGGCAACGAACGCATTGTCTCGTTCCTGCGCGCGCAACGTGACATGTACCGCTATCTGCACGATCAGACCATGCGGCTTTCCAACTCGGGCTATACGCCGCTGGAAATCGGCGAAGTCATGCGACTGCCGGACAGCATAGCGAAGCACTGGTATTGCCGAAGCTACTACGGAACTGTCTACCATGACGCCGTCGCGCAGTACAACCTGCGGCTCGGATTCTTCGACGGCAACCCTGCGAACCTGCACCGGCTCACCCCTACTGAAGCGGGCAAGCAATATGTGGAATACATGGGTGGCGCCGCCGCTGTGCTGCAAAAGGCACGCGCATCCTACGACAAGGGTGAGTACCGCTGGGTCGCGGAAGTCGTCAACCACATCGTATTCGCCGACCCGAACAATACGGCGGCGAAGCATCTGCTCGCCGATACCTACGAGCAACTGGGTTATCAGGCGGAATCTGGACCGTGGCGCAACTTCTACCTGACCGGTGCGATGGAACTGCGCGATGGCGTCAGAGAACTGCCCGCGCCCAACACACAAAGCCCCGACACGATTCGTGCGATGCCGCTAGACATGTTTCTCGACTACCTCGGCATCCGTCTCAACGCGGAGCGCGCGACCGGGAAGGCAGTGACCTTTGACCTCGTACTGACCGACACCAAACAGAATTACGCTCTAGGAGTCGAAAACTGCGCGCTGCATTACTCCCCGAACAAAACGTCAAACGTGGCAGACGCTACGCTGACCATGACGTGCCGACCTGAACGACATCATGCTGGGCAATACCAACATGCAAAAACTCGTGATGGCGGGCAGCGTGAAAATCGAGGGCGACAGCCAGAAGCTCGGCGAGTTTGTATCCTGGCTCGACACCTTCGATTTCTGGTTCAACATCGTCACGCCATGAGGTGAGCGCGATGTGCGCAATCTGCAATTTCAAGCTTGAATTCGGTATCGGCCACCCGTTCGCTCTCAGCGTTGCGGTGGCGTCCCGGCATGCGATCGAAGCCGGGCTGATCGAGCCGATCGACACCGCGGAGGGTGCGCTCTCCGCGGCCCGCAAGCGCATGTCCGCGGTCGACGCGCTCAACCTGCCGCAGGCCCGTATCGAATCCGGACACGCGGTGGATGATCTTCTCGCGCTGCCGGACTTCTACGTCCTGCTGATCGAGAACGACACGTGGGGCTTCTTCCACGCGACGACCGAGGGCTTCGATCCGGACATCGTGCCGGAGATGCCCGACGTCACCACGACAGACGAAGCGAGGCGCAGCAACGTCGTCATTACGTCGGAAGCAGCGTTGCGCGCCTGGCTGTCCGGTCGCTTCGACATGTCGCGTGCCTTCGACGCATCGCTCATTCTGATCGATGCACCCGATGCAGCAGTGGCGCTCCTCAAGCGGATGCTCTCCACTGCCGATTCAGTAGCCACGGTCAGCCAGGTCGTTGCCCAGAATCAGCGGCAAGCGGTAGGGCAAAATCAGCTTGAACTCCCCGTCCCTGATCTTTGAATCGAGCGGGTTCACGCCAGCAGCGTGAATCTGGATCAATACGTCGTCCTCACGCAGTTCCGGAACCGGCATATCGCCGGCTCGTATGCCATTCTTGCGCCCATATCGATCTACGACGAATGCCTTCATCATGTCGTTGTTCCTTGCCAGTTTCTCGTTGCGCGAAGTACTACCAGATAGTCCCGAAGAAGCTCGTATCGAAGATCGTACTCGCCAGGATGAAGCGCCCGTAACGAGGGCTATTTCGCTTTTCATCATGTCTTTCCGGTAGTGAGAAGTGTGTGTTTGCATGGTTAGGCGAGCGCCATAATATGATGATCGTCATATTTTTTGATCCAACGAAAGCGGCCGCCGGGCAAGCGGATTACTCATCAGCGGGTGCGAATGTATTCAGTGCGGCTTCGAGAAGACTGTCCGATAGTTTGGGGTCGTCGACGGCGCGCGCCAGCACCATGGTGCCGACCATGGTGGCAACGGTCAGAAGTGCCTGCTCATGTGCGCCCGGCTGCCCCCAATCGGGCAATTGCCGAGCGACGACATCGATCATTTCCTTGATGCGGCGGGTGGCCGCGCGGCGCACGACCGGCGCCTGGCGCGGCATCTCCGAGCCAAGGGCAGAGACCGGGCAGCCCGTCTCTACGGCGTCACGGTGCTCCTTCGACAGATAGGCGCGCACCATCGACGGCAATGCCTGCTCCTGCGGCACGGAAGCGGCGATTTGCTCCGACAACGCCACGGCCTCAGCACCGGCGCGGTCGGCCGCTTCGGCAAGCAGCACTTCCCGCGATGGAAAGTGAGCGTAGAAGCCGCCATGTGTCAGGCCAGCCTCCTTCATGATGTCGGCCACTCCCGTCCCGTCGTAGCCACTGCGCCGAATCGCGCGGGCGGCAACCTCGACGATGCGCTCGTGCGTGATTTCCTTGCGGCTGGCCGGTTTTCGATTGGATGATGGCTTCTGCATGATGATCATGCATATACCACATCGGCACAATTTGCTGCTCGAAGCAATCTCGATTGGTTTCAAGGCTTCCACCAGGCAGCGCCAGCGTTCGCAACTCTCTTCAAGACACAGAGCTCGGGATCGGTGTTTCACATCGCCGCTTCACTGTTCGTCTGGAACGATTCGACCTGCACACCCAGCTCCTCGCCCAAAGCCTGCAGCCTGGCATCGATATCGGCGAGCGTGACCCTTCCGTATTGCGCAAGGTCGCGTTTGCCAAACATGTTGTGATTGATGCCATGAAGCATCAAGACGTTCTTCATTGGTTTCTCCTTTGCGCGCTCAGTCGAGCGGCACGGTGAGACGGTCGATGACCGCGGCCGTCTCCGGACGCAAACCGCGCCACCATGCAAAGGCTTCCGCCGCCTGCTCGACCAGCATGCCCACGCCGTCAGCAACTCCATGTACGCCGGCGTTGCGCGCGAGCCGCAGGAACGGCGTGAGTCGCTTGCCATACGCCAGTTCGTAGGCTGTGCCATCCGGGCTGAATGCGCTCGGGGGGACGGGCGGCAGTTCACCTGTCAGGCTTGCCGAGGTCGCGTTGACCACAAGGTCGAAGCGGCCTCGCGCCGCGAGATCGCCGTAGCCACAGGCACGCAACGTCGCGCCGTGCGCGCCGACCCGGGCCGCCAGCGCTTCCCCTTTGGACACGTCGCGATTGGCGATGACCAGTTCCGCGGGACCCGCGGCGAGAAACGGCAGCAGCGCGCCGCGCGCTGCGCCGCCTGCGCCGAGCATCAATACGCGTTTGCCGGCGAGCGGAACGCCGAGATTGACTTCGATATCGCGCAACAAGCCAATACCGTCGAAATTCTCGGCAATGATCTGGCCGCCCTCGAACTTGAGCGCATTGGCGGCACCTGCCAGTGTCGCGCGCTCGCTGCGCTCGTCGGCGAGCGCGAAGGCCTTGAGCTTGAAGGGCGCGGTGACGTTCATGCCCTTGCCGCCTCCCGCAACGAACTGGCGCACGACCTTCGCGAAGCCATCGTCAGGATCGAGCGGACCTTCGATTGCGACGTAGGACATCGCCTGTTGCGTCGCTTCGGCAAACATGCCGTGAATCAACGGAGACTTCGTGTGTCCGATCGGGTGGCCGATCACCGCATACTGGTCATTCATGGTGTCTCACTTCGAGTAGAGAACGCCTTCGCTTTGCATCGCGTCGATCTCGGCGGCGGAAAAGCCGAGCGATTGCGCGACCTCCGTGTTGTGCTGCCCGAGATCCGGCGCGACGTCGCGAATGGTCGTGTCGCAATGGGAAAAGCGGAAAGGCAGGTTGGGCAAACGCAGCGTTCCGTAGCGCGGATGGTGCTGCTCGACCACCATGCCGCGCGCCCGGATCTGCGGATCGTCGAGCACTTCGTCGATGCGCTGCACCTTTGCGCAAGGCACGTCGATGCCATCCAGAAGTTCGAGCACCTGCGCGACGGGCCGCGCGGCTACCCACGGCTCAACGACGGACAGAATCGCCTGCCGGTGCGTATTGCGGCCTACGCTATCGTGAAAGCGCGTATCGCGGCCGAATCCGGCGGGCCCGCCGTGCGTTTCGATCAGCGCGGCCAGGCGCTTCCATGCGTCGTCCACTTGCGCCGCGATCACGAGGTCGCCGTCGGCGGCGCGAAACACGCCATAGAGTGTCGAGGTCGGCATATCGTGGCCCGTCTGCTCCGGCAGCACGCCTCGCAGCGTGTAGCACTGCACCGCGTATTCGTGCATCGACACGAGCGTGTCGTACAGCGCCATGTCGATGTGCTGACCGCGGCCGCTCTTCACGCGACCGAGCAGCGCCGCGTTGATCGCCGCCACCGCGTGAATGCCCGTGTACATGTCGCCGAGCGAAATGCGCAGCAGCGGCGGCGGCTCGCCCGGCGTGCCCACCATCTGCATGATGCCGCTCTTCGCCTCCGCAATCAGGCCGAAGCCGGCGCGATGCGCGTCGGGGCCCGTGTGGCCGTATGCCGAAATCGAACAGTAGACGAGGCCCGGATTGCGCGCGGATAACTCGGCATAGCCCAGTCCGAGCTTGTCCAGCGCGCCGGGACGGTAGTTCTCGACGAACACATCCGCCGAGTCGCACAGGCGGCGCATGAATTCCTTGCCGCGCGGGGCTTTCATGTCGACGCTGACGCCGCGCTTGCCCATGTTCAGTTGCAGGAAATAGCCGCTTTGCTGGTCGTCGAGCACGGTCGCGTGCTGGCGCCCGGCGTCGCCGCTGCCAGGCCGCTCGACCTTGATGACTTCGGCGCCGAGCGCCGCAAGGCAGCGGCCCACGTACGGACCGGCAAGGAAGTGGCTATAGTCGACAACGCGAATGCCTTCGAGAGGACGGGCCTGCATCAGTACGCTCCCGGCCGGCGCGGCACCATCAGACGATGCTCGCCACGTTGAACCACCTGGTTATCCTGATTGATCAGTTCGGAGGGCAGCACGACGATGCCCCAGCCCGGACGGCTATTGCTCGGTCGCATTGCGCCGACGCGAATTCTCACGTGCAGCACGTCGCCCACCTTGATAGGCAGCAGAAAATCCCACGTCCAGCCGAGCGACATGCCGGGCACGAAGCGATAGTCGCTCTGGGTCTTGAGGCCGTCGGCGATCGACAGCCCAAACAGGCCATGCGCAACGAGGCAGCCGAAGTGGCTCGCGTTGGCGTATGCCTCGTCCACGTGGACGGGCGTATGGTCGCCCGTGAGGTCGGCGTAGGCGAGGATGCGCTCCTTCGTCACGGTGTAGCTCGGGCTCACGCACGCGTCGCCTTCGCGGGCGTCGTCCCAGTACTTCTCGATGATCGTCATGCTCACGCCTCCGCGCGCGGGTTGATGTTCAGCGCCTGCGCGACACAGAACGCGGGTTTGGCCTGAATCAGTTCGACGGCAAGACCGTCGGGCAGACGCAGCCAGTTGCGCCCTTGCGGCATTTCGCTGACGCCATAGGCGTGGGCCGCAGCTAAAGCGGCTTCGAGGTCTTCGCACATGACGCCCAGATGCGCGAGGCGCCCTTCGGGGCCTTCGCGTTGCGGCGCATGAATGAATTGCAAACCGCCTAGCGTCCAGTACTGGCGCGGCGCGTCGACGGTGCCGTCGACTTCGCGCATGGTCATGCCTAGCACGTCTTCGAAGAAACGGATATGCCAGCGGATGTCCTTCACCCAGATCGCGACATGCTCCAGATAAGCCTTCGAGCCGCTCATGCCGTTGCCTCCTCGCGCGCTTCATCGGCCATCGCGCGTTCGATGCCCTTGATACACGCCACCAGCGTCGCGTTGACGGGCGTCGGCACGCCGAGCCGTTGGCCCCAGCGCACGACCGAACCGTTGATGAAATCGATCTCCGTGACCGAGCCTTTTTCGAGGCTTTGCAGCATCGACGTCTTGAACGCGGGAGAAAGACCTTCGGCCGCGAGTGTCCAGGCCTGTTCGGGGTCCGTCATCGAGAGCATGACGCCGGCCGCCTGTGCCGCCGCGATTGCCTCGGATACGGCCGCGAGCGCCGTAGCCTTCAACAACGGCTCGTCATAGAGCTGGCCGTAAGTGAGACGCGTAATGCCCGTAATCGCGCCCGTAGCGACGTTGACGAGCAGCTTGTCCCACATCGTGCCCATGATGTTGTCGCTGACCGTGGTCAGCAGCCCGCCAGCGTCGAAGGCCTCGGCGATCGCCTGCACACGGGGCGTGAGCCGGCCATCCAGTTCGCCGATATAGGTCGCCTTGCCGGTGACACCCGACTGGATATGCCCTGGAGCGCGCAACACGCCGCCGACATACGTCTTGCCCGCCAGCACACGCTCGCGGCCCACGATATCGGCGAGCACGTCTTCGTGCCCGAGGCCGTTCTGCAGCGAAAGCACGAGCGTGTGCGGCCCGACCAGCGCGAGTGCGCCGCGCATGGCGGCGTCGGTATGAAAGGACTTGACTAGCACGACGACCACGTCGGCCACGCCGACTTCGCTCGCCTGCGTTGCCGCGCGCACCGCGACGCGCCGCGAGCCATTGGCGTCGTCGACCAGCAGGCCGTCGCGGCGCATCGTTTCGACATGGACGGGCGAACGGTCCAGCAGCCAGGTTTCGTGGCCGCCTTCCGTGAGGGTGGCGCCGATGGCGCAGCCTAGTGCGCCGGCACCGAGAATCGCAATCTTCACAGGGCTTCTCCTTGACGTGTAGCCACACGATAGGAGTCGCCGCTCATATCGGCAATGCAATGACTACAATGACGTCATTGCGACAGACAATAATGCCCGTCACGCCATGATGCCGTCCGATTTACCCGACCTGAAACTGCTGCAGCTATTCGACCTGCTCTATGACACGCGCAGCGTCACGCGCGTTGCCGAGCAATTGGGGCAAAGCCAGCCCACCATCAGCATCTGGCTCGGGCGGCTGCGCGAGTATTTGCAGGATCCGCTTTTCATCCGCACCCCTGGCGGCATGGCGCCGACGCCGCAGGCCGATGCGTTGATCGGGCCTTGCCGCGAGATTCTCGAATCGCTCAGGCGCTTCGTCGCGTGGGAGATCGCGTTCGATCCCGCGACCGCGCAGCGGCGCTTTCGCATCTGCATGACGGACGCGAGCCACATTACGCTGCTGCCGAGACTACTCGCGCATGTGCGCGCGCAGGCGCCCGGCATCCGGCTAGAAGCGGCGAGAATCGACGGCCACACGGAACGTGCGCTGGAGTCGGGGGAGGCCGATCTTGCCATCGGCTATGTGCCCTGGCTAAGCGGCGGCATCTACCAGCAGCAGCTCTACCAACAGGACTGGGTGTGCCTGACCAACCGGCATCACCCGCGAGTTCGCGCGAGGCTTGGCCTGAAGCAGTACCGCTCGGAGGGGCATGTCGTTATCGAGTCGGGCACGGGCGCGCAGCTTCTCGAACAGGCGCTGGCGCGCGAGCGCGTCGAGCGCGACGTGGTGCTGCAGTTGCCCGGTTTCCTCGGGCTGGGGACGATCGTCCAGACCACCGATCTGGTCGCTACACTGCCGCGCCACATCGGCGAAACGCTCGCGCAAGCCAACGATCTGGCCGTCCATTCGTGCCCGATTCCCGTGGACGGGTTTTCCGTCCGACAACACTGGCATGCGAAATACCACCATGAGGCCGGGAATCGCTGGTTGCGTGGCGTGGTCGTTCAGTTGTTCGGCGTCCCACCGAGAAAATGACGCCAGGGCGCCGCGTTACGCGTCACCGCTCCGCAAATGCGCTACCGCTGCGGTACGCCGTTGCGCCACTCACCCCAATGCGTGACGATGTCCTGCACGAGCGGATTGCCCGCGAGGAACAGATTGTCGATCGCGATCGAGAAGCCGCCTTGCGACGAGTAATTGAGCAGATTGTCCGCGCTCGATTGGCCCGCGTACGGCCGGTCGAAGTCCGAACCGGCGCGCAGCACCGCCACACGGTTCAGGTCGACGCGATGCACGTTCGCCGCGCGCGTCAGCGCCTCGAAGGTGGCATTGTCTTCCTGCTGCGTCGTGCAATAGGTGCCCTTCCCGTCGGTCAGGATCTTCGTCCATTGCCGCGCTCGCTCGCCGAGGTCGGTGCCCGACCACCAGGTATCGCCCGCCAGGGTGTCGCACTGGATCACGGTCGGTGGACGGTTTGCGGGTGCATAGCTGTACTTGGCGCGGGCGGCCTGCGCCTGTGCGTCGTCGGTGAGCGTCACGTTGCGAGACAGCGCGAATGCCGCGTTCGAGAGCGCCGGATTGAGCTGGAACACCTCGGTGCGATAGTCGAGCGGCGGCTTCTGCGTCGGGCCCGTCGTGTTGATGCCAAGATAGCCGGTGTTCCAGCCCGGCGGAATTTCGCGTCCGTCGATCTCCCACTGAATGCCGAAGTCGACGAGCCAGTTCGCCCAGGCAGCCGAACCGACGGTGCCCTGCAGCGGATCGATCCCGGCGATGCCCGCCACCATGAAGTATGTATGACGCAAATCGAAACGCGGCGAGAACGTCAACGCCATGATCGACGCGGCCGCATTCGCGTGCCCCATGCCTGTCGTCATCACACAGACATCCTGCCGGTTGCAGTGCACGGCCGGGTAATCAGGGGACAGACCCGCGACGGTGATGTCCTGCCACGGTCCGAGATGATCCAGCCACACCTGGCCTTCCGGACCGAACATCGAAATGATCATCACTTTGACCGCACGGCCATGCGACGCGCCGTCGTCCTGCGCGAAGCTGTCGTCAGCATGCGCGAGGGCGGGTGCAGCGGCAGCGCCGGCCACGAGCAACGATGAAATCACTGCGCCAAAAGCACGATTTAGCATAATAGGTCCCACCCGTTATGTAAGAACCGCAGTTGCGAAACGTGAATCGCGTGCCGTGTTGTCGACTGATATCGTGGTTTTTTCTCGGCGTGCAGCGTGGGACCTGGGCGTGAGCCAATCAGGCGACAGTGAGTATAAACGGAGAAAATAAAGCCGAACGAAGCGCTGGCTGATCCAGGCGTGGGTGAATGGGATCAAGTCGCCTGTTACGACCTGCAACGACTGCGACTGAACCTCTCCCTCAAGCCACCGTCTCACCAGGAGCATTCGGCAAGGGGCCACGCAACCGTCGACGCTCATCATGCACCGCGACTGCGCTGCATGTAGCAAGCCCCATCGGACACGGCCCCGCTTTTTAACCGCGATCGGAGGAAATAGAACATGCCAAAGAAGCGCTCGGTTCGAACGTCAGCCAGCAGCGGCGGTGGCCGCGTTCTCGCCGCACCCGTTTTCTCGCAGCCGCAGCCTACGCCAGATCCGCAAACCTTCATCGTCAGGCACGCATCCGATGTGGCGGCCTACAGGATGATCGACGAACTCAACCGCGAGCACAAACTCAAGGCCCTTCCGTTTCCTGCGCCGCGCGGCGGCGTCGAGCCCCGCCTGACACTCGCGGACGTGAATAACAACGATCAGACCATCCTCGACCAGATCAACGCGAACGGACAGATCGTTTTTCACTCCACGGGCGATTGCGGCAGTACCCGAGGCCCGAAAACGCAGAACGAAGTCTCCGACAAGATGGTCAGCGACTTCGACGAAACCGATCGTGCCGAAGTACCGCAATTCAATTTTCTGCTGGGCGACATCGTCTACAGCTTCGGCGAAGCGCAGTACTACTACGATCAGTTCTACGAGCCTTATCGCGACTATCACGCACCGATCCTCGCAGTCGCCGGCAATCATGACGGGATGATCTCGCCTTTGCAGCATGAAAAGAGTCTGCAGGCGTATCTGCGAAACTTCTGCGCCGACTGCTTTCAGGTCTCGCCCGATGCGGGCAATCTTTCACGCACTGCGCAAATTCAACCGGGAGTCTTCTTTACATTCGAGGCCCCGTTCGTGCGCATCATCGCGTTGTATAGCAATACGCTTGAAGATCCTGGAGTGATTTCGAACAGCGATATCGGCAACAGCCAGCTGAAGTTTCTCAAGGCCGCGTTGACGCGGGTGAAAAAGGAAGGCTACACGGGCGCTTTACTGTTCGCGCATCATCATCCGCCGTATGTCGCGCGCGGACGTCACGGCTGGAGTATCGAGATGCAGCGGCAGATCGATGCGATCTGCGAAGCGGTGGGCGTATGGCCGCATGCCGATCTTGCGGGACACGCGCACAACTATCAGCGCTTTACACGCACACGTCCAGACGGCACCCACATTCCGTATATTGTGTGCGGCAACGGCGGACACAACGTACAGCGACTGACCACCAACGGACAACCGCCGCTTCGTGCACCGCAACTGATTCAGGCCGCATCGACGAGTACCGATGCCGTTGTCATCGAGAACTACGACGACCAGAATTACGGCTATTTGCGCATCGTCGCGAACGACACCCAGTTGCGGATCGAATATCACGCTGCCGTCGACGGACCGTATACCAAGGCGCCCGACGATCAGGTGACCGTCGATCTGGCCACACGCCAGCTTTCGCATTACCTGGCCCGCAATGCTGGCATACCCGCGCTGGCCACGCGCATCCGGGAGTTTGCGCAAAGCGAGAAACCCAGGCGCTGATCGGGAAGTCAGCACTCAGCATGGGAGAGCCGGGATGCGCAACCGCCTCGGGGCAAGTGTCCCCTCTTGCGCGTGCCCTCAGCCGTGCTTGCGCGGCGCCGACGTCAACGCGAGCGCCGAGCGCTCGACGGCGTCGGCGATCCGCTTCGACAGCGCCGGATCCGGTACCGCCCGCGCCAGCGTGACCCCGCCCGACAACATCGCAAGCAGCGCGATCGCCTTGTCGTCGCGCGCCGCGCCGGCTTCGTCGGGCAGCCCCGCCGAGACTCGATCAGGCGGCGCAACTCCGTCTCATAGGCTTCGCGAGTCTCGGCGTCGGCGCGCACCATCTCGGGAGAAAAGCTCGGCAGCGCGCAACTTTCGCCGATGTCGCAAGTGCGCTTTGGGCCCAGATAGAGCCCAATGAACGTCTTGAGCCAGCGTTTGCCGTGGCTCGTCTTCAGGTCGGCGACGGCGAGCCGCAACTGTTCCAGGCCAGCCAGGACCACCGTGCGGAACGCCTCGCCCTTCGATTTGAAGTGCCCGTAGAACGCGCCGTTGGTGACGCCCGCCTCCCTCGTCAGGCCGTCGATACCGGAGCCGCCATAGCCATCGCGCCGGAACAGGCGGCTCGCTGCATCGACGATGCGTTTGCGGGTTTCGATCTTGTGCTCGGCAGAGTAACGCATCGGATCTCACATTCGGAGCGATCGCTCGCCGCCGCGGCGTTCGTCGAACTCACGCTGCCGCAGATCGCGCTTGCGACGCCCGAGGCCAAACAGGCTTTCACCGAAAAGGCGACCGCGATCCTCAAACAGGCGGCCGGCGGGCGCCTTACGCGGGATCACATCTGGACCAACATCGTCTATGCGGCGGACGGCTCCTGGGGAATTGCGGGCCGTGCCCACAGCAACGTAGACCTCGTCGAGGCGATACAGGAAGCGGCGATCGAGTGAACCGGGCGCTCGCGCGTGTTCGTCAGGTGCGCTTGCGCGAGATGTCCGCGCACGTGCACCGCGCGCGAGCGGTCAACCGGCAACGCCGAACGGAGCGTCCATTCATGCGGCTTTCCAACTAGCTGTTCTTTACGACAACGCCTCTTCCGGTGACGGGCCTAAGGCAAAATACACGCGGAAGTCACGCGCGACGGGCGGCATCGCACCGCATGCGTTGCGTCACTCCGATGCGTGGAGATGCGCTATGGAAAGCCACCCGAAAAACCGCCCGACGCTGACTGCGTTGGCGCTCCTGCTGACGGGATGTGCCGCCGGCGGCGTGCCGCAAAGCGGGCCACATCTGAGCCCAACGGAGTGCCGTGACCTGACCGCGCTCAGGAGCAACGCGCCTCCGACGATGGCGCAACACCAAAGCGAGGTTGCGGCGCTGAGGAAGGCGGGCTACGACCCATCACCATGGAACGACCCATACTACCCCGACGATCTACAGGCGGCGCAGCGCCTGGTCGACCATTGGTTCGACACGGAGTGCCAGCAGTTTCGATCCGGGTGAGAAGCCTCGAAGCCACTACGGCTTCTTGAAACGATTGAACAAGACACGTCGCTGCGCCCGCGATCCTCAGCCGTCAGTCGAGACCGTCACGCTCTCCCAGGCACGGATTTCGTCTTCCAGCGTCGACAGTTTGTCCCTCACGAGCCCGAGTGCATCGCTACCGAGCAAAAGATGCGTGGGAGGGTCGTCCGCGGCGATTGCGGCAAGCATTGCGCGCGCGGCCTTTTGGGGATCGCCCAGTTGTTTGCCGCTTTTCTCCTCGCGCGCTTTGCGGATGGGGTCGAAGATCGCGTCGTAATCCGGGATCGAACGGGACGTTCGTCTCATCGAGCGGCCGGCCCAATCGGTGCGGAAGGAGCCAGGCGCGACGGCTGTCACGGCGATACCCAAGGGCTTGACCTCTTTAGCAAGCGCCTCAGAGATGCCCTCCAGGGCGAACTTGCTTCCGCAGTAATAGCTGATGCCTGGCATGGTGATATGACCGCCCATCGACGTGATATTCAGAATGTGGCCGCTTCTGCGCGCACGCATGAAAGGCAGAACCGCCTTCATCATGGCGACAGCGCCAAACACGTTGACATCGAACTGTCTGCGCATTTCGGATAGAGGCGATTCTTCCATGACGCCTTCGTGCCCGTAGCCGGCATTGTTGACCAACACATCAACCGGCCCGACGGTCGCCTCAATTTCCGCGACGATACCGTCGATCGCATCGAAGTCGGTCACGTCAAGCACTCGTCCGAATACGGCATTTGCGGACAGAGACTCGAACTCGCGCCTTGCCTGCGCACTTCGCACGGTACCGACGACTTTGTGACCTGCCGCCAGCGCCTCTTGCGCGAGCGCGCGGCCAAAGCCGCTGCTCACGCCAGTGATAAGCAGAATTTTGCTGGAATCCACTGAAGCTTCTCCCGAATGTTCTCTGGTGAATGCATACTAGTCTGAAGAGCGGGTCGAACCAAGCCAAATTCCGCTATTTTTCTTGTCTAAAACTATGAGCACGAAGCGGGCCTCCACCCACAACCCTGACCTCTCATCGCGAAGCCGCAATCGCGTCATTGCGTTGCTTCGCGCGTTGGCGCCCGAGGAGGGCTACAACCTCACAGCGCTGCCGAGCGTCCGTATCCTGCGTTCAAACCGGCCGCTGTCACTCATGCCGGTTCTCTACGATCCCGGCATCGTGATCGTTTGTCAGGGGCGCAAGCGAGGTTATTTCGGCGACCATCTCTACCTGTACGATGAACATCACTATCTGGCCGTGTCCGTGCCTGTTCCGTTCAGCATGGAAACCGACGCAACCGAGGAGCGTCCGTTGCTTGCGCTCTACCTGCACCTCGATTTCACATTGGCCGCCGAACTGGCGGTACAGATTGATCGCGAAGGCGTAACGGAGCACGTGCAAGCGCCTCAGAGCATGATGTCGACGCCGATGGATGACGCGATGCAGGTCTCGGTGTTGCGCTTCCTCGAGGCGATGCATCGGCCCCTCGAAGCCGCCGTATTGGGCCCGTGCCTGCTGCGCGAACTCTATTTCCGAGTGCTCACCGGAGCACAAGGAAGCTCGATGCGCGAGGCGTTGGCGATGCGAGGTCAGTTCGGCCGGATAGGTAGATCGCTACGCCTTATCCATGCCGGCTACGCGCAGCCGCTGGACGTGACGCAGTTGGCGCAGGAAGCGGGGATGAGCGTTCCGAGCTTCCATAGCCACTTCAAGGCGATCACACAAGTGTCGCCGATGCAGTACGTGAAGTCGACGCGTTTGCATCAGGCTCGCCTGTTGATGGTCCGCCAGGACCTGACCGCGGAGGCGGCGAGCCTCGCAGTGGGCTACACAAGTGCGTCCCAGTTCAGCAGGGAGTTCAAAAGACTCTTTGGCCTGACGCCTGCGGCGGAAACGAAGCGGATGCGCGCAAGCTTTGCGATTCCGGCACCGTTTGCAGATGCGACCTACGTTTCGTCGCACTGAGTCTGGCGCACTTCGGGTTACCCGTGGCGAGAGAATGCGTCCATGGCGCGTAGCACCACCGGATCGGCTTTCTGCCAGCAGGAAATTGCGAAGCCGAGGGGTACAAGATGTTCTTCGCCGCGCTGGGATGCAATCTCGCGTGGGTTGGCGCGCTGGGCTGCGCACAAAACAAGCCTCGGATGCGAATGCTTGCGGCGATACCGGAGCGCATAAACAGTGTAGCGTTCGTGGACGAGTTGGTTGAAAACGCCTGCACGCGATGGTCGCTGTTGGAGATTCGTGCATTGTTTCCGTGTTCGAAGCCGTTCACCTCGCCCAAATCACGGACGTATATCGCCACGCAGCGTCACCACCCTATGGGACCAAAGTCTCATTGCGCGGCCAAACAAACTGGCAATATTGTTGAGCCATGGTTTGACCTATCAATCCGGCAACGACGCAACGACGGGCGGCGTGTGGACCGTCGCTCACTTCGAATCGTGCGATTGGAACACTTACAGCAAGCGGACCTACATAGGATTCCTTTTAGTTCGTTGCTTCGTCACAAAAACATCATCGTTGTTCCGGTGAATGGGTTCCTGGGCGATTTCCTCAGTTTTCTGAATTCTGAAGCAATCAAAGACGAGGATCGATCATGTCATGGTTAGCAGACACATTGCGGCACTATCCCGAGATCGCCGTATTCCTGTCACTTGGAATCGGCTACTGGGTTGGCGGCAAAAGCTACAAAGGTTTCAGCCTCGGCGCCGTGACAGCAACGCTGCTAGCTGCCATCGCGATCGGGCAACTCCACATCACCATCTCACCGAACGTCAAGTCGGTATTCTTTTTGATGTTCCTCTTCGCGGTTGGCTATGGCGTCGGCCCGCAGTTCGTGCGCGGGATCGCCAAGGATGGCCTGCCGCAAGCACTTTTCTCGGTTGTGCAATGTGTGCTGTGTCTCGCCGCGCCGATCATCGCGGCAAAACTGGCAGGCTACAGCGTCGGAACTGCGGCTGGGCTCTTCGCTGGTTCGCAAACCATTTCGGCTTCAATGGGTCTCGCCACGGACGCAATCAACCGGCTGGGGTTGCCGGCCGACCAGTCGAAAGCCTTGCTGGACGCGATGCCAACTGCGTATGCCGTCTCCTACATCTTTGGCACAGTCGGTTCTGCAGTGCTGCTTGCCACGTTGGGGCCCAGGTTGCTGCGCATCGACCTCGTCGCAGCGTGCAAGGAATACGAAGCGAGCCTCGGTGGCACAACAGAGCTAGGCGGCGCAGGCCAGGCGTGGCACCGGTACGAGTTGCGCGCATATCGCATCGTCGCGGACAGTCTGGCCGTTGGCAAGACAGTAAGCCAACTGGAAGCGCTCGAGCCAGAAGGCACACGGTTATTTATCGAGCGCATCCGGCGCGGCAGCACCATCCAGGAGGCCACCCTGGACTACGCCCTCCAGCCCGATGACGTGATTGCGGTCGCCGGCCCCCGCGACCAGCTTGTGTCGCTGCTCGGAGCGAAGGAAGCCGGTGCCAGCAGCAGCGACAGCCAGGTCGTCTCGGTTCGCGCGACGAAAGCGCAGGAGATTGACGACCCAGAACTGCTGGCCGTGCCTGCCGAGGGAGTCGACGTTTATGTGACCAGCAAGGCGGTGGACGGCAAGACGTTACTGGAGCTTTCGAAGTTGCCCGCAGCGCGTGGCGTTTTCCTAAGGAAGATCAAGCGCGGCCCGACCGAAACGCCGATTCCAGTTCTGCCGAACACCAAACTGCTGCGCGGCGACACGGTGACGATCGTAGGCCGTACGCAGGATACGACAGCCGCTGCGAAAGCCCTCGGCGTCATCGACCGGCCCACGGCCGTCACGGATGTCGCCTTCGTGAGCCTCGCGATAACCGTAGGTGCCCTGGTGGGTGCGGTCGTCATCAAGGCAGCCGGCGTCCCGATCACGCTCTCCACCGCCGGCGGTGCGCTGATTGCGGGCATTGTATTCGGCTGGCTGCGCGCGATTCACCCCACCTTCGGCCGCATTCCCGAGCCCACCGTATGGTTCATGAACTCGGTCGGGCTGAATGTGTTCATTGCCGTCGTTGGGATTACGGCCGGGCCGGGGTTCGTCTCGGGGCTGCGGGAACTGGGAGTGAGCCTCTTTCTGTGGGGCATCTTCGCCACGAGCCTTCCGTTGATTCTCGGGATGCTGATCGCCAAGTACGTGTTCCGGTTTCATCCGGCCATTCTGCTCGGCGTATGTGCCGGCGCGAGAACCACGACCGCAGCACTAGGCATGGTCTGCGACGCTGCAAAAAGTCAGATCCCCGGCCTGGGCTATACGGTGACCTATGCAGTAGGCAACACACTGCTGACCATCTGGGGCATGGTCATCGTCATGATTCTGGCCTAGCAGGCGCGCGTTTCCCGCGCGCTGTCGCCTGGGAAGCTCACGCAGAACGGGCCAAACCTGGCCGCGCCTGACAACAAGGAAGGCCGCGAAGCAACATAAGAGCTGCAACACCAGACCGATCAAACCGGTGACGTCTTTGCACGTTTAAGGAGTTCACATGGCTACGCCAATTGAGAAGGTCACACCGTACGACGAGTTCAACTACGCGATCCCGGAGGGGGAGTTCCCGAAGGACGGCATGTCGGCACGCGCAGCAGCTGCGGTTGTCATCAGCGCTGAGTGGACCGATGCCAACCCCATGCTGAATATGTCGTCATTCGTCACCACATGGGCGGAACCGGAAGCGGCAGAGGCAGCAAAGCGCAATATCTTCAAAAACTATATCGACCACGACATGTATCCGCAGCTATTCGCGATGGAAACGCGGATGGTGAGGTGGCTGCACCAGTTGTGGAACGGCCCTCACGGAGTGGAACCGTACGGCACCGCAACGGTGGGTTCGTCCGAGGCCTGCATGCTGGCCGGTCTCGCTCACAAGTGGAACTGGCGCCAGAAACGGGAAAAGGAAGGCAAGGATGCAAGCCGCCCCAACATGGTGACGGGCGGTAACGTTCAGATCGTGTGGAAGAAATTTCTGCGCTATTTTGACGTCGAACCGCGTATCGTGCCATTGAAGCCGGGCAACTATCGGCTGACCGCCGACGAGCTCGAAAAGTACGTGGATGAGAACACCATTGCAGTGGTGGCCATCGCCGGACAGACCTTCACCGGCGAGGACGATGACATAGAGGCCATTCATGACTGGCTCGATGACTACGAGAAGAAAACGGGCATCTCGATTCCAATGCATATCGATGGCGCGTCAGGCGGCTTTGTCAATCCGTTCCTGTACCCCGACTACAAATGGGATTTCCGGCTGCCGCGCGTGCAATCGATCAACGCCTCGGGGCACAAGTACGGCCTCGTTCCACCTGGGCTCGGTTGGGTCATCTTCCGCGAGCGTAAGGTCTTTAACGAGGATCTTGTGTTCTACGTGAATTATCTGGGCGGGGAAATGCCGACGGCGACACTGAACTTCAGTCGCAACGGTTTCCAGATAGCTGTGCAGTACTACATGTTCCTTCGGCATGGCTTCGAGGGCTACAGACGAATCATGCAACATACGCTGGACAATGCAACTGCGCTGCGCAAAACACTCGTGGACAGCGGCTTTTTTACGATCATGAACGAGGCGCAGCGCATTCCCGTCGTAGCGGTCACACTCAACAAAGAAGTCACGCGGTACAACGAGTTTGACGTCTCGAACAAGGTTCGCGAAAAGGGCTGGGTACTGTCCGCATACACGATGCCGCCAAACGCCGAAGAGGTGAGGAGCCTGCGAGTCGTGGTCCGCCCGCACGTCAATCACCACGTGGCTCAGCTTTTGGGGCAAGACATCCTCTCCGCGTGTAAATACCTGGAGGAACACGGTGGAAACGCGACGCCGCCGAAGCTTCACGCCCACGCGCCAGAAAAGACGACTTTGTCGAAATGCTGAGGACCTTCCGCTCTGCGAGCCCGCGGGGCGGACAAATAGACAACCGGCGTGGCACGACACGGCAACGGAAAACGGACGATGTGAGGAAAGCGTTCATCGGTGCATGCCGCTCCGGCGAACTGGGAGCACACAGCGACGAAGACATGGCCGCGGATTTTCGCATCTGATGCGGCACGCGCTCCAGGAAGCCGCCGCGCGCGTTCGACGTGACAATCGGACAAATGGCTTGATGCGCGCAGCGCCTCAGTATCCTTGTTGCATCGCATTGTCGACTGCGCCGAGCAGCGCAGCGCCGAGGAACGGCTTGATCAGCAACGCGTGCTGCCCGGTGCTTTTGAGTGCATTGCGCGTTGCGGGGCCGTCATAAGCCGTGATGAATACGGCAGGCGGTCGTGGCTGCCGCAGCGTTCCATAGAATGCCGGGCCCGATGCACCTGGAAGCTGAACGTCGACAATCAGGCAGCACGCAGACGACGCGCAATCGGAAATTCCACTATCCTCCGCACTCCGAAATGAAAGCGTACTAAACCCCGACAAGCGGAACAGGCGCTCAATCGCTCTGCGCAAGCCGCTGTCGTCCTCGAGAATCACAATCAGGTGCGGCTCCCCGTCCATGTGTTCACCCATACATTCATAGACCGAGTGTTGTACAGGCCTTCGCCAGGCGCCATAGGGATTTGGGGCAACCCCGCTGCTTCTCCTGGAAACGCGCGTGGACGCAACGCTCGCAATTGCAGGCCACTAGCGCATCGTTGTCCAGAACATGTGCCGCAGCCATAGGGACTTTGGGCAGTCCCGTTTCCCTTTGGGGCAATTCCGGGCGGACGGCTTTACCCTGCTGGCCGTTTGCCTCGCCATGTCGCTGGTCTAGGGCGGTTTGCGAATGTTGGAGGCAAGCGCCCAGGACAAGCTCAAGAGCAGGTTCTCGGGGCTGTGTTTCCAGGATGACTGGCCGTTGGAGCCCGCGGTTGTACGTGTGGCGCGCCGGCCGCATCCGCATCGGTCAACTCACTCGCGCAGGGCAGCCAGACCGTGAACACCGTTCCGCCACCGTCGCGCGCCGCCGCGCCGACACACCCGTGGGGCGCCTCGACGATCGAGCGGACGATAGAAAGACCCAGCCCCATGCCGTGCGGCTTGGTCGTATAGAACGGCTCGAACAGGCGCGGCGCCGAAGCAGATCCGAAGCTACAGCCGCGGTCGGCGACGGTGAGTTCCATGCCGTTGGCAAGCCGCTTCGTGCCGAGCGTGAGGATACGGCTGGATTGCCCGGTATCCTGCATGGCGTCCATCGCATTGATCGCGAGGTTGAGTAAGACTTGCTGAATCTGCACCGCGTCACCCACGATCTCGGCATTGCCGGCGTCGAAGTTCTCCTCCACGCTGATATTGCGCCGTTTCGCCTCTGGCGCGATCAGCTTCAATGCGCATTGCAGCGTGGCGTCGAAGGGAAGCGAACCGAAGGCAACACTCTGCTTCTGAAGCAGGCTACGCAAACGCTGCACCACCTCGCTGGCCCTCAATGCATCGCGCTCCACGTCGGAGAGGATTTCTCCGAGTTCGCCGGCATCGGGGTGCGAGGCCTTGACGAGCAGTTCCGCAGCGTCCGCATTACTCAGAATCGCCCCCAGTGGTTGCCCCACCTCATGCGCAATCGAAGCGCTCAACTCGCCCACCGTGGCGAATCGCGCTGCGCGCGCAAGCTCGCTGCGCCGTACTGCGACTTCGGCTTCCGCGAGCCGGCGGCTACGGCGTTGCGCAAGCAACGCGACGATCGTGAGGGTCTGTGCCAGCAGCACGGCAAGCGCAGTCAGCACGACGCCGCGGTATACGCGAAAAATCGATTTAGGGTAATCGATCACCCCGCAATCGGTGGGCAGGGCGGCGGACGAAAGACCATAGCGCTCCAGTTGCGTCGCGTTTGCCGTGCACCGTGCGGGCAATGGGGCGAACGTCGGCGCTTCGATCCGGCCTTGGTCGTTCAGGATCGACAGCGCTGCCTGGGCGGTCAATCGCCCGTTCTCTTCGAAGTCATACATGGCTCCTGCGGTCACCCCGCCCTCGAAATAGGTCGAATACCACGCGTAGATCGGTGGTGTTGCAACGCGAAGTCGGCGGCATGGGTTGCCCAGCCCCACTACCAGATCGATGCGCTGAGCCGCGTACTTTTTTTCAGCAGGGCAAGGAATTCGGGCGAGAGGTCGTCCGTGCCGAAGCGAAATCCGTCGATTGCGTCGAGGTAGACCTCCGCACCGTGCGGCGCGGACGTTTCCAGCATGTTTCTGAGGGCCTTGATCTGCACCAGTGCAGCCGGCTGTATCGGGTCGGCGCCGACGAGGATCACCACACGTGCGGGCTCCGCTGCAAGCGCTGGCACCGAGGCAAGGAGCAGGCCGGCAAGGATTGCCCGGCACAGCCTGTGCAAGTGCTTCCCGGCAACGCTGGCTCGCTTCATTACCGCCGCTGAAATAATGCAACGCACGGCGAGCACATCATTGAATCGATGTCCGCAAACATCCATCGACACGCGTCCAGGCACGCTAAGTGGCAAAGCGCTTTTCTCCTTTCCAGGCTGAGCCCATATTTATCGGCTGGATCCTGCCCGCCCTTCGCCTCTAATACGGGTTATACGCGAAAGCGCAATTTCGGGAATCTGGCAAACCGCGCAAGCAGCGATTCGCTCGCCTCACGGTTTGCCTTAAAGGGCGAGAAACTTTTCCGTCGCCCCCAGTAACAATGACATGCTTCGCCGGTTCAACTCGATTTACGCAAACGTGCCGGCGCCTAAATAGTATTGATCGACCACATAACCTGCCAGGCCATAAACATGCGATCCGGATAATGGACAGTGATTTTCAGGCCTTCGGCACGCTGCGCTCACGGCCGCATGCCGCCCTGCGCCGCTAGCGGCAACCCGTCCGCGCGCCGTAGTAACTCGGCCAGCGAATCGGCACCAAATTTATGCATGAGATCGGCGCGGCAGCTCTTGATGGTGCGCTCGGAGAGCCCCAGTTCCGCAGCAATCTGCATGTTGCGCCGGCCCGCGACGATGCCTCTCAATACCGTTCGCTCGCGCTCGCCGAGTCTCACTTCGTGCGCTAGCGAGCGACGCGTCGGGGCTTCATCCATACCCGAATTGAGCGCGGCCTCCAGCGCGTCGAACAACGCCTGGCGCTCGAACGGCTTGACGAGGAAATCCACCGCCCCAGCCTTCATCGCCTGTACGGTCTTGGGGACGTCGCTGTATGCACTCATGAACACGACAGGCAACGCGCGCGACTCGCGCCGCAACGCCTGCTGCAGTTCGAGGCCGCTCGGGCCGCCCAGTTGCAGATCGACCAGCAGGCAGCCGACCCATTCGTCGCGTTCGCTCACGAGAAATTCACCGGCCGAAGCGTAATCACGGACCGCATAACCTGCGCTGGTGAGCAGTCTTTTCAGGTGCCGAACGCATAGATTCATCGTCGTCGACTATATGAATCAACCTGGCGGATTGGCTATTCACAATATCACTCCATTGCTGATAAATGGATCCGCATTCGAATAACACGATTTGGTGGTTTCCCGCTGCTCCGACATGCAGCACGCCGTAGCGCATGCAATGCGTTATATCAATTTACCGGGCGATCGGTTTTCTGGCCGCGCGCACAGGATGGGAACCTCCGATAAACAACGCATTGCGCGTATTGGCGCAAGGCAACAATCCGTGGCTTACCGGGCATTTCGGTCGAGGCGATTGAATTGGCCATTTAGCGGTGCGCGGCCGTCAGCATCAGAAGCTGAGCGCGATCCCAAGCGAAGCGCCTGTTATGTCCTTGCCAAACGCGTAGCGACCCACGATCCGCAGTCGCGAAAACAGCTTTGTCACCGCACCCGTGTCGATCTCGATCCCGACACCGAGCGACGTCAAATGGAATCGCGCCCCGACTTCACAGACATCGTGGTCCTCACGCCTGAACACCTCAAAAGACTCCGACCATGCAGTGGTCCGGGAATGTCGGAATGCGAAACACGGAAGTTCCACCCGCGAGTTTCACGCATGCAATGGCGCGGTACCATAGGGAAACGGGGGCAACTGACGTTGCACAATCGGGCAGAGTTCGGCTCCGGCTGCCCATGATGCGATGCACATGTGTCGACCCTGAATTGCCCTGAGGGGCAGTCCGGTTGCCCTTTTTACCGATAGCAAAAGCGCGGGGCCGCTCCGATACTGAGCGCCGGTACGTTGCTTGCGTGGCGCGCGGCGCGCGGCGATCGCACGAGCACGCAGAGCGTCCGAGCCGCACTGTCCCGCCGTTTCAGCACTTTGCGAACTTACTGCCGACACAGTCCAACGTTCCGACTCATCATGGCCCATCCCGCACCTGAAGCGACCCACGCCACCTGTGACACTGCCTCGCCAGCTGAATCGCCGGGTATGGTCCGCATTGCGGGCGGCACGTTCCTGATGGGCTCGAATCATCACTACCCGGAAGAAGCGCCGGCGCACAAGGTGCGCGTTCGCGGCTTCTGGATGGATCGCCATACGGTGACGAACGACCAGTTCAAGGTATTCGTGGACGCCACCGGATACGTCACCTGCGCCGAGCGGCCGGCGAACCCCGACGACTATCCGGGCGCGCTACCCGAGATGCTGGAGCCGTCTTCCGTGATGTTTGCCAAACCCTCGCGCCGCGTCGACCTGCGCAATCACTACAACTGGTGGGCCTACACCCGGGGCGCGGACTGGCGGCATCCGCGCGGCCCGGAGAGCTCGCTCGAAGGGCTTGGCGACCACCCCGTGGTACACGTTGCTTACGAAGACGCGGCAGCGTATGCGCGCTGGGCGGGCAAGGATCTGCCGACCGAAGCCGAATGGGAATTCGCCGCGCGCGGCGGTCTGGACGGCGCGGAGTTCGTGTGGGGCGACGAGTTCACGCCGCAAGGCAGGCAAATGGCCAATACGTGGCAAGGCGAGTTTCCATGGCAGAACCTGGTGGAAGACGGTTACGAGTGGACCGCGCCGGTCGGTTCATATCCGCCTAACGGCTACGGCCTTTACGACATGGCCGGCAACGTGTGGGAGTGGACGAGCGACTGGTACCAGGACCACGGGAAGATCGTCAAGGCGTGCTGCACGCTGGACAACCCGCGCGGCGGAACCGTCGAGTCGAGCGTCGATCCGCGTACGCCACAGCTCACGATACCGCGCAAGGTGATGAAGGGCGGCTCGTACCTTTGCGCACCGAACTACTGCAGGCGTTACCGGGCCGCCGCCAGAATGGCGCAGCCCGTCGATACGTCCACGTGCCACGTGGGCTTTCGTTGCGTCGTGCGCGACAACGGTTCCGGTTGAATCCCAGAGGAGAAATGGCCTCTCGCATACCTGTCGGCGACGGGGTCCGGGGGAGATCCGCTACCGTCTACGGTAGCTCTACGCAAAGGAGTGTTCCATGGCGGGCAAAAGGAAACCTAACTTCCTGATCCTCTGGGGCGACGACATCGGCCAGTCCAATCTCAGCATCTTCACGAAGGGGATAATGGGCTATCGCACACCCAACATCGACAGCATCGGCGAGGATGGGTTGGTGTTCACCGACTACTACGGCGAACAGAGTTGCACCGCAGGCCGCGCGTCGTTCATCACGGGACAGTGCGGCCTGCGCACGGGACTGACCAAGGTCGGGCTGCCCGGCGCGCCGCTCGGCATGCGTGCAGAGGATCCGAATATCCCCGAACTGCTCAAGGATCTCGGTTATAGCACCGGCCAGTTCGGCAAAAACCATTTCGGCGACCGCGACGAGCATCTTCCAACGATGCATGGCTTCGATGAGTTCTTCGGCAACCTCTATCACCTCAACGCAGAAGAAGAACCGGAACTGCCGGACTATCCCGATCCCAAGGAGTTTCCCAACTTCCGCAAGAACTATGGCCCGCGCGGCGTGCTGCACTGCTGGTCCGACGGCAAGGGCGGCCAGAAGATCGACACCACGGGCCCGCTGACCAAAGATCGGATGAAAACCGTGGACACCGAATTCCTAGCGGCTGCAAAGGAATTCATCCAGAAAGCGCACAAGGAGGACAAGCCTTTCTTCCTCTGGTTCAACACCTCGCACATGCATTTCCGTACGCATATCGAGGACCACATTCGCGGCCAGGCAGGTCGTTGGCAGTCCGAATATCACGACTGCATGGTCGAACACGACAAGCATATCGGCGAGATGCTCGCGCTGCTCGACGAACTGGGCATTGCCGACAGCACGATGGTCATGTACAGCACCGACAACGGTCCGCACATGAACTCGTGGCCCGACGCCGGCATGACGCCGTTTCGCAACGAGAAGAACTCCAACTGAGAAGGCGCGTACCGCGTGCCCTGCCTCGTGCGCTGGCCGGGGGTCATCGAGCCGGGCACGGTGTGCAACGAGATCGTGAGCCATCTCGACTGGCTGCCCACCATCGTGGAGGCAGCCGGCAATCCGGACGTCAACGAGGAGCTAAAGAAGGGCTTCAAGGCCAACGGCAAGGACTTCAAGGTGCATCTGGACGGCTTCAGCCTGCTGCCCTACTTCACCGGCAAGGCAAAGAAGCCGCAGCGAAAGGGCTTCTTCTATTTCACCGACGATGGCGACCTCGCGTGTCTGCGATTCGACAACTGGAAGGTCGTCTTCATGGAGCAGCGCACGACCGGCACGCTGAAGATATGGGCCGAACCGCTTGTCACCCTGCGCGTGCCGAAGATCTTCAACCTGCTCACGGACCCCTACGAGCGGGCCGACATCACATCCAATACCTACTACGACTGGCTGCTCGATCACGTATTCATCCTCGTGCCCGCGCAGGCCGGCGTGGCAGAATTCCTGCAGACGTTCAAGGAATTCCCGCCACGCCAGAAAGCGGCCAGCTTCGGCGTGGACCAGGTGGTCGAAAAGATGATGGACGCCGCCGGCGGCGGCCATCGCTAGCGTGCCTTCGGGACGTGTTTTAATGCGTTAGTGCGTTAGTGCAGCCCCCGGGTGGCGTTCGTCTGCGCGCCGCCCGGGGGTTCATCGGCAGGATATCCATGGACGCCAAGGCCCTGATTCTCCTCGCGCTCCAGTGCGCCATTGCGGGCACGGTCTTCACCTACGGTCTGCAGGCAACGCGCGACGACCTCCTTTACATCGCGCACCGCCCCGGACTACTCCTGCGCTCGCTCATCGCCATGCTGGTGATCATGCCGCTCATCGTGGTTGCGTGCGTGTATTACCTCCAGTTGCCGCAGCCGACCGCGGTCGTGCTGATCGCGCTCGCCATCTCCCCGGTGCCGCCGTTGTTGCCGAGAAAACACAAGAAAGCAGGCGGCGTCGCGCCCTACGGCCTCGGTTTGCTCGTCGTGCTCGCGCTGGTTTCGATCGTCACGGTGCCGCTCTCGGTAGCGGTCCTGAAATGGCTCTTTGCCGAGGCGCTAGCTGTCGAGCCAGTTGCGATCATGAAAATCGTGCTGACCATGATCATCGCCCCCCTCGCGGCGGGCATGCTGGTCTCGAAGCTCGCCCCGGGCGCGGCGCAGCACCTGCTCACGCCAGTGCGGCTCGTGGCGACGGTGCTGCTGTTCGCGGGCATACTCGCCCTGCTGGCGGGCACCTGGCATGCAATCTGGTCAGTCACCGGCCACTGGACGGTACTCGCCATTGTTGCCTTCGTGATCGCGGGGCTGACCGTCGGCCACTGGCTCGGCGGCCCCGAACAAAAGCACGCGTCGGTACTTGCACTGTCCACCGCGTCGCGCCATCCCGCCATCGCGCTGTCCATCTCCGCGGTCAACTTTCCCGGCGAGCAGTTCGCGCCGACGGTCGCGCTCTATCTCATCCTCTGCACGATTCTGGCCATTCCGTACGTGAAATGGCAACGCAGCCGCTCGGCCCCTTCGTCCGGCTCGCCCTGAAGGAAACGCCATGCCCACCCCTCACGACCGCGAAACTGCCTCCATACCGGACACCGATTTGTCGGCGCCCCTGAAGCCCGACGAAGGCACACTACAAACGCGGGCGCGCACCTCACTCGCAATCGAGCGCACGTTTCTCGCCGCCGAACGCACGCTGATGGCGTGGCTGCGAACCGCGCTGTCGATGATCGGCTTCGGCTTCACGCTGGCGAAGTTCTTCGAGTACGTGGAGAGCCAGAAGGGTGCGCCCATTGTCGGGCACTTCGGTGCGACCTGGTCGCCACGCGCGGTCGGCACGACCATGGTCGTGATCGGGACCGTGGCCTTGCTGGTCGCAGTCGTCCAGCATAAGCTCCGCGTCAACGCATTGCGGCGAGAGGGACTCTTGCCGCAGTGGAATCTCGCTTACTGGGTCGGGATTGCCGTTGCCGCGCTCGGCGCATTTGCACTCGGTACGCTGGTGCTGGACTGATCTTCGATGGGACATGGCGGCCCCATGCCCCGCCTCGTCACGCTCAGACATAGACCCTTGAGCCGCCCTGGCGAGCATCTGCGCGAGAGACGCGCAATGCGCCTGCGGTACGTCAACAACGAAAAGCGAATCGCGAACCGCCCGCGCGAAGTCGAAGCGCCCTTCCAGCCATCCATCCGACGCTGCCTCTGAGGTCATCACGATATTGCGCCTATTGGCACTCGGGGCAACCCGTTTTCCCTTAGTGACGACGGACTGACATTTAATCTGGATACCAAATCAATTGCCAAGCGATCCGTGTTCCCGCACTGCATTGTTACGCGCGCCGACATTGCGCCGCCCTCCCCGTTCTGATAGGTGTGTGTTACCAGCATAAGCGCTACAGTTTGCATTGAGGGTGCCCCCGCGTCCTCTCTTCACGTCTCCTCAAACCTCTTGCCCGCCTTGTGCGGGTATTTTTTTGTCTTGGCAACGGATTGCACCGCCCACGCGCATGCGACACGCAATTGCCTGGGATTCCTTTCCATAACACCCGGCGAAATCGGCACTCCCCATCGACGCAATTCGCATAAAACCCATTATTTGGGATACCGGATGATCAGTGTTTACACGAATGGGTTAAGGTGCCGCTCTTTTCATAATATCAACGCACTAAAAGCGGCGGTACGAGACTACTCCACAGGAGGCACCGTGACGGGCATCCGACTGAGCGGCGTAACGAAGCGGTATGGCGAAACCGAGGTGATCACCGGCCTCGACCTCGACATTCAATCCGGTGAGTTTCTTGTCTTCCTCGGCCCTTCGGGCTGTGGGAAATCCACCTTGCTGCGCATGATCGCCGGGCTCGAAACCGTGAGCGACGGCCAGATCAGCATTGGCGAGCGGCGCGTGAACGACCAACCGCCTGGCAAGCGCGGCGTGGCGATGGTGTTTCAGCACTACGCGCTCTACCCGCACATGACCGTGTACGACAACATGGCGTTCGGCCTGCGCAATACGGGCGTGAGCGCGGGCGAAGTGGACCAGCGCATCAACGAGGCCGCACGCATGCTCGAACTCAGCCCGCTGCTGCAGCGCCGCCCTGCTCAGCTTTCGGGCGGCCAGCGCCAGCGCGTTGCAATCGGCCGCGCCGTCGTCAAGGAACCCGAAGCATTTCTGTTCGACGAGCCGCTCTCCAACCTCGACGCCGCGTTGCGCGCCCGCACGCGCCTCGAGCTTGCGCGCATTCATCAGCGCCTGCACTCCACCATGGTGTTCGTCACGCACGATCAGGTGGAAGCCATGACGCTCGCCACGCGCATCGTCGTCATGAACCGCGGGCGTATCGAGCAGATCGGCGCGCCGCTCGACATCTACAGGCGGCCTGCCACGCGCTTCGTCGCGGGCTTCATCGGCACGCCGGCCATGAACTTTCTCGATGTCGAGCCCACTGGCGACAACGGCGGCCGGCTGGTCGTCGCTCTGCCGTTCGACGGCGTAGAGGCGCCCACCGCTATTGCCGCGGCGAGCTTGCCAGCGGGAAAGCTCACGCTGGGCGTGCGCGCCGAACACGTGCTGCTCGACCCGCAAGGGCCGCTGGTCGGCCGCGCCGAAGTCATCGAACGGCTAGGCGATCGCTCGCTCGCGCATGTGAGCATGCCCAACGGTCAATTGCTCGTGGCCGAGTTGCCGCGCGCACGCGAGCTCGAAATCGAGACTGGCGACACCATCCGCATGAGTCTCGATGCGGCGCACCTGCATGTATTCGATGAAACCGGCAAGGCCTGGCATGGCCTCTAACCGCTCGCTCGCCATGCCGCTGCCGGAAACGCGCGAGGGGCGGCGGCGCAACCTGCGCGCGCCATGGTCCAATGCGCTATTCGTGCTGCCGTTCCTCATCGTCTACGTGCTGTTGCTGATCGTTCCGTTGTGCTTTGGCTGGTGGCTCAGCCTTGAACGCGTGGACCTGCTCGCCGGCACGAGCGAGTTCATCGGCATTCGCAACTATCTCGATCTCACCCTCGATCCGATTTTCCGCGGCGCCCTGCGCAACACGTTCTACTTCGTCATCCTCACGGTTCCTGTTTTCGTGCTGCTCGGCCTCGCGCTCGCGCTGGTGCTGAACCGACCCGGCCGCTTCGGCGCGGCGCTGCGCGCGCTCTTTTTCGGCTCTTCCGTGTTATCGGTCACAATCGTCACGCTGGTCTGGAAACTCGTGATGATGCCCGGCAACGGCCTGCTCGCCGACATGAGCCACGCGCTCAATTTTCCGGAATTCGTTCCGCTGATGCACGAGGCCACCGCGCTGCCCGCCATCGCCGTCGTCACGGTCTGGTGGATCATGGGCCTGCCAATGATGCTATTCCTGGCCGCGCTCCAGCAGATACCGCAGGAGCTTTACGAAGCCGCGGCGCTCGACAGCGCCTCGCGCTGGCGCACATTCACGAAGATCACGCTGCCTTCCATCTGGCGCACTGTTGCGCTCGTGGCCGTGATCGAAGCGGTGCTGCAGTTTCAGTTGTTCGGCCAGGCCCAGTTGCTCACGGACGGCGGCCCGAACAATTCCACACGCCCGCTCGTGCAATTTATCTACGAAACCGGCTTCCGCCAATGGTCGTTCGGCTATTCCGCTGCAGCGGCGCAAGTGCTGTTCGCGCTGATGCTGATCGGCGTGGTTGCGCAGGCCTGGCTTCTGCGCAAGAAGGAGAAGGCATGAGCACGCTCGCTTTTGAAACACGCTCGCGCGGCTCGCTAACGGGCCGCATGGGCGACCGCCTGATGCTGGGCGCCGTGGTCGTGCTCGCGCTGCTTTGGATCACCCCGCTCGTCTGGGTGCTGTGCCTCTCGTTCAAGCCGAATGCGTTTCTCGAACAGCACACCGACGTGCTCTTTTCGGCGCCCTTCACGCTGCAGAACTACACGAACATCCTCAACACCTCGGCGGTGGGCGGGTGGCTCGTCAACAGCCTCATCGTTTCGATCGGTCAGACGCTGCTCACGCTCGTGATCGCCTCGCTTGCGGGCTATGGCTTCGCGCGCACCGAGTTTCCCGGCAAGCGCTATCTCTATGTGCTTTGCCTCTGTGGTCTCGCGGTGCCCGAGCAGGCGCTCGTCATTCCGCTGCACCATATCTTCGCCACGCTCGACTGGCACAACACCTACGGCGCGCTGATCCTGCCGCGCCTCGCCTCGCCGTTCGGCGTGTATCTCATGACGCAGTACTTCAAGGCCGTGCCCATCGAGATCGAAGAGGCCGCCTTGCTCGACAATGCTTCGCGCTTCAAGGTGTTCTGGCGCGTCGTGCTGCCGCTGTCGCTGCCGGCGCAGGCCACGCTCGCCATCTTCACGTTTCTCAGTGCGTGGAACGACTATCTCTGGCCGCTCGTCTCCGCATCGAAGCCCGAGATGTACACGCTGACGATCGGGCTCGCTTCCACGCAAGGCAATTTCGCGCAATCCGAGGGCATTGGCTACCTCATGGCACAAGCCGTTTTCGCCGGCTTGCCCATTTTCGTGCTGTATCTGTTCTTCCAGAAGTACATCGTGGCAGCCGTAGCTGGCACCGCGGTTCGATAGGCGGTGACCCCAAAGCACGTATCGACCGGTCGCCTTTGATTCGCAGTACAAATAAAACGATCCACTGGGAGCACGTGAACAGCGTGCCAGCGGGGTCTTGCACAGGAGAGAGACATGAGAAGATCGTTGGTACGCGGCGTACTCACGCTTGCTGCGCTCGGCCTCGCGGCGACTTTGACGGCTCCGGCCCAAGCCAAAACGGAAATCACGCTGTCACGCTTTTTCGGCGCCTGCGACGCCGAATACGGCAAGGTCAACGACGTGAGCCAGGCCTCGGGCGAGTGCGGCATCATCACCACGCTCGTGAACGAGTTCAACGCGACGAACAAGGAAGACATCGTCGTAAAGCCGCAGATCATCGAGTGGGCGCCCTACTATACGCAACTCGACGCGCGCATTCTGAGCCGCGACGTGCCCACCATCTCGGTCATGCACGAGGCCGTGCTGGGCGACTACGTGAAACGCAATCTGGTCGAACCGCTCGACGACGGCTTCAAGTCGGTCGGCGTGGACAAGGGCGATTTCACGACCCAGGCCCACCGCGCCGTGACCTTCGGCGACAAGACCTATGCGCTGCCGTTCGACACGCATTCGTGGCTCTGGCACATCAACGTGAACCTGTTCAAGAAGGCGGGACTTGTCGACGCGAGCGGCAAGCCCATCCTGCCGAAAACGCCCGACGAACTGCTCGCGCAAGCGAAGCAATTCAAGGACAAGACGGGCCTACCCTACTTCGCTGTGCCGATCGCCAATGAATCGGCTGCGCAAACGCGCACGTTCGACACCTGGGTCTATCAGCAGAACGGCACGCTGTTCCCCAATGGCCCGACGAAGATCGACATGCACACGCCGGCCGCCACCAATGCGCTCACGCTCTACGACAAGCTCATGAAGGCGGGCGCGATCACGCCGGGGCTCGACTACGGCGCGGCCAACCAGGCCTTCGAAAACGGCCAGGCGGGCGTGCTCATGTGCGGCACGTGGATGATCGAGGACTTCACGAATCTTGCGAAGAAGGCAGACTCTCCGCTTGCCAACGGCTACGACGTGGTGCCGTTCCCGAATCTGTATCAGAAGAAAGCGGTGTGGGCCGACGGCCACTCGTGGGTCATGCTCAAGGGCAGCGCGAAGGACGAAAAGACTCGCCACGCCGCGCTCGTATTCCTCAAGTTCCTTTACGACCATGACGGCGACTGGGCGCGCACCGGCCATCTGCCCGCACGCCAGTCGATCATCACGAGCGCCACGTTCAACGCGCTGCCGCATCGCTCGGAAATCAAGGAAATCTCAACCACCGGTTACGCGCTGCCCAACACAGTGCCGCGCCAGTTCGCGATCCAGCAGATCGTGGGCGAGGAGACCAGCAACATGCTCTCGACCGGCAAGCCGGTGGCCGACGTGCAAAAGGAAGCCGAACAACGCACCAACGCCCTGCTCGCGCGATAAAGCCACCGGAGCCGCGCCCGCCCGGCGCGGCCGCATCACTTCACACAGCTACAGGATGGATAGAGGAACACCATGATCGCTTCCCGCCTCATCGTCGATCGCGACTTCGTCATTTCCGAGCTCGACCGGCGCCTGTTCGGCGTCTTCGTCGAGCACATGGGCCGCTGCGTGTACACCGGTATTTTCGAGCCTGGCCACCCGGACGCCGACGAGCGCGGCTACCGCAAGGACGTGATGGCGCTCACGCGCGAACTCGGCCCGACGATCGTGCGTTACCCAGGCGGCAATTTCCTTTCGGGTTACAACTGGGAAGACGGCGTGGGCCCGCGCGAGAAGCGCCCGCGCCGCCTCGATCTTGCCTGGTACTCCACCGAAACCAACCAGTTCGGCACGAACGAATTCATCGAATGGTGCCGCTCGCTCGACATCGAACCCATGTACGGCGTGAACCTCGGCACGCGCGGCCCCAACGAGGCGCGCCGCTTCGTCGAATATTGCAATCATCCGGGCGGCACGGCGCTCTCCGACCTGCGCCGCGAGCATGGCTATGAAAAGCCCCACGACATCAAGTTCTGGTGTCTCGGCAATGAAATGGACGGCCCATGGCAGATCTGCCGCAAGACCGCGGAAGAATACGGGCGCGCCGCGCTCGAAACGGCCAAGCTCATGCGCTCGGTCGACCCCACCATTCAACTCGCGGCGTGCGGCTCCTCCACGCACGAAATGGCCACCTATGGCGCGTGGGAGGACCGCGTGCTCGACCATTGCTTCGAGCAGGTCGATTTCATTTCGCTACACACTTACTTCGAGAACCGGCGCGACTCGACCGCGGAATTCTTCGGCAACATCGAAGTGATGGATCTGTTCATCAAGGAGATCGTCTCGGTGGCGGACAGCGTGGCCGCGCGCAAGCATTCGTCCAAACGCATCATGCTTTCATTCGACGAATGGAATGTCTGGTACAAGGCGCGTACCATCAACGACCTGCGCAAGCCGGGCTGGCCCGAGGCGCCGCGGCTCATCGAAGAGGTCTACAACCACGAGGACGCGCTCGTGGTGGGCGGCGCGCTCATCACCATGATGAACAATTCGGACCGCGTGAAAACCGCCTGTCTCGCGCAACTCGTCAACGTGATCGGGCCGATCATGACGGAGCCTGGCGGCCGCGCGTGGCGCCAGACCATCTTCCATCCGTTCGCGCAGGCCTCGAAATTCGGCCATGGCCGCGTGCTCAAGCCAGTAATCGATTCGCCCACCTATGAAGCGGAAACCTTCCCGGAGATCCCCTATCTTTGCGCTGCGGTCGTGGACGATCGCACCACGGGCACGACGACCCTCTTCGCGCTCAACCGCCACCTGAGCGACGAAATGGAACTCGATGTCGAGCTGCGCGGGCTCGGCAAGGAACGTACGCTCGATCACGCGCTCGAGTTGTATCATGCCAACATGAAAGCGGTGAACACGGTGGAAGCGCCAACGACGGTGGCGCCGGCGGTGAACAACGCCGTGTCGGTCGAGGGGGAACGCGTGCGCGCGAAGCTCAAGCCGGGCTCGTGGAACGTGATTGTGACGACCGCCCGATAACACAGCACGGACACGCTGTGCACGACGTCCATGAAGGGGAAGTGATGTTCGAGCGCGAACCGATCGTTGGCAATATAACAACGCAGATCGCCAAGATTATCGGCATGCGCGTAGTCTCGGGCGAGTTTGCGCCTGGCGACGCGCTGCCGGTCGAAAGCGAACTGTGTAGCGCCTACGGCGTGAGCCGCACCACGCTGCGCGAAGCCATCAAACAGTTGGCGGGCAAACGGCTCATTGCCGTTTCGCCCAAAATCGGCACACGTGTCCTGCCCTTCTCCGACTGGAACCTGCTCGACCGCGACGTGCTCGCGTGGCGCCTCAATGCGCAGTTCGACTCGAAGATCGTCGAAGACATATTCGAAATGCGCATCTGCTTCGAGCCGCGCGCGAGCTTTCTCGCCGCGCGCCACGGCAAGGAAGAGACATTCCAGATCATCGAGCGCCGCTACCTGGAACTGGCGACCGCTTACGGTCAGTCCGCCCAGCATGGCGCCTCAGACATCCGCGCGGCGGCTGACGCGAATCTCGAGTTCCATCTCGCCATCATCACGGCCTCGCAGAACGGCATGTTCATCACGATCGGCAACGCCATCAAGGCCGCGCTGCGCGTGTCGTCGGAAATGATGCAGCGCCAGGCCGCGAAGCCTAGCGAAGATCTCGAACTGCACGATGCCGTGCGCAGGCACATCGTGGCGCGCGAAGCCGACGCCGCAGCGGCTGCGATGACGCGCCTGCTCGAGCAGTCGCGCGACCGGATTCTGCGTTATACGATCGCGCCTTGATGAGCGCAGGCGCGCGCACCCGCGCTGTGCCGATTGCACCACCCTCTGCTTCGCACGGCTTGCGCGCCGCCGCTACCCGTGTGCACCCTGGTCGGCCTCCCCTTCCAGCCACTATGCAGAAATCGTCACGAGTCGCACCCTAATCGACCAAGACGCGCCTATTTTCGCTACCTAGACTCCATCCGCCGATCCCGCCACGTTACGCGGCAACGCGAAACTCAGAGGCGTGTTCCGCAACAACTCCAGATCGCACTCGCCGGCGCTGAAGCACGGAGCGTCCGGCGTGCCCAACATGCACCTGAGGGGAAGTGAAAAGTGAAATTGAAGGTAACGCACTCCGCACTTGTAGTCGCCTTGGCATTTTCATGTGCCGCCGCGCACGCCGATGTCGTCAAGATTGGTTTTGCAGCGCCGCTGACGGGCGCGCAGTCGAACTATGGCACTGACATGCAGAAAGGCGTGCAACTGGCCATCAACGATTTCAACGCCACGCATCCCACCATCGGCGGCAAGCCCGTCTCGTTCGAGCTCGACTCGCAGGACGATCAGGCTGACCCGCACACGGGAACCGTGGTGGCGCAACGCCTGATCGACGACGGCGTCAGCGGCATCATTGGCCACTTCAACTCGGGCACCAGCATTCCCGCCTCGGATCTGTACAACCGCGCCGGGCTGCCGCAAATTTCGATGGCGACCTCGCCGGTGTATACCGCGCGCGGCTACAAGACGACGTTTCGCCTGTTGACGAGCGACGCGCAGGCTGGCCGCATCGTCGGCTCGTATGTCGTGAAGACGCTGCACTACAAGCGCATTGCGATCATTGACGACCGCACTGCATACGGTCAGGGCATTGCCGACGAGTTCGCGAAGGCTGTCGAGGCCGCCGGCGGCACGGTGATCAAGCGCGACTACACGAACGACAAGGCGCTGGACTTCTCTGCAATCCTGACCAACCTGAAGGGCCTCAATCCGGACGCCGTTTTCTACGGCGGCGGCGACGCGCAATCGTCGCCGATGATCCGCAAGATGCGCCAGCTTGGCATCAAGGCGGCGTTCGTGACCGGCGAAATGTCGCGCTCGCCCACCTTCCTCAAGATCGGCGGCAGCGCAGCCGAAGGCGCGATCGTGTACATGGGCGGCCTGCCGAAAGAGAAGATGCCCGGCTTCGTCAGCTACGCCACGCGCTACAAGGCGCGTTTTGGCGAAGACCCCATCACGTACTCGCCATACTCGTATGACGGCACGATGGCGCTTCTCACCGCGATGAAGGACGCGAACTCGACCGATCCGAAGGTCTATGGTCCCTACCTCGACAAGCTGTCGATCAAGGGCGTGTCGGCTGCGACGATTTCGTATGATTCGACCGGCGACCTCAAGGATGCGCCCGTGACCATCTACAAGGTCCAGCACGGTGATTTCAAGCCGGTCGACACGATCGCGGGCAATTGATGTCGTTCGCGGGTCCATGACGGACCCGCCGAAACCGCGCTGATCGGCCTCGGCCATCGGTGCGGATTGGCGCGTCTCCCGCGTGGCCCCGAACGCTTGCCCCGCGTGCCAGATCGCCCGCATCGTGTGTTCCCGCAATCGGGCATGGCCGTTGCGCCCACGCCTCGTACGTGGCGGCACCGCCGCCCGTCGAAAGCGAAGGGAGACAGTCATGAGGCAAACCGTATTGGGCATCTACGACAGCTATGGGAGCGCACGTTCCGCGCAAAAGGCACTAGGCGACGCAGGCGTCGCGCAAGCCGATATCGCCATTTACTCGATGTCGGTCGAGGCCGCCGTGGAAACAGGGCCGCGTGTGTATGCCCCTGGCGCGAGCGATGCGGGGCAACACGCGCCGGTGTTCGATCAGCTCGAACGCTTGTTCGCGCGGCTCTTCACGCACGGCGCGTATCCGCCGGAGACCGAAGATTACCGGGAGTTCATTCGCCGCGGCGGAACCGTCGTCAGTGCGGACGTTTCCGAAATGCAGGTGAATCTGGCGCGCGAAGTGATGCGCAGCGCGGGCGCAGCGGACATCGAGGAACGCAGCAGTGCCTGGCACAACGCTTCGTCGGGCATCGCACCCTCCCGGAGCACGGCTCGAGCACCCGGAAATTTTCACGAGACATCGCCCGAGGCGGCGGCCGAAACACGGTATGCGACATTTTCTTCTGCAGTGCCAACCGTAGTCACGGGCATGCAGCAGGTCACCACACGCGCAGCAACGGAGCCCGAACGAACCTCGAGCGCGGCCAAAACGCAGCGGACATCGGCGAGAGGCCTGGTGGGCGATCCCGTCATGGGCACCCCGATCGACGAAGCTTCCTACGAGACGGATGTCCGCAAAGACTATGACGCAAATTACGCGAACTCCGGGATGTCCTACGAGGAGTATTGCGCAGCTTATGAGCACGGCGCAACGCTTGGGCAAGACGAACGGTATCGCGGACACGACTGGCAAGGGATTGAGCCGAGTGCTCGCGAGGATTGGGAGTCGCGCTACCCGGAAAACGGCTGGGAAAGATTCAAGGCCGCCGTGCGCCACGGCTGGGAACGCATGAAGGGGGTTTGACGCCGCCTGCTTCCACCCGCTTTTACCGGCTTTCAGGCTGCTGACCCAAGCAGCCTGAAAACGCGCGCTCAATTCACTCGCCCTCCCCTCCCAATACACGGCGCACGCAAATCGCGTTTGTCGATTTTCTTCCTTTCCAGCCCAATTCATTGGGCGCATCAGCCGCTCCTCCGCGGCTCCTCCGCCGTATTCGCCAGTCGATCTTGCACATTCGTATACGCCTGGAAGGACTCGTAAGCGATTGGCCAAAGGCCACGCTGATTCCTGCTTCATGCAAACGCTCTGGAAGCGAAGATTTGCCTCGCCGCTCGCCGATTGCCCCCCGATCGGCGTAAGGCGGGGCGCGCTTCCCCCTTCTCGGCGCGCCCCTTTTTTTGTTCCATTGCGCCAAGGAGGCCCATCATGACCAGTCCTATCGGTTCGAGCAGTATCGCGCACACGTCCTCGTTGACGACACCGGGCGAAAGCCGCAGCACCAAAAATTCCAGCACGGGAAGCACCGCCGGCAACCCCTTTCCGCAGCAGGAAACCGTGCATCCGGCCACGCCGGTCGGTCCGCTCGGCCACAACATCAATACTTCCGCATGACCACTTCGCTGTCACGGGAGCCTTCGACGCAGCGCTCGCCCATGTGCCTGACACCCCGGTCGTCAACGCATCTGGTGCGCGCCGCGTCGGCTATTGCCCTCGCCTGCCTCGCCCTGCCGCTCGACGGCTGTGCGGTGGTGGCCTTTCCATGCCGGGTTGCATCGGCCACGCTGAAGATCGTGCCGCTGGTCGGTCACCCCGCAGCTGTGCCGTTCGACGCGTGCGCGGCGGCAGTCGACTGATCGAGGTCCAGCCGATGAAACGGGCGTCATTGATCGCTTTCGTTTTGAGCGCGACATACCTGGCCGCGCCGCTCTCGCCCGCGCACGCGGACACGCACTACGAAGGGCACGTGCAAGCGTACGTCCCGCCGAAGGGCCCCGCACCAGCGAACCCGCCGAGCGCGGCAAGCGCAGTGAATACCACGAGCGTGGCGCTTGCGGCAAGCGCCACGAAACCGCCCGCACCGGCGGCGAAAAAACGGCGGCCAGCGCCTGTTGCACCGCCCGCCCGTCCGCGCGCTCCGGCGCCGGATGACTCGCCCTTCGCGTTTCGCGGCATTTCGCTCGGCACACCGCTGAGCGCGCTGCGGCAAACGGACATGGTGCGCGCGACGCCGCACGAGAGCGAGCTGCTTTGCGAGACCGACGTCGCGGGCAGCGACATCGGCATGATGATCAAGAGTTACACGAGCCAGACGGTCGCCTGCCGGTGGGCGCACCACACGGCGCAGGGCTGGGCGCCCTCGCGTGCGGTCGTGGACGGCGTGCCCGCGGTGGACCATATCCTGCGCTTTGCGCACGCCTCGGCCGGCGACCCGCTGCGACTTTATGAAATGTCGTTCGTCGTGGACTCGACAACGGCATTCGACCTGCGCGACCTGCTCGCCTCGCGTTACGGCGCGCCGCGCGTGCTTGGCGCTTCTTCGCTGCCGCTGCTCGTGTGGGAGAACGCAGCGAGCACGATCACCATCTGCCTGCTGCCCGACAGCCACCGCGCGACGCTCACATACCTGCTCAAGCCCGCCCCGCTGCGCGCGAAAGGCAGCGAGAAGACGCTCAAGCTCAGCCAGTTCGACGAAGGCTGAAACGGTGCACGCCAACCTGTCGCCCGGACGAACTCAACGAATCCGCTGAATTCGCTAAATCCGATGAATCACTCTTGCACCCGCCCCTCCGCCATGCCATTCGTTCAATCGGAATCGTCAATTTCCAGTGCATGCCGCGCGACTCGTTCGAAAGGCCTGCCGTACGTGTTGCTGTGTGCATCGCTCGCCACGGCTCTGGCTGGCTGCGCGACGCCGGAGTCGATCGTCAACACGCCCATGACGCCGCCGCTCGCGGAACCGCTGCTGAACGTCAATACCAGCGGCTCGATCTATCAGTCGGGCACCGCCATCTCGCTGTACGAAACGCCGCGTGCGCAGCGAATCGGCGACGTGCTCACGATCCGGCTTTCCGAAACCTATAGTGGCAACGATGTCGCGAATGCCGCCGCGAAGCGCGACAGCAACATCACGGCCACGGCCGCCGACCAGTCGACCGGCGCGGCGGCGCGGCTCGCGCGCCTGTTCAATATCGGCTCGGCTTCGACCTCGTTCAACGGCAGCGGCAATCACTCGCTTTCGAGCGACATGACCGGCACGCTTGCCGTCACGGTCATCAGCAAGACGCCTACGGGCAATCTCGTGGTCTCGGGGGAGAAGATCATCGCGATGAGCGGTGAGCATCAACGGCTGCGGCTCTCCGGGATCGTTAATCCTAACGATGTGGAGGCCGATAATTACGTTGAGTCGGGGAAGATTGCTAATGCCCGGATCGAGCAGGTGGGGCGTGGGTTGCTCAATGATGCGACTACCGTCGGGTGGTTGCAGCGTATGTTTCTTAGTGTGCTTACGTTTTGAGTTTTTTTTAATTGTTCTTGGGCGTTTTCGCGCTTTCGCGTTTTCGCGTTTTCGCGTTTTCTTGTTTTCGCGTCGGTATGCAGGCGTTGCCCCTGTGCGGGGCGGCACCTACTTTCTTTGCCGCGGCAAAGAAAGTAGGCAAAAGAAAGCCGCTCACACCGCCAGTGCCTGTCCCCTTGCACCACTCGCCGTCATGGGTAGTGGCTCCGGAGCGTCTGTCGCCTCGCACCTTCCAGGTTAGTGACAAGGCGCTCATTCATCCCGCTGCTCGCTACGCGCGCTGCGGATGGGTCTGCTCGGGAAACCAGAGGGCATTGTCAGCCCCAGCGAGAATGCACCCGCCCCAATGGTTTTCGGTTATGCCCTTCGGCGCGCGTAGCGCCGCCGGAAGGATGAGCGCCTTGTCACTCCGGTTGTGGGCGAGTGGTGACAGACGCTCCGGAGCCACTACCCATGACGGCGAGTGGTGCAAGGGGACAGGCACTAGTCGACTGCGTCATTGAAATGGCACTGGTCGAATTCGCCGCGATGGATCGTCATACTTCCATTTAATCGGCTTGGGATTCTTGTTGTGCTCGCGGATATAGCGCATCAGCTTGCGCTCCAGATCCTTTACCGTGGTGAAGATACCTCGCGCAATCACGTCGCGCTGGATGCGCGAGAACCAGTTCTCCACCTGATTTAGCCAGGAGGTATAGGTCGGCGTGTAATGCAACCGCACGTTTCGGT
>NZ_JAMBPR010000054.1 GCF_024206475.1 Paraburkholderia sp. CNPSo 3274
CCCCCAGCGCTTTAGCGCCCCATCCCCCATGCTAAAATCACCCGCATTCCTTCCCTGCTGCGGGCCAAAAAAACATGGCAAGACCGGCGGCTTCGGCCGAACGCAACGAAGCTCAATCCGAAAGCCGGCGCAAGTACGATCCCGAGCAGACCAAGCGCAATATCCTCGAAGTGGCGACTGCCGAATTCTCGGCGATGGGTCTCGCCGGCGCGCGTGTAGACGCGATCGCCGAGCGCACCAATACCACCAAGCGCATGCTGTATTACTACTTCGGCAGCAAGGAAGGGCTGTACGAAGCGGTGCTCGACAAGGTCTACGGCGACATCCGCGCGCTCGAACTGGACCTGCACATCGACGAGCTGGGCCCCACGGAAGGCCTGCGGCGGCTCGTCGAATTCACCTTTGACTATCACGACCGCCACCGCGACTTCGTGCGCCTCGTGACCATCGAGAACATTCACGGCGCGAAGTACATCGAGCGCCTGAAGACTTTCCGCAGCCGAAACGCCAGCGCGATCCGCACGATCGAAGACCTGCTCGCGCGCGGCGTGGCGAGTGGCGCGTTCCGCGAAGACATCGATCCCATCGACCTGCACCTGCTCATCAGCTCGATGTGCTTTCACCGCGTGGGCAACCGCCACACGTTCGGCGCGGCGTTCGGGCGCGACCCCTCGCATCCGCGTCTGCGCACGCGCCATCGCGAGATGGTCGTCGACGCCACGCTGCGCTTCGTCAAGAAGTAAGACGGCCCAGTGCCCCGGCCGCCCCGGCCATTTCCCGCGCGCCTGCCGATGCGTGACGCATGCCGTGGCGCGCCCGCATCCCCGCACGGCGCCGCGCTATGCTGCCAAAACGCCCCGGCGAAGCCTGCAAATTCATCTCCAAAAGTCCGGCAAGCCCCGCCCTGCGTGGCTGTCAGCTAGCGTCGCTTGTCCCATAAAAGTACGCAAACGCATTACACTACGGCGGTCGAGGCCGCCGCGCGCGGCCTCCCCCTGCGCAGCCGCGCCCCGCCTCGCCGGCAGGGTCGGCGCGCCGGCCCACGCCACCGGAGAGTCTTTAGCGCAATGAGTACCGCCATGCCCCGTTCCGGCCAAGCCGGCCTGCCTCGACAGACTCAGGGTCGCTACACCCTCGGCACGCGTATCGTCCTCAGCTTTGGCTTGCTGTTCGTGCTGATGCTCGCAATGGCCGCGGTCTCGTGGAATCGCCTGCGCGCCATCGACAGCGAGGCGATGAGCCTCACGAGCGATTCGGTGCCGGGCCTGTTCTACGCGACCTCGCTGCGCGCGGCGGCCAACCAGACCTATGGACTCGTCGAGCGCGCGGCCTTCGTCGATGCCGACGCGGACAGCGTTGCCCGCGACCTGTCCAGCCTGCCCGCGGCCGTGGCGCAGGTGGAGGAGAACGCTCGGCACTACGAGCGCACGCTGTTTCGCAGCGACGACCGCGAGCGCTTCCAGCGCTTTCGCGACGCCTACGCGCGGTATCTGCCGATGGCGAAGGCGGTAGCGAGCCAGTTGCCCGCCTCGCGCCCGGCCGCGCAGGCCGCGTTCGCGCAGATCGGCCCGGCCTGGCAGGATGTGCTCGCCACGGCCAACGCGCTCGTCACCGAAAACCGTCAGCAGGCCGACGAGTCCGCGCAGACCATCCGCAGCTCGGTCACGGGCACGGAGATCACGCTCGCCACGGCGCTGGGCGTCGTGCTGCTCGCCGCGCTCGCCACGGGCTACGCGCTCTACCGCGCGATCACGGTGCCGATGGCGCGGCTCGTGGAGGTGCACGACTCCATGCGCACCGGCAACCTCTCGCAGCGCCTCGCGCTGAACCGCGGCGACGAATTCGGCGTGCTGGAGGACGGTTTCAACCGCATGAGCGACGAACTGGCCAGCCTCGTCGCCCAGGCGCAGAAGTCGTCCCTGCAGGTCACGACCTCGGTGGCCGAGGTGGCCGCGACGTCGAAGGAGCAGCAGGCCACCGCGAGCGAGACGGCGGCCACCACGACCGAGATCGGCGCGACCTCGCGCGAGATTTTCGCCACGGCGCGGGACCTCGTGCGCACCATGAGCGAGGTGGCGACGGTGGCCGAGCAGTCGGCCGGGCTCGCCAGCACGAGCCAGAGCGGCCTCACGCACATGGAAGACACGATGCGCAGCGTGATGGAAGCGGCGGGCTCGGTGAACGCCAAGCTCGCCATCCTCAACGAGAAGGCCGTGAGCATCAATCAGGTCGTGGCGACGATCACGAAGGTGGCCGACCAGACCAATCTGCTTTCGCTGAACGCGGCGATCGAAGCGGAGAAGGCGGGCGAGTACGGGCGCGGCTTCTCCGTGGTCGCGACCGAGATCCGCCGCCTCGCCGACCAGACGGCCGTGGCGACCTACGACATCGAACAGACCGTGAAAGAGATCCAGTCGGCGGTGTCGGCAGGCGTGATGGGCATGGACAAGTTCGCGGAAGAAGTGCGGCGCGGCATGCACGACGTGCAGGCCGTGGGTGCGCAGCTTTCGCAGATCATCGGTGCGGTGCAGACGCTCGCGCCGCGTTTCCAGGTTGTGAACGACGGCATGCAGGCGCAAGCCACGAGCGCCGAGCAGATCACCCAGGCGCTCACGCAGCTTTCCGAAGCCGCCCAGCAGACGGCGGAGTCGCTGCGCCAGTCGTCGCAGGCCATCGACAATCTCACGCTCGTCGCCAACGAACTGCGCACCGGCGTGTCGCGGTTCAGGATCGAGGCGTGACGCGGGAGCGGCGATGCTCTTCCTGGTGTTCGAACTGGACGGCGAGCGTTACGCGCTCGATGCCCGCGAGATCGCGCACGTGCTGCCGCTCGCGCCTGTGCGCGCGTTTCCGGGCACGCCCGCGTACATCGCCGGCGTGATCGACTACGAGGGCGCGCCCGTGCCCGTGGTCGATCTGCCGATGCTCGCGCTTGGGCGGCCCGCGCGCACGCTTATGTCCACGCGGCTCGTGCTCGTGTATGACGCTGGCGACGCCTCCGGCCCGGCTGCCGCTCATGCGCCGCCGCGCCGCCTCGCGCTGCTGCTCGAAAGCGCGACGCGCACGCAGTCGATTGCGCCCGAGCGCTTTGCCGAAGGCGGCATCGCCACGCCCGAGGCGCGCTGGCTTGGTCCCATCGCGCGCGACGAGCGGGGCTTCGTGCAGTGGGTGAAAGTCGCCCAACTGCTCGACGCGCGCGTGCGCGCGCTGCTCTTTCCCGATCCGCCCTCGTGGCAAGGCGCGCCATGAGACAGGCCGACCCGCACTTCGCCGCCTGGCTACTCGACGAAACCGGCATCGACGCCGAATCGCTGGGCGCCAACGCGCTCGCTCGCGCGGTGGGCGCGCGGGCTGCAGTGACCGTCGAGGTCCAGGCCGATCTGCATCCGGCCTTGACGCGCAAGGAGTGGATGAGCGGTGCCGCGCTGCCCGAATGGGCGCGCGAAGCGTACTGGCAGCGTCTCACGACCACGCCTGCCGAGCGCCAGGCGCTGATCGACGCGCTCGTGGTGCCGGAGACCTGGTTCTTTCGCGAGCGCGAGGCCTTCGCCGCGCTGGCGCGCCTTGGTGCGAAGCGGCTGGCCGCGCAGCCGGGCGAAGTGCTGCGCGTGCTGAGCGCGCCGTGCTCGACTGGCGAGGAGCCGTACTCGGCGGCCATGGCGCTGCTCGACGCGGGGCTGGCGCACGAGCAGTTCGCCATCGACGCGATCGACATCAGCGCCCAGTCCATTGTGGCGGCTGCGCGCGGCGTGTACGGCCGCAATGCGTTTCGCGGCGACGGCATCGGGTTTCGCGAGCGCTATTTCGAGGCGACGCCGGACGGATGGCGTATCGCCGCGACGGTGCGCCGCGCCGTGACCTTCGAACGCGCGAACCTGTTCGACTGGCTCGCACCGCACCCGGTGCGCTACGACTTCATTTTTTGCCGCAACGTGCTGATCTATTTCGACCGCGCCGCGCAGGACCGCGCAATCGACCTGCTACGTGCGCGCCTTACGGCGGGCGGCACGATCTTCGTCGGACCGGCGGAAACGGGGCTGATGATGCGGCATGAGATGGTGTCCGCCTATATTCCGCTCGCGTTCGGTTTTCGCACGCCGGAACCCGGCGCGACGGCGGATCATCATCCAGCGAGCCCGGCGGCCGCCGTGCCGCTCGCGCTTACGCCGCTACCGGTCATTGCCGCCACGGCAGCGGCGCCCGCATTCGGCAGCGCGCCGGTGTTCACGCCGCTGGACGCGCCCGTGGCCGCGGCAGCGCGCCGGCCCGCGCCGCCGCGGCTCGCGCTGCGACCCTTGCACGGTGCGCCGGCTCCGCGCGCGGCGGCCGTGGTGAACGCTCATGCGGCGGGCGGGGAGTCCACCGGTTCCACGCCCGAAGCCGCGCTCGCCGACGCGCGGCGCCTGGCCGACGCAGGCGCGCTCGACGAGGCCGAACGCCTTGCCGCGCAAGCGGCGCAGGCGTTGACGCATAACGCGGGCACCTGGTACCTGCTAGGCCTGATCGCGGATGCGCAGGGCCGCACAGCCGTTGCGCTCGCGCACTATCGCAAGGCCATCTATCTGGAGCCTTCGCACTATGAAGCGCTCACGCACCTGGCGGCGCTGCTCGAAGTGCAGGGCGATGCCGAAGGTGCACGCCGACTGATGCGCCGTGCTCAGCGCGCAGCGCAGGACGTCGCACAGCGCGGCGAACTGGACGCAGGAGGCCCGCATGCCTGAGCGTGAATTCGCGCAGGAGCACGCGCCGACGGCGCAGCCACCCGATCAGTGCTGGAAAACCATCGGCACGCTTGGCGACAACTCGTGCCCGCGCCTCGAAACGTGCGTGCGCTGCCTGAATTGCCCGGTTTTCGAAGAAGCGGCGGCGCGCATGCTCGACCGTCCCGCGCCGCTTGCGCCAGCCGCGCTTGCGCTCGAACGCGCGCCTGAGTCTGCGGGCACGCAGACGCGCCACGAAGGCTCGCTCGTGTTTCGCGTGGGCGGCGAGTGGCTCGCGCTCCCCGCTACCGCGCTGCGCCAGGTGGACGAGGCGCGCGCCATCCACACGCTGCCGCACCGGCGCAGCGCCGCCGTGCTGGGCGTCGTGAACGTGCGCGGCGTGCTCACACTCGCGGTGTCGCTGGCCGCGCTGCTGCGTATCGATGCCGCGGCGCCCGGTGCACCGTCGCGCGCCGCCACGCCGCGCCTGCTCGTAACGGAATGGGCGGGCGCGACGACGGCGTTTCCCGTCGATGCCGTGGAGGGTGTGGCGAGCTTCGGCGCCGACGCGCTCCTGCCTGCGCCCGCCACGCTCGCGCAATCGGCCGGCCGGCATGTGCGCGGCGTGACGCACTGGCGCGGGCGTTCGGTGGGCGTGCTCGATGCCGAGGTGCTATTCGATGCGCTTGCAAGGAGTCTGCGATGAGCGACGACGAACTGAGCCGCCGCTCGCTCCTCGACCTCTTCCATGAGGAGGCGGCGGCGCAAACGCGCACGCTTTCCGCCGGCCTGCTCGCGCTGGAGTCCGCGCCCGGGGATGCCTCCACGCTCGAAGCCTGCATGCGCGCGACGCACTCGCTCAAGGGTGCGGCGCGTATCGTCGGACTGCCGGAGGCGGTCGAGGTGGCGAGCGCGATGGAGGATAGCTTCGTGGCCGCGCAGCGCGGTGAGTTGCGCATCGACGCGGCGCGCATCGACGCACTGCTCGTCGGCATCGACTTGCTGATTGCGGCAGGCGATGCCGCGGCGCCGCCGCTTTCGCCCGAGGCGGTCGAGGCATTCGTCGCGCGCCTCGAGGGCGGGGCACAACCCGGCGCCGCCAGCGCCGCCGCGAGCGCACCTGAGACCGACGATCTCGCCGCGCTGGGGGCGTCACTGCGTCTGCCCGTGCCGGAGCGTGAGTCGGTGGCGTCCGGCGACGTCGAACCCGCGCCGTTGGCGCAACTCTCGCAACCCCGTTCGGCCGACGCCGAGCGCATGCTGCGCGTGCGCGCCGGCACGCTCGACCGCGTGCTCGGCTTCGCGGGCGAATCGCTCGTGGAGTCGCGCCGCATGCGGCCGTTCGCGGAGGGTCTCTTGCGCACGCGCCGCGCGCAGGGCGACGTGCTTGCGGCGCTGGGACAGTTCCAGGAACGCCACGGGGATGCGCTCGACGTCGACGCTCGCGCCGCGCTCGCAGCTATCCGCAATGCGATTGTGTCGCTGGATCGTCAGCTATCCGAACGATTCGACGACGTCGATCGCATCGATCGACGCGGCACGCAACTCGCGCAGCGCCTCTACGATGAGGCCCTGCAATGCCGCATGCGGCCGTTCGGCGATACGGCGCACACCTATCCGCGCGTGGTGCGCGACCTTGCGCGCTCGCTCGGCAAGCGCGTGCGCTTCGCGATTACCGGCGAGTCGACGCAAGTGGACCGCGACATCCTCGAAATGCTCGACGCGCCGCTCGGCCACCTGCTGCGCAATGCGCTAGACCACGGTATCGAGGACCCCGAAACAAGACGGCGGGCGGGCAAGCCCGAAGAGGCAAGCCTCACACTCGAAGCGCGCCATAGCGCCGGCAAACTGCTGATAGCCGTGGCCGATGACGGCGCGGGCATCGATCTGGACGCACTGCGCGGGAGTATCGTCGCTCGCTCGTTCGCGCAGCCCCAGGCCGTTGCCGCGATGTCCGACGCCGAGCTGTTCGACTTCCTGCTGCTGCCGGGCTTCTCGCTGCGCGATACCGTCACCGACGTGTCGGGCCGCGGTGTAGGCCTCGACGCCGTGCAGAACTTCGCGAAGGCCGTGCGCGGCACGGTGCGCATCGAGAGCGCGGCGGGGCAGGGCACGCGCTTCGTGCTGCAGTTGCCGCTCACGCTCTCGGTGGTGCGCAGCCTGATCGTCGAGGTCGCGGGCGAAGCCTATGCGTTTCCGCTCGCGCACGTGCGCCGCGCGCTCAGCGTGCCGCGCAGCGCGATCGAGATGCTCGAAGGTCAGCAGCACATTGCCTTCGAAGGGCGGCCCGTGGGACTCGTGACCGCGCGTCAGCTGCTCGGCGCGGGTGCCGAAGCCACGGCCACGGAAGACCTGAACGTTGTGCTGGTGGGCAGCGAGGCGGGTCTCTATGGCGTGGCCGTGGACCGCTTCGCGGGCGAGCGCACGCTTGCCGTGCAGCCGCTCGACGCGCGTCTGGGCAAGGTGCGCAACGTCTCGGCGGCGGCGCTGCTCGACGACGGCGAGGTCGCGCTGATCGTCGACGTGGAGGACATCGTGACGTCGGTTGGGCGTCTCGTGCGCGACGGGCAACTCGCGGGCGTGGCGCGCGGCGGTGCGCACAACGGGGCGCGCGCACGCAAGCGCGTTCTCGTTGTCGAGGACTCCTTGACGGTGCGGGAGCTGGAGCGCAAGCTGCTCGAAAAACGCGGCTACGACGTCACGGTGGCGGTGGACGGCATGGACGGCTGGAGCACCTTGCGCAACGGCCACTTCGACCTCGTCATTACCGACGTCGACATGCCGCGCATGGACGGCATCGAACTCGTCACGATGATCAAGGGCGACCCGATGCATCGCAACGTGCCGGTGATGATCGTCTCGTACAAGGATCGTGAAGACGACCGGCGGCGCGGCCTCGACGCAGGCGCCGACTACTATCTGACCAAGGGCAGCTTCCACGATGAAGCACTGCTCGACGCGGTGAACGACCTGATCGGAGAGGCGGCGGGATGAAAATCGGTATCGCCAACGACATGCCGCTAGCAGTCGAGGCGCTGCGTCAGGCCATCGCGACGCGGCCGGGCCATCGCGTGCTGTGGGTCGCCGCGAACGGCGAGGAAGCGGTGCAGTTCTGCGCGGCGCAGGTGCCCGACGTGATCCTCATGGATCTCGTGATGCCGAAGCTCGACGGCGTGGAGGCCACGCGGCAGATCATGGCGCGCTCGCCGTGCCCTATCCTGATCGTCACGAGCAGCGTGGGCGCGAACGCCTGGCGCGTGTACGAGGCGATGGGCGCGGGCGCGCTCGATGCCGTGGACACGCCCACGCTCGCCGGGCCCGATACGCGCCGCACCATGGACCTGCTGCTCGCGAAGATCGAGCAGATCGGGCGTGTTTCAGGCGCGCTCGATTTCGCCGCGCGCGCGCCGGCGTTCACGGCTTCGGGCATGCCGAATGCGCCGCTCCTCGCGATCGGCGCCTCGGCGGGCGGACCCAGCGCGCTCGCCACCGTGCTCGGTGCGCTGCCCGCCGGCTTCGGCGCGAGCATCGTGATCGTGCAGCACGTGGACCAGTCGTTCGCCGCGGGCATGGCCGCCTGGCTCGACGGCCAGACGCCGCTCACGGTGCGCATCGCGCTCGAAGGCGAGCCGCCCGAGCCCGGCTGCGTGCTGCTCGCCGCGACCAACGATCATCTGCGCATGACAGCGGGCGGCAAGCTGGCTTACACTCGCGAGCCGGCCGACACACCCTACCGTCCCTCCGTCGATACGTTCTTTCACAGCCTCGTCGAGCGCTGGATGGGCGAGGCGATCGGCGTGCTGCTCACGGGCATGGGGCGCGACGGCGCCATCGGCCTGAAGGCGATGCGCGCCAAAGGCTGGCACACCATCGCCCAGGACGAGGCGACGAGCGCCGTATACGGCATGCCCAAGGCGGCGGCGGCGCTCTCCGCCGCGCGCGCGATCCTGCCGCTTGGCGCCATTGCCCCCGAGCTAGTGAGCCGGGTGAAACCACCGCATCAACCTGCCGGCTAGACGCCAGCCATCACGAGACGCGACCGACATCATGACCGAGAAGTCCACTCTTCCAACCAGCGCAAACGTTGCCGACAGCACCGGGCCGGACGTCGGCCTCGACGCCGGTCTCGACCTCAGCGGCGCCGACGACGCTTCGCTCGCCGTCGCGCTGGATGCCGTGCGCAGCGCGCTGGAGCAACCGCTGCCCGCCGCCGACACGCCGATGATGGTGCTGCTGGTGGACGACCAGGCGATCGTGGCGGAGGCCGTGCGCCGGGCGCTCGCAAGCGAACGCGAGATCGACTTCCACTATTGCGCGCATCCCGACCAGGCCGTGCGCACCGCCGAGGAAGTGCGCCCGACCGTGATCCTGCAGGACCTCGTGATGCCGGGCACCGACGGCCTCACGCTCGTGCGCGCGTACCGCGCGAACGAGGCGACGCGCGACGTGCCGATCATCGTGCTCTCCACCAAGGAAGAACCCGCCATCAAGAGCGCGGCGTTCGCCTCGGGGGCCAACGATTACCTCGTCAAGCTGCCGGACAGCCTCGAGCTTATCGCGCGCGTCAAATATCATTCGCGATCCTACGTAAACATGCTTCAGCGCGACGAGGCATATCGCGCGCTGCGCCGCTCGCAGCAGGAACTGCTCCGCGCGAACCTCGAACTGCGCCGCCTCACGCATTCGGATGGCCTGACTGGCCTCTCGAACCGGCGCTATCTGGACGAGTTCCTGAGCGCCGAATGGAAACGGGCGGAGCGCGAGCGCACCGAAGTGTCGCTGCTGATGATCGACGTGGACTACTTCAAGCCCTATAACGACACCTACGGCCACGTGGCAGGCGACAACGTGTTGCGCTCGGTGGCGACGACGATCCGCCGCGAGATACGTCAGCCGCGCGACCTCGTGGCGCGTTTCGGCGGCGAAGAGTTCGCCGTGGTGCTGCCAGGCACGGGCAGCGCGGGCGCGCGGCTGCTCGCCGAGAAAATGCGCCGCGACGTGGCGGGGCTCGCGTTGCCGCACGTGGGCTCCGCCGTGAGTGAGCACCTCACGATCAGCATTGGCGTGGCGACGCTCACGCCCGCGCCGGGGCTCGCGGAAACGGCGCTGATCGAGGAAGCCGACGCCGCGCTTTACCGCGCGAAGCGCGACGGGCGTAATCGCGTGGCGTTTTTCACGCAGGTGTCAGGGCGGGCATAAAGGCGAAGCGCCTCAACCCGGCGTCCAGTCGTACATCAGGATTTTGGCGCGCGCGTCGTCCTCGACGAGCACCACGTAATCGCCGTTGTCGCGCTGCGCGGCGCTCATGCCCATATAGATGTCCACCCATCCGCTCGTGTTGCCCACGTCCGCACCGGGCGTCATCGAGCCGACGATCTGGCCGCTACGCGCGTCGTACACGTCGATCTTCTGCGTGTATAGCTCCGCGATGAATACATAGTTGCCGGCCACCGCGATCCCCACCGTCGTCACCTGGGGGCTGCTGCTCGTGCTCCAGGGCAACGACGCCTGCCACGTGAGCGTGGGCGAAGCGCTCGACCAGTTGTCATAACGCACGAGCACGGGTCCGGCTTCCTTCCAGTGCGACGCATCCCACGGAATGTTCGCGGTGAAGCCGGTGATGTACATCGTGTCGGTTTCGGCGACGTAGACGATCCGCGCGATGCGGTTGAACGGCGCAGGCATCGGGAACATCTTCGACGATGCATAGGTGTACTGGGGATTGCCGTGCGCGTCGAGCCCTTGCATCGGCATCTCGCGAATACCCGATAGAGGCGTGGCGAGCCACACGTTGCCGGGTGTGTCCACCCACCAGTAGCCGTCGCCGACAGTCGCGCCCGTCGAGGGGTTCGAGGTGATCTCGCTGGCGTCCACGTGGCCGTCGCCGTTCGCGTCGCGCCACATCCACTCGCCGTAGGTCGGTTGGCCGGCGGGCCAGTTGCCGGGCATCGGATTCTGGGCGAGCAGGCCAGAGGGAATCGCCACTTCGCCATCGGTCGCGGGCGAGAAGCGGTAGATGTTCAGGTAGTGCGCGTACTGGTCGAGCGTATAGAGGAACGGCTGGCCATTGAAGCGGCGCACCATGGGCGAGCCGCGCACGCCGCGCGTGGAGTGCAGCGCGGGATCGTCGGGATACGCGAAGCCGTTGAGCGTGAAGCCCGCATAGGTCCATTGCTTGCCGGGCGCCTGGCTGTAGTCGAGCGTGAAGCGCTTCGAGCCGGTGAAGACGTTCGCGGTGTTGGCGGGGTCGAAGGCGGCGGCATCGACGAAGGTCAGGCCATAGAGCCGCCAGCCCAGCGTGCGCGTGCCCAGCGCGTAACTTTCGAGCACCGCCCCCTGGCCGACGAGCGCGGTGCCGTACGGTCGCGGCCCCTGGCCGTTTTGCGCGACGTACAGGTTGCCCGCCTGGTCGTAGCCAATGCTGGTGATGCCGTTGAAGCGCCAGTCGCCGGGCGTGCCCTCCACGACGTGGAAGATGCCCTGGCGCGTGCCCAGTGTGCCCGCTGCCGTCATCTGGCCGCTGGACGTCCGTGCGTAGAGCAGAATCTGCTGCGAGGGGCCGTTGTCGGCAATCGAAAGCTGGCCAGAAGGCGCGAAGGCGAGGTCGGTGGGCACGGCGCCCGCGGGCAGAACGGGCGCATCGTTGAGCGCGGTGCCGTCCTTGCGGTAGTGACCGATGCTCGGGCCGTTCGCGTCCTGCATACCCTGGATCACCCAGAGCGTACCGTTAGTGGCCAGCGCAATGCGGCCCGGCGTGGGCACGGTGAAAGAGCGCAGTTGACGCATGGTTTGGGCGTCGTAGACCACAATACGGTTGTCCGCGGTATCGGAAACGTACAACTCGGCGTCGGTGGCGGCGAGGCCGCGCACGGCGCCGTCGCTGCCGCTCGGCGCGGCGAGCACACGCAGGAAGCTGTTTTTCGTCGCGTTCGCGCTGTTGCCAATGCCGCTCGCGACGGGCGCGCCCTGCGCCACGTTCGAGCGCAGCCGGCGCGTCACGCCGAACCACGTCTGGTTGGCGGGCGGATAGTCCGCGCCCACGAGCCCATTGCTCTGGTTGCCGATCGACATCGCGGCATACACATAGGTGCTGTTCGCCGCGATGGCGTCGCCGCCCGCATTGCCCCAGCCGTGCGTGTTGCCGGCCACGGCGAGCTTGTCGCCGCCGCGGTAGACGCCTATTTCGCTGCCGCTTTCGTCCCAGGGCGCGTTCGCGTAGACGGTGCCGTCGGGCGCGACGGCAATGGCCTCTACGTCTTGCTGCATCCACTTGCCGTCGCCGAAACCGAAGCTGTTGCCGATCCACGACGTGGTGTAGTTGAGCGTGCTTTGCGCAACGCAGGGTTGAATGGCGAGGCCTTGCAGCGCGAATGACAAGGCCATAAGGCGAGCAGCATTTTTCACTTGAATTCCCATCAATCACGAACCTGCCGCAGGGTGTGCGGCAGTTGGGCGTGATGCTCGCATGCGCATTTAAGGAAATAATTCAAATATTATTCAGTGCGGGTAATGTGGCGTTTTCTTATGCGGATGCGATGAATGGGCCGCCCGCATGGCGCAAAATCGCTCGATCCCCGCGCAAAACGGAAATTTCGCCGCCCGCAGGAATAATCCGCGCCTGCCGTGTGTTTGCCCCCGCATCGCCACCTATTCCGCATCGATCCACGACCATGAAGTTTCGCGGGCCGCTCGACGAGCCGCCGGTTTCCGAAGCCGATATCCAGGCCTATAGCGACGGTACGCTCGCCGGCGCGCGGGCGGCGCACGTGCGGCACTACCTCGCGGGCAAGCCCGGTGAATGGCATCGCATCCTGTTCTACCGGCGCCTGAACGCCCAGATCCGCGATGCATATCCGGCGCCGGCCGCGCAGACGGCGCAGTCGCGCACCGCCCCAGTTCGAAGCAGGCGGGTGTTGCGCTACGCTATCGCTATCGCGGCTGCCGTGGCGATGGCGGGCGCCGCATTGGCGTGGGTCGGTGTGACTGAACCGTCGCAGCAAGTGCTGAACAATGCCGCGGTCATGGCGCTGATGGAAGCCGAAAACGCGCAGCCAGAGGCGCTGGAAGCAGGCGCGGCGCGTGCGCCGTTCGATTTCGGCGCGGCGGGCCTGCGCTTTCTCGGCGGCGGCGAAGTGCGGGTTGGCCCGTTCGCGAGCGCGCTGCGCTATGTCTACGAGAACAGCCAGGGCGAGCGCGTGGTGCTGCTCGCGAGCCGCGCCTGGCTGGCCGGCGCGGCGCCCCAGTGGAGCGCACACCGCGCGGGTCCGCTGCGGCTCCTGATGTGGCGCGAGCGCGGCACGCGCTGGGTGCTCGCCGGCAACGCCCAGACGCGCGGCTTGATGCGCGCGGCGGACCTCGCGACGCTGGCCACGCCGCCGGCGCGGGAAGGCGAGGGATCGTGAACCCGCCCGACGATGCAAACCGCGCAATGACCCTTGCAGCAATCCAGGATGAATCATGGACATCCGTGACGAGCTGATAGAACACGTGCCGCGCCTGCGACGCTACGCGCGCGCGCTGATCAACAACCGTGAGCTTGCCGACGACCTCGTGCAGGACACGCTCGAGCGCGCAATCGCCCGCACGGAGTTGTTTCGTTCGGGCACCGACCTGCGCGCCTGGCTTTTCACGATCATGCACAACCTCTTCGTGAACCAGGTGCGCAAGTCGGCGGCACGCGGCGCGCACGTTTCCGTCGACGACGATAGCGTGCCCGAAACCGATTACGCGGTGCCCCCCACGCAGACGGGCGCGCTCGAAGTGCGCGATCTGGACTTTGCGTTGCAGCGCCTGCCGGTGGAGCAGCGCGAGGTGGTGCTTTTGGTAGGGCTGGAGGAAATGAGCTACGCCGATGTCGCATTGGCGCTCGACATACCGATCGGCACGGTCATGTCGCGTCTGTCGAGGGGACGTGAGCGCTTGCGGGCGCTCATGGCCGGTTCCGTCCCGCGTGCGAATCTGAAGGTGGTGCGATGAGCGAGCAACAAAATCCGGTCACGCAAGACGAGATCCACGCCTACGTGGACGGCACGCTTTCCGAGGCGCGCCGCGCCGATGTGGAGCGCGAGCTCGAGCGCAACCCCGAGCTTGCCGCGCGCGCGAGCGACTTCTTCGCGCTCAACAACCTGCTGCACGAGCGTTACGACCGCGTGCTCAACGAGCCGCTGCCCGCGCGCCTGCGCGTGGCCGCCTCTGAGCACGGGCCGCAAACGGTGGGAAGCGCGCGCCCGGCCGCGAACTGGCCGCGCTTCGCGGGCCTGGCGGCGGCGCTGGTGCTGGGCGTCGGAATCGGGTGGGGCATGCACTACGGCATGAGCGGCACGGGCGGCCCCGCAGGCGTGGCTGGCGGCGGCGAGCTGCGCGCGGTGAGCGTGGACAGCTCGATGCGCTTCGCGCAGCAGGCGGCGCTCGCGCATGTGGTCTACATGCCGACGGTGGCGCGGCCCGACACGATGAGCGACAGCCAGGAGCAGGACTTCGTGAAGTGGCTCGCCAACCGGCTCGGCACCAACGTGCGCGCGCCGATGCTCTCGAAGAGCGGCTTCGAGCTTTCGGGGGGGCGCTTGTTGCCCGCCGACGACGGCGGCGAAGTCGCACAATTCATGTATCACAACGCGCGAGGCGAGCGCGTGACACTGTGTATCTCGCATCGCAAGACGAGCGCCAACACCACCGCGTTCAAGCTTTATCAGGATGGGCCAGTGAATGTGTTCTATTGGGTGGACGGCGACTTCGGCTATGCGCTTTCGGGCGGCATCGACCGCAAAGCCTTGCTGCAGCTTGCGCATGATGTTTATGCGCAGTTGACGCCGCGGTGAGGGTTTGGGTTTTTTGGGGTTATCCTGGATTTTTGGCCTTTCCTTGCTTTCGCGTCGGTATGCAGGCAGACCGACGCGAAAACAAGGAAAGGCCAAAGCGCCAGGACCGCGCGCAGCGCCCATCACCTGATCTTCACAGCAACAAAGCTGCGCGCATTATTCCGCTGAATCAGCAGCGACATACTCTTAGTAGCCTTCGCTTCGAGCGCGATAGCTTCCTCCTGCGACTCGATCAGCGTGTCGTCGAGCGACAGCACGACGTCGCCGGCCCGTACGCCCGCGCTCGCGGCGGGTCCGGTGGAGGCTTCCACCATCAGACCAAGCGGCAGCCCGGTCGAGCGTTTTTCCTCGGCGCTCAGCTCGTGCGCAATCAGACCGAGGCGGTCGGCGGCATGGCGCGGGGCCTGCGTTCTCGCGGCGGTGGGCTGTGCGCTCGTGTCCGTCATCACCGTTTTGACGGCGTGCACGTCAGACGATGGCGCCTTGCTTGCCGCATCCCCGACGGCGGGCGCGACTGGCGCGTCGGTCCTTTCTGCCGCCTGTGCGGCTGTCGCCCCTGCGGCTCCCGCTGCTCCCGCTGCTCCTGTTGCCGCCGCAGGCGCATCCGCCGCCTTCGCCTCGAATGCCGTGTTCGAGAAGCCAGCCACCGCGGGCTGGCGGTTGCGGATCACCTTGAGCGAGGCCGGCGTGGCGGGCGGTACGGCAGCGAGCACGGCGGCGAGCGTCGCGGCCCGGTCGACGGGTTTGCTGCCCACCTGCACGATCACGTCGCCGGTCCGGATGCCCGCTTTGCCGATAGGCGAGGCGGGATCGACCGCGTCGACGAGCGCGCCGCCCGCGTGCGGCAAGCCGAGCGCCGCCGCGAGCCCGGGGCTCACGTCTTCGACTTGCATGCCGAAGGTGCGGATCGTGCCGCCATTGCCCGCGTTTGCCGCGTTCGCCGCATTGGCGCTGCCGGCGGGCGCCGCCTTGCGCTCCTGCAACTGGGCGCGAAACTGGTTGGCGGCGTCGATCGGAATCGCGAAGGTCAGGCCTCCGTAGCGGCCGCCGTCCGCGTAAATCTGCACGTCAATGCCGATGACCTCGCCCGCGCGATTGAAGATCGGGCCGCCGGAGTTGTCGGGGTTGACCGCCACGTCGGTCTGGAGGAACGGAAACGCCTGGCCGTCGGGCAGCGTGCGCGACGTCGCGCTGAGGATGCCCGTCGTCACGGTGTTCTGATAACTGTCCGGCGATCCGATCGACAGCACGGGCTCGCCGGCGTGCGCCTTCGCCGTCTCGGCGAGCTTCACGAACGGCAGGTCGTGGGCGTCGATCTGCAGCACGGCAACGTCGCTTTGCGGGTCGACGGCGACGACCTCCGCCTTGAATTCGCGCTTGTCCGTGAGCCGCACGGTCACCTGCTCGGCGTTGTCGACGACATGCGCCGTGGTCAGCACGACGCCATCGGGGCTGACGATGAATCCGGAGCCCGCGCCCGTCATCACGCGCGGCCCGCTGGCTTCGGCGTCGGACGCCGGCTTCGGCGCGCGCTTGAAGAATGCGAAGAAAGGATCGTCGGCATCGATGGCCTCCTGCTCGGCCGGCGAGGTCGGGTCGTCGGCGCCGCGCGCGATCACGTGCACGACGGCAGGGCCGTAGCGCTCGGCGAGCGAGAAGAAGTCGGGTGCCGCCATGGCCGCCGGCGCGGATGCCTCGGCGGCGGTCTTCGGCGCGGCTGCTTTGTCGCTTGCCGCCTTGTCGTTAGCGGCCTTATCGACGGCGGCTTTGTTGGCGGGCGGCTTGGCGGCGGGCGGAGGCGGCGTTGCGGCGTTCGCCTCGTAACAGAAAGCGCTGGCAAGCGCGAGGGCAAGCGCCGCCGCAGGGCGCGAAGTGCGGGCGAAGATCAGGCGGAGCACAGCACACCTCCCAGTGGTCATCGTGCTGGCGGGCGGCACGCGAACGCGGATAGCAAACGAGTGCCGACGTCCATAGTGTAGTCACGCCACAAGACAATTGGGGGGCAGGGTTTGTCCTGTAGCGCACGCAATTCTGCACGCAGGCGTCACGGTGCATGCCCGGCGCATGGAAGACGACGCGTTGCTGACGTTGCGGCTGGCCAGGACGCTGGGGGCGGGAGGGGCGGCGCCGAGAAAGCGCGTGAGACGCCCCGCTCGTTGCGAGCGGGGCGTTCGGCTGTAGCGCGGGCGGCTAGCGGGATCCGGCGATTGCTTTCAGCTACCCGAATACAGGTTGCAGAAGCTCACCGGCCCGACACACGTCGTGTGCGGTGCGCCGGCGTCACTTGTGCCCTGCATGGGCGCGCCCATGCCGCTGGGTTCCTGCTGTTGGTGTTGTGCCTTCATATGCGCGACTTGCTGCTCGGATATAGGGCTCACGTCGGGATACGAGCTATCGGTCACGAATTGCGAGCCGTTGGCCTGTGCTTCGATCAACTGTTCGCGCACCTGGGCACGCGTGAGTCCCTGCGCGGACGCAGTGGATACAGCGCCAATGCAAGCCGTCACGACGAGCACGGCGAAAAGCGGGCGGCGGATGATCATTTCGAACTCCTGATGAAATAGCATGGTTCGGCGACCGGCGGGAGCACGGTCGAATCAACGGAGACTGCAATGGGTATACCGCTGCGGGTGGGCTGCTATTCCCGTGGAGTTGTAACGGCGGGGTGATTTTCTACGTGAGCTGCACCTGGAGCCAATGCGGCAGACCCGCGCCGATCAGGCTGACCCCAACGAGCGCGAGCGCGCCGGCAAGGAGAAGAACGAGCGGACTGACCCGCGTTCTGAGCAGCACGCAAAGCGACACGACGGCAATTGCCTTCGCGGGAATGCCGCCGTTGAGCGACTTGAGCAGCACCCAGCCCGCCGCGAGCATCATGCCGGCCGCGATGGGGCGCAGGCCGCGCTCGAGCGCCAACTGCCATGCTGCGCCCTGATAGCGACCCCAGATATGCGTGACGCCATAGATGAGGATGCCGGTTGGCAGCAAGAGCGCGGCGGTCGCCACGAGCGCGCCCCAGAACCCGGCAACCTGCCAGCCGATCAACGTGACGAGCAGCGAACCCGGGCCCGGCGCCATGCGCGAAATCGCGAAGTCGGCGGCGAATTGCGAATGCGTCATCCACGGATGCACTTCCACGACCTGACGCTGGATCTCCGCGACGATCGCCTGGCCGCCTCCGATTGTCACGAGCGAAAGTGGCGCGAAAATGGCGGCTAGCTGACGGAGCAGGCGTGCATTCATCGCGCACCCCGGCGGATCGCCGCGTATTCGTAGAGCACGCTCACGGCGCCGCCTGTCACGACCACCCACACCAGCGACAAACGCAGAATGCCGATCGCAAGAAAGGTCGCTGCCATGAGCAGCAGCGGAAGCACTTGCCGCCGCACGCGCCGTGCGGTGACGACCCCCATCGACAGCGACAATCCCGTGGCCGCCGCCGCGGCGCCAGCGATCAGAATCTGCGTGAGCGGATGGAAGATGAGCGCGCCAACCACGCTGCCAATGACGACGATCAGACACGCGGGCGGCACGACGATGCCCGTTACGGCCACGGCGGCGCCACGCCAACCCAGCAGCCGATGCCCGATCCAGATCGCCATGTTCTTCACGTTGATACCGGGCAGCGCCTGCGAGATGGCGAGCCCGTCGAGAAAGTCCTCTTCGCTGATCCAGTGGCGATCCTGGACGAATTCGCGCAACAGCCAGCCGCTCAAACCGCCGCCAAAGCTCGTCAAGCCAATGCGGCTGAATATCAGAAAGAGTCCGAACAGCGTGGGGCGCGGCGAGGCGTTTGGCGTGGAAGCAGTCACAGGGATGACGGAAAGCGGGTGATGCCGAACAGTTCGGCTATCGTCGCGTGCGGCCTTTCTTTCCGGTTTCAGCGCGAGTGAGTCTGTCTTTTACCGGTATTCGAATGGGCAGCGCGGCAACGGTCGTCGAAATTATAGCGCCGCGACACTTGTGACGCGGCGCGGTCAGCGGCGCGCGGTCACGCAAAATTCAGCGCGAGGTCAGGGCCGCTATGATGGTCGGACTCGCAGCGGCTCGATCGCTGTAATTACGCTGTCCGCCGCGTGGCTCCTGGCGTGACGTGAACAAAACGCCTTGTCGCCATTGCTCATGCCCAGGAAAAAGACCAGCGTCTGGCTCAAAGGTCTCGAACTGCTCACCCGCATGAGCGCACCGCGACCGAAGAAAAAGACCGCCGCACGCAAAACGGCGCCCGCAAAGGCCGCGCCGGTCGCGAGGCCGGTAGCCAAACCGGCGAGGCGAGCTGGGAGGGCGCACGTGGGGCGTGCGCAACCGTTGGGCACGGCCGGCAGGTGGATCCGCTCCTATCATTCCGCGCCGCCCAGGGCCGGGCATCTCGTCAACCATCTCGCGTATGCGCTCTATTTGCCCGCCGGCGCGGCCACGGCCAATGGCACGCCGCTCGTGGTCATGCTGCACGGCTGCAAGCAGACGGCGGAGTCGTTCGCCGCGGGCACGCGGGTTTGCCGGCTGGCGGATCGCGCAGGCTTCGCCGTGCTGCTTCCCGAGCAGGCGAAAACGGCGCACGCACAGCGATGCTGGCACTGGCATGGCGATCATGCGCAGTCGGAGGCGCCAGCGGTCACCTCGCTCGTCGATGCTATCGTGCGCGAGCACGGATTCGATCGCGAGTGCGTCTACCTGGCGGGTATCTCGGCGGGAGCGGGTCTCGCGTCCGTGCTCGCCATGCGCTATCCGTGGCGCTTCGCCGCCGTGGGCCTGCACTCGGGGCCGGTTTTCGGTGCGGCCAGTTCCACGATGAGCGCGATGAACGTCATGCGCCACGGCAGCCGCGAAGACCCGGTGCATCTGGTCGATGCCGCTCTCGACGTCGCCGCCCATCCCGGTGTGCCGGCCTTCATCGTGCAAGGCGAAATCGACGCGGTCGTGGCCAGGCGCAACGCCGAGCAGCTCGGCATGCAGTTCGCGCGCGTCAACCGGCTGCTCGACACGCAGGGCGATTTGCGGGTTGGAGAGATCCGGACCTATAGCCGCGACGCGGTGGCGTACACCGACTATGTCAAGTCGGGCAGGCTCGTCGTGCGAGTGTGTGTCGTTCGAGGGCTCGGGCATGCATGGAGCGGCGGCGACCCGCGCGAAGCGTTTCATTCGGACCGAGGCCCCGACGCGATGGCGATGATGTGGCAGTTCTTCCGGCGGCAGCGCCGAAGTGCGGCAGGTGAAATGGCGTGAGTGGGGCGTTAGCCCTCGTTTGCGCGGCGCACTCTCGCTGGGAGCAGCATGGCCGCCGCGAAGCACAGAAGATGCAGCCCGCAGAGGGCCGCAAACGCCAGCAGGAATTGCCGCGGTTCGGCAGTGGAGGAACTCGGCACTGCCAGGGAAACGGCGATGGAGATGAGCGTGGTCGCGACCGGGCCGCCAATTCTCTGCGCGATATTCAACGCGGTGTTCGCCACCGGAAGCCGTGCTTTCGGCATCCGGGCATACGCGGCGGAAATCGAAGGAATACTAATGGTTCCTTGACCCACGCCCGCGATAAACAGGCTGGCCAACGCGAGGCCGGTGGAGAACGAGTTGCCGGTCATCCACAGGAACGGCAGCGTGGCGACTAGCGCCAGCAGCGCCCCGCCTGCCGCGAGCGCGCGGCAGCCCAGCCGCTCGGTGAGAAAGCCCATGCAGGCGAACGAAGCCATCATGCCCGCGCCCGTCGCCGCGAGAAGCCAGCCCGCATGCGCGGCGCTCAAGCCGCAGCCTGCTATGAGGTAGAGCGGAACGGCAAGCTGCCGTCCATACATGATGCCGTTGGCGAAGAATTGCGTGATGGCGGGAACCGCGAACATCCGGTCCGCAAAGAGGCGCACGTCGATGAGCGCCGACGTTGGCTGGCGTACCGAGTGCCACACGAATCCCGCGAGCAGCACGGCGCCGGCTAGCAGAAGCCCCGCGCCTTCGGCGTGCATGGCGCTCTGGAATCCATAGATGAGCGCGGCGAGCCCAGGCGAGATCAAGGCAAAGCCCGCGAAATCGAAGCGGCGCCTTTGCGGTTGACCGGCGTCGGGCGCGAGCAAGAGCGTGGCCAGCGTGACGCCGAGTATGCCGACAGGCACGTTGATCAAAAAGAGCCAGGGCCACGCCGCCCGCGCCAGCACGGAGCGCCATGGCCAGCAGGTAGCCGCTCATGATCCACTGCGTCGTGGCAACGGGCGAGTGGAGCGCATGGGCGATGGCCGAGAGGGAGACGTTGACGAGTGTCGAGTCCATCTGCGCCATGAACGAGCCGATGGAGACGACCACGGCGACCTTCCAGACGGACGGGGGAATCCGGCTGGCGGGACCGCTGCGCTCACGCGTCCCGCTCATCGTTCGGCCAGCCTTCTGATGATGTTGCCCGCCTTGAAGAGCATGGCGCGTTCGTCTTCGTCGAGCTCCGCGATGGCTTGCGACAGCCACAGTTGCTTCGCGTCGCGGGTCTTCTTGCGCAGTTGCTTGCCCTTTTGCGTCAGCTCGATGAGCAACTGACGGCCGTCGGTCGCGTGTGGCGTACGCGTGACGAGGGCCATTTCCTCGAGCGCCGCGACGGTGGCGCCCATCGACTGGGGCCGCATGCCTTCGGCGCGCGCGAGCGCGGCAATCGTGGCGGGTCCGTCGTTGGTCAGCCGCGACATGACGACGGACTCGGTCATCGAAAGGGCGCCCGCATGCGACTCGTTGCGGGTGCGCCGCACGAGCATGCCGATCGCCTGCATGAAGTCGATGACGGCGGGTTCAGCGGTTTTGGCAGACATGGCGATCCACGCGGATTCGGGTGGGGTACATCATCGAATGATGAAGATAAACAGCTAAACTTGCAAGTTTAGCTGTTTAAAATTTGAAGACCCGAGGAGAGGGATGCCAAACGGCTAACGTCAGGCGTGCGCCATTGAGGCGTATGCTTGCCGTCAAACGACGGCATTCAACCCCGATGGAGACACGCATGGCGGCACTTCAAATCGACGATGTCCCGGCCGCGATCCGGCAGGCCAAGAACATGTTGCGCGCGCAACTGCCGAACTATCGCGAAGTGTTCGAAGACGTCGCGCAGGCCATTGGCGAAGAAGCGCGGCACATTGCCCGGCTGCGCGAGGCGGGCGAGGCCGTGATTCCGGAAATCGCGTTCGCCGACATTGCGGCGCAGCGCGTGAGCGCCGAGGCGCTCGCGCTCGTGAAAGCGCGCGGCGCCTGTGTGATCCGTCGCGTCTTCGAACCGGAGCAGGCTGCGCGCTGGGATGCCGAAATTGCCGACTACGTGGCGCGCAACGATCTCGACGCGCGCGCCGCCCAGCGCGCGGCGCAGCGCAATGCCCTGCCGCCGGAAGCGAGCCGCCCGCTGATCTATGGCGTTTACTGGTCGAGGCCGCAGGTGCAGGCCCGCGAGTCCGCCGAACTCACGGCCGCGCGCGTCTTCCTCAACCGCCTGTGGCGCCACGAGAGCGAAGGGCGCGTGCATTTCGATCCTGATGTCGTGCCCGTATACGCCGACCGGCTGCGGCGTCGGCCGCCCGGGACGAGCGCGCCCGGCCTCGCAGCGCATTGCGATGGCGGCGCGGTCGAGCGCTGGGTCGACGAGAATTTCCGCCAGGTCTATCGCCACGTGTTCTCGGGCGACTGGCGGCGCTACGACCCATTCGACGGCGCGTACCGCACGCACGCGAGTGAGATTCCTTCGCGCGTGGCCTCTTCGATGTTCCGCACCTTCCAGGGTTGGACCGCGCTCACGCCGCAGGGCCCCGGCGACGGCACGCTGCAGATCGTGCCCATCGCCAATGCCATGGCGTACGTCCTCTTGCGCGCGCTGCAGGACGACGTGGCCGAGGACGACCTGTGTGGCGCGCAGCCGGGCCGTGGGCTGCCGATCCGCCCCGAGTGGCATGCGCCGCTGTGCGATGCGCTGACATCGATTCCTCAGATGCAGGCCGGCGACGCCGTGTTCTGGCACTGCGACGTGATTCACTCCGTGGAAGACGAGCACCGCGGCAGCGGCTACAGCAACGTGATGTACATTCCGGCCACACCGGGTTGCGCGAAAAACGACGCTTATTTGCAGCGCCAGTTGCCGAGCTTCCTCGAAGGCCGCAGCCCGCCCGACTTTCCCGCCGAGCATATCGAAGCCGATTTGTCGGATCGGGCGGGCGTGGCCGATCTCACGCCGCTCGGCCGCACCCAGCTCGGCTTGCGCGGCGTGGCATGACATACGCACATGACCCGCGCGTGTCGGTGCATCGATTCGCGTGCTTGCCTGTAAAAGCACGCGTATGGCATGCTGTGCGCCGATCAACCGGCCATGACGACCATGGATTTCGCTTCGTCCGTCGCAACATATGGCGCCGACCTGTCGGGCCTCATTTGCGGTTTTCGCTTCACGCCCGGCCAGCCTGGTCAGCCCGTCACGTGCGACGACGTCCTCGACGCGCTGCGCCGCACGCACGAGAGCGGCGAGCCGCAAGCCGCGCGCGACGACACGTTTTACTGGTTGCACTTCAATCTCGCCCACGCCGCGGCGCAACCGTGGATGCGCGCGCATCTCGACGTGCCCGACGCCTTCTTCGAGATGCTCGTGGAAGGCTCGCACTCCACGCGTATCGAACACGTGGACAACGGCCTGTTCGCTGTGGTCAACGACGTGATGTTCGATTTCGAACTCACGCCCTCGCAGATCGCGACGCTCTGGTCGTGCACGCACGAGCGCATTCTCGTCACGGCGCGCCTGAAGCCGCTGCGCTCCATCGACCGTCTGCGCGGCTATGTGCGCAACGGCGAGACGTTCCGCTCGCCGGCCGAGTTGCTCATCCACCTGATGCGCGACCAGGCCGACCTCATGGTGGAGATCGTGCGCCGCACGAGTGTCGACGTCGATCGCGCCGAGGACCAGTTTCTCGCCTCGCGCCGCTCTAAGAGCCGCCATGAACTCGCGGCCATGCGGCGCATCCTGGTGCGCCTGCAACGCATGCTCGCGCCGGAGCCGGGCTCGATTTTCCGTCTGCTCGCGCGCCCGCCGCGCTGGCTCCAGACACCCGACATGCAGGACCTGCGCGAGGCGACCGAGGAGTTCTCGCTCGTGCTGGGCGACATGGCCGGACTCGTCGAGCGCATCAAGCTCTTGCAGGAAGAAATTGCCGCGCGGCTCGAAGAGCAGAACAACCGCACGCTTTTCACGCTCACGCTCGTCACCGTGCTCGCGCTGCCTATCAACATCGTCGCGGGTTTCTTCGGCATGAACGTGGGCGGCATTCCGCTCGCGGAAAACCGCCACGGCTTCTGGCTCATGGTGGTGCTGGTCGCGACCTTCACGGCGCTGCTGGGATGGTGGGTGTTCCGGCGGCGCGGCGACACCTGAGGCTTTCGGGGGCGCGGCCGGCTTGCCGGGCGCGCGCTATATACTAGGCGCTCGAAATTCCTGTTTGAGCGCATGCCATGACCGTTCCCTCGTCGATGCCCGAGGCCGTGCCGCCCGTAAGCGAAGCCGCGTGCGCCGGGGTGCGGGAGCAGGGCGCCGACCCGAGCGGACCGTTGCGCTCGCACGATCTGCGTTTTCGCTCGTCGCCGGGCACGCCGCCGCGGATCCGTTGCTCGACGGCCTGTTGCGGCTCGTCGCGGCGCATTTCGGCGTGGCGGCAGCCTGCGTGGTGCCCGGCGCGGCACCCGCTGAGCGTGGGCTGGCTGCAGGCGTCGACGAAACGCTCTCCGAGGCGCTGCGCGCGCTTGCGCATGGCTCAGGCGCCAGCGGGGCGCGTGAGCCGCTCATCGTGCCCGATATCGCTGAAGATCCTGCCTGGCGCAACGTGCTCCCGCCACGGACGAATCTGCACTGCATGCCGAACTCGAAGCGTTGCGCGAGCACGAACGCCTGCTCGCGCATGCCATCGCGGGCAGCGGCAGGGGCATCTGGGACCGCGACGTGGTGACCGGCGAGATCCGCTATTCGGTGGGCTGGAAGGCGATACTCGGCTACGAGGAGCACGAGCTGACGAGCCGCATCGAAGACAGCTATCTGCGGCTGCATCCTGACGACCGCGACTATGTGAAGGCCGCGATGCAGGCGCATTTCGACGGCCGTACGCCCACTTACGAGGTCGAGCATCGCATTCGTTGCAAGGACGGCCTGTCCGTGGTCGTGCCGATCATGCGCAGCGCGCACCCGTGCGCGTCGCGGCTCATGACCTTGCCGCGGCTGCAGATCCACTTGTAGCGGATGGCGCGCAAAGCGTCGCACGGCGCATTCAGGAGCGCTTCGCGGCGCAGCCGCTTGGCGTAGAGGGCGATGTGGCGCTTACCGTGAGCATCGGCATCACGCTCATGAGTGCCGCCGACATGAGCGCCGAAGCCGCGCTCACGCGCAGTGACTTCGCGCTCTACCGCGCGAAAAAGGGCGGCCGTAACCGCATCGAATGCGCATGAAGTGCGCTCACGTTAGCTGACCTTCGCGTGCGCCGGGCATCGCGCGCGCCCGCCGCCAGCGCGTTGGTGTATGTTGGCGTCATACCGTAGCCGCCCCCCATGACGGCCCCGGTGCGGAGGACGCATTGCCCGAAGTCTCGCCCAACCCCGGCGCGGTCCGCTCGCGAGTCCCGCGTTTGCTCCTGCTGCTGATCGTGGCGCTGATTCCGATCCTGCTGTGTGTGGCGCTCGGGCGTTACGAGGCCGAGCGCATTGCGCAGCGCGAGGCGAGCCTCGCTTCCGCGGTTATCGTCGGGCAGGTGGTCTCGATCGTCGAGACGGCGCAGAGCGCGACGCGCCCGTTCGCGCCGCGTGCCGACGAAGCGTGCGACACGCTCTCGCCGGATCTCACGCGCAAGGCCGCCACCGTGCCCTATGTGCGTACGCTCAACATCCTTTACGACGGCCGCGTCGGCTGTTCGTCCGCGTTCTCGCAACAGGCCGTTCCCCATGGCGGCTGGCTCAATGGAAGCGTGCCGGCCTCGAAGGACGAATGGCTCATGATCGTCAACGACACGCCGATGGTGCGTAACCGCCCCTCGCTGCTGGTTGGCGTAGCGGGCGCAGCGGGGCGCGCGGTCGTGGCGGTGGTGGACGTGCAGTATCTGCTGGACTTGCTGCATGGCGCAGCGCCGCTCACGGTGTTTCGCCAGGCCGAGCTGAGGGTGGGCGAGGGCACCGTGTTGCGCGAAGCCATGGCGCTCGTGAACGTGCGCGGCGCACCGTTGCTGGCGGACGTGCAAAAGCACATGTCGGGCGCCACGATCGATTTGAAGATCTACGGGCGGCCCGAGCGCATTCTCGAAAACTGGCGCGGCCTGCTGCTGCGCTATCTGCCGTGGGCGGCTGCCTTCTCCGCGTGGCTCGTTTGGCTCGTGCGCCGTTTGCAGCAAAGCGGGCAGTCGCGCCGCGAACAACTGTTGCGGGCCATACGCGCGAACGAATTCCACGTCGAATACCAGCCGCTCTACACCGTGGAGACGGGGCGGTGCGCGGGCGTGGAGGCTTTGCTGCGCTGGGTGCGGCCAGGCACAGGCGCGATCCGTCCGGACGAGTTCATTCAGGTGGCCGAAGAAGAGAACGTGATCGTGCCGCTCACGCAGCATCTGCTGAAGCTCATCGAACGCGACGTCGCTGCGTGGGACGTCGCACCGGGCTTTCACCTTGGTGTGAACTTCGCGCCCGAGCATCTGTCGGGCGTACAGCTCGTGAGCGACGTGCAGGCGCTGCGCGCGGCTGTGGCGCCGCGCGGCGCAACGATCACGCTGGAGATCACCGAGCGCACGCTGGTGCGCAATACGGAGCAGGCGCGCAATAATCTGGTGACCTTGCGGCGCGAGGGTGTGAACGTCGCCATCGACGACTTTGGCATGGGCTACTGCTCGCTCTCGTATCTCGAGAAATTTCCATTCGATATCCTGAAGATCGATCGCGGCTTCGTGCTGACCATCGACCCGGAAGGTAGCAAGGCGGCCGTGCTCGACGCGATTATCGATCTCGCGCATAGCCTTGGCGCGCGGCTCGTGGCCGAGGGGGTGGAAACGCAGGTGCAACGCGACTATCTGTGCGCGCGCGGCGTCACGTATATCCAGGGCTTTTTCTACGCGAAGCCCATGCCGTCGGAGGCGTTCATGCGCTGGTATCGCGCGAACGGGGCGCATATGTCGCCCAATCCGCAGATGACGGCTGGCACATAGCGCGTTCGCGAAGCACGCCCGCGTATTCCTGCAGGCGTGATTTGCTTAGCGCGAAACATCGGTTCTGCAAACGCGTACGGCCCGGTAGCATCGACGCTTCGATGGCTGCGCCGTATGGGTGCATGCCCCATGCCAACACGGAAGCGCTGAAGATGACTCGCCCCACGCCGCTCAAGCCTTATACCCGCCGCCACTTCCTCGCCACGCTGGGCGCGACGCTCGCCAGCGCGGCGCTGCCCGCCACCGCGTTCGCGAAATATCAGCCCGACGAGTTCCGCATTGGCTACCAGAAGGCCGCGAGCACGCTCGTGCTCCTCAGGGCCAACGGTACGCTCGAAACGCGCCTGGCTCCGCTCGGCATCAAGGTGTCGTGGACCGAATTCCCGGCCGGCCCGCAATTGCTCGAAGGCCTGAACGTGGGCGCGATCGACTTTGGCTATGTGGGCGAAGCCCCGCCTGTTTTTGCCCAGGCCGCGGGCGCGGATTTCGTTTATACGGCGTATGAATTGCCCACGCCGCACGCAGAAGGCGTGGTGGTGGCGAAGAACTCGACGATCCGTGACGTGGCTGGACTAAAGGGCAAGAAGATCGGCCTGAATCGCGGCTCGGACGTGCACTGGTTTCTCGTCGCGCTGCTGCAAAAGCGTGGCCTTTCCATCGGCGACGTACACCCTGTGTATCTGGCACCCGCCGACGCGCGCGCGGCGCTGCAAAGCGGCGCCATCGACGCGTGGGCGATCTGGGACCCGTTCCTTGCGGCCGTCGAATCGCAGGACGGCGCACGCTTGCTTGCCGATGCAAGCGGCGTGGCAAGCCATCATCAGTTCTTCCTGAGCCAGCGCGAATTCGCACAAAACCGCAAGGATGCGTTGGCGATCGCGCTGGACGAACTCGGCAAGACGGGGCAATGGGTGCGCGCCAACACGGCGGCTGCGGCCGCGAAACTCTCACCGATCCAGGGCCTGGATGCGGCGACGATCCAGACCGGCCTTACGCATTACGCGCATGAATACCGGCCTATCGACGCCGCCGTGATCGCGCAGCAGCAGAAGATCGCGGACACGTTCTACGATCTGAAAATCATTCCGCGCCGCGTGGTCACGAAGGACGCCGTGCTCGCATAACCGCGCGAGCACGGGCGCCCCGTGCTCTTGCAACGCCAGGCGCTCAGTGCTGCGACGACCAGCCCTTGTAGCTGCCCACGTTGTCGCGCGTGACGAGCTGCGGCGTCATTTCGATCATCGGATTGGCGGGCTTCTTGCCGTTCATGATCTCGTAGCCCACCTGCACGGCGGTTTGCGCCATCTTCCACGGGTCCTGGCTTGCCGAGGCCTGCACCAGCGTATCGGATTTGAGCGCCGTTTCGATATCGGGCGCGCCGTCCACCGACGTAATCACGATGTTGCTGCGATGCAGTTGCTTCGCGGCAAGGTCGCTGCCAATGGCCTGCGGATCGTTGATGGCGAACACGCCGGCAATCTTCGGAAAGCGCGTAAGGTAGCCCTGCATCACGTTCATGCCGCCTTCGCGCGAGCCCTTGGCGTCCTGATCATCGGAGAGGATCTTGATGCCGGGCGTCTTGGCGAGCACCTGCTTGCAGCCGTTCACGCGGTCGATCACGGCCGAGACCTGGGGCCCGTTCTGGATGATCACGTTGCCGGTGTTGTTGATCTTCTTCGCGAGGTATTCGCACGAAATCGCGCCGGCCTTCACGTTGTCGGTCTGCACGGTGGCGTTGGCGCCCGCGGCGGCGACGTCCACGGCCATCACCACGATACCGGCCGCCTGGGCCTTCTTCACCGCCGGTTCGATCGCCTTCGGATCGGTTGCGTTCAGGAGGATCATGTCCACGTGCGCCGAAATGAAGTTGTCGATCTGGGTGAACTGCTTGTTGAGGTCGTAGTCGGCGGAAACGGCCGTGACCTTGGCGTTCGGGTTGATTTGCTTGGCCTTCGCTTCCGCACCCTGCACGATCGTCACAAAGTAAGGATTGCCGAGCGAACCGACGGTAATGCCGATCGACTTGAGCTGCTTGTCGGCGGCATGCGCGCCTTGCAGTGCAAAACCGAACGTGAGGGCGGCAGCGGCGAGAACGGCTTGCTTCTTGAACATGAGGTTGTCTCCTGAGGGGTCCTGTTTGGGTGCTTTCCCGGCGAGCGCAGCAGGACCGCCTGCGCTCGCGCTGGTTTCTGGCTAATGCTGTATGCGATGCCGCTTACGTGCGGGCCGAGCCACGCTGGCGGTAGCGGTCGAGCGCCACGGCGCCGACGATCACGAGGCCCTTGATGATGTACTGCCAGATGTCCGAGACGCCGAGCAGCACGAGGCCATTGGTCAGGACTGCGATGATGAGTGCGCCGATCAGCGTGCCGATGATCGAGCCCACGCCACCCACGAAGCTCGTGCCGCCCAGAATCACCGCGGCGATCGCGTCGAGTTCGTAGGACTGGCCCAGTTGCAGGCCGTTGGCTGCGTAGAGACGCGCCGCCGACATCACCGCGCCGAGACCCGCGAGCAGGCCTGACACGGCATAGACGAACATCTCGATGCCCCACACCTTGATGCCCGAGAGGCGCGCCGCTTCCGGGTTGCCGCCCACCGAGTAGATGCGCAGTCCGAGCACGGTACGGCGCAGCACGAACCACGAGCCGGCCACCACCACGAGCGCGATGATCACGAGCCAGGGCACGCCGAGCACCGTGCCGTTGCCGATGAACGCGAACGACAGCTGCGGGTTGAAGATCGTCGTGTCGTGACCCATGAGGCGCGCAATGCCGCGCACCGCCGTGAGCGAGCCGAGCGTGACGATGAACGGCGGCAGGCGCAGGAGCGCAATGAGCGCGCCGTTGATGAGGCCGAAGCCGAGGCCCACCGCGAGCGCCATGGGCACGCCGAGCCAGCCCCAGCCGACGATGTTCGAGCCGATCATGGCGGCCATGGCGGCGGCGGCCAGCACCGATCCCACCGAGAGGTCGATGCCGCCCGTGAGAATCACGAAGGTCATACCGGCGGCGAGCACGATGTTGATCGACGCCTGCTGCGTGACGATCGAAAGATTCTCCAGCGTGAAGAAGCCATCGGTGAGCAGACCGAAGCCGATACACAGGAGCACCAGAACCGGCAGCATGCCAGCGGTGCGCACGAGCGATTTCATGCGCTGGCGATGACCGTCGACCGCGACGCTGCGTGCGGGTTGAGCGCCTTGCGCGGGCTGTGTGGGCGAGGCCGCGACACCGTGCCGGGGAAGAATGCTTTTCATGTTGTACTCCTGAGGGACGTTTCTTGCGTATGCGGTGAAGGTCAAGCGGCTTCGTCGAGCGGTTGCTGCGAGCCTGTGGCGAGTTCGATGATCGCTTCCTGGGTGATCGGCCTGGCCGTATAGCCGCCCAGCTCGCCGGCGAACAGGCCTTCGCGCATGACGAGCACGCGGTCGGCCACGCCGATGATCTCGGGCAGCTCGCTCGAAATCACGATGATGCCCACGCCGGTCTTGGCGAGGTCGTTGATGATGCGGTAGATCTCGGACTTCGCGCCGATATCGACGCCGCGCGTGGGCTCGTCGAGAATCAGCACGCGCGGCTTCGTTTCCAGCAGGCGCGAAAGCAGTACCTTCTGCTGGTTGCCACCCGAGAGCGCGCCCACGTTCACGCGCGCGTTCGGCACGCGAATGGAGAGCGAGCGAATGGCTTCCTTCGCGCGCTCGCCGCCGCGCGCGAGGTCGAGCACGCCCATGCGCGCGTCGCGCCCGGCCACGGCGACGTTGATGTTGTCGCGCACGCTCATGTCGAGAAAGAGCCCCTGATGCTTGCGGTCTTCGGTCAGGTAGACGAGGCCCGCGCTGATCGCGTCGCGCGGCGTGTGGACGTTGAGCGTCTTGCCGTCGATGGCGATCTCGCCGCGCACGCGCGGCTCCGCGCCGAAGATGAGGCGCGCAAGCTCGGTGCGGCCTGCGCCCACGAGGCCCGCAATGCCGAGCACCTCCCCCGCGTGCAGGTCGAGGCTGCAGCCGCGTACGCGCTTGTCGTCGGCCACATCGCGCACGGTGAGCACGACCTTGCCCGGATCGTAAGGTGCGTGCGCCTTTTTGTAGAAGCCCGAAATATCGCGGCCCACCATCATGCTCACGAGGCTTTCGGCGTTGAGCGTGTCGCGCATGAGCGTGCCCACGTAGCTGCCATCGCGCAGCACGGAAACGCGGTCCGAAAGCTCGTACACCTCGGCCATGCGGTGGCTGATGTAGATAATCGCAAGCCCTTCGTCGCGCAACTGGTTGATGAGCTTGAAAAGGCGCTCCGTTTCGCGCGAGGAAAGCGGCGTGGTGGGCTCATCCATCACGATGATGCGCGCGTCGCTGTGTACGGCGCGTGCGATTTCCACGAGTTGACGCTCAGCGATGGAGAGCGAGCCGACCAGCGTGGTGGGTCCGAAGCTCGCGCCGAGGCGCTTGAGCACGTCTTCGCAGCCTCGCTCCATGGCGCGCCGGTCGACCGTGCCGAAGCGGCGACCGCCCTTGCGCAGTTCGCGGCCCGCATGAATGTTCTCCGCAACGGAAAGGTTGGGCGCGAGGCTCAGCTCCTGATAAATCACGGCCACGCCGAGCTCGCGCGACGCATGCGGTCCGTCGATCACGACCGGCTTGCCCTCGATGAGAATCTCGCCGCCGGGGTCGGCCTGGTAGGCGCCCGAGAGGATCTTCATCAACGTGGACTTGCCTGCGCCGTTCTCGCCCATGAGCGAGTGGACCTCGCCGGGGTAGACGGCGAGGCGCACGTTGTCGAGTGCGCGCACGCCGGGGAAGGTCTTGGTGATGCCCCGCATTTCCAGCAGCGGCGGCGTGGACTCAGAGGGCGACATGGCTCTCCTCCTGCGCTTGTGCGTAAGTTTGTGCGCCGGCGCCCATGAGGATGCCCGCGCGCGGCGAAAAGTTGAAGAACATGGGGAGCGTGGCCGCGCCGAGCGCCCCCGCATCGGGACCGAAAGTGCCGCGCACCAGGGCGGGCGTGCCGCGCGCCTCGGGCGCGGTGGCCGCAACCGCGAGGCGCAGACGCTGCATGAGCGTGTCGATGAGGCCCGCGTCCACGTCGGCGTCGAGCACCACGGCCGGCACATCGAGCACGCAGAACGCCGAGCGCAGCGAGGGGGCGAGCGCATCGACGCAGTCGTCGAGCCATTCCTGCACGCCGGGGTGGCCGCGCGCGATGCACGCTTCCAGATCGGCGCGGCTGTCGATCGTCTCGCCGCAATACTGCAGATGGCGGCGCAGCGAGATGAGCGACGCGCGCGAAAGCAGGATGTCCCACTGACCGGGCGGCTTGTGGGCCGAGGGCAGGCGGCTCGGCGGCACGGGCATCACCGCGAAATCGCCCGCGTTGCCGGTGAGGCCGCGCACGCAGTCGCCGTCGATGGCGATGCCGCCCCCGATTGCCGGGCCGAGAAACAGGTAGAGGAAGTCGTCGCGCTGGCGCCCGCAGCCGTAGAAGATCTCGGCGATGGCAGCAGCGTTACCGTCGTTTTCGCTGAACACAGGCAGCGCCGTGGCGCGGGCGAGTTCACCCGCGAAATCCACGTCGTTCCACACGCGGAAGGTGTCGGCAGGCAGGCCCAGTTCGCGCAGCCAGCTGCCGAGGTTGTACGGCTGCGCCACGCCAATGCCGGCCAGGCGGCTACGCTCTTCCGTCGTCAGTAACCCTAACAGTTCGGCGATGTCGCGCTGGACGATTTCCTGTGCGACCGAAGGTTGCGGCAGCAGCATGTCGCGCGAGCGGCGCTCGATCATCTGGCCCGCGAAATCCACGAGCACGGTTTCGATATTGGTCCGGTCGAGCCGCACGCCGATGGCGAACGCGCCGCGCGGCGAGAGGCGCAAGAGCGAGGCGGGCTGGCCGCGCTGGCCGTCGCGGCGGCCGCTCACCTCGATCAGGCCATTGGCCGTGAGCGACGTGATGATGGTGCCCACCGCGGTGCTCGTGAGATTCGCGAGACGCGCGAGATCGGCCTTCGACGCCTCGCCCGCGCGACGCAGCGCCTGCAGCAGCAGGCGTTCGTTGAAGCGGCGGACGTTGGCGGAATTGCTGCCCTGACCGACATGCGGACTTCTCACGTGTCTCCTCCGGTCTCATGCAAAGCTGAAGAGGGGATCGGCGCTGGATGAATTGCGTGGCCGACTAAATAAATCAAGTTGATTTATTTAATGCCAGAAATCGAGGGCTGTCAGCCTGGGGAAATCCCGTTAGGGGTAATGGGGCGTGATAAGCCGGGCGGGCGCGATGCGGGCCCCGATGCAAAAGCTTAGGAGACTTTTGCAGCGAAGGGGAAGAAGCGGGGAACGAGCAGTTGGCGTGCCCGCGCGCGTTCGTGTGGCGCGCGGGCCGCGGGAAAGAAGGAGGGGGACTGGGTGTTACGGCCGAGCTTCGCCCGCATCGCGGCAAGCGAACCACCGGCGCGCCGTGCGCGGCGGCTCTGCGCTTTCCATCACCTCACGCCACCAGCGCTCCCCGCGATGCGGCTCGGCCAGATCGAGCCGCTCGCCCATGCGCGGCGTGGCGAGCGTGACGCCGCGCGCGAGCGCGAGGCCGGTCACGCGCTCGAACGGATCTTGCCAGCGATGCATCGCAAGATCGAACGTGCCGTTGTGAATCGGCACGAGCCACTCGCCACGCAAATCCACGTGCGCCTGCACCGTTTCCTCGGGCTGCATGTGGACGTAGGGCCATTGCGGGTCGTACGCGCCCGTCTCGATGAACGTCGCGTCGAACGGGCCAAGCCGCTCCCCAATCGTGCGAAAGCCGTCGAAGTAGCCGGTGTCGCCGCTGAAGAACACGCGCAGGTCGGCGTCGGCGATCACCCACGAAGCCCACAGCGTGCTGTTGCCGTCGAACAGGCTGCGCCCCGAGAAATGCTGCGCGGGTGTGGCGGTGAACTCGACGCCCTCGACGTTCGCGCCTTGCCACCAGTCGAACTGGCGCACCTTCGCACCGTCGATGCCCCATTCGATCAACCGGTCGCCCACGCCAAGCGGCGTGAGAAACACGCCCGTCGTGGCGGCGAGCGCGAGCACGGTTTCGCGGTCGAGGTGATCGTAATGATCGTGCGAGAGGATCACGCCGCGCAACGGCGGCAGATCGGCAAGCGCGATGGGCGGCGCGTGAAAGCGCTTCGGCCCGAGGTTCTGAAACGGAGAAGCGCGCTCGGCGAATACTGGGTCGGTGAGCCAGAACTGGCCGCGCAGCTTGAAGAGCAGCGTGGAATGGCCGAGCCGGTAGACGCTACGGTCGGGCGCGGCCTCGAGCTGTTCGCGCGTGAGCGCGTGAACCGGCAGCGCGCCGGCGGGCATGGTGCCGCCCGGCTTGTGGAAGATCATGTTCCACATGATCTTCAGCGTCTTGCCGAACCCCTCGGCCGGACGCGGACGCACGTTGCGAAAGCGCTCGCCGTCGTGTTGCGGCGAGGTATGCGAAAGCTCGCGGCCGCGTTGTGCGGCGCTCAGGCCCAAGGTGCGGCTCAGCGATGCGAAAGGCGAGGTCATGTCGGCAGCTGCCTTGGAAACAGGAAGTAGACTGCACAGTGTAGTTTATTCTGGTGAAAAGTAAACTGCCTGGTGTAAGATTCTGAAATGGATTGCACCCCCTCCACCCCTCAGCGCCTGACCGACCGCAAGCGCGCCGCCATCGTCGCGGCGGCCATCGACGAATTTCTGGCCTCCGGCTTTGACGCCACGAGCATGGACCGTATTGCGGCGCGCGCGAGCGTCTCGAAACGCACGGTCTATAACCATTTCCCGAGCAAGGAGGCGCTGTTCGCGTCGATCCTGTGCCAGCTCTGGGACGCGAGCGCAACCGCCGACGCGCCGGGCTACCGCGCTGGCGAGCCGCTGCGTACGCAACTCGTCGAGTTGCTGCTGCGCAAGCTGCGCCTCTTGAACGACGAAGCGTTTTTCAAGCTCGCGCGCGTGGCGATTGCGGCGGGCATCCACTCGCCCGAGCGCGCGCGCGACATGGTGGCCCGCATTGGCGAGCGCGAAGAGGACCTCACGGTCTGGATGCGCGCCGCCGCCGCCGATGGCCGCCTGAAAACGAGCGATCCGGCATTCGCCTCGCAGCAACTGCACGGCGTCGTGAAGGCGTTCGCCTTCTGGCCGCAGGTCGCGATGGGCCAGCCCCCGCTCGACGAAGCGCAGCAGCGCCAGGTCGCCGAGTCGTCCGCCGATCTCTTCCTGGCGCGCTACGCGTGAGCGCCAGAAAGCGCGCCTGGTCCCGACGCGCAACGGTTTTTCTGGAATAGACTCTTGCCTTTCAGGATCGCAGGCTGACTGAGAGGACACGCTCATGCCATTCATGCTGCTCATCGCCGAGCCGCGCGGCCAGCGCGAGGCGCGCGCGCAACCCGAAGGCGAGGCGCTTTACGCGCGCATGGTCGAGTTCGCGGATGAACTCGCCGCCGAGGGCAAGCTGATCGACGCGCATGCGCTCACCGCCGACACTAACGGTGCACGGGTGCAGGTGCGCGAAGGCCGCACGAGCATCGTCGACGGCCCGTTCGCCGAGGCGAAGGAAATGATCGGCGGCTTTTTCCTCGTCGATTGCGCGACGCGCGACGAGGCGCTCGCCATCGCACGGCGCTGTCCCGCGGCGCAATGGGCGAGCGTTGACGTGCGCGAAACCGGTCCGTGTTTCCGCTGAGGCGGCGCCTCCCCAGGTAATTTCCCCAGGCACGTAAAAAATTTCGCTGTCCCTTGTCGATTTCCGTGCGCCCCGCGCGTCGTGTTCATGAGCGCACCCACGGGTGCCGCTTGCTTCGAACGACCCCGACCGTCACATTCAGGAGAAGACAATGCGATTCATGATCATGGTGCGCGCCAACGCGTTGACCGAAGCGGGCGAGCCGCCCGACGACGTGGAAATATTCGCGGAGATGGCCCGCTATCACGAGGAACTGGCGAAGGCCGGCGTGCTGCTCGATGCCTCGGGTCTGCAGCCGAGCTCGCGTGGCTTTCGCGTGCACTACACGAACGGCAAGCCCACGATAGTCGACGGTCCGTTTGCCGAGACGAAGGAGCTGATTGCCGGCTATACGCTGATCCAGGTCCGCTCACGCGACGAAGCGCTCGAATGGGCACGCCGGTTCCCGTCTCCCTTCGGCCGCGCCGAAGGCGAGGTCGAAGTGCGGCAGCTCTATGAACTCGACGAACTTCCGCAGTGCGAGGGCGTTGAGAGTTTTCGCCAGCTCCGGGAAGAACGTAAGGCATCCTGATCACTTGCTCGATCACCGTGAGATCCCAATCATGCATAAGCACATCTTCGTCAATCTGGGCGTGCGCGACCTCAAGCGCTCGATGGACTTCTTCGGCCAGCTCGGCTTCAAATTCGACCCGAAATTCACCAATGACCAGGCCGCCTGCATGGTACTGGGCGAGAACATCTACGCCATGCTGCTCACCACGGACTTCATGCGGGGCTTCACCGACAAGGCGCTCGTGGACGCCCGTGAAAGCACCGAAGTGCTGACCTGCCTCTCGTGCGTGTCGCGCGAGGAGGTGGACGGGCTCGTCGAAAAGGCGCTCGCGGCGGGCGGCAGCTCCAAGCGCCCGCCGATGGAGTGCGGCACCGACATGTACGGCCGCAGCTTCGAAGACCCCGACGGCCACATCTGGGAACTGATGTATATGTCGCCGGCGGCGGTGGAAAAGGGCGCGCACGGCTCGTGACGCAAGCGCGCGAGCCCGGGGACACCTTCACGGCAACGCGCCGCGCGGTCGAGACCGTGTGGCGTATCGAGTCGGCGAAGGTGATCGCCCACGCCGCGCGCATCGTGCGCGACGTGGGCGTGGCCGAGGAAATCGCGCAGGACGCGTTCGTCGCCGCGCTGGAAAGCTGGCCCGCGAGCGGCATTCCCGAAAACCCCGGAGCGTGGCTCATGACCGCCGCGAAACATCGCGCGCTCGACCGGCTGCGTCGCGCGGCCTCGCATGCCCGCGCGCACGAGGCGATGGGCGCGGACCTCGAAGCGCTCGAAGCACACTTCGCGCCCGACTTCGTGGACGCGCTCGACGCCGCGCGCGAGGACGAGATTGGCGACGATTTGCTGCGGCTCGTGTTCGTGGCGTGCCATCCCGTGCTGCCGAAGGAGGGACGCGCCGCGCTCACGCTGCGTCTGCTGGGCGGCCTCACCACGGCTGAGATCGCGCGCGCGTTCCTCGTGCCCGAGGCAACCGTCGCGCAGCGCATCGTGCGGGCCAAGCGCACGCTCGCGGCGGCGAAGGTCCCGTTCGAAGTGCCGCGCCTGGCCAACCTCGAGCCACGACTTGCTTCGGTGTTCGAAGTGATTTATCTGATCTTCAACGAGGGCTATGCGGCCACGGCGGGCCCGGACTGGACACGGCCCGCGCTATGTGAAGAAGCGCTGCGGCTTGGCCGCATGCTGGCGGAACTCGTTCCGCTCGAGGGCGAGGCGCACGGCCTGGTTGCGTTGATGGAACTGCAGGCTTCACGCTTGCCCGCGCGGGTGGACCGGGCAGGGCGCGCCGTGCTTCTCGCCGACCAGGACCGTAGCCGCTGGGACGCGCTATTGATTCGGCGCGGGCTTGCCGCGATCGCGCGCGGTGCGGCCTGCGCGGGTGCGCCGGGCCCGTACGCGCTGCAGGCGGCGCTTGCGGCTTGCCATGCACGCGCACCGAGCGCGGCGGCGACCGACTGGGCGCAGATCGTGTCGATCTACGACGCGCTGCTGAAACTCGACGCCTCACCCGTCGTGCGCCTGAATCGCGCTGTCGCGGTGGGCATGGCACAGGGGCCGCAAGCGGCGCTCGATCTCGTCGATGCGCTGTGCGCGGAACCCGCGCTGCGCCACTATCCGTGGCTGCCGGCCGCACGCGGCGATCTGCTTGAAAAGCTCGCACGCCATGCCGAAGCGCGCACGCAATTCGAGCGCGCGGCTGCGCTCACGCAAAACGCGCGCGACCGCGAAGTGTTGCTGGCGCGAGCCGAGGCGTGCGTGCCACGCACCTAGAGCGTCGATCGCCGTTGGATCACGCTTGCGTTTCTGCTCCCGCGAACCCGGCTTAGGCCGCATCGTCATGCAAAGCGCTTGCGCGCGAACATCGCAAGGTCGATGCGGCTTTCGCCTTGCGTGATCCGCTCGGCAAGCGCCTCGCCGATTGCGCTGGCGAACTTGAAACCATGCCCGGAAAAGCCGGTTGCGATGTGCACATTCGGGCAGGTGGGCACGCGGTCGATGATGAAATGCTCGTCCGGCGTCATGTCGTATTCGCAGGCGCGGCCCACGCGCAGCTCGCCCGCGCCCGGTAAATAGCGTTGCAGGAAGGCTTGCAGATCGCCGAGATCGGTCGGCTCGGCGCCGAACGGCGCGAGCGGAGCGTCCGCCGCAACGGGCTCGCCTGTGTCGTGGCGGCCTAGCTTGAGGCCGCTGCCGTCGAGATCGGGAAACCCGTAATAGCCGCCCACTTCCGAGGCGACGAAAAAGCCCCGGAAGCGCTCCGGCGCAAAGAGGCCGGGCTCGCCCTCGAACCACGCGAAACTCTTGCGCACGCGCGTGACCGGAACCTCGAGGCCCAGCGGCGCAAGCAGATCGCGAGTCGATTTGCCGGCGCACACGATCAGGTCGCGGGCGGTGAACTTTTCGTCCGTGTCGGTCCAGACGTTGACGCTTTCCCGCCCGTGGCACTCGATGCGCGTGACGCGCGTATTCGTGCCCAGCGTTGCGCCGAGCGCGGTCGCGAGCTGGCGGTAAGCGCTGATCGCGCGCTCGCAATAGAGCACGCCCGCCCCGGGTTCGAAGTTCGCGATCTGCTCTGGCCGCAGCCGCCACGCGGGCCAGCGTTTGCTGGCCGTGGCTGCGTCGAGCGTTTCCAGCGGGATGCCGTGGCTGGCGGCGCTCGCCTGCACCTCGCGCAGGAACGCGTCGTCGGGCGAGCCGATATTGACGACGCCCGTGCGCACGAAAAGGGCAGTTTGCGTTTGCTGCTCGAGGTCTTCCCAAAGCTGTTGGGCGCGCAAGGCGAGCGGTACGTACGCGGCGCCTTCGCCATAGGCGTGGCGAATGAGGCGTGTACCGCCGTGATGCGCACCCTGATCGTGAGGCGGATCGCCGGCGTCGAGCAGCAGCACCTTGTTGCCGAGGCGGCTCAGATAGTAGCCGGCCGCCATGCCCATCGAACCCGCACCGACGATGAGCGTGTCGAAATGTCGATTGCTTGCGTTTGTGTCCAGCATGTAATGCCCCGTGCGCGCCACGGCGCGCGAACGTGTGTGCCCTGTCCCGCAGTAAAGGGCATTCATTGTCGGCGCTTCGCCCGCGCCTGTCGAGCGAGGCCCGGCGCGCGCAGGGTCAGGCCCGAGCGCGCCGCTTGCGCGGCCCCGTGGACATACGGGTGACGAGCTCGGGCGGCGGCCCGAGCACCATGGGCGGCTGCTGGTCCGGTGCGTCGATCAGCCGGATCAGGCTGCGGATCGACAGCTCGGCCACGGCGTCGGTCTGGATCGCGACGGTGGTGAGGGCGGGGCGCATCTGATGGGCGAGTTGAATGTCGGTGATGCCGATCACGGACACATCGTCGGGCACGGCGCGGCCCGTGCTGATCAGCGCCTGAATCGCGCCAATCGCAAGCAGGTCGTTGGTCGCGAAGATCGCGCTCAGGCGCGGGTATTGCGCGAGCAATTGCTGGCACGCCGCGTAGCCGGAGTCGATCGAGTCGCGCACCTGCATCTGCGCCACGTTTGCGGGATCCACGCCGCCATCGCGCAAGGCCGTTCGGAATCCTTCCGAACGGGCATCCTGCAGGCCGCCGCAGCCGTCGCCGATCAGCATGGCGATATTTCGGTGTCCCAACTCAAGCAGATGCTGCGCCGCGAGCGCGCCCGCGCGCGCGAAGTCCACGGCCACGCATGGCAGCACGGGCGGATTCTCGGGGTGCTCCCACATCGCCAGCAGAATGGGGCCATTGTGCATGGCCGAGATGCACAGTTCGTTCATGGCGATGTCGGTGTTCATCACGAGCACGCCGTCCGCGAAGGTGCCCGCGATCTGGTTGAGGTAGGCGCGGCCAATCTGCGCGTCGTCGTCGGTGTTGCAGACCATGAGGAAGTGGCCCGCCTTGCGCGCGGCGCGCTCGGCCGCGAGCACGAACTCGGGATAGAACGGGTTGGAGATGTTCGATAGCATGAGCGCGAGCGTGGACGAGCGCCCCTGCGCGAGCGCGCGCGCATTGAGGTTGGGCCGGTAGCCCAACTCGGCGATGGCCTGCAGCACGCGCTCGGTCGTCTCGGGGCGAACCTTCTCGCGGTTGCGTAGCACGTTCGAAACGGTAGCCGCCGTGACGCGTGCGCGCCGCGCGACTTCTGACAAGGTGACCATGGAGGACCTTTCCCACATTCAGGGAAGATGATTCAAATGTTGCAATGCTGCGGCCGGGTTTGCTACTTTTCTCCCACAACATCAACGGAGACGACGAATGCGCGACTATGCCGGATTCGAATTTAAGCGGTTAAATGCCCGCTGCGCAAGGACTACGGGTTGTTTTTCGCAGAAAAATTTAAGCGCTTAAATTTCGAGGCGAGAACGTGGCGACGATTCAGCTCTCGGGCGTCGGCAAACGCTACGGCGATCACCCGCCGGTGGTGCGGCGCGTCGATCTCGACATCGGGCATCACGAATTTTGCGTGTTCCTCGGGCCTTCCGGCTGCGGCAAGTCTACGCTGCTGCGCATGATCGCGGGCCTGGAGGAATTGAGCGAAGGCGAACTGCGCATCGGTTCGCGCGTGATGACGGATGTCCCCGCCGCCGAGCGCGGCGTGGCGATGGTGTTCCAGAGCTACGCGCTCTTTCCGCACATGACGGTGTTCGACAACATCGCGTTTGGCCTGAAGATCGCGAAGGTGCCGAAAGCCGAGATCGAGCGGCGCGTGCGCGACGCCGCGCGCAGCCTGCAACTGGAGGCGCTGCTCGACCGGCATCCCAAGGCGCTTTCCGGCGGGCAGCGGCAGCGCGTCGCCATCGGCCGCGCTATCGTGCGCGAGCCCGGCGTGTTCCTGTTCGACGAGCCGCTTTCCAATCTCGACGCCGCGTTGCGCAGCCACACGCGTGTCGAGATCGCGCGCCTGCACCAGCGTTTCACCGATGCGAGCGTCGTGTATGTCACGCACGACCAGGTCGAGGCGATGACGCTCGCCGACCGCATCGTGTTGCTGCACGCGGGCGCCGACATGGAGCGCCACGGCAGCGTGGCGCAGAGCGGCGCGCCGCTGGATCTCTATCACCACCCGAAGTCGCGCTTCGTGGCCGGGTTCATCGGCTCGCCGCACATGAACTTCATCGACGCGATCGTCGATTCGGTGGATGAAGAGGGCGTGCGCGTCACACTCGAAGGCGGCGAGACGCTGTTCGCCTGTGTGGACGGCCGCGCATTGCAGCGCGGCCAGCCGGTCACGCTGGGCGTGCGGCCCGAGCATCTGCGGCTGACTGGCGACGATCAATCGATTGCGTGCGCAACGGTCATCGCCGAGCGCCTGGGCGAACATAGCTATCTGCATGCGGATCATGCGGGGGGCACACTTATCGCCAAGGCACCGGGAGATTCGCCCATTGGTGTGGGCGAACGCATCCGCGTGCATGTGCCGTCGCAGGCGTGCCATCTGTTCGACGCCGAAGGCGTAGCGTTGCGCAGGCTCGCGGCAGCGCAGCCGGCATTGGCCTGATTTCGTTATACCCCGCCGTAGAGCGGGCCACCAGGTCTGGCGGCGCGAACGCCGTCAGTCGACAAAGGCAGTCCAACAGCATGTTGGATGGATCGACATAGGAGACAAGAGATGTTTTCTAATCGTTTGAAAACGTTCGGCTCGCTGGCCCGCGCCTCGGCCGCCGTTGCGATCGTTGCGGCGACGGCGTTCACGAGCATGGCCGCCGACGCCGGGACGCTCACCGTCAACGTCTCGGCGCGCGCCAACCAGCGCTCGACATGGCAAGACGCCTTCGACCAGTTCAAGAAAGCCAATCCCGACGTCGACCTCAAGGTCTCCTATATAACGGAGGAAGCCTACAAGGTGCAGATGGGCGGCTGGCTCGCGACCGATCCGCCCGACGTGGTGTCGTGGCACGACGGCGAGCGCATGGCCTATTACGCTGAGCGCGGCCTGCTGGAAGACCTTTCGCCGGACTGGGCCAAGAACGGCTGGAACGAGCAGTACGCGTCGGTGAAGAGTGCGTCCACATGGAACGGCAAGCAGTATGCCGCGCCGCTGGGCTATGACGCCTATGGCTTCTTCTACCGCAAGGACCTGTTCGCCAAGGCGGGCATCAAGTCCGAGCCGAAGACCTTCGACGAATTGCTGGAAAGCTGCAAGAAGCTCAACGCCATCGGCGTGCAGCCCATTGCCGTGGCCGCGCGCGACAGCTGGACGCTCGCTGCCTGGTTCGACTACCTGGACCTGCGCATCAACGGCAACGAGTTCCATCAGCAGTTGATGGCCGGTCAGATTCCCTATACCGATCCGCGCGTGAAGAAGGTGTACACGACGTGGAAGACGCTGATGGACAACCATTGCTTCATGGAGAACGCGCTTTCCTACGACGTGGATTCGATCGCGCCGGTGCTCGTGAACGGCAAGGCGGCGATGATGCTGATGGGCACGTTCTTCTCGGCCAGCTTCCCGGCGAACATGAAGCAGGACGTGGGCTTCTTCCGCTTCCCGATCATCGACGCCAATGTGCCGACGGCCGAAGACGGTCCCGTGAACGTGCTGCTCATTCCGGCGAAGGCCAGGAACAAGGCCGACGCGCGCCGACTGCTCGCCTTCATGGAAACGCCCGCGATCAACGCCGAACTCGCGCACGGCTGGGGCCAACTGCCTTCGAACAACAAGGCGGCCGAGCCTGACGATCCCATTTCCAGGGTGGGCTTCCAGACGCTCGCGAGCACGCGTGGCGGCATTGCGCAGTTCTACGACCGCGACATGCAGAAGGAAATGGCCGACGAAGGCATGAAAGCCATGCAGCAGTTCTACAGCGACCCGTCGCAGCTCGATACGCTGCTCGCGCGCCTCGAAACGACGCGTCAGCGCATCTACCACAAGTAAAGCCGCGGTGCGGCCGGCGCATTACGCCGCCGGCCGCACTTTCTCCGATCACCGGCGAGACTTCACCATGTCCGATACCTTGGCGCGCCCCATTGGGGCGGCGCGGCCACGTCGCGTCTCTACTGTGCGGCGGCAACAGAATCGTGCCGCGCTATTTTTCCTGCTGCCGGGCTGCGCGCTCTTCACGCTGTGCGTGATCTACCCGATCTTCAGCAGCATTACGCTCAGCTTCTATAACTGGGACGGCATGACCGCGAAGACTTTCGTCGGCCTCGCCAATTACGTCGAACTGTTCCAGAACGACACGTTCTATACCGCGCTCAAGAACAATCTGCTGTGGCTCGTGCTGTTCCTGCTCGCGCCGCCGCTCGGTCTCGTGTTCGCGCTCTATCTGAACCAGCACGTGCGCGGCATACGTGCGGTGAAGTCGCTGTTCTTCGCGCCCTTCGTGCTCTCGGGCGTGGTGGTCGGCCTTGTGTTTTCGTGGTTCTACGATCCGACCTTCGGCTTGCTAAAGATGATCGTCGGGCACGGCATACCCGTGCTAGGCGACCCGAGGCTCGTGACGTTCGGCATTATCTTCGCCGCGCTCTGGCCGCAAACGCCTTTCTGCATGATCCTGTATCTCACGGGCCTCACGGGCATCAACCCTGAGATCGTGGAAGCCGCGCGCATGGAAGGCGCGAAAGGGTGGCGGCTCTTTTGGCACGTGGTGCTCCCGCAGCTTCGCCCGGCCACGTTCATGGCCATCGTGCTCACGGTGATCGGCGCGCTGCGCAGCTTCGACCTGATCGCCGTGATGAGCGGCGGCGGCCCGTTCGACAGCTCCACCGTACTCGCGTACTTCATGTACGACCAGGCGATTAAATACTACCGCGAAGGCTATTCGGCGGCGATTGCCGTCGTGCTGTTCGCCATCATGCTCGTTTATATCGTGTTCCACTTGCGCCGCATGCTGCGCGAAGAACGCTGAATTTCCTGTCGCTCTTTCGTCGATGTTCACGGAGTCGCTGCCCATGTATCCGCTTCCCGTCGATCGCTGGAAACCCGCGAATCGCGCGCTCTACAAGATCTCGTTGCCGATTGCGCTCGTCATCTGGCTGCTGCCCATGCTCGCCGTGCTCGTCACGTCGATTCGGTCTACCGAGGAATTGCAGCAGGGTGACTACTGGGGCTGGCCGAAGCACTTCGCGCTGCTTGAAAACTACGGCGCGGCGCTTACGCAAACGCCCATGCTTCATTACTTCGCGAACAGCGTGCTGATCGCGGTGCCTTCGGTGATCGGCGCCATCGCGCTGGCTTCGATGGCGGGCTTCGCGCTCTCCACGTATCGGTTTCGCGGCAACACGGCGGTCTTGTTCGCCTTCGTTGCAGGGAACTTCGTGCCGATCCAGATCCTCATGATCCCGGTGCGCGATATGGCGCTGCGCGTGGGGCTCTACAACACCGTGTGGGCGCTCATCATCTTTCACGTGTCGTTCCAGACCGGATTTTGCACGCTGTTCCTGCGCAATTTCATCAAGCAGCTGCCGTTCGAACTGATCGAGGCCGCGCGCGTTGAAGGCGCGAGCGAATGGGCCATTTACTGGCGCATCGTGATGCCGCTCGTACGGCCGGCGCTCGCCGCGCTCGGCATTCTCGTGTTTACGTTCGTCTGGAACGACTACTTCTGGGCGCTGTGTCTCACCCAGGGCGACGACGCCGCGCCGATCACGGTGGGCGTGGCAGCGCTCAAGGGGCAGTGGACCACGGCGTGGAACCTCGTGGCGGCGGGCTCGGTGCTTGCGGCGCTGCCTTCGGTGCTGATGTTCTTCGCCATGCAGAAACACTTTGTCGCGGGGCTTACCTTCGGCGCGAGCAAGGGCTGATCGAGCCCGACCGCAGCCGAAGGCCCTTTTTATCTAATTCGTATTACTGATGTTATTCCGAGGCGGATTGTCACTCATGCAAATCGGTGTCTGCTACTACCCCGAACAATGGCCGCGCACGATGTGGGCCGACGACGCGCGCCGCATGGCCGAACTCGGCATTACGCACGTGCGCATTGGCGAATTCGCCTGGAGCCGCATGGAGCCGCACGCGGGCGTGTATGAGTGGGCATGGCTCGACGACGCGATCGAAACGCTCGCGGCCCGTGGCCTGAAGATCGTGCTCGGCACGCCCACGGCCTCGCCGCCGAAGTGGCTCGTCGACGCGACGCCCGACATGCTCCCCGTGCGCGCCGACGGCACGCTCTGGAACTACGGCTCGCGGCGCCACTACGACATTGCGAGCGAGGCCTATCGCGCGCATTGCGTGCGCATTACGGAGGCGATGGCGCAGCGCTACGGCGCGCATCCGGCCGTGGTCGCATGGCAGACCGACAATGAGCTGGGCTGCCACGACACCGTGCCGAGCTGGTCGAGCGCCGCGCAGCGCCGCTTTCAGACGTGGCTTGCGAAGCGCTACGACACGATCGAGGCCCTCAACGAGGCATGGGGCAACGTGTTCTGGAGCATGGAGTACCCGTCGTTCGAAGCGGTGGGGCTGCCCGTGCGCACGCCGACCGACGCCAACCCGGCGCATCATCTGGACTTTCGCCGCTACATGTCGGACGAAGTCGCGAGCTTTCATCGCGAGCAGGCGGACGTGCTGCGCCGCCACGCGCCAAACGCCGACGTGTTGCACAACTTCATGGGCTTTTTCACGACCTTCGACCACTACCGGTTCGCAGCGGACAAGGCCATCGACGTAGCGACGTGGGACAGCTATCCAATCGCGCGCACCGAAGTGATCGGGTTGCCGGAAGCGCAAAAGGCTCGCTACGCACGCACCGCGCACCCCGACGTCTCGTCATTCGATCACGACCGCTACCGCACGATAGGCGGCGGACGCTTCTGGGTGATGGAGCAGCAGGCGGGGCCAGTAAACTGGGCGCCCTGGAACCCGGTGCCCGCGCCGGGCATGGTGCGCCTGTGGGCCTACGAAGCGTTCGCGCACGGCGCCGAACTCGTTTCGTACTTCCGCTGGCGGCAGTGCCCGTATGCGCAGGAGCAGATGCATTCGGGCCTCAATCTGCCGAATAACGAGCTGTCTCCCGGTGGCCGCGAGGTGGAGCAGGCCGCGCGCGAGATCGCGGCGAGCGACGCGTTGCGCACGCTCGCGCCGGCGGCGCGTGCACAGGTGGCGCTCGTATTCGACTACGAAACGCAGTGGATGTTCGAGATCCAGCGCCACGGCGCGAGCTTCGACTATCAAACGCTCGCGTTCGACTACTACAGCGCGCTGCGCGAACTCGGCCTCGATGTCGAAATCGTTTCGCGGCATGCGGATCTTTCGGTGTACCGGCTCGTGGTGGTGCCGTCGCTGGCCGTGATCGACGACGCCTTCGTCGATCAGATCGAGCGCAGCGACGGGCAATGGGTGTTCGGACCGCGCAGTGGCTCGAAGACCGCGCACTTCGCCATTCCCGGCGACCTGCCGCCCGGCGCCTTGCAGCGCGTGCTGCCCTTGCAGGTGCTCGAGGCCGAATCGCTGCGGCCCACGCTCTCGCCAGCCGTCACGATAGGCGGCGTGCAGGGCGAGGCATTGCATTGGCGCGATCATGTGCGCGCCAACGGCGCCACGCGCATTCAGGCGCAATTCGAAGACGGTTGGCCAGCGTTGCTCTCGCGTGGCCGCGTGCGCTACGCCGCTGCGTGGTTCACGCGCGAACTGCATCTCGCCATGCTCGATGAAGCCGCGCGCGGCGCGGGCCTCGACACGCAGCGCTTGCCGGAAGGCTTGCGCGTGAGCCGACGCGGGGGATTGTGCTTTGCCTTCAACTTTGGCGAGCAACGTGCGCAGGCGCCGGCCCCCGAAGGGGCGCAGTTCGTGCTGGGAGAGCGCGAGCTTGCGCGAGGCGACGTGTGCGCATGGCGTGAAGGCTCGCTGAGCCGCAGCTAACCCGAGAGCGTGTTCCGCGCCGCTCAACGCGCGCGCCGCGGAACACTTGCGCGTATCAGAACAGATGCCGTATGCCGATGCTCGCGCCCACCGTCGAGCCGGAGACCTCAAAGAGCGCGTTGTTGATCGACAAGCCCGTGTCCATGCGTCCATGGTTGTACACGTAGCCCACCTGGCCATAGAGCGTCGTGCGCTTGGAGAGGTAGAACTGCACGCCGCTCGACGCCAGGAGCGAGTGGTTGCTGCCGTCGTTGCCGTCGCGCGTGTACCAGACTCCGGCGTCGACGTCGAGGTAGGGCGTGATCATATAGCTGAGTCCGCCGGAGTAGACGCTGTTGTCGAATGACTGCGCAACCTTGTAAAGCGCATACGAGGCGGAGATCGTGAGCGAGTTCGGGAAGCGATAGCTCGCGCCGATCGTGCGGCCCACGAACTCGACGGTACTCGGCACCGGCGTGGAGGCCGCGGTGCCACCGGCGTTGCCGCTATAGAGCGCGCCTGTGATCGTGAAGCCTGCGATGTGGTAGCGCAGGCTCGCCGAATACTGGCGTCCCGCCTGGAAGTTGCCCGCCGCGCCGCCCATGGCGAACATGCCCATCGCCTGAATGCCGGCGATTTCCGGCGACGTATAGGTGAGCGCATTGCTGTTGAAGAGGCCGGTCACATACACGTTGTTCACGTAGCTCACGAGGCCGCTGCCGAAGTACGACATGCCGCGCGGGTCCGTCTGGTAGAGCGAGAGGAAGAACGGTGAGTACTGCAAGCCGGCCTTGACCGTGCCGTATGGGCTTTCCATGCCGACCCACGCCTGACGCCCGAAGAAATTGCCGTTGGAATTGCCGAACTGGCCGTTCGCAATGCTAATGCCGCTTTCGAGCGCGAATACCGCACGCATCCCGCCGCCCAGGTCCTCGGCGCCGCGCATGCCGAAGTTCGAGCCGGACATGCCACTGTCCGTAAACGAGAATTGGTGACCGGCGTTCTGGCCCGTCAGCGTGTTCATCGTATGGCTCGTGTAGAGGATCGACCCGTCGACGATGCCATACAGTGTGACGCTGCTCTGCGCGCTCGCGACACCCGCTGTGCCCATCAAACCGGCCGCCGCGAGGCAGCGGACCAGCCATTTCATGCCGAGGTTGTCGCGTTGTAACATTTCGTCATCCTTAGTGTTATTTATGGATTGGGATTGATGTGACAGGGTATTGCACACGCTTCAGGCAATGCTCCAGGCAAAGCCGCAGAAAAAGCTTCGGGCAAAAGGGGGCCGGGGTTCCTCGCGGAACCACACGAAACGGAATGCTGGAAGTGCTACGCGGAGTACTGTGCGTAGTCCTGCGGTCTGGCGCGGCGGCCGGGGTCCTCTCGCGTGCGCAGGAGCAGCGTGGACGAGCGCGTGGTCATCGTGGGCCTGCGGCAAGGCATGAGCCGGATTGAATGCGCGTTCACCGATCGCTTCTCCCCTGACGAGAGGTGTGCAACGTTGACGGAATGCTACGTTCGATGGAGGCTATTTTTGTACGACCGTGCGGAATCTGTCACCCTGGGAGAAACGATCACATTTGCGCATCGATTTGATGCATCCAGTGCATAACTCACCCCGCCGGATTCTCCTCATCCTGCGGTGGCGCGCTGCCCGCGGGCGCGCCCAGAATGCTGACCTGGAAAACCGGCGTGCCTGCAAGCGATTCGAGGTTGGGGTCTTCGGGGTAGGCGAGCAGCAGCGGGAAGATGACCGAGCCGCCAATCACGGCGCGGCGACTGTTGTCGGCGGGGCGCAGGCCCCACACGTCCTGATAGACAAGCGGCACCGTCTTGCCGTCGCGCTCGGTGTTGCCCAGGTAGAGCATCACGTGACCGCCTATATAGATGAGCGTGCGCATGGGCGCGCCCTGCTGCACGAGCCAGTCGAGGCGTTGGGCGGGCGTGGACGCCGAAAGATCGGTCATCGCCCCGGCGTTCATTTGCGTGGACGAGTGGCGCGGCAGCCATACGCCGAACGCCGCGAAAATGCTCTGCAGTTCGGCCGAGCAGTCGTTGTCGAAGTTCGTGTTGCCCCAGCCGTAGGGGCGGCCTATCAGTGCCTTCATCAACTGCGCGAGATGGCGCGGCGTGGCCACGAGCGGCGCGGGCACGATGGCGTTCGAATCGAGCGCGGCCGTGCGGATCGCCGCGCGGCCGTCTACGTCGCGGGCGGGCACGAGCACTTCGCCCGGCTTCGCGCCCGTCGCGGGCCGCAGCGGCAGCAGCGTGCCGGCGGGCGCTTCGAAGCGGAACACGCCGCCGTCGTCGCGCAGCGCGGCGGAGGCCGCGACCACGACGCCGAGCGACTGGTGCGCCGCCGCGCGCCACGTCGAAACGAAGGTTTCATCGACGCTCGCCACGCCGTCACTGTGCACCCAGCCCTGCACGTCTGGCGTCTGCACGTAGCGCCAGGCGCCGTCGGCGCTCGTGCCGAGCACGTAGAGCGGCGTGCCCGGCCGCACGGCGCTCACCTGCAGGTTGTCGAAGGGATAGCCTTCGCCCGCGATGCGACGTGAATAGAACGACGGGTCGATGGTGGGCAGTTCGCGCACGTACAGCGCCGTCGTGGCGATGGCGCGACGCGTGGCGTCGAAACCGCTGGCCTGTTCGAACTGGTTGACGTTGGCGTTGCGCTCGATGGCGCCGATCCACGCCTTCGTGTGCGGCCGGAAATTCATGCCGTAGCCAACGCGGCGCGGCGCTTTGTCCGTATTGTCGAAGTAGGCGAGGCGGCGCGTTTGCAGCGCGGCAATGTCGCTGCCGCCGTCGCGATACACGCGCTGCTCGACAAACGCTCGATTCCACGGCGACGGATCGTTCGGACCCGCACCAAAATAGCGCGCGACGAGCGCAGCGAATTGCGCGCGCTGGACTTCGGGCGAAAGGAAGGGCTTGTCGTAGTCGGCGCTAGCCGGATCGATCCAGTGATCGACGTTCTGGTCGTAATGCTCGATCGGGAAGAGCGTGACCGTATCGGACGGAAGCGCTTGCTCGGCCTGATTTTGCGAGGCCGGGCCGGTTGCGCATCCCGGCAGCACGCACGCGGCGGCTAGCGCCAGTGCGAGGAAGCGGGCGCGCGGAGCCCGGGCGAAAGCGGAAAGGCGGAAGCAAGAATCGAGGGCGGAGCGCATGGGCGAGCGGGCGGTTCGACAACCCGTGGATGATACAGGACGCGCCGCGCCCGCCGCCCTCGCTGTTGCCCGAAAATCAGACGATCATTGCTCGATCTGCCGGTTCCAGCGCGAATCCCACTGCGCGCGGTGCTCGTTGATCACGTCCCAGTCCATCACCGTCACCTTCTTCACGAGCTGATCGAGATTGCCCAGGCTCTTTTGCATGTCGGGCGGCATGGTTGCGTTCTGGTTGGTCGGAATCTGCTTGCCGGCTGCGGCCGCCTTGCTTTGCGCAGGCGCCGAAAGCAGGAACTGCGCGAGCTTTTGCGCGAGCTGCGGCTCCGGATTGTTTTTCACCACGCACAGGTCCACGAGCAGCAGCACGGCGCCTTCCTTCGGGTTGGCGTAGGCCACGGGCAGGCCCTTATCCTTCAGGTCGCCCACTGCCGTTGGCGTGAGCGGGAAGATGCCGGCCTCGCCGGTCTGGATCATCTCCGAGAGCTTGGCCGAATTCGGAATGTATTCAACGACGTTCGGCCCCACCGTACTCGCCCACTTCGTGAAGCCCGGCTCGACGTTGGTCTCGCTGCCACCCATCAAGCGGTTGATCGCGAGAAAGCCATGCAGCCCAAACGTGCTGCTCGAAGCCGACTGGAACACCACCTTGCCCCTGTATTTCGGATTGGCGAAATCGAGCCACGAAGTGGGCGGCGCCCAGCCTTTAACCGCGAACACCTTCGTGTTGTAGCCGATGCCCGTCATGCCGAGCTGCACGCCTGCGCCCACGTCGCCTTTCATGCGCGCGAACGGATACAGTTCCTTGAGCACCGGGGAATCGTCGAGCTTCTCGCACACGCCCATGCTCACGGCACGCGCCATCACGCCGTCGTCGAGAAAGGCGACATGCATCTGCGGGCTGTTGCGGTTGGCGAGAAGCTTCGCGAGCACGTCGGAGGAAGTGCCCGGCACGACCACCACCTTCACATTGTTGGCCTTCTCGAAGTCGGGCAGGACCTGGCTCGTGTAGGCCTTCTCCATCGGGCCGCCGTTCATGCCGATGTAGATCGTCTTCGTTTGCGACCAGGCGTAAGGCGAGATGCCGAAGGCGACGAGTGCGGCTAGCGAGGCCAGGGTGCGTGTGAGTTTCATCGTGGGGACTCCTTATTTGATTGGGAGGGCGGAATGAACGGAAGACTGCGTGAAGCGGCTGATAGCAAACGCTTCGACGGGCGTGCTCGTCGCGCCGTCAGTGACGAGTTCGGCGAGGACTTCGCCCACGCCAGGCGCCAGCAAGAAGCCGCCGCCGGAGAAGCCGAAGGCGTGCAGAAGGCGCGGCGTGGTGTTGCTGAAACCGATGATGGGGTTGCTGTCCGGCGTTTCGCCTTCCACGCCGCTCCACGTGCGGATGAGCAGCGCGTCGCGCAGGCCGGGTAGCAGCGCGCAGGCGTCGCGCATCACGGCGCGCGTGGTGGCGGTGGAAGGCTGCGCGTATTCACCGTCTCCGTGCCCGCGCCCGCCGCCGATCACGCAGTTGCCGCGCTCCACCTGGCGCGCGTAGACGCCGCCGCCATACACGCCCAGGTTGTGCTGGATAAAGCGCGGCAGCGGCTCGGTCACCCACATGTTCGGATAGATCGGCTTCATCGGCACGGTTTCGCCGAACGCGCCCGCCACCGTATTGGCCCAGGCGCCAGATGAGTTGATGAGCCAGTCGGCACTGATGCGCTCGTTGGCCGCGCGCATCTGGAAACGCCGGCCGTCGAAGCTCAGGTCGCTGAGCGCGGTCTGCTCCTGCACGTGCGCCCCCGCGCGCCGCGCCGCCGCTGCGAAGCCGGGCGAGACGAGACGGGGATTCGCCTGGCCGTCGCTCGCGCAGAGCGCACCGCCAATGGCGGCTTTGCCGAGCCAAGGGTAGCGGCGGCGAAACGCTTCGCCGCTCATGACCAGCGACTCCACGCCGAAATCGCGCGCCATGGCGGACCATGCGTGGAGCGCCTCGAGATCGCTGTCGCGGCGCGCCAGGCGCAAGTGCCCCGAAACGACAAATTCACCGTCGATGCCGATCAGTTCGGGCAAGCGGTTCCACACGCGCCGGGCGCGTACCGCAAGCGGCAGTTGCTCGGCGCTGCGGCCGTGGGTGCGCACGCCGCCGTAGTTCACGCCGCTCGCCTGCGCGCCACAAAAGCGCCGCTCGAACAAGCCGACGCTCACGCCCTTGCCCGCGAGCGCGAGCGCTGCCGATGCGCCGACGAGCCCGCCGCCCGCAATCACAACCTGGAAGTGGCGCGTGTCACTCATCGTGGGCTTCCTCTTCGATGACCTCCACGCCGTCGTCGAACAGCATCGGCGAAATCGGGATCGGTTTGATCGGCGCCTGGCTGCGCAAGCGGCCCACCTCGTGTAGTGGCTTGCCTGTCTCCGTGCTCAGCAGCGCCATCGCGGATTCGCCGCACATGCGCCCCTGGCAGCGCCCCATGCCGATGCGCGTGAGCGCCTTCAGGCGGTTGACTTCAGTGGCGAGACCGTCGCGTATGCAGCTACGCAGCGTGCCTGCATCGACTTCCTCGCAGCGGCAGATGGTCAGGTCGTCGGGCCAGCTGGCGGCGCAGTTGGCAGGCGGTGCGAACGCCTGCTCGATGCCCACGCGAAAGCGCGTAATGCGCTCGAGGCGCTTCTCGATCGTTGCCGCATCAGGCAAAGCGGCATCGTGCGGTGGCGCTTCCATGCCCATGTCTTCGAGCATCGCGAGTGCTGCGCGGCGGCCCGCGAGTTCGGCGGCATCGGCGCCTGCAATACCCGCGCCATCGCCGGCGAGATAGACGCCGGGCACGGAGCTGCGGCCTGCCGCATCGCGTTCGGGCAGCCAACAGCAGTTGAGGGCGTCGAAGGCGAAGCGGCAGCCCGCGAGATCGGCGAGCTGGGTTTCGGGCCGCAAGCCGTAGCCGAAGCCGACCGCATCGCAGGCAATGGCGTGCTCCTTGCCGTCGGCCGCGCGCCAGCGGACGTATTGCACCGCCTCGTCGCCTTCGAGGGCCGCGAGCGAAACGCCACGCTCCATGCGCACACCATGCGCCTTGAGCCACGCAACGTAATAAACGCCCTTGGCGAAGGTGCCCGGCTGGTTGAGCAGCCTCGGCACGGCGGCGGCCTGGCGCGCGAACGGGCTCGTGTCGAGCACGGCGGTCACTTGCGCGCCCGCTTTCGCATATTGATAAGCGACGAGGTAGAGCAGCGGCCCGGTGCCGGCGAACACGGTGCGCTGGCCAATTGTGCAGCCCTGCGCCTTCAGCGCGACCTGCGCGCCGCCGAGCGTATACACGCCTGGCAGCGTCCAGCCAGGCAGCGGCACGATACGGTCGGTCGCGCCGCTCGCGATGATCAGATGCGACCACGGCACGCTCGCTTCGCGGCCCTCGCGCAGGGTGTCGAGCCGGCCTGGCTCGCACGACCAGGCCAGCGTGTCGGGCCGATAGTCGATCTTCGGGAGCAGATCGGCCATGGCGCGATGGACTGCATCGGCTTTCTTCGCCTCGAAGCCGTAGAGCGCGGCTTTCGTGCGCGAGAAGCCCGCACCGGCAGCGGGCTGGCGATAGATCTGGCCGCCCCAGCGCGCGTTTTCGTCGATCACGGTGGGGCGCAGTCCCGCGGCCACGAGCGTTTGCGCGGCGCGAATGCCGGCCGGTCCCGCGCCGACGATGACGATGCGATCAGGCTTGGCGGTGCTCATTGCGCACCTCCATTGTTAGATTCGGTATCCGAACCGGTTCGCGTCAACACACGCATGCCTTCGCGCAGCGGCGTGGAGCAGGCGCGCAGGCGCGTGCCGTCTTCGCTGCGCACCCAGCAGTCCTGGCAAGCGCCGATCAGGCAGAAGCCCGCGCGGGGTTCTGTGCTGAACTCGCTGCGGCGCACGTGCCGCTGCTGCATGAGGATCGCGGTCAGCAGCGTATCGCCCGCGAGCGCCTTGAGTTCGACGCCGTCTAAAACGAAGGAAACACTCGCGCGCGCGGTCTCGGCAACGCGGACGAACTGGGCAAGGGGAAGCGGCGTGACGGTGCTCATGGGTGGTCGGTGGCGCGGCAGCAGGGATCGAAAGAGGCGGGTGGCGTTCAGTGCTGCCCGATCAGAATGCGGTTGAGCCCGTACACGCGGTCGAGCAGGAACATCGCGCCAGCCGTGATGAAAATGACGAGCGCGGAAACGGAAGCCATCATCGGGTCGATCGACTCGGTCGCGTACATGTACATGCGCACAGGCAGTGTGACGGTTTGCGGCGAAGTCACGAAGATCGACATCGTCAGTTCATCGAAGCTGTTGATGAACGCGAGCAGCCAGCCGCCCGTGATGCCGGGCAGGATCACCGGCAGCGTGACGCGGCGGAAGGTGGCCCACGCGTTCGCGCCGAGCGACGCGGCCGCATGCTCGATGCTGCGGTCGAGGCCGCTGACCGAGGCGAGCACGAGCCGCATGACGAACGGCGTGATGATGATCATGTGCGCGAGGATCAGCCACACGAACGAGCCGGTCGCGCCGATCAGCGCGAAGAAGCGCAGCAGCGCGATGCCCAGCACGAGCCCCGGAATCACGAGCGGCGAAAGCAGCAGCGCGTTGAGGAAGCCGCGGCCCGGAAAGCGCGCACGGCCGATCGCCAGGCCCGCGGGCAACGCGATGACGAGCGAGAGCGTGGCCGAGGCGAACGCGAGTTTGAGGCTGTTGAAGAACGCGGTGATGAAGTCGGGGTAGTCGAGAATCGCACGGAACCAGCGCAGCGAGAGGCCGTGCGTGGGGAGCGTCAAGGTTTCGTCGGGCGTGAAGGCCACGAGAATGACGATGACGAGCGGCGCCAGCACGAAAAGGACGACGAAACTATGGAATGTGAGGGCGAGCGGTCCGTTTTTGCGCATGATGTTTTGTCCTTAGCCCATGCTGCGCGCGTAGCGCCGTTCGAGCACGCGGTAGTAGGTAAGCATCACCACGAGATTGGCGACGAGCAGCAGCACGGCGATGGTCGCGCCGAGCGGCCAGTTCATCGAGCTGAGGAACTGGTCGTACACGGCGGTGGCCGCCACCTTCAGGCGCCTGCCGCCCAGCAGGCCCGGAATCGCAAAGGCGCTCGCCGAAAGGCCGAACACCATGAGGCTGCCCGAGAGAATGCCCGGCATGAGTTGCGGCAGCACGATACGGCGCATGGTGGTGAACGGTGAGGCCATCAGCGACAGCGCCGCGTTTTCGGTTTGCGGATCGAGCCTTTGCAGCGCGGTCCACACCGGAATCACCATGAACGGCAGCATCACATGCACGAGCGCAATGACGATGGCGAAGGTCGTGTATTCGAGCTTGAAGGGCCCCGCGCCGAACAGGCCGAAGAACTGGTTCACGAGACCGTTCATGTTGAGCAGCATGCTCCAGCCGAACGCGCGCACCACCACGGAAACCAGCAGCGGCGCGAGGATCACGAGCAGGAAGAGCGAGCGCCACGGGTCGCGCATGCGCGAGAGGATGTACGCCTCGGGAGTACCGATCACGACGCACAGCAGCGTGGTGAGCGCGGCGATGCCGAAGGTGCGCAGGAAGATCGTGTGAAAGTACGACGAACCCAGCACTTCTACGTAGTTATGCAGATCGAATGCGACGATGGGGCCGCTCATCGGATCGAAGCGGTAAAACGTGAGCGCGAAGGTCATGGCGAGCGGCACGAGCACGAGCGCGGCGAACAGCAGCAGTGCAGGCGCGCTCATGAGCCAGAGCGGCATATAAGCCTGCCAGCCGGCGCGCACCGTGGCGCGCGGGGCAGGCTGCGAAGCGCGGAGCGTGCTAGACACGGGCGCCCTCCTGGTGGACGAAGCGGATTGCGTCGCTGTGCCAGTCAATGCCCACCTGGTCGCCTTCGGCAAGCGGCTCCTTGCCCTCGTTCTGGCAGCACACGAGCATTTCGCCCGCGCGGCTGTCGAGCCGATAGAGCCACTGGCTACCGAGGAAGAAGCGGCTCGTCACACGCCCTGCGAGACGGCCCGAGCCGCTCGCGCACAGCTTGAGCTTTTCGGGGCGGATGCACAGCGTGATCGCGTCGCCTACACCCACCGCGCGGGCGCGCTCGGGAAGTTGCGCCGTCGAGCCCGTTTCCGCGAGATCGTTGCCGAGGTCCACGTGGATCGTGTCGCCCTCGCGCGCGACGATGCGGCCCGCGAGCATGTTGGCCTTGCCGATGAACTGCGAGACGAAGTTGTTCTCGGGCCGCTCATACGCGCGATAAGGCGTGTCGACCTGAGTGATGCGGCCGCTTTCCATCACCACCACGCGGTCGCTGATCGAGAGCGCTTCCGACTGGTCGTGCGTGACCATCAGCGTGGTCGTGCCGATCTTGCGCTGAATGGCGCGCAGCTCGAACTGCATGTCTTCGCGCAGCTTCGCGTCGAGATTGGACATCGGCTCGTCGAGCAGCAGCACGGGCGGCGCGATCACAATGGCGCGCGCGATCGCCACGCGCTGGCGCTGGCCGCCCGATAGCTCGCGCGGAAAGCGCTGCGCGTAGGCGTCGAGGCGCACGAGCGCGAGCGCTTCGCGAATGCGATCCCGGCGCTCGGCTTTGTCCACGCCGCGCATTTCGAGGCCGAAGCTCACGTTCTGCTCCACGCTCATGTGCGGAAAGAGCGCATAGCTTTGGAACACGATGCCGAGGCCGCGCTTGTTCGGCGGCATGTGCGTGATGTCGCGCCCGTCGAGCGTGATGCGCCCGCGCGTGGTTTCGACGAAGCCGGCGATCATCTGCAGCGTCGTGGTTTTCCCGCAGCCCGAGGGGCCGAGCAGCGAGACGAACTCGCCTTTTTCCACCGACAGATTGACGCCGGCGACCGCCTGCAGGTCGCCAAACGATTTCGATACATCGGTCAGGGTGAGGAACGACATGAGGTGGCCTTCCAGTGCTTGGGTTGCGCCGGCACCCGCTGAGCGAATTGCGGTGCAGGGCGTTGAGCCGACTGTAGCTAGCCAAATTTTGGACCGTCAATTTAAAATTCCATCGAGCGATAAAAATCTGATCTATATTCCATTTGATGGAATATATGAGCGCATGGGCTTATTGATCATTTCGCCGGGTGAACTTCGGGAAATCCCGGAATAAACCTGCCACAAGCAAGGCGACGTGTGGCGGTCCAACCATTCGGGCAGCATGGCAATTCGTATGAGCTTTTGTCAGATATTCCGCTGAATGGAATAAATCGAGGTCGATATGACGGTAGGGGAAGAGAAAAGTGGAACGGCGGCCGACGACGCACGCGGTGCGGGCGTGTTGCAGCGCGCATTCGCGGTGATCCGCGCACTGGGGGCCAGTCAGGCGGAAGGCAGCCGCGTGACCGCGCTCGCCAAGGCCGTGGGCCTGACCCAGGCCACCGTGCATCGGCTGCTGCAGGGGCTGATCGCCGAAGGCGTGGTCGAGCAGGACGAAGGCACCAGACGCTATCGGCTGAGCGTGGATTTTTTTGCGCTCGCGGCGCAGGCGGGCAATCCCAGCGGCATGCGCACGCTATGCCGGCCCGCGTTGCTGCGCCTGTGCGCAAGCCTTGGTGACACCATTTTCTTGCTCGTAAAGAGCAGTTTCGACGCGGTTTGCCTCGACATGTGCGAAGGTCCGTTTCCGATCCGCTCGTTCACGGGCGATATCGGCGGGCGCGTAGCGCTGGGCGTGGGCCAGGGTAGTCTTGCCATTCTCGCGTTCCAGCCCGAGGCCGAGCGAGAAGAAATTATTCGTTTCAACGTGCCGCGTTTGCGCAGCTACGGCGTACTGGACGAGGTGTATTTGCGCACGGAGATCGAGCGCGTGCGCAAGCTCGGCTACGCGGGGCGCAACACCGGCGTGCTGGAGGGCATGGCGGGCGTGGCCGTGCCGATTCTGGACCAGACCGGTTGCGCCGTGGGGGCGCTGAGCGTGGGTACGCTGGCTGCGCGTCTCACGGAAGACCGGTTGCCCACGATCGTCGAACTGCTCAAGCGGCAGGCCGAGATCATCGGGCCGCAAACGAACCCGTTCGATGTGGCGGTGCGCCGCCCCATGCATGGGCTCACGCGAGCGATGACGACTCAACCATTGGCTTGAATGATGATGGGGGGGGCAGGTTAAATGGATTCCTAACTAATTCCTTGATCGCGAATCGTTCTCGTTAGGTGATCGGTGTGCAAACGTTTAGCAGGTTCGTGTAATGCTGCAATGCGAAATCGAGCAGTATGATCGGACCAAAATCGACTAGGGGATAACCTATCCGCATGCGTCTGGGTTTTGGCGTAAACGGGCAGGTGGCTATTCGTAGACTGAAGCCGATGTGCGAGTGGCAGGTCGCCGCCATGGGGGTTTGCAATCCATCGCAAGAGCCGTGAGGGACAAAACCACCCGCCGCGTGAACTGTCACATTGAGTACATGCCGTTGCCACGTCGACGAGAAGTCATAGAGGAGCGTGGGTGCTGGGGGAGGTGGAGCGCATGTGTGATCCCGCGGCGCTTGCAGTCAGAATATACCGGTGATCGATGACGACCATAAACGACCGGACGTTGCCCGTTCCCGAGGCACCGGCTGCCAGTGTTGCGCCGGTGCCGGTACGCGCGGCGCCTTCGATTTTTCACGAGCGCTGGTGGCTCGACATCGCCACGCAAGGCGACTGGAAGCTTGCGGTGGTGAAGCAGAACGACGAGGTCATCGGCGAGATGCCGTACGCGATGCAGCGCACGCGACTGTGGCGGGTTTCGCACCTGCCGCCGCTCACGCGCACGCTCGGACCGGTCATCAAATCCGTGACGGGCAGCGAGGCCCGCCAATTGCATCATGAACTCGACGTCACCGGGAAGCTGATCGAACAGTTGCCCGACTGCGACAGCTTTTTCCAGGTGCTCGACCCGCGCATCGACGATGCCCTTGCGTTCGCATTGCATGGCTTTACCGTGTCGGCACGCTATACCTTCCGCATCGACCGGCAGACCACGGCCGACGAAGCGTGGACGCGCCTGAACAGCAAGACGCGCAACGTGATCCGCAGCGCCTCCCGTGAATTGACCATCGTGCCGGAGCTCACGCCCGACGAGTTCATCGCGTTCTATGACACGAATCTCGCGGCACGTTCGCGTACCAACGCTTACGGGGACGCGGTCATGCGCGACCTCGTCAGTGCGTTCGTCGAGCGAAAGGCCGGGATGCTGCTCGGCGCCTATGGGCAAGGTGGGAAGCTCGTGGCGGCGGTCGGCCTCGTTTGGGACCATCAGGCAATGTATTACCTGCTTTCGTCGCGGGCGCAGGACGCGCACAGCGGCTCGATCAGCCTGCTGCTATGGACAGGCATTGGGCGCGCGCTCGAGCGCAAGCTCACCTTCGATTTCGACGGCTTTTCGAGCCCGTCGACATTCAGCTTCCTCAACGGATTCGGCGCGACGCTCACGCAGCGGCTGGGCGTCGAGCGACACCGCACGGTTTATTTGCTGATGCGTACGCTCAAGCGGAAATTCGCGCCCGGACGCGTTTTCGCACCGAATCTCTGAGCGCAGACGTACGAGGCGTCGGGTAGCGATCGATATCGAGCGCTAAACGAGTTCTTGCCGCGCGGGGTCGCTCGCGTTGCGGGTCGTGACTTCGGCAAGCTCCAGTGCGCTCGATGCGAAGAGCAGGGGCGTCCAGCGCTGGATCGTACTTTGCGCGCCTGCTGCGAAGCGCTCGCGCAGCGCGGGCTCGCCGCCCAGTTCGCCGATGCGCTGCGCGAGCGCCGAGACGTCGCGCGGTTCGACCACGAAACCGTTTACGCCGTCGATCACCACTTCGCCCGCCACGCCACATGTGCGCGTGACGATGGCAGGGCACCCGGCCGCGAACGCTTCGTTCACGCACAAGCCCCATTGATCGAATTCGCTCGCCAGCACGACGAACTCCGCGAGCGCATAGAGATTCGGCATTTCCTGGTTGGCGAGCGAGTTGAGTATCGTCACATGCGGCGTGAGGCCGAGCGACGCGATGCGCGCGCGCAATTGCGCTTCGAGCGGACCCTGACCCACCAGAACGAGGCCGATATTTTCGTTGTACACGCCGGATTTGCGGTAGGCGTCGATCAGCACGTCGACGTTCTTGCGTGCCACGAAGCGGCTCACGCACAAGACATAGCGCTGCGGCAGCCCGAAGCGGGATCGCACGGCTTCGGGGTTATCGCTCGCGGCCTGCGCGAGATCCGAAAAATAGTCGACGTCGATCACATCGAAGCCGATGCGAGATCGTTCCTTCGGTATGCCAAGCGATTGCGCGTAACGGCGATGTTTCTCGCCCGCGACGAGCGCGCCGTCGAAGCGGCTGACGATGAAACGCTTGAGCCGCTCCTTGGTGCGTTGGCGCAGTCCGTCGTCGGCCTTCGAGTCCGACATGTAGATGAGCTTGAAGCGCCGCGTGAGATGTCTGAGGAAACAAAGCACCGCCGAATAGCCGGTGTTGTAGCCGAGCGTGATGACCACGTCGGGCATGAAGTTGCGCACCTTCGCAATGAGGCGCGCGGTGTCGCGCGCGCCGAGGCCGTCGCTGTCGGCGCCGTTCTCGACCAGCGTTTCCGCCATGCGCGGCCGGTTCGCGAAGAATGCGGCGCGGCGTTCCTGAGGGAAGCCGTAGACGCCTGAGCGCGCAAAGACCTCGAGAAGCGCCACCTGGTGGCCGCGACTGGAGGCCGCGGTAACGAGAGCCTCATAGCGAGGGACGTGATAGTCGCCCAGGTTGCCGATGACGAAGAGGATGCGCATGGACAATGACGGCTCACGGTGGCGCTTGGTTGAGCAGGCAGCGCACCGCGGGTGCCTGGCCTGCATGAAATCCCGGACAGTCGTCCTGACCTGCCGGGCAGCGTTGCCTGCGCCACACCGCTCGCACATTCGCGGCGGGGACCCGCAGTCACGCCGTTTGCTGCATCGTAACCCGATTGTGAGGTGTTTTTACGCAATGTCGGCGATCAGCGAAAACTTGTCCGATATGGCGGAGGCGATGCAAAGCAGACGAAAACCCACCGGTCAATTCTTCCAGGGAATGCGAAAGGCGCATGCACCTATTGGCGCACGACTTGCATCGCTCAGGTCGATTGACGCGATTTCGGGGGGGCAAGAGGGCGGCCGGGCTTGTAACCGATTGTCATCGCAATGGACATCAATTGGCGCGGCGCGATGAAAACTGTCATATCAATTCGCTACACTGAAGGTTTGGCATGTTTCAATACGTCGGAAGAAGGGAAAGCGCTTAAGGTCTGCATCAGATTTTCGGCTTAATATCCTACGGTTGACCCGAGGCGCCAAAGCCTTCAATTCGATAACAAACATGCGAACCGGAATGCCGATCGAATGTTTTGTGTAATGCATTTCGAGGGAAGTGCGCGGCGCTGTGCGCCGGCAAAGCAAGCCACGAGGTGCATGCGATAGCTAACCGGGTTTCACCACACTGCGCGGACAATCGAGGAATATGAAAACGCTGTTTCTGCAGGCCCCGTCGTATGACGGCTTTGACGGTGGCGCGGGCTCGCGCTACCAGGCAAAGCGCGAGATCCGCTCGTTCTGGTATCCCACCTGGCTCGCGCAGCCCGCGGCCCTCGTGCCCGACAGCCGCGTGCTCGACGCGCCGGCCGACGGCCTCTCCGTGGAAGAGACGCTGAAGATTGCAGCTGCATACGACCTCGTCATCATCCACACGAGCACGCCGTCGTTTCCGACCGACGCGCTGTTCTGCGAAGACCTCAAGAAGTGCAAGCCGTCG
>NZ_JAMBPR010000055.1 GCF_024206475.1 Paraburkholderia sp. CNPSo 3274
AAGGCATGCCGCCAGCGTTCAATCTGAGCCAGGATCAAACTCTTCAGTTTAAACCTGTTACTGTTTTCGGTCTCTCTCGAGACCGGTCGCTCACTCAAAGCTGACAGGTATCTGAATAAATTCAAAAACCTGACTTACTTTAGTGTGAGACTCTTGATACTTTTGCTGCTCCCGACAATGCTCCGAAGAACATCATCAGGCCGCCACCGCATCAAGCGCCCACACTTATCGGCTGTAAATTTTTAAAGAGCAATTCGTCTTAATCGCTTCGTTTTCGTTCGCAGCGATTAGCGAAGGAGGCGAATTATGCGGGTCATTCCGGATATCGTCAAGCGACTTTCGAATATTAATTTGGGGGCCGCTACGCCGACTATTTCGAGTCGCATTGCCGCTCGCTTCCCCGTTCAGTTGCAGCCAACCGAGGAAGGCTCGCATGTGCACGGGCTTGTCGGCATCCAGCGGCACCAACGCGTGATAGATCGCCCCTTCTGTCACCAGATCGGGGAACGGCCGCCGCACCCGGCCCGCAGCACAATCGGATTCGAGCGCAGGTGATGTCGTTGTTGATCAAGTGCTGACGGTCTCAACGATTCCTTCGGGAAGGGGCTGGGGCAACCCGACACAAAACCCTTGCGCGTAATCGATGCCAATCCCGCTGAGGCGCCCAATGATCGCTTCGCTTTCCACAAATTCGGCGATGGTCGCCTTGCCCGCTGCGTGGGCCACCTGGTGAATGGACTGGACGATCGTCCGATCGAGGTCGCTGCTGGCAATACCGCGCACGAAGCTGCCGTCGATCTTCAGGTAGTCCACGGGCAGGCGCTTGAGATATGTGAACGAGGACATGCCGGAGCCGAAATCGTCGAGCGCGAATCGGCAGCCAAGCGCGCGCAGGCTCTCCATGAGCGCAATCGCTTTCGAGAGATTGGTGATCACTGCCGTTTCCGTGATCTCGAAGCAGACGCTTGCGAAGCTGATTGCACAGCGCTGCTGCTGCTGAACGATGTACGCGAGCAGGTCCTCGTCGCCGAGCGACGCGCCGGAGAGGTTGATCGACCAGACGTTTGCCGCAAGATGCCCCGCCGCGATGGCTTCGAAAGCACGGCCGATCACCCATCGGTCAACGAGCGGCATCAAGTTGAAACGCTCGGCCGCGCCAATGAAGTACCCGGGAGGAATCACCTCACCCGATTCGTCGACCATGCGCAGCAGCAACTCGACGTGCACTTCCTCGCCGGGACCGCCCTCTTTGAGCGACTTGATCTGTTGCGCGTACAGGCGGAAACGGTCGTGCTCGAGCGCCGCTTTCACGCGGGCCACCCACTCCATCTGCGTATGGGTGGTCGACTGGAGCTGATCTTCGAGGCAGTACTGATGCACGCGGTTGCGGCCTTTTTCCTTGGCCATATAACAGGCGACGTCGGCCGCCTTCATGATGTCCCACGTCGAGGTCTGCGTGGCGTCCACGTCCACAACGCCAATGCTCACGCCAGTCGTCAGCAAACGCTGGTCCCAGGGTAGCCGGATGACTGTCACGGCCTCCCGCAGATCCTCCGCGACCCGCAGGGCGTCGTCGATGCAGCACTCGGGCAGCACGACGCCGAATTCATCGCCGCCCAGGCGTGCGAGGATATGGGCGGCGCGCAGTTGTTGTTTCAAGGCGCTGCCTACGCTGCGAATCAGTTCATCACCGGCCGCGTGGCCGCACGTATCGTTGACGACCTTGAACTGATCGAGATCGAGGAACATCACCGCATGCGGGTGTGTCCCGGCCTTTTCGAGCAAGCCCGATAGCCGGCGCTCGAATTCGCGACGGTTCAGCAAACCCGTTAGATGATCGTGCGTAGCCTGATATTCGAGTTCGGCGGCATGCTTGCGCTCCGTGCTGGCGTCTCGAAGCACCATCACCGTGCCCAGCATTTCCTCTTCGTCGTCGCGGATCGTTGCCACAGAGCAGGCCACGGGCAGGAGCGAGCCATCCGGGCGCGTCACCGAAAGTCTGCGCTGCGCGTCGTCGGCCGCTGCTGCACGGTTGTGCAGGCATTGAGCGGTGACGATATTGCCCGACCGCTCGTCGTAGAGATCACAAACATCGAACAACGGCTTCTGGTAAATATCGCGCGAGGGACGCCCGAGCATGCGCTCGGCGGCGGCGTTGCAATAGGTCACGCTCGCCTGGTTGTCCATGCGGATCACACCGTCGTCGATCGAAGCGAGCGTGGCTTCGGTGAGGCTCTTTTCTTTCGCGGCGGCCGCTTCTGCCCGCTTGAACCCGGAAATATCGAAGAGGCAACCGACGATGCGCGTCGCCCGGCCGCTCTCGTCACGTATGGCCTTGCCGCGCCCCCGGCACCACAGGTATTGACCATCCGCCATTCGCAACCTGTACTCGACGTCGTAGAGGCTGTCATGCTTCAGGTGGTTGATGATGGTCTGGCGCAAGCGGAGCAGATCCGCAGGATGCACGAGCGCATTGAAAGCGCGGGTGTCCATGGGGAGGTCGCCGGCGCCATAGCCGAGTTGCTGGTACAGATAGCGAGAATAGTAGGCACGGTCGCTGACCAGGTCCCAGTCCCACAGTCCAGCATTGATGCCCTCGAACCCGAGGCTGAGACGCTCCTCGCTCAAACGCAAACGGGCGGCAAGGCACCGGGAAAGGTGCAGCAGCAATAGCATGGCGGTGCAAGCGAGCACCGCAACGAGCCACGCTATGGCAACACGGGCGTGCTGAGCGAGCACGGCCACCGCTACGGCACTCCCCCACATAGGGACGAGCACCGCAGCGATTCGACCGCGGCGGTTGCCTTCGGTAAGCCAGTTCACTGCGCGTGTGATCAGTCTCATGGCTGATTTAGTATTCTTCTTGGTTCAGCTTCCATGCGTCGCGTGCGCGCAGCACTACGAGACAGCGTCACTGTAAAGCGTGACAACGTATGTCTGGAAAACGCGCAAACGGAGGAAGGCCCACGGACGGGTGGGTAAGTCTACCCGGTTTCCATATTCAGAATGAATGGGGATTACCCGCGGAAGTCATTTACGTGTGCGGGCATTTGCATTTGCGCTTTTGCGCGCGCGAATGATAGATACGGAAAGTATTGCGAGCTTAATTTTGAACCGGCTCGCAAACGTTCGCGAGCCGGCCGTTCTCGAGCATAGAAGCCGGAGGCCCCCGACGCAGCCTCCAAACGCCCTCTTGCTTACCGGCTTTGCAGGCGGATATCGCGCGACGAGGCACCCACATACACCGCACTGCCAGGCACATAGGCCCAGTCGTTACGCGTCGTGTCCCAAACGCTCTGTGCACGTTCCGTGATCGTCACGCGCACCGGCTGCGACTGGCCCGGCTTCAGGAACACCTTCTGGAAACCAACCAGACGACGCGGCGGTTCGCCGGCATAACTCACACCCAGATAAACCTGTGCCGTTTCTGCACCGGCTACACGGCCATCGTTGTGCACCGTGAACGACGCCGTGAGTGTATGCCCCGGGCCCTGCTTTACCGTCAGTCCAGAATAGCTGAAGTGCGTATATGAAAGGCCATAGCCGAACTCGTAAAGCGGCGTGATGTTGTTCGCGTCATACCAGCGATAGCCCATGTCCAGCTTTTCGGCGTACACGGGGTCGGTCGCGAAGGCGCCGTTCGCCCCCCACGTCGGCGTGTCCTGATCGCGCACCGGGAACGTGACCGGCAGCTTGCCCGAAGGGTTCACCTGACCGAACAGTACGTTCGCGATCGCTTTGCCGCCGCCCTCGCCCGGATACCATGCCTCGACGATTGCCGAGACCTGGTCCTTCCACGGCATCAGTACCGGATTGCCGCTCTCGATGATCACGATCGTGCGCGGGTTGGCCTTCGCAACGGCCTCGACCAGCTGATCCTGATTCGACGGGTTCGCGAGGCTCAGGCTTTGCAGATCGCCGAAGTCCTCACCCGCCGGCTGCGCCACGACGACGATCGCGACATCGGACTGGCTGGCGAGTGTCGCGGCCTGGGTGATCTCCTGCTGCGTATAGGCGCGGAACGGCTGCGTCTGGTCGGTGTTGCCCGCGAAGCTGACCTGTGCCGAAGGCGCGAGCTGCTGGATCGCCTGGGTGATAGGCGTATTGAGCTTGAGCCACGGGTTGGTCCACCAGCCGCAGCCCGTGGACGAAGCGAACGTAAGGCCGCCGCAGCCCGAGAAGTTGCCCGTGACCGGATCGCGCGTATTGCCCGAGCCGCCGCCAGTCAGCACGGCCGTATCGGCGTGAGCGCCGATCACCGCGATCTTGTGCAGGCTCGGCGCCGAAAGCGGCAGCTGGCTGCTGTCGTTCTTCAGGAGAACGATGGATTGCTCTTCTGCGGCCTGCGTGAACGCGTTGTACTTCGCGAAGTCGATCGTGGCGCCGCCCTGCGCCGGATGGTCCAGCACGCCGGTGCTGATCATCACATAGAGCTTGCGCCGCACCATGTCGTCCAGACGGTCCTGCGAGACTGCCTTCGAGGCGATCGCCTGTTTGACCAGATCGGGCGTGAGGTAGACCGTCGGGCCCACGTCCTCTTCCTCGTCGAGACCCGCGTTGATCGCCGGTGCCGTGCTATGTGTCGCGCCCCAGTCCGACTGCACCTGGCCCTGGAAGCCCCAGTCCTTCTTCAGCACGTCGGTCAGCACATGCGTGTTCTCGCACGCGTATGTGCCGTTCAGGCGGTTATAGCTACACATCACGCTGCCAGGCCGCGCTTCCTTCGCCGCGATTTCGAACGGCAGCAGATAGAGTTCGCGCAGCGTGCGCTCGTCGATCTGGCTGTTGCCGCCCTGGCGGCCCGTTTCCTGTTCGTTGCCAACGTAGTGCTTGATCGTGGCGATCACCTGTTGGCTTTGCGTGCCGATGGTGCGCGCCGCCAGCATTTCGCCCGCCAGCACGGGGTCTTCGCCGAGGTACTCGAAGAGGCGCCCGCCGCGCGGTTCGCGCGCGAGGTTCGTGCCGCCGCCCAGACCCATGCCGAATCCTTGCTCGCGCAACTGGTCGGCTATGCGTGCGCCGAAGTCGCGCGCGAGGTACGGGTCCCAGCTTGCCGCGAGCGCGATCGTCGCCGGAAAGGTCGTGCTCTTCTGGTTCGTGCTGCCTGATCCCGTTGCGGAATCAACCATATTCAGGTCGGGAATACCCAGGCGCGGCACGCCCTGAATGTAGCCCGCGCCGCCGCCGGGCACGGCGCTCATTTGATATTCGGAATGGATGAACTGGAGCTTCTCGTCCTGCGTCATGCGCTTGAGCAGCAGGTCCGCCCGAACATGCGCGCCGAGGTTTTGGGGGACGGCCATCAGCGGCATCGGCAACGGATAAGGTACGTCGTTGCTGCTGTCGCCGGCATAGGCGGTAGCGGCCATCGCAACCAACACGGCGGCGGTGGGCCAACGGGTGATCCTCATATGTCTCTCCGAGAGTTCGAATACGTTATGGAGTACTGATCAGACTCGTAAACAGGGTCTGGCAGAGCGGCCGGCCGCGTCAGGTGCCGGCAAACTTCCTGCGGGGGAAACCGGTTGAGCCGCGAAGCGCAAACGTTTGCTTCTGTACGTCCGCGTGGACCTCGCCGGTTGATGTAGCAAAACTCCAAATAATCATATAAAAACTATTGAGTAGTCTTACGGGCTTTTATCTCGGTGTTTTCCCGGCTGGCGGTAGCTAACATGCATGAAAGGAGCGAAATCGACAGTTAAACGTAATAACTGCGTAATGCAATTGTTGCGAACGCAACGGAAAATCGGAATTCGATGTGAATTGCATGACGCTCGCGAATTCGGAGCGGCGTCCCGTGAGCGCAGCGTGTAGTGCGCGTCGCGGGCCGAAAAAAAGTTAATCTGTTACGAGGCCCGCGCATGCGGCGGCGCTCGCGCTGGCGCGCGCGAAATCGACATCACTGTAAGGAGTGGCCACGATGGAAAGGCAACGCAAGGCTCCCCGAATCGCTTCGACCCTGCTCGCTGCTGCGTGCGCACTCGCTCTGGCAAGCGGCGCACTCGCGCAAACGGGCATGCCGCAAACGGAGCAGCAAGGTGACGTCTCGTTCGTGTCCGGCGGGGTTGGCCGCGACGAGTCCACGGCGCTGCGGCACGCGCGCAGCCAGTGGCCGCTCTCGCTGCTGTTTACCGGTCCCGGTTCGAGCTATGTTGCGGACGTGCAGGTACAGATATCGAACGCCGGCGGCACGTCCGTGCTCGACACGCGTTCGCACGGTCCGTACATGCTCGTGCGGCTGCCCAGCGGACGCTATACGATCACCGCCACCTATAACGAGGTAACAAGGACGCAGCGCGTGAACGTCGCCGGCAACGGCAGCGCGCGTGCGACGTTCTCGTTTCCGGGCAAGCACTGAGCACGAATCACCTCTCCAGCCTGTCGAGGTGGCTCACCAGGGAACGACTCTCCCGAGGTAGTCGAGGTAATGGAGTCCGGTACGGCCTTCGTACGCTTCGATTGTGCTGACCAGGTTGGGGATGCTCTCCTCGATCCTCAGGCGCGCTTGCGGACCGCCCATGTCCGTGCGCACCCATCCGGGGGCCATGAGCAACAAGGTTTTCGCGTCGGTTTGATGGCGAGCCGCATAGCTGCGCATGAACATGTTCAGTGCGGCCTTGCTGCCCCGGTAGACCTCGTGGTTTCCATTTGTGTTGTTGCCGACGCTTCCTTGCCCGGACGACATGACGCCTATCGTCCCGGCCGGTTGCACCAGGTCCTGAAATGCCTCGACAACGCGCATCGGACTTAACGCGTTCGTCACCATCACGCGAACGAATTCATCGGTTGAAACATCTGCAATCGTTTCACGATGATCATTCGTGATGCCGGCGTTCACGAATAGCATGTCCACCCGGCGATCCTGAAGGCGATCGTGCAGTGCGGCGACCTGCTCCGGCACCGTAATATCGACTGAGTCGACTTCGAGCGCACCTTGCGAGGCCTGCGCCGTCTTCGCAAGCCGGTCCATCGAGCCCGCTCTGCCGGTGGCTATCACGCGCCAGCCGTGCTTGAGGTATTCCTCGACCATGGCGAAGCCAAGTCCGCGCGACGCGCCGATGAGAAGGACCGTTTTTTGATGCGGTGATGCCTGCATGGCTATTTCCCTCTATTCAGTCGATATGGGGAATATAGTGGCGCCTCACACGTGGCGGAAGGCGCATGGCTTGCAGCGATAAGCTGCACGGAAAGCCATGCCAAAAAGTACCGTGCTAGCATCGCGCATGTCCGAACCCGATTTGAATCTCCTTATCGCGCTCGACGCATTGCTCGACGACGGCAGCGTGGTTGGCGCGGCGCGTCGACTGGGGTTGAGCGCCTCGGCAATGAGCCGGACCTTGACCCGCCTTCGCGAGGCGACCGGCGACCCGCTCCTCGTTCGCGCCGGCCGCGGCATGGTGCTCACCTCGCATGCGCAGGCGCTGCGCGAGCGCACGCGAAACGCGGTTCGCGAAGCACGCGCCGTCCTTGTGCCGTCGGTCACCGAGCCCGATCTCGCCACCTTGCAGCGGACCTTCACCATTCGCGCCAACGATGGTTTCGTGGAAGCCTTCGGCGCGCCGCTCATCGCCGCGGCCACAGCGGTCGCGCCGTTCGTGCGCTTGCGCTTCGCGCCCAAGACGGAGAAGACGTCGGCGCATTTGCGCGAGGGTTCCGCCGACCTCGAGATCGGCGTGCTGGGCGAGATGGGTCCGGAAATCCGCGTGCAGGCGCTCTTCAGGGACCGCTTCGTCGGCGTCGTCAGAAAAGGCCATCCGCTAGCGCTGGAACGCGGGCCGGGCGCCGAACGGTATGTCGCCTTCGGGCACGTTGTCGCGTCGCGAAGCGGCCGCGGCAGTGGACCGGTCGATGTCGCATTAGCCGCGTTGGGACTGGAAAGAACGATCGTCGCCGTGGTGCCCAGCTTTCCTGCCGCGCTAGCCGTGGCGCGCGCTTCCGATCTGATTGCGCTCGTGCCCGGATCGTTTCTGTGCAATGACCGTGAACAACCGCAGGAACAACAGGACGAACTGCGCGAATCGCCGCAGTCCGCTGGAATCCACGTTTTCGAGCTTCCGGTCACGACCGAAAAAATCACGGTGTCGCAGATGTGGCATCCGCGCATCGAGGCCGATCCCGTCCATCGCTGGCTGCGGCAACTCGTGCTAGCGGTTTGCCGGCAACGCGTGCCGCTGTGATGTCGCCGCAATCAATGCGCAGCGGCCCAGCCGACGATGAAATCGATGAATGCGCGCGTCTTCGCGGGCGTGTAGTGGCGCGACGGATAGTACGCGTATAGCGGGAAGCGCTCGTCGGGCCAATCCGGGAACAGATTCACCAGCCTGCCATCGGCAATCAGAGGCTCGGCGCCGAGAAGCAGCATTTGCGCAATGCCGGAACCAGCCAGACACGCATTGAGCAATGCGCCCGGATCGTTCACGGTCAGCCGCCCATGCGTCGCCACGACGACATGTTTACGCTTGCGATGAAACTCCCAGGGATAAGGCTTGCCTGTTTCGGGATCACGGAATTCGAGGCACCGGTGAGCGGTGCCTTCGAGATCTTCGGGGTGCAGCGGCCTTCCCCTGCGCGAGAGATAGGCCGGCGCCGCGACCGTCACCACGGGGGAATCGAGCACCTTGCGGGCAACTAGTGTGGAAGATTTCGGCTTGCCGAATCGCATTGCGACATCGAATCCCTCCGCAACCAGGTCGCCAAGACTATCTCTCGCGATCAGTTCGATCTCGAGATCGGGATGGGCGTCCATGAACCGGTCGAGTTCCGTGCCGAGTATCGCCCGATAGCACACCGGGTCCAGATTGACGCGCAGCCTGCCCCGCACCGCCGACGCGTTGCCCGATGCCGCGATGGCCGCTTCCTCGAGCCCGGCGAGATGCGGGACGACCTGCTCGTAGAAACGGCGCCCGCCTTCGGTAAGCGAAATCGATCGCGTCGTGCGATTGAAGAGCCGGATATCGAGCCGCTTCTCCAGCCTCGCAATCGCGCGGCTCACACCTGGCGGCGACATGCCGAGCACGTCTGCCGCGGCGGCAAACGTCCCCGCGTCGACGACGGCAGCAAACACGCTGATTGCGCCGGAAATGTTCTCGAGTGTCGTTCTCAATGTCGTCGTTCCAATGGCAGCCTGTACGGCAGCCCCTGGCAGCCTTCGGCGATGATGGATCGGCAATCCGATTCGTGCGCCCGAGTCACTGATCTAGTGCCCTTCGCAGCATTTAGTTTCGGCCGCCCTGCGTCCAGAATGCGTCTCACCGAAACGGCACCAGGCAGCACCTTGCTGCCATCGTGTTCGGCTCTTTCGACAATCTCGTCGTCGTATCCGGAGGGTTTCAAGTGTACGCAATTACAGGCATTACGGGAAAAGTGGGCGGCGCACTCGCACGTGCGCTGCTTGGCTCGGGGCAACCGGTGCGGGCAGTCGTGCGCGACGCTGCGCGCGCCGCGTCGTGGCAAGCACAAGGATGCGAGTTGGTGACGGCAAGCATGGAAGACGCCGCGGCGCTTACCGCTGCATTCAGCGGTGCGCAGGGCGTGTTTATCCTGCTGCCTCCGCAGTTCGATCCCTCGCCTGGCTTTCCGGAATCGCGCGCGGTCATCGATGCCGTTTGCACCGCGATTCACAAGGCACAGCCCGGTAAAGTCGTTTGTCTGTCGACCATCGGCGCGCAGGCGCACGAGAGCAATCTGCTCACGCAACTTTCGTTGATGGAGCAGGCGCTAGCCGCGCTGCCTGTGCCGGTGACTTTCCTGCGGCCCGGCTGGTTCATGGAGAACGCTGCGTGGGATGTCGCGGGCGCGCGCGATGATGGCGTGATCGAGAGCTACCTGCAACCGCTCGACCAGGCCGTGCCGATGGTCGCAACCGCGGACGTCGGCCGCCTCGCCGCCGAATCGCTCCAACAGACGTGGAGCGGCACACGCGTGATCGAGCTGGAGGGACCGCGCCGCGTGAGCGCGAACGACATTGCTTGCGCGTTTGCCCGCGTGCTTGGCAGGCCTGTGCGTGCGGTGGCGGTGAACCGGCAGGAATGGGAGTCGCGCTTTCTGTCACAAGGCATGAAGCATCCCTTGCCGCGTATGCGCATGCTGGACGGATTCAACGAGGGCTGGATCTGTTTCTCGAAGCCCGCCGATGACATCCTTCGCGGGCATGTCGAACTGGACACCGTGCTCGATGCGCTGGTAAGCGGTGCGTAACGAAAGGCATTGGCGCGAATGACGCCAAAGTTGGCGCGTTCGGCCGTGGTCCGCCGAACGCGCCTCGTCTAGACTGTCGTCGCAAACTGTTCACATCCCTTCCCGGAGCGCGAATCATGTTCGATGTGCTGGCAACGAAACCTGCGGGCAGCACACCCGCGCTGGACAGCGTGCCATGGCACGCGCTCACCGGCCGCCAGCGCCATCTTGCCGTTGGAAACGATCGCGCAGTGCGGTATATGCCCACCGTCGCCCCCTTCGCGGCGATGACGGACACCACGCCTGAATCGTTCGACGCCTTGCGAGGACTGATCGAAGAGCACGCACCCGTTGCCCTGACCACGCTGGATGCCGTGGAGCCTCCCGCCGACTTCGCCCTGATCAGGCATGCCACGCTGCTGCAAATGGTCTGGCAAGGCGAAGCCCAAGCGCCCACCTCGCTGGAGCATGTCCGGCTAACGGAGCATGACGGGCCGGAGATGCTCGCGCTGGCCGCGGCAACGCAGCCGGGCCCGTTTGGCCCACGCACCATCGAATTCGGCGGCTACGTCGGCGTGCGCAGGGAGGGCAAGCTCGTCGCCATGGCAGGCGAGCGCATGAAGATCGAAGGGCATACCGAAATCAGCGCTGTGTGCGTAGACCCAGCGTTCAGAGGGCAAGGGCTCGCGGCGTCCCTCATGAAGCTCCTGATCGCCGCAATCTGCGCGCGCGGCGAGACCCCCTTCCTGCACGCGCTCACGTCGAATCACGGCGCCATTTCCATCTATCGCACACTGGGCTTTGTCGAGCGCCGCGAGATGCATCTCACGGTGCTTGGCGTCGCGCCATAGCAAAGCCGCACGGTCACAACAAGTCGGCACGCAGTTCCCGCACCCCTCTTCCCAATCGCTGCCGCAACAGGCTGCGCAGCGTCGCGCCGTCGCCGTAACCGACTTCGGCGGCAATCCTCTCCAGGTCGAGCTTGCCGCTGCGCAGCAGCGACTGCGCGTGCTCGACCCGCAAATCCTGAAAGTACGCCAGCGGCGACTTGCCGAGCACCTCCTGGCAGCGGCGCTGCAATGAGCGCGAGCTCGTTGCCAGCGCCTTCGCGGCGTCCTGCAACGAGAATCCCGACTTGAGATTTTTTCTCGCCCATTGTTCGAAACGCTGAATGAGCGGATCGGCTTGCGCCAGATGATTCGGGATGATGTACGGCGCCTGCGAAGAGCGGATGTCGGCCAGCAGGTAGCGCGAAACGAGCGACGCCAGTTCGGGGCTCGCCGAGCGGATCAGCCAGAGCGCGAGATCCAGATGCCCCATGGCCGCACCGGCCGTGACGCCAATATCCGAAGGCACGAGCATGCGCGATTCGTTCAACTGCACATGTGGATAGCGTTGCCGGAAGAACGGCGCGAGCGCCCAGTTGGTCGTGGCTTCGCGGTGATCGAGCAGCCCCGCCTCCGCGAGGATGAACGTCCCCACGCACGAAGCGCCGACTCGCACGCCCCCCGTTTGCCATTCGAGCAATCGCGCCATGGCCTCTTCGACGTCCCGGCGCTCGAAGGACTGCATCAGCTCCTGCGCGGACAACGTCACCAATGCCGGCACGATTACCCAATCGGGCTTCGAATTCGGCGCGAGCGGCTGCACCGGCACCGCCAGGCCGTGGGCCGAACGCACCCGCTTTCTCACCCCCACGAGCGTGACGTCGAAACGCGGAACGCCGCCCATGGCCGCGGCTGAAAGCTTGTTTGCGACCGAGAACGCGTCGAGCGTGACTGAGAGCCCGGTATCGAAGACGCCGTCGAGAGCCAGGACAGAAATGCGCATGGCGTAAATGCCTCTAAAGTTGTCGTTTGTGACAGTACAGCCGACGAGACCCCAACGATACACTCAATCGTGTTGCAAGTCGCAACAAACGTTGACCAAGGAGGTTGTCATGAAGGTTCTCGCTATTGGATCGATCGTCAAGGAACTCACGCCCGCGCAGCGCGACGAGATCATGCCGCAGGAGGTGCCGGCCACGCTCAAGCTCTACCTGGACGGCAAAATCGAGCAGTACTGGTTTCGCCAGGACAAACCGGGAGTGGTGTTTCTCATGAGCTCGGGCTCGGTCGACGATGTGAAGGCCACGCTGGATACGCTGCCGCTCACCCAGGCCGGCATCCTCGCGTTCGATCTGCTGCCGGTGGGCCCGCTCGCGCCGCTCGGCCTGCTCCTTCAAGGAAAGTAAGCGCTACGCAGGAGGCGCCGTCCACGCATGCGCCATGGGTTGTCGGCGACCTCCTGGCAGCCTTCTTCTCCTCGCCAAAGATTTCTCCTACAACGTACTGATCCGCCGCTTGTTTTCGATGCTTTCTGGTGGCTGGCGCGGAACCTTGGGGAACCTGCAGAACCTGGCAAAGGGAAGAAGGATGAAAACTAACGGTAAAAGCCAAATCGCCCGCGCGCTGGTCTTCATGGCCATCGCGAGTTGCGCGGGCTATGCCCACGCACAAACGGCCGCGAGCACGCCCGGCGAGGCGTCCGCTCAAGCAGGCGCGCCCGCGCAATCGGGCCGCTCGGACAGCGCGTTGGTGCGTGACGTCCGCCGGGCCTTCACGCGCACAACGGGACTGAATTTCGCCAACATCCACGTCACAGCGCGTGACGGCGTCGTCTCCTTGACGGGGTCGGTACCGCACAAATCGCAGATCGCGCGGGCCGGCGACGCGGCCGGGTCGGTGAACGGCGTCACCTCGGTGTCGAACCACTTGACCGTGCGTACTGCCCGCGGCAGCGGACCTTGATTCGCGCACTCACGAGCGGACTTAAAAGCGGACTTAGAAGCGGACGCTTCAGCGGATTCGATCGGCAGCACAGCAGGATCGTCCTATTCCCGGCGCGCGCGTCCTGTCAAAGTGACTCATCGAACTTCGATCAAGGAGCCCTCCGTGTGCGGCCAGCCTGCGTCCTCGAGCCTCGTCTGCGAGACTTTCACCGAATCCGACATCGAGGGCGCCCACGCGCTTTCCCTGCAATTCCGCTGGCCGCATCGTAGCGACGACTGGCGTTTCGCCGCCGCGGCCGGGCAAGGCTTCGTGGTTCGCGAAGGCAAGACCGTGGTGGGCACGGCGCTGTGCTGGCCCTGGGGCAAGCATGGCGCGACGCTCGGGCTCGTGATCGTCTCGGCCGGCCAGCAAGGCCGCGGAATCGGCCGGATGCTGATGGAGCGCCTGCTCGAAGCGCTCGGAACGCGCATGACCGTGCTGCATGCCACTGAGGCAGGCCAGCCGCTCTACGAAAAGCTCGGCTTCAAGAAGATCGGCCTGCTGCATCAGCACCAGGGCGACAGCGTTGCGGCGCCCATTGTCGAGCCGCCGCCGGGCGAGCGTTTGCGGCCGCTCGAACCGGGCGATACACCGCGCCTCATCGAACTCGCGTCGCGCGCGAGCGGGCTCGACCGCAGCGCACTCGTGCCGCCGCTGCTCGATGTGTCCCAGGGCGTCGCGCTGGTGCGCGACGACACGGTGCTCGGCTTCGCGCTGTTGCGGCCTTTCGGCCGCGGCCATGCGATCGGTCCGGTTTCGGTCGCGGCCGACGATGGATTGCACCTGCAGCGCGCCAAAGCGTTGATCGCCAACCGCCTGGCCGCCAACGCGGGGGCCTTCACGCGCCTCGATACACCTGACGAGCAGGGCCTCGGCCCCTGGCTCGAATCGGTCGGCCTCGCGCGCGTCGACACGGTCGTGAAGATGGCGCGCAACGGCGCGCCCGCGCACGATCCGGGCGTGCTGCAGTTCGCCATCGTCAATCAGGCGCTAGGCTGACTGGGGGAACCGCCTTCATGACGCTCCTCTACAAAGCCGACCCCGAGCGGGGCAAGCAATGGGCGCAGCTTTTCGCGCACAAGGCTCCCGAGATTCCTTTCCGCCTTTGGCCCGATACCGGCGACCTCGCCGCCGTGCGTTATCTCGCGGCGTGGCAGCCGCCCGAGGACCCCGCGCGCACGCTGCCCAATCTCGAAGTGATCTTCTCCGTGGGCGCGGGAATCGACCAGTTCGATCTTTCCGGCGTGCCGGAGCACGTTGCCGTGGTGCGCATGGTCGAGCCGGGCATTGTCGAGGGGATGGTCGAGTACGTGACGCAGTCGGTCCTGACCATCCATCGCGATCTGTTCGATTACGCCCTGCAACAGCAGCAGCGCGTGTGGCGCGCCCTGCCCGTGCGCGCCGCCGCGTCGCGCCGCGTTGGCGTGCTGGGGCTCGGCATGCTGGGCAGCGCGGTGCTCGAACGCTTGCGCCTCTTCGGCTTCGCATGCGCGGGCTGGAGCCGCTCGCCGCGCGTCTTGCCCGACGTGGAATGCTACGCGGGCGCCGAGGCGCTCGACGCCTTCCTCGCGCGCACCGATATCCTCATCTGCCTGCTGCCGCTCACCGAAGCCACGCGCGGCCTGCTCGACGCCACGCTCTTCGCGAAGCTGCCGCGGGGCGCGTCGTTCATTAACGTCGGGCGCGGGCCGCAACTGGACCAGCAAGCGCTGCTCGACGCGCTCGATAGCGCTCACCTGCGCAATGCGATTCTCGACGTCGCGGACCCCGAGCCGCTGCCGCCAGAGCATCTGTTCTGGACGCATCCGCGCGTGCGCCTCACGCCGCACATTGCCAGCGCCACGCGGCCCGAAACGGCCGTCGATGTCGTGCTCGAGAACATCCGCCGCCACCGCGACGGCGTGCCGATGCTCGGCCTCATCGACCGGACGCGCGGCTACTGAGGCGAGCGACCGCGCCGGGGGCTCAGCAGAATATGCTGCGCCCCCCGATCAAAACGCCACAAACACGCTATTTCGCGAATTATTTGGCGAAGCGTGCACCGGTATCGGCCCGGTAGCATGGAACGGTGAATCAACGGCCAAGCGCCGCACTCCTCTGACTTTTCAGCCGGGAACCGAACCATGCCGAATCGCTCGCTCATCGAAGCCGACCGCAAACATCTGATCCATCCCGTCGTGAATTACCGCGCGCACGAAGCGCGCGGCGTGACCGTGCTCGAATCCGCCCAGGGCGTGTTCCTGCGCGACGCCGCTGGCCACGAACTGCTCGACGCGTTCTCCGGCCTCTGGTGCGTCAACACGGGCTACGGCCATCAAAGCATCGTCGAAGCCGCGGCGCGCCAGATGGCGCGCCTGCCCTACGCGACGGGCTATTTCCACTTCGGCTCGGAGCCTGCCATCGAACTGGCCGCGCTGCTCGTGGAGCGCGCGCCCGCTTCGCTGCAACACGTGTACTTCACGCTGGGCGGCTCGGATGCGGTGGATTCGGCGCTGCGCTTCATCACGCACTACTACAACGCAACGGGCCGCCCCGCGAAGAAGCACGTCGTCGCGCAGGAGCGCGGCTATCACGGCTCGTCGGCAGTCGGCGCGGGGCTGACTGCGCTGCCCGCGTTCCATCGCAACTTCGACTTGCCGCTCGCCACGCAGCATCACATTCCCTCGCCCTATGCGTATCGCAGCGAGCATGCGGACAACGCGGCGCTCATCGCCGCTTCGGTCGCCGCGCTCGAAGCGAAGGTCGCAGCGCTCGGCGCCGAAAACGTCGCCGCGTTTTTCTGCGAGCCGATCCAGGGTTCGGGCGGCGTGATCGTGCCGCCCTTCGGTTGGCTGAAAGCCATGCGTGAAGCGTGCCGCAAGCTCGACATTCTCTTCGTCGCCGACGAGGTGATTACAGGCTTTGGCCGCACGGGTCCGCTCTTCGCGTGCCAGGCCGAAGACGTCGAGCCGGATCTGATGACCGTGGCCAAGGGCCTCACCGCTGGCTACGCGCCGATGGGCGCCGTGCTGATGTCGGATGCCATTTATCAAGGCATTGCCGATGGCGACGCCGCCGCCGTGATCGGCCACGGCCACACCTATTCGGCGCACCCGGTGAGCGCGGCGATCGGCCTCGAAGTCATGCGCCTCTATCACGAAGGCGGCCTGGTCGCGAACGGTGTCGCGCGCGCGCCGCGCTTCGCTCAGGGGCTCGACGCGCTGCTCGCCCACCCGCTCGTGGGCGACTCGCGTCACCGCGGTCTGCTCGGCGCGCTCGAACTCGTCGCCGACAAGGAGAGCAAGCAGCACTTCGACGCATCGCTCGGCCTGCCCGATCGCATTGCCGCCGCCGCGTACGGCAACGGCCTCGTATTCCGCGCGTTCGGCGACGGCATTCTCGGCTTCGCGCCCGCGCTTTCGTACACCGAAAGCGAGTTCGACCTGCTGTTCGAGCGCCTCGAAAAAACGCTCGACGACGTGCTTGCGCAGCCCGAAGTGCGCGCCGCATTGAAGGCCGGGAACGGGACGAAGAATGGGGTCAGCGCCCGTGTCGCCGCGTGATAACATCACTCGACACTTCGACATGCAGGGCCGCCCCCATCGCGATGAGCAACGACTGCAAGCTGGACCGAATCGATCTGCGCATCCTCTCGCAACTGCAGAAGCGGGGGCGCATCACGAATGTCGAACTGGCCGACGCAGTCGGGCTGTCGCCAAGCCCCTGCCTGATCCGCGTAAAACGTCTGGAGAAGGCGGGGTTCATCGCTGGCTACGGCGCGCAGATCCAGCTGGAAAAGCTGGGCGACGTGCAGATGGTGTTCACCGAAGTCACGCTCGCCGACCATCGCCGCGAGGACTTCATCAAGTTCGAGAAGGCAATACGCGAGGTGGACGAGGTGGTCGAGTGCCATCTCGCGAGCGGCGGCTACGACTATCTGCTAAAGTTTGTCGCGCGCAGCGTGAGCCATTATCAGAGCATTGTCGAGGGGCTGCTGGAGCGCGATATCGGCATCGAGAAGTACTTCAGCTACGTGATCATCAAGACGGCGTTCATCAAGACGCACTACCCGCTCGAAACGCTGTTCTCGCAGAACCTGCATTCCTGAGCATGGGCGACGAACGTGAGGCACGCGCCTCGCGCTCCTGCGTCCCGCTTCCATTTTCTCGCGCGCGCTTCGCGCCGAAACCTCACGGCTTCGGCGCGCTCGTCGTGCGCGCTCACTTCCCGGCATCGATCCATCTTCTTCCGCAGGTGCGGAAAGGAATCGGCATATGACTACGCGTTATCCCTTGAGCGCGCTGATTCGCAGCGACAACTTCATCGACGGGCAATGGGTACCCGCGGCCTCCGGTACGCGCTTCGCCGTGACCGATCCCGCGACCGGCAAAACGATCGCCGAGGTCGCCGATAGCGATGCGAACGACGCACGCGCCGCCACCGACGCCGCCGCCCGCGCCTTCCCCGCCTGGCGCGACACGCTGCCCACGGAACGCGCCGCCGTGCTGCGCCGCTGGCATGCGCTGATCGTCGCGAACGCCGACGAACTGGGTCAACTGATCTCGCTCGAACAAGGCAAGCCCCTGCACGAGGGACGCGGCGAAGCGATGTATGGCGCGTCCTACGTCGCCTGGTTCGCCGAGGAGGCCACACGCATCTACGGCGATCTCATCCCGCAGCAGCAGCGCGGCAAGCGCATGAGCGCGGTGAAGGAGCCCGTTGGCGTAGTCGCGGCGATCACGCCCTGGAACTTCCCGCTCGCGATGATCGCGCGCAAGATCGCCCCCGCCCTCGCCGCGGGCTGCACGGTGGTCGGCAAGCCCGCCGAGGACACGCCGCTCACCGCGCTCGCACTCGTCATGCTCGCGCACGAGGCAGGTGTGCCGCCCGGCGTGCTGAACCTCATCTGCGCGTCGCGCGAGCGCGGCGTGAGCGCCGTCGCCGACTGGCTCGCGGACGGCCGGGTGCGCAAGATCACCTTCACCGGCTCGACGCCCGTGGGCAAGCACCTCGCGAAGGAATCGGCGGGCACGTTGAAGAAGCTCTCGCTCGAACTGGGCGGCAACGCGCCGTTCATCGTGTTCGACGACGCGGATCTCGACGCCGCGGTCGTTGGCCTCATGGCCGCGAAGTTCCGCAACGGCGGCCAGACCTGCGTGTGCCCCAATCGCGTGTACGTGCAATCGGGCGTGTTCGAGCGCTTCGCCGACAAACTCGCCACGCGCGTGGCCGCTTTGAAAGTCGCGCCCGCTACCGACCCCGCCGCGCAGATCGGCCCGATGATCAACGCGCGTGCGGTCGAGAAGATCACCCGCCACGTGGACGACGCCGTGAGCCGCGGCGCACGCGTGCTCACGGGCGGCAAGCGCCTGAGCGAGCTGGGCGCGAACTGGTACGCGCCCACCGTGCTCGCGGACGCCTCGCCCGACATGCAGCTAAGCTGCGAAGAAACCTTCGGCCCCGTTGTGCCGTTGTTCCGCTTCGACGACGAAGCCGAGGCAATCCGCGCCGCCAACGACACGCCGTATGGTCTCGCCGCCTACTTTTACAGCCAGGACGTGCGCCGCATCGATCGCGTCGCGCGGCAGCTCGAAGCGGGTATCGTCGGCATCAACGAAGGCGCGCTCGCTAGCGAAGCGGCGCCGTTCGGCGGCGTGAAAGAATCGGGCTATGGCCGGGAAGGCTCGAAGTACGGGCTCGACGATTACCTTTCCATCAAATATCTCTGCCAGGGAGGGCTTGCATGAGCACCTATGCGATCGAAGTCGCGTTCCCCGACATCGCCGCGCACGAGCGCAGCGAGACGGGCATCCCCTATGTGCATACGTTCGACTCGGGCGCGCCCGGCCCGCATGTGATGATCAATGCGCTCACGCACGGCAACGAGGTGTGCGGCGCGATCGTCGTCGATGCGCTGCTGCGCGCGCGGCTGCGGCCGCGACGCGGCAAGCTCACGCTCGCGTTCGCGAACGTGGAGGCCTACCGCCGCTTCGACCCCGCGCACCCCGACGCCGCGCGTTTCGTCGATCAGGACTTCAACCGCGTGTGGACCGCGCAGGCGCCAGGCGATCTCACGCGCGAATCGAGCGAACTGCGTCGCGCCCGTGCGATGCGGCCCGTGATCGACGACGTCGATCTGCTGCTCGACCTCCATTCGATGCACGAGAAGTGCATGCCGCTCATCGTCGCGGGGCCGCTCGCCAAGGGCGTCGAACTCTCTGCGCGGCTTGGCGCGCCGGCCACCGTCATTTGCGACGAAGGCCACCCGGAAGGCCGCCGCATGCGCGATTACGAAGGTTTCGGCGACGCGGCGAGCGCGAAAAACGCGCTGTTGATCGAGTGTGGGCAGCATTGGGAAGCGAGTGCCGTGACCGTGGCGCGCGATGTCACAGCGCGCTTTCTGCTGCTCGCGGGTGTCGTGGACGAAGCGGATCTGCCTACGGACTGGCTGCAACCGCTGCCGCCGGAAATGCGCGTCGTGCGCGTGACCGAACCCGTAGTGGCGAAGAGCATGGACTTCCGTTTCGCAGGCGAGTACACGGGCCTCGAAGTGTTCCCCAAGGCCGGCGCCGTGATCGGCTGGTCCAACGGCGAGCCCGTAGTCACGCCCTACGACGACTGCATTCTCGTGATGCCTTCGCTACGCCAGTTGCGCCCGGGCGTCACCGTCGTGCGGCTCGGCAAGATCGAGCAGCGCATCGTTCAGAAGCGCTGAAGCGCCTTCTCGTTTTATTCAGGCTAACGAACGAATGATGAAAGTTCAACAGATCGCGCAAAGCGTCGACGTGCAGGCGGAAGGCACGTGGGAAGTCGACGAAACGATGCGCAAGGCCTACGTCATTCTGTGACGCGCGACGCAGGAAAGAAGGCGCTCAAGCCGCTTCGAGCGCCCTCGCCTGCTGCAGGAAGGTGCTGGGCGTCACGCCGCAAAAGCGCTTGAAATGGCGAGCCAGATGGCTCTGGTCGAAGAAGCCGACCTGCGTCGCGACCACCGCGCCCGGCACGCCCGCCAGCAGCAATAGCTGCGCGCGGCGCACGCGCACTTCGCACAGGTACTTGTATGGCGAAAGGCCGACCTGCTGACGAAACACGGTAGCGAATCGCGAGACGCTGAGCGCCGACACCTCGGCCAACTCCGCGAGGCTCACGGTCTTGTCGAAATTCGCTTCGATATAGTCAAGCGCGTCGCGAAGCGTGGCGATTGGCGCGGCAACGGATGCATTCGCGTGATGCATGATCAAGCCTCGCTGGCAGTCGATGCGTGCGCGCTTACAGCGGATGCCGCGCGCCCGAAGCGCGCAATCGAAAACGATTCGAGCGGTATGTCGGTTGCGCCGGCGTCGAGCAGTTCCGCGAGCGTTTCGCCCACGCCCGGCCCGATCTGGAAGCCCGAGCCGCTGAAGCCGAACGCATAGAAAAGGCCATCCGTTGTCGAACTCGGGCCGATCACCGGCTCCGAATCCGGCAGGTAGCTTTCCACGCCGCTCCACACGCGGATCACATGCAGCGGCGCGAGCGCGGGAACGAGCCGGCGGAACTGCGCGATCTGCTGCACGGTGTTGCCAGGCAGCACGCCGGCGCGGCGCGTTCCTGCGTCGGCGGGCCCTGGGGCGCCCCCGCCCAGCACGAGGTTGCCGCGCGGGATCTGCCGGAAGTACACGCTCTCTTCCTTGATCGACGTATAGACGCCCATCGAATGCATGAAGCGGTAGGGCACGGGCTCGGTCACGGCCATTTGCGGGCCGCGCGCCACGAGCGGCACCGGCTCGCCGAATTGCGCGGACAAGGCACCCGCCCACGCCCCCGCACAGATGAGCAATTGCTCCGCGCGCCACACGGCGCCCGTCGCGCTTTCCACCCGAAAGCCGCCGGCTTCCTTTTCCACGCGCACGATCTCGGTGTTCTCCACGAGATTCGCCCCGAGTCGCGCGGCGGCGCGGCCGAAGGCCGGTGCGGCCAGACGTGGATTGGCATGGCCGTCGCGCGGCGAGATGGAGGCGGCCAGCACCTCGCGGCCAAGGAACGGAAAGCGCTTGAACATCGCTGGGCCTTCGAGCACTTCGAGATCGAGCCCGTAGGCGCGCGCCTGCTCGGCGTAGCGATGAAAGTACTCGGCGTCGTGTGCGTGGTAGCACACGCGCGTGTGCCCCGAAGGCAGAAACTCGACATCCTCGCCGAGCAGCGACTGCGCGCGATACCAGATATCGAGCGCGCGATTGGACATGGCAAGCTGCGAGAGCGCGCGGCCCTGGCGGCGCACGCCGCCGAAGTTCACGCCGCTCGCCTGCTGGCCCGTGAGCCCGCGTTCGATCAAGATCACTGAGCGCTTGCGACGGCTCAGGAAGAACGCCGTGGACGTCCCGATGATGCCGCCTCCAATCACGATCACATCGGCGCGATCCGTCATTCGCTGAACTCCTTTGTGCGGCATGCGCCGTGCTGCGTTTGCGCGGCTGCCGCCACGCCGTCCTGCGCTTCGTCGATGCCATTCCCAGCGGCGCTCAGCGCCATCGTCAGCGGCTTGACCGGCGCCTGCCCGCGCAGCCGGCCCACGGCTTCCAGCGGCACACGCGCCTCGGCTGCGATGACTTCGGCCCCTGCATGCGCGCAGAAGCGGCCCTGGCAGCGCCCCATCCCTACGCGTGAAAACGCCTTCGCGCGATTCGCTTCCGTCGCGCCTGTCTCGCGCACCACGCGGCGCAATTCGCCTGCCGTGATGGCCTCGCAGCGGCACACGACGGTGTCGTCTGGCAGCGTCGCCGCGAAATGCGCGGGCCACGGAAATGCCTGGCGCAAGCCTTGTGCGAAGCGCGTGAAACGTGCGAGTTCGACACGCAGTCTTGCCGCTTCGGCGAGTGCTCCAGTCGATGAACCTGCGCCCGCATCCTGCAATGCCGCCAGCGCGGCGAGACGGCCCGCGCGCTCGGCCGCGTCGGCGCCGCGCACGCGTGCCCCGTCCCCGGCCAGATAAACGCCTGCCACGCTGCTGCGGCCGTCCTGATCGACTTCGGGCAGCCATTGCCGCGCGGCTCGATCGAAATGGAATGCGCAACCCGCGAGATCGGCGATTTGCGTTTCCGGGCGCAAGTGATAGCCCAGCGCTACGGCGTCGCACGCCACGCGCTGCTCGCCGCCGTTCGCGAGTTTCACGCGCACCGCCGTCACGCCGTGCTCGGGCGAGCCCTCAATCGCGAGCGGTGTCACGCCCCGATGCATCGGCACACCCGCGCGGCGCAGCGTGCGCAGTAGCGCCATCCCCTTGCGCAACGTGGCGGGCACTTGCAGCAAATCGGGCAACGCGCGCATGCGCTGGCCAAGGGTGGACGTATCGAGCACCGCGCTCACCGTCGCGCCCGCTTTGACGTACTGCGCGGCGACGAGGTAAAGCAGCGGGCCCGTGCCCATCATGACGGTGCGCGCGCCGATGGCGCAGCCCTGCGACTTCAGCGCGACCTGCGCGCCGCCCAGGCTATAGGCACCCGCCTGATGCCAGCCCGGCACGGGCATGAGCCGGTCGGTCGCGCCGCTGCAGACGATCAGCGCGTCGAAGGCCAGCTCGTGGTAGCGTGCGCCGCACGCGAGATGCACCGACTTCGGCCCGACGTTCCATACGAGCGTGTCGGGCAGGTAATCGATCTGCGAGCGCAGCGCGTCGAAGTCGCGATGCAGCGACGCCGCGCGTTCGGCCTCGGTGCCATAGAGCGTGTCGTAGCTGCGCTTGAAGCCTTCTGGCTGACGTCGATAGATTTGCCCGCCGTCGCGCCGCCCTTCATCCACGACGACGGGACGCAGGCCCGCCGCGACCAGCGTCTGCGCCGCGCGCACGCCCGCCGGTCCCGCGCCGATCACAACAACCTTCAGTTCTGCGCGCGCGGCCATACGCCCTCCCCAAGTACGTTGCGCGTGACGATCGACATGCCAGGCGTCGCGGGCGTCGTGCAGGCACGCAACCGCTCGCCCTGCGCGGTCCACACCCAGCAGTCCTGGCATGCGCCCATCAGGCAGAAGCCGGCGCGGCGCCCTTCATCGAACTCGCAGTCGCGCAGCGCGTCCTGCGCGGCGAGCAGCGCGACCATCAGCGTATCGCCCTCGGCGGCCTGCGCCGTGCGGCCGTCGATCTCGATGTCGAAGGTTGGCCGGCCCGCTTCCGCCACTCTCACGAAACGCGCGCTCATGCGGCCGCCCTCTTGGTGGATTGGGTGGATTGGGCGGATTGGGTCGCTTGTGCGACTTGCGCGGCCTGTGCGGTCTGCAAGCGCGCCAGTTCCGCTGTCGTGTGATGGCAAAGAATCTGCGCGCCGCTCGGCAAGCGCTTCATCGCGGGTGCCGAAACATTGCACGCGCCGTCGATACGCACCGGGCAACGCGCACGGAACGCGCACAGCTCGCGCACCTCGGCCGACGCCCCGAGCGGCGGCAGTGCCGCGCCCGCCACGGCACGCCGTGCGTCGAGCCAACCCGGCTGCAGGGCCGGCACCGAATCGACGAGCAAACCCGTGTACGGGTGATAAGGCGGGGCCTCCAGCACGTCGCGCTGGCCTGCCTCGACGCACTGGCCGCCGTACAGCACGACAACGTCGTCGCAGATCGCGCGCACCGTCGAAATATCGTGGCTGATGAACATGTACGACACGCCCAGCTCGCGCCGCAGTTCGGCGAGCAGGTCGAGAATCGCAGCGCCAACGACGGTATCGAGCGCGGACGTCACCTCGTCGCAAAGAATGAGCGCAGGCTCGGCCGCAAGGGCGCGGGCCAGGTTCACACGCTGTTTCTGGCCGCCCGAAAGACCGCCGGGCTGACGCTTCGCAATCGATGCGGGCAGCTTCACGAGATCCAGCAGTTCGAGCATGCGCTTTTGCGCCCGCGCGCCGCGCAGGCCGTGATAGAAGCACATGGGCCGCGCGAGGATATCGGCAATCGTGCGGCTCGGGTTGAGCGCCGTGTCGGCGTTCTGGAACACGATCTGGATGCGCCGGTACTGGTCGGGCGTGCGCGCCGAAAGCTTGGCGGGCAGCGGCACGCCGTCGAGCAGCACCTCGCCGCGCGCGCGCTCGACCAGCCCGGCCACCACGCGCGCGAGCGTCGTCTTGCCCGAGCCCGATTCGCCGATCACGCCGAGCGCACTGCCGCGCGGGATGCGCAGGCTCACGTCCTCCAGCACGCGCACGGCGGGCACACCGTTCGCATCGACCCGGCCATAGCCAGCGATCAGGCTGCGCACTTCGAGCAGCGGCACCTCGGCGGCAGGCGGGACGGCGGGCGGACCGGGGTCGGGATGGCGGCGCGCGGCCAGCAGCGCGCGCGTGTAGTCGTCGGCGGGTGCGTCGAGCACCTGGAGCGTCGTGCCGTTCTCACGCACCGCGCCGTTGTTCAGGACGACGATACGATCGGCCATCTGCGCAACGACCGCGAGATCGTGCGACACGTACACGGCCGTGGTGCCCAGCTCCCTCACGACCTTGCGGAAGGCCGCAAGCACTTCGATCTGTGTGGTTACGTCGAGCGCTGTGGTGGGCTCGTCGAACACGACCACGGCCGGGTCGGTAATGAGCGCCATCGCCGCCATCAATCGCTGCAACTGGCCGCCCGACACCTGGTGCGGATAGCGCGCGCCAATCGTCTCGGGCGAAGGCAACGCCAACGCACGGAACAGGCTCACCGCCTTCTCGCGCGCCGCCGCGGGCGACATCAGCTTGTGCAGCAGCGCGGGCTCGGTCACCTGATCCATGATCGTGCGCGCCGGATTGAAGCCCGCCGAGGCGCTCTGCGCGACATAAGCCACCGTGCGCGCGCGCAGCGCGCGCCGGCCGCGTTCGTCGAGCGCAAGCACATCCGTGCCGCCGATCTTTACGCTGCCACCTGCAATGGCGCAGCCGTCGCGCGCGTGGCCGAGCAGCGAGAGCGCGATGGTAGTCTTGCCCGACCCCGACTCGCCGATCAGCGCGAGCACTTCGCCCTTCTTCACCGTGAAGTCGACGCCCTTGACAATCTCGACGACCGGATCGGGCGCCGCGCCCGCGACCACACGCAGGCCCGTCACTTCGATCATGTTCATTTTCCGCCTCCATGCGCGCGGCCGCCATGACGCCGCAGGTTGTCGATCAGCAGGTTCACGCCCACGGTCAGCGTCGCGATGGCGACGGCCGGCATCAGCACGGCGGGCGCGCCTTCCGCGAGGCCGCCGATGTTCTCGCGCACGAGCGAGCCCCAGTCCGCGTCCGGCGGCTGCACGCCGAGGCCGAGGAACGAGAGGCCGCTCAGCAGCAGCACGATGAACACGAAGCGCAGGCCGAAGTCGGCGAGCATGGGGTGGATCATGTTCGGCAGCACTTCCACGCGCGCGATATAGAAGAGCCCTTCGCCGCGCGCTCTGGCGACCTGCACGTATTCGAGCGTCATCAGGTTCACGGCCAGCGAGCGCGAGATCCGGAACGCGCCCGGAATATAGGCGAGCGCCGCGACGGTGATGAGCATCGGCACCGAGGAGCCGAACGCCGCGATCACGACGAGCGCGAGCACCTTGCTCGGAATGGAGATCAGCGCGTCGAAAAGTCGGCTCAGCACCTCGTCGATCCAGCGCGGCGCAACCGCCGCAAGCAGTCCGAAGAATGTACCGATACCGCTTGCGAGCAGCGTTGCGGCGAGCGCGAGACCCACGGTGTACTGCGTGCCGTAGAGCACCCGGCTCAGCATGTCGCGGCCAAGGAAATCGGTGCCGAGAAGATGCGCCGCGCTATACGAGCCGAAGATCTCCGTGGAGGTGATCGCACCGCCCTTGTATGGCGCGACGAGCGGCCCGATGAAGGCCACGCCGAGCCAGAACACGACGATCGCAAGGCCGATCAGGCCGAGCACCGAGAGGCGCCCGACGATGCGGCGCAGCGGCGAGCGCGGCGGCGTGGGAACGCCGCTCAGTCCGTCCTTGACGACGTCGGCGGCGGGCCGTTCCCCGCTCTCGCTGGTCGCGTAGAGCACGGTCGCGGCATGGGATGTGGCGGGTCGGTTCATCGTTGACGCAGCCTCGGGTTGGATACGATTTGACACAGGTCCGCGATCAGCACGAGCACCAGATACGCGGCGCAGAACACCATCACGCAGCCCTGCACGAGCGGGAGATCGCGGTTCGTCACGGCGTCGACCATCAGGCTCGCGAGGCCCGGATAGTTGAAGATCGACTCCACGATCACCACGCCGCCAAAGAGATACGAGAGGCTCAGCGCGACGGCATTGGCGATCGGGCCGATCGTGTTCGGCAGCACGTGGCGCAACACGATGCGAACGGGCGACGCACCCTTCAAGCGCGCCATTTCCACATAGGGCGCGTTCAGCTGGTCGAGCACGGCTGCGCGCGTCATGCGCGCCATCTGCGCGACGATCACGCAGCACAGCGTCATAACCGGCATCGCGTAGATGCGCAGGAGCGTGCCGAACGAGTCCACCTCCGAGAGATACGAGAGCGCGGGCAGCCAGCGCAGCTTCACCGCGAAAACCAGCACGGCGATGGTGGCGACCAGAAATTCGGGCACGGCCACGGCGGAGAGCGTGAGCACGTTGAGCGCGCGATCGAGCAGCGAGCCGCGGAATACGGCGGAAAAGATGCCGATGGCCAGCGCCAGCGGCACCGAAACGAGCGTGGTGAGTCCCGCCAGCACGAGCGAATTCGGCAGGCGCGTGGCGATCAGTTCGCTCACCGGCTGGTTGTTCGACACCGACGTGCCGAAGTTGCCGGTCACCGCCTGCAGGAGCCAGTGGACATAGCGCGTGAGCGCGGGCTGGTCGAGGCCGAACTGGTGCCGCAGCGCGGCCACCTGCTCAGGCGTGGCCGCCTGGCCGAGGGCCTGCTGCGCGGCGTCGCCGGGCAAGAGGCCCGTGAGGCCGAACACGATTGCCGAGACGATCAGCAACGTGAGCAGCGCGAGACCGAGACGCGCGGCAATGAGACGTTGCGCGTGAGCTTTCATCGGATGTCGCCTCCCTGAGCATCATGAAACGGGGGATCGGTGGCCGGGCGCACATCCAGACGCACACCGGCCGCAAACATCACACCTCGAACTACGCCTCGAGCCAGACGTTCTCGGCGAACTTGAAGCCCATGAGTCCGGCAATCGGAATCGAACCGAGGCCCTTGAGCTTCGTCGTATGCGCGTCGAGCGAGCTCAGGAACAGCGGAATGCCGATGCCGCCGTCGCTATGCACGAGCACCTGCATGTCGCCGTAGATCTTCTTGCGCTTCGCGTCGTCGGGCTCGCCGCGCGCGGCAAGCAGCAGCTGGTCGAACTTCGGGTCCTTCCAGTTCGCTTCATTCCACGGCGCATCCGACTTGAAGAACTGCGTGAAGATCACGTCGGCGCTCGGGCGCGCGTTGATGTTGCCGAAGGTCAGCGGGTGCTTCATCCAGTGGTTCGACCAGTAGCCGTCGCCGGGCGTGCGCACCACCTGAAGGTTCAGGCCAGCCTGCGGCGCGACCTGCTGCAGCAGCATCGCCATTTCGACGGAGCCGTCCGCCGCCGGGGAGGCATAGATCTGCAGCGGCGTGCTGCCGAGCTTTGCCTTCTGGAAGTAGAACTTCGCCTTCTGCGGATCGAACGTGCGTTCCGGCAGGCCGGCAAAGTAATATTTGTTGGTCGGATCGATCGGCTGGTCGTTGCCGATCGCGCCATAGCCGAGGAACACGGCGCTGCGGATCTGCTCGCGGTCGAACAGGTGCATCATGCCGCGGCGGAAGTCGGCGTTGCCCGTAACGCCGCCTTCATCGCGCATGATGAGGTCGGTGTACTGGCCCGTCTTCGTCTCCTTCACCGCGAAGCCCGGCGTGCCCTTGATGCGCGAGGTCGAGCGCGGGCTCACCTGGTTGATGAGTTGCACGTCGCCCGAGAGCAGCGCGTTCACGCGCGCCGATTCGTCGCCGATGCCGACCAGCTCGATCTCATCCAGATGCGGCAGGCCCGGCTTCCAGTAGCGCTCGTTGCGCACGACGACCGTGCGCACGCCCGGAGAGAACTCCTTGAGCTTGAACGGGCCGGTGCCCACGGCAGTCTTGAAGTCGTTCGTGCCGTCCTTGACCATCATGAAGTGCGAGTCGGCGAGGATCACGGGCAGGTCGGCATTCGCGCCCGAGAGCGTGATCGTCACTTCGTTCGGGCCCGTGGCCTTCACGTCCTGGAACTGGTCGGCGAGCGTCTTGACCTTCGAGCCCGCCGCGGCGTCCTTGTGGCGCATGAGCGAGTACACGACGTCGGCGGGCGCGAGCGCCTTGCCGTCGTGGAACTGCACGCCGCTGCGCAGCTTCACGACCCACACCGTCGCGTCCTTCGTTTCGAGCGACTGCGCGAGCGCCATCTGCGCGCCAAGGTGCGAGTCGTACTCGGTCAGGCCGTTGTACAGCATGTTCGCGCGCACATAGTCGGTGGACACCGACTCCTTCGCGGGATCGAGCGTGTCGGAGGCGGACGACGACTGCGTCGCCACACGGATCTTGCCGCCCTGCTTCGGCTTTTCCTGCGCGAAGGCCGCGCCGCTCGCGGCGAGCAGGCCCGCGCCCGTCATCGACATCATGCCCCCCGCGACCATCGCGCGAAGGAGGTCGCGGCGCGAGGCGCCGCGCTTCGTCAACGCCTCGAGCCGCACGCCCGGGTGAGCGATGTCTTCAAGCGATTTGTCGATGCTCATGAACTTCTCCGCGTCTGATGTGGGGGGCCGCAGCTCGACGTATCGAGGCTGTGTGTTGTGGAAAAGCAGGGTCAGTAAAAAGCGTCTTTGATCTGGTAGTACGCGCCGACGAGCGGCAAAAACCACGGTTTGCCCGTGTGACCCGGAATGGCGGGCCACGCGAAATCGCGCCACGGGTTCGCGGACGGGTTGCCGCTCATCACCTCGGCCATCACCTGGCCCATATGCGTCGACATCTGCGTGCCGTGACCGCTGTAGCCCATCGAGAACCACACGCCTTCGTGCTGGCCCGCGCGCGGCAAGCGGTCCGCGGTGATATCGACGAGCCCGCCCCAGCAGTAATCGATACGCACGCTCGCGAGCGCCGGGAAGAGCTGCGCGAGATTGCGCTGCAGGATGCGGCCGCTCCTGGCGTCGGACGGCTGCTCCGACGCCGTGAAGCGCGCCCGCCCGCCGAACAGTAAGCGCGAGTCCGGCGTCACGCGAAAATAGTTGTGCATGAGGCGGCTCGTCGTGTACGAGCGGCGGTTGGGCAAGAGCCGCGTGAGCTGCGCGGGCGGCAGCGGTTCCGTCACGACGATGAACGAGCCGACCGGCGCAAGACGCCGCCGGTACCACGCGAACGGCCCATGCCGCGAAGGACCCGTGGCGATCAATACCTGTTGCGCGCGCAACGTCCCGCGCGTCGACTCCACGCGATAGCCGCCGCTCTCCTTCGCGATGGACGTCACGGCGGCGTGCTCGTAGAGCCGTGCGCCGCGCCGTACAGCGGCGTTCGCAAGCCCAACCGCAAAGCGGCCCATGTGCATCTGGCCACCGCGCTTTTGAAGCAGTCCGCCATGGAAGCTGTCCGATTCCACCTCACTGCGAATCTGTTCGCGGCCGATGATCTCGACGTCCGGATCGACTTCGCGGCGAATCAGCTCGGCCGTGCGTTCGAGGTGTTCGAAGTGATGGGGCTTCGCCGCGAGCTTGAGCTTGCCCGAGGCGAGGTAGTCGCAGTCGATGTCCTCTTCGCGAATCAACCGCTCGACGGTATCGACGGCCGCCGCGTAAGCGCGGTAGCAACCCTGCGCGCGCTCGATGCCCAATTGCCCGCGCAGCGCCGCATAGTCCTGCGCCACGCCGGTATTGCACTGGCCGCCGTTGCGCCCCGATGCGCCGCCGCTCATGCGGCCCGCGTCCAGCACCGCGACGCTCGCGCCGCGGCGGCCAAACGCGAGCGCCGCGGACAACCCCGTGAAGCCGCCGCCAACCACGACGACGTCCACGCGGCCCTCCACCGGTCCCTCGCTTGCGAGCAGACCGCCAGGGGCGGTATCGAGCCAGTAGGAGTCGAGCTTCATCGGGCGGCCTCGCCTATCGCTGCTCTCACAGACCCAGTTGCGACGCGAGTTCGCCGATCGTCTCGACTTCGTAGTACTCGTAGTACGGCGTGCCCGGCTCGTGGCCGCGCTTCACGAACGCCTTGTGCTTGATGCCCAAGTCGTGCGCCGTCATGATGTCGTAACGCAGGCTCGACGAAACATGCAGCACGTCGCCGGGGTTGCAGTTCAACTGGTCGAACATGTACTCGAAGCCCTGCATGCGCGGCTTGTACGACTGCGCCTGCTGCGCCGTGAACACGCGGTGGAACGGCGCGCCGAGTTTGTCGACGTTGCTCTGGATCTGGTCGTCCGAAGCGTTCGAGAGAATCACGAGCTTGTACTTCTTCGCCAGGCGCGATAGACCTTCCGGCACGTCCGGGTGCGGGCCCCACGTCGGCACGGCGGTATAGAACTTTTCGGCTTCGGACTCGATGAACTCGACGTTCATGCGCTTGCAGGCGCGGCGCACCGAATTGACGAGCACGTCGCGGTACGGCTTCCATGCGCCGAGCACCTCGTCGAGGCGATAGCCCGCGAAGAACGTGACGAACTTCTCGAGATCGGCGCCCTTGAGGCGGTCGCCGTACAGCTCGCGCGCCATGTCGGCCATGCGGAACTTCGTGAGCGTGCCGTAGCAGTCGAACGTGATGTACTTCGGCTCGAAATCGATCATGATGGCAGTCCTTTCGTGTGATGAACCCGCTCCGGGGCTCAGTGGCGAAAACAGGGGGAAGTGCGTCCCTGTGGAAAATTTAAACAGCGCAAAATTTGGGGTTGGCGTCGAATCGTGGGGCATTCACGGTATAAATCACGCGTTTGCAGGGGCCGCAGCAGCAGATTCTGCGGTGGCGCCATCGAGCGCGTGATAGCCGCATGACCGTGCGTTTTCCAGGGTGATTTGTCCGCATTACCGTCAGCATTCCGTTAGGTCCGCGTATCGATCAGCACGCTCTTGAAACGCAGGTGCGCTTCGTAACCCTGGCGCCCGAGATCCTTGCCCAGACCTGAGCGTTTGTACCCGCCCGTCGGAATCATGAAGTCGTTGCTGCGTCCGTAGCGGTTGACCCACACGGTGCCCGCTTCCAGCGCGCGCACGAGCCGCAGCGCCCGGCCGATGTCCGCGGTGTGCACGCCGGCGGCGAGGCCGTATTCGGGATGCGAGGCGAGCGCGAGCGCTTCCTCCTCTGTGTCGAAGGTCTGCACCGTGAGCACCGGGCCGAAGATCTCGGCGCGCACCGCCTCGGTTTGCGGCGTCACGCCGGTGAGGATGGTGGGCAGGTAGAACGCGCCGGGCACAGGCGCGTCCGCCCGGCGGCCGCCGCAGTACAGCGTTGCGCCTTCGGCCACGCTGCGCTCGACAATGGCTTCGATGCGCGCGGCCTGGGTTTCCGAAATGATGGGTGGCAGCGTCGTGCCCGAAGCCCACGTCGCGCCGGCGCGCAGCGAAGCGAACGCCTGCTCGATGCGTGAAACGAGTTCCTCCGCAACGGCGCGCTCGACCAGCAGCCGCGAACCGGCCACGCACACCTGCCCAGCGTTCACCGCAATCGCGCCCGCAATGCGATGCGCGACCTCGTCGAGTTTCGGCGCGTCCGCGAACACGAGGTGCGGGCTCTTGCCGCCCAGCTCCAGCGTGACCGGCTTCGTGCCGCTTTGCGCGCACGCCGCCATGATCGCAGCGCCCGCGCGTGTCGATCCCGTGAACGTGACTTTCGCGACGTCCGGGTGGCGCACGAGTGCGTCGCCGGTCGTCATGCCGTCGCCTTGCACCACGTTGAAGATGCCCGGCGGAATGCCCGCCTCGATTGCGAGTTCGGCCAGACGCAGCACGGAGAACGGCGTCATTTCCGAAGGCTTGAGCACCACGGCATTGCCCGCGGCGAGCGCCGGACCGATCTTCCACGATGCCATCACGAGCGGAAAATTCCACGGCGCGATCGCGCCAACCACACCATAAGGCTCGGCGATCGTCATGCCCAGATGGTCGTGATCGGTGGCCACGACCTCGCCGCCGATCTTGTCGGCGAACTCGGCATAGAAGCGGATGCCTTCCGCCGTGAACGGCAGGTCCCACGCGCACACGTCGCGCACCGGGCGCGTCGAGCCGAGCGCTTCGAGCGGCGCGAGCGTGGCGGTGTCGGCGGCGATCAGGTCCGCGAAGCGGCGCAGAATGCGGGCACGCTCGCGCGGCGCCATGCGTGGCCAGCCGCTCTCGCGAAACGCTCGCTTCGCGTGATCGACGGCGCGGTCCACAAGTTGCGCATCGCCAAGCGGCACCGAGGCAAAGACAACGCCGTCCGATGGCCGCGCGACCCCGATGCGCGCCGCGCCGTCAGCGACCCATTCTCCGCCAATAAAATGGCCGGCTTTTTCAGCCACTGCAGCAGCCACTGCGGCGGGATCGAACTGGTCCATGGCTGGGTTCCCTCGACTTGGTCTCGATGGGAAATATCGTAGATCCACTGCCACCGCATATTTCGCCGACAAAAAAGCGCAATCAGCAGAATCGACGCGTTATTGACCGTCCAACCCCGCGTTTTGCATTGCATCACGGGCGCAGGCCCGGCGCGCGCCCAAACAGGAAGATCGTCCTAGTCAGCCACGGCTGCCAATGCGATAGTCACGGTACGCGTATACAGAATCCGGAGGCCGGCGTGTCCGACCCAAACCTGAGCAGCGTCATTACCTACCGCGCCTTTACTGCCGACGATCTGGCCGCCGCGCACGCGTTGTCGACAGCAGTGCGCTGGCGGCACCGCCCCGAAGACTGGCGGTTCGCCGCCCGCATCGGCGAAGGCATCGTGGCCGTGGACGAAAGCGGCTCGCTCGTCGGCACGGCTTTCTCCTGGCTGTTCGGTCCCAACGCAGCGACACTCGGCATGCTGATCGTCAAGCCCAGTCATCAGCGCCGCGGCATTGGCCGGGCCATGATCGAACACTGGATGCAGGCGCTCGCCTCGCGCACGCTACTGCTCCATGCAAGCGACACGGGCTGGCCGCTTGTCGAGCGGCTCGGCTTTACGCGCATCGGCCGCATTCACCAGCACCAGGGCGCGGCGTTCCAGCCGCCGCTCGTCTCGCTGCCCGCAGGCGAGCGGCTGCGCCCGATCGGCGCGAGCGACCGGCCCCGCCTCATCGAGCTGGCTACGCGCGCAAGTGGCCTCGACCGCTCGGACATGCTGCCGAAACTGCTCGATCAAGCGAGCGGCATCGCGCTCGACCGCGACGGCGACCTGATCGGCTTCGCGCTCTTTCGCCGCTTTGGCGACGGGCACGTGATCGGCCCCGTCATCGCCCCGGATTCCCCCGATGCATGCCGCGCCAAGGCGCTGATCAGCCATTGGCTCGCCTCCAACGCGGGCATGTTCGTGCGCATCGATACGCCCGTCGATCTTGGCCTCTCCGACTGGCTCGAAGGCGTGGGGCTGCCGCTCGTCGATCACATCGAGAAGACCGAACGCGGCGCGCCTTTGCGCGTCGATGCCCAGTTCAAGCAGTTTGCAATCACGAGCCAGGCGGTGTGGTGAGCGCGGTTGATTGGCAAGTATCCGGCCTCATACTGCCGCGCGGCGGCGCCACACGGTACGACCCTCGAAACCGCTGAGCAGGACTGGCCCAGCGTGAAGGACACCTCCTGGCCGACGGCGCGCTACCACCCGCGCTGCGATCGGACTACCATTATTGAGTTCTCGTCTCGAGGGTGACGGCTATGGCTACCTATGGTGTCGACGGTGTACGCATCAGTTCCTCAACGGACCGGGTAACACACGTGCGCTGGGCGCAAATCGACCCCCAGACGCACGATTGGCTCTCGACACCCACCATCTCCGAGGTGGGGGCCGTCACAAACGACATCCGCTTGGGCGCAGTGGTTTATTCGGTATTTACGCTGGGCGGCATGAGATTTCTTGGCCCGAAGATCAAGCCGGTCCCGCATCCCAATGGGATCGATGGCATCGATCTGGAAGTGCCGGACGGTAACGTCGAAAAATCCATCGACGATCTACCGCGCATCTAGCGCTTCGTCGATTGTTCTGCCGACTACCGAAAAGAAAAGCGCGATGCGCCCGGATGGGCGCGCATCTGCCGCTTGTCGACAACGCTGACTCGGCGAATCACATAGTTCGGAATACAGAACATTTGACCCGCCAATCGACGCGCAAACACTGCCGTCAGTTGTAGCCCAGTATCGCCGACGTAGCGACGTCTGCGCGGTCACTCGGGTTGCCAACCAGTACGACGGTAGGCTCGTGCAATAACGCACGATACGGATGCAGGTAAGGTTCGCTCGCCGAATCAGCGTCGTCCTGCTCGCTCTCCACGGGGTAGCTATGCTCACGGTAGTCCATGATCGTCTCCTGATGTAGGGTCTACTGTTTCGACCAGTAGGGTTCCCTGCACACCGATTGAGCAAGTTTGGTGCCGTAGCCGCAATTGCTGCCGCTCATCTCAAGCCATCGCACGGATCCATGCGGCCGCACGCCTTGTCCCCAAATCGCCGCACGGATTCGGCCTTACATGACTATTGCGAAGTCGTCAGCTTCAGGTTCGGGCGCAAGTCGTGCGTAACCGCTTCACGTTGCCCTTTGCGGTGGTCCGACACCTGTTCGATGCCTGCCTGCAGCACTTCCTCGCAAAACGCAATTCGCGTGCGGTAATACTCAGCCTGCAATTGCGCATCGAGAACCCGCTGTTCGGCCTGGAAGAGTGCCATGCGCAATTCACCCAGCGCGCGTTGAGCCTGCTTCTCCGGCGTTGCGGCATTGTGGGCAATCAAGTTTGAAAGCCAATGCAACATGGATAAGCCCCCCTGTCTTCGATTTCACGATCGCACGCGTCAAGTTTGTTAACCGCCCGAACTGTCGCTGGGAAAAGACTATCAGAGGCGAAGAAAAGCAGTGTGTGCCCAAACGAACGTGTTGTATAAACGATGCAAAAGGTCCTATCCATGACACGCTTTCGTCGCACGCATTCGTCGCACGCATTCGTCACAAATAGGGAGCGATACATGTCCGTGGTGTCGGATCAGCCGATTGAGATGGGGCGCAACCGTGACTATCCACAAGCTGAGGGTTCGCACACTCGCATTCTGCGTAGCGTTCGCTTTACTGGGCCCCGGCGCGTGTTTGGCAGACCCGGTGAAAGTCATGATGTCGGGCTGGTTTGCGCCAGCGTATCGCGACCTGGGCCCGCAATTCGAGGACGAGAGCGGCAATACACTCGCCACTGTCTGGGGGGCCGCTGCGGGCACGGCCCTGAATGCGATTCCCGTGCGGTTTGCGCGTGGCGAGTGGACCGACGTGCTGATCGTGGTCAGCTATGCGCTCGACGATCAGATTCGCGCCGGCAACGTGGTGCCCGGCAGCAAGGTGGACTTCGCACGCTCGCCAATCGGCATGGTGGTGCGCGAGGGTGCGCCGAAACCGGACATCAGCACTGTCGACGCTTTGCGCCGCACGCTGCTTGCTGCGAAGTCGATTGTCTATCCGGAAAGCGCGAGTGGAATCTATATCGCCAACGAGCTGTTTTCGCGTCTGGGCATTGACGGCCGTGTGAAAAGCAAGAGCCGCATGGTTTCTGCCGAGCGGGTCGCCACTGTCGTCGCGAACGGCGACGCGGAAATCGGCTTGCAGCAGGTCGTGGAACTGCTGCCGGTGAAAGGGATAACGGTGGTCGGCAGTTTGCCTGCGGAAGTGCAACGTTACACGGTGTACTCCGGGGGCATCGCGACCACAGCGAGAAATCCTGCCGGCGCGGAGGCGCTGATCCGCTTTCTGTCCTCGCCGGATGCGGCGCCCGCGATCACGCGCAGCGGGCTCGAACCGATCACGGCGCCGCAACCGCCGCCGCTGCCGCCGCCGCCGCCGCAACTTGTGCCACAACAGTCGCAACCGCAACCGCAACCGAATTGAGCGAAGCAGCAGCGCTGCCGATAAGCCATCACCGAAAGATGGACTTCAACTCGCCGCCATCCCTTTTTCGGCCAGCTCCTTTTTCGCGCTTTCGTTCTTGGTCAGGTGCGTCAGGCCCATGCCGCGCAGAACGTTCGGCGCCTTCGTGTACTGGATATTGTCATAGCCCACGATCTCGATGCGATTGCCCCAGGGATCGCGAAAATCCAGAAACGGACCGTCGAGCGGCTTGACTCCCGCCGCCTTGAGCGCGGCGCGCGCCGCCTCCTTGTCGTCGACAACGAGGCCGACATGCCGGCCGTCATCGGCGGGCTGTTTGCGTCCCGCCTGCAACGCGATGAATTGATCGCCAAGATCGATGAAGGCCATCGTCTTGCTCTTGCCACGCAATTGAAAGTCGAAGATGCGGCCATAGAAAGCCAGCGCTTCCTCGATATCGCCAACTTCGAGCGCAACGTGGTTGAAGCCGATGGCGCGCGGCTTGGTGGTTGTGGTGTCAACCATTTCACCTCCTTCTGCAATCCGTGCATAGCGGTCACAAACTCGCCCGGAACTGACTTCCCGGTGAGACATCTCTAGTATGGGGTTGGAAGTCGTCTGACACTAGCCGGTCAAACAGGATTTGTTTGAGTCATTATCTGGAAAAATATCGTACCCGATCCAGCGCGCGTGCCGGGCGTAACCTATGATGGTTCGTGCGGAACGAGTCGGCAAACCGTGAGGGCACCATGGACAGGACAGAGCGGACCATCAAGTGGCGCAGTTTGCCAAATGTAAGCAACGGCGCGAGCGAGCCGCGCAATCCACTGCCTGCGGTCTGCGACGTTTCGGTTACGAACGTTTGCAACGCCGCATGCGACTTCTGCGGCTTTTCGCGTGAGAAGAAACTGGCCGGCCCGCGCCGGTATATCGATCCTGATGCGTTCGCGCGTGCGATGCCGATGCTTCGCAAACGCAGGATTCGCTACATGACGCTGCAGGGCGGCGAGCCTCTGGTTCACCCGCAAATCGAATCGCTCGTAGACTCGGCCACGAAAGCCGGCATCCAGTGCGGCCTGATCACGAACGGCTGGTTCCTCCCCCGCCACATCAAGCAACTGGCCGCCGCCGGCCTCCAGCGTCTCCTGATTTCGATCGATAGCGCAGACATGAGCGAGCACGAGCGCAATCGCGGCCTGCCCGGCCTTGCGGCCCGCATCCGCGAGGGCATCGTTCAGGCGCACGCCTTCGGCATTCCGGTCTGCGCAACGGTTACGGTGAGCCATCTGGTCCGTTACGCATCGCTTCCCGAAACACTGAACCGGCTTGGCTTCGATTCCGTGGTGTTTTCCTATCCAAGGCGCGAGGCATTCGGTTCCACATCGCTTGTGTATGACGAAAATTCGACGCTGGTCGACCTCAGCCGTGACGAACTACTCGAAGCATTGAGTGCAATCGAGCGCCTCAAGAAGCGCTTTCGTGTAATGGACCCGGGCGCTGCACTGGACGAGGTCGCGCGGTTCGTGCGCGGCGAACAGCAACTCATTCCGTGTATCGCTGGCAGCAAGTATTTTTATATCGACTGGAACCTCGATGTCTGGCGTTGCGAACCGTGGCATGAGCCCATGGGCTCCGTCTTCGACCTCGACCGCCTGCCCGATCAACGGGAACCGTGCAACGCCTGCATGATGGGATGCTACCGGCATGCCAGCGTCCTGATGCACGGTGCAAAGGCCGTCACTGACTCGGTCTATGCGCTGGGCAGAGGCGAACTTCGCTCTGCGGTCGGCTTGTTGTTCCAGCGCGGCGTTGCGTATTCGCTGTGGGCACTTGCCACGGAAGAATTGCCTCGAACGGCGCTTGCCGCATTAGCAGGACGGACCGGCGGCCGGCGTTCGTCGCCGCAAAGCACATGAATCGAGGCTATCAGGCGAACGACGATCCGGCGCTGAAATTCGCGATCTACGCGCCGGTCAGCGCGGACGCCTGAGCCTGCAACGGCTAGCGCTCAATCGCTCAACGCAGATAGCCGCTCGACAATCTCATCGAATGAAGGCCGCGTCTCGACTTGCTCGCACAAACACTCTGCGATCAGCGCATCGAACCCAGCGGCGCGATCATGGGCCTCTCCGGCCAGACGTTGCGCGAGTTCTTCCAGCAGGCAGCCGAACGCGCGCACCTCGATGCGCTCGAGCGTCTGCGCCTGTGCGCGATCGTCGATATCGTGAAAGGACGCCGCGCCGAAGTCGCCGAGCAATACATGCCCTGAGCCGTCGTGCAGGATGTTGTGCGCATAGAGATCGCCGTGCATGATCCCGCGCCCGTGCAGATGCCGCGCCGCCGATGCGATCCCGCGTGCGATATGCAACGCAACCGGCCGGTCGAACCGTACATCGGCCGCATAAACGTCACGCGTACACGAGTCGAGGCTCGGAGGCCCGGCGAGATTGGCGAACGACGGATGGATCAGCTCCATCACGAGGCCATGCTCGCCCAGCGGATGACCCGTGGCCTTGCCGAGCACCGGGATGAGGTTCGGGTGCGGGCCGGCTTGCAGACACGCGGCCATTTCGAGCTCCGGCAAACCGTCGCTCGTCACCGCGCCCTTGAACAGCTTGACGGCGACCGCCGTCACCGGATGCCCGTCGCGCAGGAGACGCGTCGCGCGATGCGTCACGCCCGATGCGCCCTCGCCGAGCGTTTGTCCAAGCGCGAGCGTATGCCAGTCGATATCGGGCACCGGCGCATCGGCCAGCGCCATCTGCTCGCGCGCGACGTTCAGGGGATTGCCGGCGTAGGCGAGCCACGCGAGCCGCGGCAAGCGCAACAGCCAGTCGGGCAAGGCGTCGAGCCGGTTCGCCGAAATCCGCAGCAGTTCGAGCCGGCTACAAGCGGCCATCGTCTCGGGCAACGAGCGCAGCCGATTGCCGGCGAGCATCAGCTTCTGCAGATTCGGACGCTCGCCGATTTCGGGCGGCAGCACGTCGACGTCGTTATCGGTCAGGATCAGCCAGCGCAATTGCGCTGGCAGCGCGCGCCCCGAAACGTGGCGGATGCGGTTCGCCTTGAAGCCGACCATGCTCAGCGATTCGCAGTCGCCGAGTACGGGCGGCAACCCGGTGAACCGGTTATTCGAGGCGAACAGAATGCGCAGGTGGCGCAGCCTCGCCAGGTCGTCCGGCAGCGACGTGAGCGCATTGCCCGAGAGGTCGAGCACCTCCAGGGTGTCGGCAAGGTCGAAGACCTCGCGCGGAAATTCGGTCAACCCGCAGGCGAGCTTGAGCTGTCGTGCGCCGGCGAGTCGCCCGTCACGCAGTTGTTCGAGGGTAGCGGTCTTCACGCGTGAATGAAATCAAATAATGGCAAGGAAGTCGCAAGCGCCGCTGCACAACGCGGCGCCGACCATCGCAATTCTAGCGGGTCGCTCGCCACGATCGCATTTCCGGCTGCATTTCGACCTGCATTCTTCAAGAACGCGCCTGGTCGCTCGCGGCAGCTTGCTCATGCACGCTCGTTGCGGACCAGCCGCCGCCCAGCACCTTGTATAGCGTGACCTGATTCGAGAGCTTCGCGAGCTCGTCGGTGACGAGTTGCTCCTGAGCGGTATAGAGCGTGCGCTGCGCGGTCAGCACGGTCAGGAAGCTGTCGGTACCGGTCTTGTAGCGTGCCTGCGCGAGATCGTAGTAATCCTGCGCCGATTTCACGTAGTCGCGGTCCGCCTCGACCTGATCGACATAGGTCGCGCGCCCCGCCAGTGCGTTCGACACTTCCTTGAATGCCGTCTGGATCGCCTTTTCGTAATCGGCCACGTCGATAACCTTCTCGATCTTCGCAACATCGAGCGACGCCTTGTTGCTGCCGTAATCGAAGATCGGCATCGTGATCGACGGCGCGAACGTCCACGCGCCCGTGCTCGCCTTGAATAGCTGCGAGAGGCTCGTGCTGGCCGTGCCGGCGCTCGCTGTCAGCCCGATCTTGGGAAAGAACGCCGCGCGTGCGGCGCCGATGTTCGCGTTCGCCGCCTTGAGCGTATGCTCCGCCTCGATGATATCGGGCCGCCGCGCGAGCAAATCGGACGGGATGCCCGCATCGACGTCGGCGAACATGGCGTCGCTCTCCAGCAGCGTGGGCTCAGTGGCGAAGTCATCGGGCAACGGACAGCCAATCTCCGCGATCAGATTGTTGCGGTCCTGCGCGACCGCGCGCGTGTACGACGCCACGCTCGCGCGTGCGCTCGCCAGCGAGGTCTGCGCCTCGCGCACGTCCTGAAGCGACGCGCTGCCGATCTTCATCATGCTCATCGTGAGGTCGTAGGTGCTCTGGTCGGCCGCGGCGGTGTCGGTCGAGACCTTCAGCAAAGTCTCGTCGGAGAGCAATTGCAGATAGTCGGTCGCCACATCTGCCACGAGCGAAAGCTGCGTGCTGGTGCGCGAGGCCTGCGTCGACAGATAGTCCTCGAGCGCCTGGCGCTTCAGGCTTCGAATGCGCCCAAAGAAGTCGATTTCCCATGATGTCGTGCCGATCGACACGGTGTTCGAGTGGCTGACCGCGCCATCGGTGCGCGTGTTCGTGAGCGAGCCGCCGGCGTCGATCGTCGGGGCCAGCTCCGCGCGCGGGAGGTCATCAGGATCGGCCGCAAACGCTGGTGCGCCGCTTCGAGCGTAGCCTCGACGAGCCCACGGCCCTGTTCCTGGAGGTCCTTCGCGAATTCGACGATCAGAATCGCGTTCTTCGTTGCGAGGCCGATTGTCGTCAGCAGGCCGACCTTGAAATAGACGTCGTTCGACAGCCCGCGCAAATGCGCGCCCAACAACGCGCCAAGCACGCCGATCGGCACCACGAGAATGACCGCGAGCGGTACCGACCAGCTCTCGTACAGCCCCGCGAGGCACAGGAACACCACGATCAGCGAAATCGCATAGCGCGATCGAGGCGGGCACAATTCGGCCGTGTGACCCAGGCGTCGCGGCTCACCATCTGCTGGCGCTTCTCGAAGCCGAGTTGGTCGAAATCGCGACGCTTGGTTACGAGGTCAAAGTCTCGCGCGCGAAATTGCTGGAGGTCGTGAACCGGGCAGTAGACGTATTTCTCGCGGGCTATGCCGTGGCAGCGCCGCAAGCAAACCGCAAGGGTCCGCAGAACGCAAAATGATCGCGGGCTTCGCGAGCGCAAGCCCGCGTCAGCAAGGCGCGACTTCCGGAATCATCGCAGCCTGCCCATGCAGCACGCCGGCTTCGTCGATCAACTGCCATACAGTCGCGCGCTCGATCCAGAAGCGCTGCCCCGACTTCGTAATGCGGATGCCGCGATAGTCTTTCACGAAGCCTTCGCGCGTCACCGAATCGAGAAATGCCTGCCGCTCGCTACGCTCGGGCGCCTGCGCAGAAAGACGCGAAGGCAACGCCGTGATTTCGCCCCAGTCGTAGCCGAAGATCGCTTGTGCGCGACGATTGCCATACATGAACACGGGGTCCGCCTGCGTGCCGTGCGCAAGCAAGCCGAACGGCGCGCGCTCGTAGAGCCAGGCCGCGCCCTCTGTGTCGCTCATGCCTTCGGGCACGAGCGCAATACCCAACAGGCGGCGATAGCTGTTTGTGAGAAGGCGAAAAAATTCGGTTTCCGTGTTCGGCGCCATTCAGACTGGCTCCTTCGAATCGAGGGGTTGCTTGCGCGCTGCGCAATTCTATCAACCGCGAGTGAAAGCGCGCGCCCAGCCCAGCGGCACATACCGCCGACACAAACGCGATAAAAACGGATACGTGTGCGCGTCAGGCGAGCTGGAATATGACCGATACGCCGGGTGTTCTGTTAGCGGGGCAACATCATTAGTCCGCAAATGGAACCACACTATCTGAACACCGGCGCGTGTATCGGCGCAATTCGCAGACCGGTCAGATCGAGGCACTGGAAAGCGCCAGGAGCTGGGTGTCGCTGCATCCGTCGCTTCACCGTCCCTCGCCTCAACCGTATCTCGCCACGCTGGACAGCTAGTTATTTCGCAAACCTTATTATTTCATGGCTACGCGATTGAAAGGCCATCCAAAATCGCTGCGACGCTGGCTTTCCCTGAGTTGTTCTGGCTGCTGGGTGGCTGCGTGATAACCGGCATTGTGTTTTTTGCGAGCGACGTGCACGCCTCGAATTGCGCGGCACGGGGCGGCGGCACGTCAACACCAGACCCGGACTCTGCGGCCGAGTCCCCCGTGGATGCCGCCCTTCCCTTCATCGCCGAGTTTCATTTCGAAGCGTTTGAAGCGGAGGCCGATCTATAGTTCGCGGCGCCCGCCCGCGCGCAAGGTGTTTGCAACGGCTTACGTATGACGAAAGGCGGCGAAATGCGCTAAAGCTCAAGAAGCGCAGGCTCGAGCCGTAATAAGGAGGTCGGCGCGTCATGCGCCTTGCATTTTCAGCCATTCGACCCCCATGAAACTCAGCCGCAAGATTCCGCTCGCTTTCGCCGCCTCCCTCACCCTCATGTCGGCGGGTGCGTTCTATGGCATCCACACGCTCAACCAGGCCATCGATACCTACCGCACCACCGTGCAGGACGCCGCCGCGAACGAGCGCATGGTGTCGGCCACGCTCGTCGAGTTCAAGCTGCAGGTGCAGGAGTGGAAAGACACACTCCTGCGCGGCAAGGACCCGCAAAAACTCGATCGTTACTGGAGCGCGTTTCAGAAGCGCGAGCGCACCGTGAACGATCTCGCCGCCGCGCTCGAAACGAAACTGCCCGAAGGCGAAGCGCGCACGCTCGTCGCGCAGTTCGCCGAGGCGCACGAGGCGATGGGCCAGGGGTATCGCAAGGGCTTCGAGGCGTTCAAGGCGGCGGCCGCCGATCCCGTTGCGGGCGATACCGTGGTCGCCGGTGTCGACCGCGCGCCAGCCGAACTGCTCGACCGCGCCGCGCAGATCATTGCCTCCACCAACGCGCAAGTGGCCGCACAGGCCGCGGTCCAGGCGGCGCATGCCACCATCGTGAGCGCCGCGCTCATGGTGGTCGCGTTCCTGCTCGCGCTGGCGGGCGGCGTGCTGTTCAGCCGTACGGTAACGAGCCCGCTGGGCCGCGCCGTGGACTTTGCGCGTGAGGTCGCCGACGGCGACCTGTCGACCGATCTGCATGCGCATGGCGACGACGAAACAGCAGAACTGCTCACGGCGCTTGCGAAAATGCAGACGAGCCTCGCGCGCGTCGTGAGCGAGGTCCGCACCAACGCCGAAGGCGTCGCAACGGCGAGCGCGCAGATCGCCGCGGGCAACCAGAATCTGTCCTCGCGCACCGAAGAGCAGGCAGCGTCGCTCGAAGAAACGGCCGCGAGCATGGAAGAGCTTACGTCGATCGTACGCATGAACGCCCAGAATGCAGAGCACGTCAGCTCGCTTGCGGGTACGGCGGCGCAGACCGCGGCGCGCGGCGGCACGGTGATGCGCGGCGTGGTCGGCACGATGCAGTCCATTGCGGACAGCTCGAGCAAGGTCGGCGAGATCATCGGGTTGATCGACGGCATCGCGTTTCAGACCAACATTCTTGCGCTCAACGCCGCCGTCGAAGCGGCGCGTGCGGGCGAGCAAGGCCGCGGTTTCGCCGTTGTCGCCGGCGAAGTCCGCACGCTCGCGCAGCGCAGCGCGAGCGCGGCGCGCGAGATCAAGGCGCTCATCGAACAGTCGAAAGAACACGTCGAAAGCGGATCGTCTCAGGTGGCCAGCGCCGGCCACATCATCGACGAGATCGTCGAAGCCGTGCAGCGAGTTTCCGGCACCGTTCAAGATATTTCGACGGCGTCGCGCGAGCAGTCGACGGGCATCGAGCAGGTGAATATCGCCGTCACGCAAATGGACGAGGTCACGCAGCAGAACGCGGCGCTCGTGGAGGAGGCATCGGCGGCGACGTACGCGCTGGCCGAGCAGGCGCACGCGCTTCGCGAGACCGTGGCCGCGTTCAGGCTAAGGGATGGCGCGATTGCCTGACTCTATGCGACTGCCGCGCCCGCCCTGGGGACATAACCGCCGCGGCATGTCCGGCATCTTGCGGGCCAGGCTGACTCCGGTTGATCGCGAGCGTAATATACGCAAGACTATAGCGAACGCTACATTGACCGCTCATTGAGCAGATGCCGGCCCGGAGACTCATGCATGGATATCGCGACCGCCCCCGCAACACCGCTGGGCAAAGTGCCCCGCTCCAGCTCACGGGCAGCCTCGTGCGCCCGCTGTCCCTCTCGCTAGATGCGCTCAGGCAGTATCCGGCCGTGACGTGCCCGGCGTTCGACCTGCGCTGCTACACGACGCAGCGCTTCATCCGGACGGTCGCGCCTTATCGCGGCGTACGCCTGACGGACCTGCTCGCGCAGGCCGAACTGCGCAACGACGTGGACGGCGACTTCAAGCGCATGATCTTCCTGGCCGTCGGCCATGACGGTTACTTCGTGACGTTCTCGTGGCATGAACTGTTCAATACGCCCGTCGGCGAGCAGGTGATCGTCGCGTACGAATGCGGGGACAAGGCGCTCGACGCGCAGCACGGCGCCCCCGTGCTGTTTTCGGGTGCCGATCTCGTACCCGCGCCGCGCTACGTCAAACGTCTCGCGCGCATCGAGGCTCGCGTGCTCGCGCTCTGAGACCTTTTCCCCGGCTGGCTTGTGCAATGCAGGGCGTCTATGACTGACGCACCCCGCCGCTCGCTTTGTGGCTTTGGCGGCTACTGCCGCCGTGTTCGCGCTCCAATTTCGTGAGGCGTTCCGCCGCACAAAAACTTCGCTCCCATTGCTTGAAAGCAAATCTTACTAAATGTAAACTTGGCGTAAGCTTTGGATTCGGAACCGGTCTTCCCGGGGCTTCTCTCGAACCACGAGTCAAGCCATCGATAATTTAGTCATCCTTTATTTCATTGTCAGGGAGAAGAACGTGAACACGTACATCAACCGACTCAACGCCTCGTTCGCGATTGCCGGCCTCCTCATGATGGCGCCGTTCATGGCCATGGCCCGCTTGCCAGCGCCGACCACCGCCCCGCATGGCGATTCCGTGGTCAAGAAGCGTACGTCGAATCGCGCCGCAGCAGAGGAGCATCGCGCCAACGAATCCGAAGGAAGTGAAACTACTAGTGAGTGATCAACGCTCCTAAGTAAATTTCATCTCACTTCCTCTTTTCTTGAACGCTATTTGGAGCATTCACCATGAAAGCGAAAGTCACGACATTCTTCATTATTGCCGCCCTGCTCGCAACGACAGGCACCGCGTTCGCATCGCAGCCTGAACACCGCCCTGGCAACCCGCCGCCCACGTCGATCGAAAGAGCCAACCGTCCGGTCGGTGCGATTCCGCATCGCGACTGGCATCGCGGCGACCGCCTGCCGCCTGAATATCGTGACCGGATTTTTGTAGTCGAAAACTGGAATCAGCATGGCCTGAAAGCGCCCCCGCGCGGCTACCATTGGGTCGGCGTAGCCGGCGACTACGTGCTCGTTGCCAGCGCGACCGGCGTGATCTCAACCGTGTTGGCCGCCGGTACGCATTGATCATGCCGTTGTTTATCCACGATTTGCCGGCTTTTCGCCGTAACGCGGCCAAGGGCCGGCAACCGGCAGCGACCTGAAATCAAATCGCGCAAATACCCGGCACGGCAATCTTCTGAAAGATATGCGGCGACGCAGTCACCGAGGAAGGATAAGCGGCCAGGCTCGCCCGGAACGCCGGCTGAGAGAATGCCACCCGAAAATGCGCGGTGGATTCCCAGACAGCGTAATTCATATAAGCCGGATGCTCTCCGAGCGCGCGATGGAGTTGGGTTGAAATAAAACCGGGTTGCTGCTTCATGAACGCAGCATCGTCTCTCCAGACCTCGAGAAATTTCGCCTCATCGGCCAGATCCAGTGTGAAGACGTTCACGAGCACAACGGGCTCGGCGTCAATCTCAAGTTGACGTTCGATCGGGCAGGAAGGATCGAGCGGTCGTAGTTGCATGGTGCGCTCCTGGTTCTAAAAGCATGATGTCAACCGGACATGGTCAACTTATAGTAAATTGGCATGATGATGTCAATTTAGAAATATGGTGACATATGCGCGAACCTGCGAGAACACCGGCCGGCGACCTGCTGTCGAGCATCATGCTCGATCTCTTTCGCCTCAATAGCGGACTGCTCACCTCGGGCGACCGCCTGGTCGAGGGCCTCGGGCTCACGAGCGCACGCTGGCAAATGCTCGGCGCCATCAGTGCCGCGCAACGGCCACAGCCAGTGGCCTGGATCGCCCGGGATCTGGGGGCCAATCGGCAAAACGTGCAACGGATCGTGAACGACCTCGCAAACGACGGTCTGGTCCGCTTCGAGGCTAACCCTCACCATCGCCGCGCGCAGCTTGTCGTTTTGACCGACGAGGGCAGGCAAGCCTTCGAAGCGGCCATGCGTCTTCAGGCCCCTTGGGTCAACCGCCTCTCCGATGGCGTGACCATCAATGAAATCAAGACCTTGCACCGCGTCATCAACAAATTGCTGGCGAATCTAGACCACATGGCTGGAGCCGACGAGCCGGCTTGACCGCCCGGCGTCGCTTGCGCATGCAATGTGCTACAGCAAGGCATCGCCCCCATCCGCGAAGCGAGGCCCACGCATGCCGACGATTGCCCTCATTGTCGTGACGGTCGCGGTGACGCTCGTCGTCATCCTGGTGATCGCAAACCTCACGAGCGGCGAAAAGAAGATCGAGCACAAGATCGAACGGCTTTACGCGAGCGACAGTCCGCAGTTCATCCGCTCGATGGGGCTCCTGCTCGGGCCGCCCGTCGTGGGAGGCAACCGCTTCGAGGCGCTCGTGAACGGCGACGAGATCTTTCCGTCGATGCTGGAGGGCATGCGCTCCGCGCAGCACACGATCACCTTCGAGACCTTCATTTACTGGTCCGGGGCGATTGGCGAGGAATTCGCACGCGCGCTGGCCGACAAGGCGCGCGCGGGTATCGCCGTGCATGTGCTGCTCGACTGGGTCGGCTCGTCGAAGATGGACAAGCGCTATCAACGGATGCTGCGCGAGGCGGGCGCCCAGCTCGTGCTGTATCACAAGCCGCACTGGACGGGTCTTGGCCGCATGAATGACCGCACGCACCGCAAGCTGCTCGTGATCGACGGACGCATCGGATTCACGGGCGGCGTCGGTATCGCCGACGAATGGACCGGCCATGCGCAGGACGAAAAGCATTGGCGCGATACGCACTTTCGCGTTGAAGGCCCGGCGGTCGGACAGATGCAGGCGGTCTTCATGGACAACTGGGTCAAGTCGACGGGCAATGTGTTGCACGGCCCGCAATACTTTCCCGAGATCGACGCCGCGGGCAACGGCCTCGCGCACGTGTTCAGCAGTTCGCCCTCGGGCGGCAGCGACGACATGGAGCTGATGTACCTCATGGCGATCACCGCCGCGGCGCGCTCGATCCACCTGTCGACGGCGTACTTCGTGCCGGACAAGCTGACGATCAACGCGATCGTCGAGGCGGCGAAGCGTGGCGTGAGGGTGCGCATCATCACGCCCGGCAAGCGCATCGACACCCACACGGTGCGCGAGGCGTCGCGCGCGTGCTGGGGCGATCTGCTCGCGGCAGGCGTGGAGATGTACGAGTATCAGCCGACGATGTTCCACTGCAAGCTGATCGTCGTCGACGAGTATCTGGTGTCGGTCGGCTCGACCAACTTCGACAGCCGCTCGTTCAAGCTCAACGACGAAGCCAATCTCAACATCTACGACCGCGATTTCGCGCGCCAGCAGACGGCCATTTTCGATGCCGACGTCGCCCTGGCGAAACGCATCACGCTTGAAGACTGGCGCCGCCGTTCGCTCCACGAAAAGCTGCTCGAACACGCGGCCGCCCTCCTCGATTCGCAGCTGTGACGCGTCGATGATGTCTGCGACGCCTGCGCGAGCGCCGCGTTGCCAATCGACAACGAAGCGAAGATCGCCGACAATCGGTGCCCGACATTGGGCAGTCAACAAAGCAATCAGAAAAAGGGACCGCAATCCATGCTGTACATCGAGGATCTGGCCAATCCGCCAGAGGGGTTTCTGCGCGACGAGCCGGAGGGGGCGGAGTTTTACCAAGCCTTTCAGACGGCCCGGCTGGATGATTTCAGCTTCGGTTATTTCGCCGTGTACCGGGACAGCGCGCTCGTTACCGTGGCGCCCTACTTCGTGATGGATTTCCGGCTCAACACCCTGCTTCCGAGCGGCTGGCTGAAGCGCAGCTTGAGCTGGATCCGCTTCAAGCTGGCCTGCATCGGGCATCCGACCGTCGATGCCGGCCGCATCCAGGGCGAAGTCTCGCAGGAGACGCTCGCGCTCATCAGCGCGGCGCTTGCGAAGAAAGGGAGCCTGCTCGCGTACAAGGGTTTCGCCGAGGATTTGCCGCTGCGCGGCTTCGTGGCAGCAAAAGGCCTGCCCGTGCCCGTGCTGTCGATCGGCCCGGACTACTACCAGGCCATGAAGAGCGACCGCAGGAACCTGCTCAAGCGCAAACTGAAGAAAGCCGCCGCACTGCGCTATGAAGAGTGCGCGGGCCTGCCCGATCACCTCGTCGCCCGTGTGTATGCGCTCTATCTGAACACCTGGCAAAAAGCCGAGTTGAAGTTCGAGAAGCTCACGCCGGAGTATTTCGCCAATACCCGCAGCCTTAGCCATTATCTGCTGTACTTTCTGGACGACGAGTTGATTGGCTTCACCCAGTTGATCGGCAAGGGACGGCACCTCGTCAACCGTTATATCGGGCTCGACTACGAAAAGAGCCAGGAATACGGCTTGTACTTCGCCATGTTCATTCGCACGGTCGAATTCGGCATTCGCGAAGGCTTTGAGGAAATCGAGCTGGGCGCGACTTCCTATGAGTTCAAGCGCATTCTGGGCGCCCGCCAGATTCCCACCTGGAATCACTACCGGCACAACAACGCGCTGGTGAACTGGCTGCTCGGCAAGCTGCGCAGCGTGCTGGAACCGTCGGAGTCCGAACTGCGTTAGCGCAGTGGCTCGGCGCGCCCCAATGCCGGCAACACGCGTTACAGGCGATAATGTGCCAGGCGCAATCGACTTGAGAAACGGAGTAAGAATGAGCAAGCAAGGCTTCACCACTGGCATCGTTCACGGCGACAGGATCGCGGGCACCGAGCACGGCGGCGTGCGCCAGCCGATTCATACGTCCGTGCAATATGGTTTCGAGCGCGTCGAGGACCTGATCGGCGTGTTTCAGGGCACGAAGAAAGGCGGTTTCAACTACGCGCGGCAAGGCACCCCCACGACGGCCGCGCTCGAGCGCAAGATCACGAGCCTGGAAGGCGGTACCGGCACGGTCTGCTTCAGCACCGGCATGGCCGCGATCACGGCGACCTTCCTCACGCTGCTGCGCGCGGGCGATCATCTCGTGTCGAGCCGTTATGTGTTCGGCAACACCAACAGCCTGTTCGGCACGTTGCGCACGCTCGGCGTGGAAATCACGACCGTCGACGCCTGCGACGCCGAGAACGTGAAGAACGCCATCCAGCCAAATACGCGCATGGTGTTCGTCGAAACCATCGCGAATCCGGGCACGCAGATTCCCGACCTGCAAGGCATCGGCGAACTGTGCCGCGAGCGCGGCATTGCCTACGTGGTCGACAACACGATTACGTCGCCCGCCTTGTTCCAGCCGAAGGCGGTCGGCGCGAGCCTCGTCATCAACTCGTTGACGAAGACCATCGCGGGCCATGGCGCCGCGCTTGGCGGCGCGGTGACCGACACGGGCCTGTTCGACTGGAGCGCGTACCCGAATATTGCCGACGACTACCGGCGTTCGGCGGCGAAAGATCAGGGGCTCTTGCAGATCCGCAAGAAGGGACTGCGGGACATGGGCGCATCATTGTCGTCCGAGCAGGCGCACGCCATCGCAATGGGCGCGGAAACGCTCGCCCTGCGCGTGAGGCAAAGCAGCGACAATGCGCTCGCACTCGCGCAGTTTCTCGAAAGCCACGCCGCCATTGGCAAGGTGTTCTATCCGGGCTTGAAGAGCCATCCGCAATACGAGGTCGCACAGGCACTGTTCAAGGGCGCGTCATGGCTGCTCTCGTTCGAATTACTCAACGCGGAGCGCATGATCGACGTCGTCAATGCGCTCGAACTGCCGATCAAGGCGACCGGTCTCGGCGACACGCGCACGCTCATCATTCCCGTCGCGCCGACGATCTTTTTCGAAGCCGGCGCGGAAACGCGCAAGGCAATGGGCATTTCCGACGGCATGCTGCGGCTTTCGGCGGGCATCGAGGATATCGACGACCTGATCGCGGACTTCTCGCAAGCGCTCAAGCTGGCGGCATAACGCCAGGAGCGTAGATGTCGTGAACGGGGCCAGCACTTGCTGGCCCCGCGCGTTTGCAGCGCTTACGGATTGAAACGTTTTGCCTCGTCGCGCCAGTAGTGCTGCTGCTGCCAGCCGAGCAGCCGTTTGAGCTTCTCGTTGCTGAGCAGCGTCTCGAACTCGCCGAGGGCCTTCTTGACCGGCACGCCCGGATAGTAGCGATCCAGCAGCGTCTGGGTCGGCAAGTCGGACGACACGTCATCCGCCGCGACGTTCATGATCTCGAAGCCGAGCCCGTCCGTTTCGATGGCGAGGCGGCACGCGTTGGCGAGGTCTCGCCCGTCGATATAGCTCCACGCAATGCGCTTGCGCAGCGCGGGGTCCTTGAGCCACGTGGAGAACTTCGCGTAGTCCTCGGGATCGAGCACATTGCCGATGCGAAAGCAGTAGATGTCCGACCCGGTGCGCGCCTGAAATGCCTTCGCGGTCACTTCGTTGACCACTTTCGAGGTCGCGTAGCTGTCCATCGGATCCACCGGATAGTTCTCGTCGAGCGGAAAGTACGCGGGATCGCGATGCCGGTGGGCGAACACCACGCCGTACGTCGTCTCGCTCGAGGCCACGATCACCTTGCGGACCCCCAGCTTCGCAGCGGCGTCGAGAATGTTATAGGTCCCCATCACATTGATCCGGTAAACCTCGTTATCGGTCGTCAACATGATGCGGGGAATCGCCGCGAAGTGAACGATCGCGTCGATCGGTTTCGGCTCCAGGTCGTCGGCGAATTCCACCGGCGCCGTGGTCGATGCGATCGCATTGAAAACCTGGCCCGCGTCGGTGATGTCCGTGATCAGCGTGCGCGCGATGCGCTTCGGCATGGGCACACGGTCCAGATTCAACACCTCGTAGCCGTGCGCTACCAGGTTCTCGACCACCCATTTGCCGGCAAGGCCGCTGCCGCCGGTCACCATGACTCGCTTTGTCATCTGTCTCTCTCCTGTTCGTCGCGTCAATCCAGCCTCTGCAAACGCGCACGTTACCGCAAACATTGGCCGGCTGTAACGACCACCGCTCCCTTTCCAGCCGGATGGACTGTCTGCGCAGCGCGGAGCCAATTTGCCCTGCCCCGCGACTGTAAGCGAGGCGTCCAGCGCGTGAGCGTCGTTCGTCCTTAAAGGTCTTCACGCGCCCGATTGCGCGGGCGCAGCCACCGCAGTCTGCCGATTGAACCGCTCCGCCAGAAAATCGATAAACGCACGCGCACGCGCCGATTGATTGCGCTTGTTCGGGTAATACACGAACAAATCGGCAAGCGGCTGCACGAACTCAGGCAGCACGACGCGCAACCGCCCGCTCTCCAGATACTTCGCCAGGTCCCACTCCGAGCGAAGCAGAATGCCGTGCCCGTCGAGCGCCCAGCCGAGCACGATATCGCCGTCGTTGCTCGACAGCATGCCGTGCACCTTCACCGAATGCGCCTCGCCACCGCGCGCGAGGCGCCATATACCGTAGGCATTGTCGTTCTGTCGATGCACGATGCACTGATGATTGGCGAGATCGGCAAGCGTTGCGGGCGTGCCCTGCATCTCCAGATAGCGCGGCGACGCGCACAGCAAGCGGCGGTTCGTCATGATGCGCCGCGCAATGAGCCGCTTGTCGGGCAACTCGCCAAAACGGATCGCCAGATCCACGCCGCTTTCGACGAGGTCGATCGGCCGGTCGGTGACATCGAGCTGCACTTCGACATGCGGATGCCGCCTCGCAAACTCCGAAACGAGCGGCGCGATCGTCGTGCGCCCAAAGCCGAGCGTCGCGTTCACACGCAGCAAGCCGCGCGTCACGGAGCGGCTCGACGACACCACGTCTTCCATTTCCTTCACTTCGGCGAGAATGCGCGTCGCGTAGTGCAGAAAGGTCTCGCCTTCGGCGGTCAGGCTCACGCTACGGGTGGTCCGGTTGACGAGCCGCACACCCAGGCGCGCCTCGAGCTGCGCGAGCCGTTTGGTCGCCGCCGGCGGCGTGATGTCCATGTCCCGCGCGACGCTCGAAAGGCTTCCATAGCGCCCGAGCAGGACGAAAAACTCCAAGTAGGAGGTCAGATCATTCTTCACCGCAGGTTAATAAAGATGTGAAAACAAGTGAATCATAGTACCGATCCGGGCGCATAACCTAGCGTCTCCCACAGCCAGCTAACCGCGAACGACCACGCGAACGACCGCGCATGCTGGCCGTGCCACCAGGAGACACCCCCGTGAGAATCGTTGAAATCCGCGAAAAAACCGTTCCGATCAGTTCCTCGATCCGCAACGCCTACATCGACTTCAGCAAGATGACGCTCAGTCTCGTCGCCGTGGTCACCGACGTGATCCGCGACGGCAAGCCCGTCATCGGCTATGGCTTCAACTCGAATGGCCGCTATGGCCAGGGCACGCTGATGAGCGAGCGCTTCATCCCCCGCATTCTCGAAGCCGATCCCGCGTCGCTCGTGAACGACGCGGGCGACAACCTCGACCCGCACAAGATCTGGGCCACGATGTTCACCAACGAAAAGCCGGGTGGTCACGGCGAGCGCTCGGTTGCGATCGGCACGATCGACATGGCGGTGTGGGACGTCGTGGCGAAGATCGAAGGCAAGCCGCTCTTCCAGCTGCTCGCCGAGCGCTACGGCAACGGCCAGCCCAACCGCAAGATCTTCGTGTATGCGGCGGGCGGCTACTACTACCCGGGCCAGGACCACAACAAGCTCAAAGACGAAATGCGCAGCTATATCGACCGCGGCTACACGGTCGTGAAGAAGAAGATTGGCGGCGCGTCGCTCGACGAGGACCTGCGCCGCATCGATTCGATCCTGAGCGTGCTGGGCGACGGCCAGAAGCTTGCCGTCGACGCCAACGGCCGTTTCGATCTGGACACCGCGATCCAGTACGCGAAAGCGCTCCCGCAATACGACCTGTTCTGGTACGAGGAGCCGGGCGACCCGCTCGACTTCGAATTGCAGGCAGCGCTGCGCAACTACTACGACAAGCCGATGGCGACCGGCGAGGATCTGTTCTCGATGCAGGACGCGCGCAACCTCATCCGCTACGGCGGCATGCGAGCCGACCGCGACTGGCTGCAGTTCGACTGCGCGTTGAGCTATGGCCTCGTCGAATATCTGCGCACGCTGGAGATGCTGCATCAGCACGGCTGGTCCGCGACCCGCTGCATTCCGCACGGCGGCCATCAGATGTCGCTCAACATCGCTGCGGGCCTCGGGCTTGGCGGCAACGAGTCATACCCCGATCTGTTCCAGCCTTATGGCGGCTTCCCCGATGGCGTGAAGGTCGACAACGGCTACATCACCATGCCCGACCTGCCCGGCATCGGCTTTGAGGGCAAAGCCGATCTGTTTGAGCAAATGCAGAAGCTCGCGGCTTGACGCCCAAGCGAAGAGAAGCGAACAGAAAAGCGCGACCGAAAACACAATCGCCGCACGCATGGCGGTTGGCGGTCGCCCGGATTCATCTGGATGGCGCCATGCTCAGGAGACAGACATGCGGCCCCCGAAACTCAAAAAGTATCTTTCGAAGCTCTGCATACAAGTCTTGATCGGTATTGTGGCGGGTATTCTCGTCGGCCACTTCTATCCGGATATCGGAGCCGATCTCAAACCGCTTGGCGACCTCTTCATCAAGCTGATCCGCATGGCGCTCGCGCCGATCATCTTCGCTTCGGTCGTCGTGGGCATTGCCCGAATGAACGATCTGCACGAAGCGGGCCGCGTAGGCGTGAAGGCGCTGCTCTACTTCGAAGTGGCTTCGACCATCGCGCTTCTCGTGGGCCTCGTCGTCGTGAACGTGATCAAGCCAGGCAGCGGCATGAACATCGATCCGGCGCACCTCGACAGCTCGGCTATCGCCAGCTACGCGCACGCGGCCCACGACCACACGGCGCTCGGGTTCCTCATGAGCATCGTGCCGAACAGCATCGTCGGCGCGTTTGCGAACGGCGAAATTCTGCCGATTATTTTTTTCTCGGTGCTGTTCGCCATTGCACTGGCGAAGCTCGGCCCGCGCACCGCACCCCTCGTCGATATGCTCGACATGTTTTTGCAGGGCATGTTCGGCGTCGTGCGTATCGTCATGTACGTCGCGCCCGTGGGCGCGTTTGGCGGCATGGCGTTCACCATCGCGAAGTACGGACTCGGCACGCTGGCGTCATTTGGCGAGTTGATGCTTTGTCTGTACGTGACGTCGATCTTCTTCGTCGTGGTCGTGCTCGGGCTCGTCATGCGCGTTTGCGGTTTTTCGCTATACCGCGCGACCACGATCGTCGCCACGCCGTTACCAATCAGATTCGTCACCGCGCGAGCTTCATTCAGAAAGCGATCCACGCCCAGCAGCAGCACGAGCCCGGAAACCGGTATCTTATGCATCGAAGCAAGCGTCAGCCGTCGACATGCCTTTGCCGTGTGGCGAGACTGTTACCGGTACTCGGGGTGGTTAGTTGAGGGGGCTCGCTTCGATCTTCGATTAAAGAACTCTCGTACCGCGCCGATATGCATGCCAAGCCGTGCTCGTTTGACCGGCAGCCCATCCGTTGACAGAGAATCGAAGAAAAAGATGCGAAACAGAATACCCCGCCTGCTCGTCGGCACTGCCCTCACATCCGCGGCGCTGTTGTCAGGATGCGTCCAGTTCGTGCCGGTCAAGGATATGGCCAACGACAAGCCCGGCTATCTCGCGGCGCACTTTGCGGTGGACTCCTTGCCCACGAGCGTTCGCGAAAAGATGCCGGCACCGGGCACGCACATGCTGCCCTTCAAGGTCTTGACGGTGCTTGGCAAGGTAACGGGCCACGTTGGCACAGCGGGAATCGAGCGCGACTTCAAAACCGTGCTGATCAACGCGCAAGATACGGGCATGGTCCAGCAGGTATTTGAAAGCTCGGCGAATGGTGTGCCCGCCGCCGCAACGTTCAGCCTCTCTTACCTCAACATTTACAGCCTGAAAGAGGAAACGGCGAACTACGCGCAGACGGCGGCGTTCATCCCCTTCGTCGCGCACGACGCCGACAACAGCCAGTTCGCTTTCAACGTGCCGCAGGAGAACGAAACCTATACCACGACGTTCGAGTTCGGCACGACGGTCCAGATCGTCAACTTCCGGGCGCTCACATGGACCTGCCATACAAGCCGCTACTATCCGGCTTCCCAGTTCAACGCCGCGCTCACCGGCAAAGCGATCGACCTGGACTGCGAGCAGACGAAAGATGGCATCGTCCAGAACAAGACGCGTCGAACGTATCTGACTCAATACGGCATCGGCCTGACCCGCTCGGTCGCAACCACTTCCGGAAAACTGGACTGGACCTATAGCGGCTTCGACAAGGACGGGCAGCAAACGGTGACGCCTCGCGGCCAGGCGGCGATCGAAAAACCGATTTGAGGTCGAGGCCGTGACGGGGCGCGCAGGTCGGCGCCTCCCTTTTGTCACGAACCTCGTTTGTTCGAAACGAGCAGGTCGGCAATCGCACCCGAGAGCGGTAACCCCGGGTGCTTTTCCAGCCAGAAGAATTCGCCGACCGGGTTGACCTCCAGAAAGCAGTGACGGCCGTCGGGGGTGAGGATGAAATCCGCGGCGCCGTAGTTGAGGCCCAGAGCGTGCATGAGCTTCAGCAGCCCATTCTCGACCTCGGGCGGCAATGAGTACGGCTCCCACGCTTCGAGCAGCCCAAGGCCGTCACGGCGCCAGTCGACGCTCGATTTTTCGGCCCGTTGGGAATCGATCGACGCGGTGAATATCCGGTTTCCCACGATCGTCGTCCTGAGTTCCAGCGCCTTGGGCACCTGCTCCTGAAAGATGGCCGGGCAATACCGAAGGTCATCGAGGCGCTCGAGGTCTTTGTCATGAACCGTGTTGGTAAAGACCACTCTCTGGTCGCACTGCTCGTAGATGGCAAACGATGACAGCGTCTTCATGATCATCCCTTGCTTGCATTCGCGTGCGAAACTGCGCACCGCTTCTGGCGCATTGGTGATCAAGGTGCGTGGAATCGTGAGCCCGACTTCTCTCGCGATCTTGAGCTGAAGCTGCTTGTTTTCCGCGCGGCGCAGGCGGTGCACGGGATCGAGATGAAACGCATCGAGGCTGGCAATCATGCCGTGCAGCGTGGCGCGCGATTGATCGACTGCAGCCCGCCTGAGCTGCCGGTCCATCGTCTCAGGAATGCACTGACCGATGGCGATCCGCCGATACCAGACGGCGGACACCGTGCCCAGGTCCAGCTCGTAGTCCTCACACGCAATAACCTGCCGCTCCTCGTCGCCGCTGTAATGGCCGGAATGCTGAATATCGGTGGGAAATCGGTTGGTATCGAACCGGTAAGCCATGCCGCCCTGTGCCGCGACAGCATTCATGACCAGCGGGATACTCTCGTTGTCGTTGCTGTGGGTGATGATCAGTACCACCGGCCGTGGGTGCCGTTCGGACATGGTTGCGCTCCTTTACTGAAGGCGCGCGGCGGGATAGCACCTTGCCGCGCGCTCGACTCCGGTCCAGGCATTGCCCCCTGATGATGCACAGGCATACTAAATAGAAGCATTTTCGCCGTCCGAGGGATACGCCATGGTCGTCACCGGCGAGGACGGAATGCCGGGCATCTGTCCCATAGGGAACCCCATGTGCCGGAGCATTCCCAGGAAGTCGGGCAATTCGCCGGCCGGCATGCCTTCCTGGTCGGACGGCGCCATCATCGTCACGACCGCACCGCCGCGTATGGCCTGCATCTCCGCTGTCGTGAGATTCCTGGAAAACTGGCCTTCCAGAAAATGCGAAAAAAACGGTACGGGTTCCTGAGTTTCAATCTTGACGTTAGACATGATGCTTACCTCGCGGGAAGTGTGGGGCCATTGATAACCACTACGGCGGCATAGGCCGCCGCCACTTCCTGCAACCGCCGTGCCAGCGATGTCCGCGCTTCACTGCGGCGCGCAACGGCCTGTCGTGGCGGAGCATTCATGTCGAATCAAGGCTGGAATCGTTTGCTCGAAGCCAACGCGCAGGCACGCAAAGGTGGCCATTGGCCAACAGCAGGGCCAACAGCAGGGCCAACAGCCAGCTACACTACGGGCGCAGAGACCATTGAAACGCCTGCAAGATAACTGCGCAAATCACAGGAGGAGCACGTAAATGACGCTTTCAAAGAGAAAATTTGGTCGTACCGGCTGGGATGTGTCCGAAATCGGGTTTGGTGCATGGGCAATCGGCGGCTCGTGGGGCAGCGTTGGCGAAGACGACGCCAAAGCCGCGCTGAACGCTGCGCTCGATAACGGCGTCACGTTCATCGACACCGCCGACGTCTACGGCGACGGCCGCTCGGAGCGCATTATCCGGGACGTGTTGCGCCAACGCGGCGGCGAGCGTCCCATCGTGGCCACCAAGCTCGGACGCCGGCTCGACCCGCATGTGACCAGCGGCTATCTGAACACGCGCGAACTCGAAGGCTTCATCGACCGGAGTCTCTCGAACCTCGGCGTGGACACGCTCGACCTCGTGCAACTGCACTGCCCGCCGACGGAGGTCTATTACCGCCCGGAGGTGTTCGACGCGATGGACGCCTTTGTCGCCGCCGGCAAAATCCGCTTTTACGGCGTTTCGGTCGAAAAGGTGGAGGAAGCGCTGAAGGCGATCGAATATCCCAATGTGGTTTCGGTGCAGATCATCTACAACATGTTCCGTCAACGTCCTGCCGACCTGTTTTTCCGGGAGGCGCTAAGGAAAACCGTTGCGGTCATTGCGCGAGTGCCGCTCGCGAGCGGCATGCTCACCGGTAAATTGTCCGCGGATTCCGTTTTTGCGGCAGACGACCACCGTGCGTTCAACCGTCATGGCGAGGCATTCGACGTCGGCGAAACGTTCTCGGGCGTGCCGTACGACGTTGCCTTGAAGGCGGTCGACGAACTGCGCGGCCTGGTACCCGTTGACGCGTCGATGGCACAACTCGCCCTGCGCTGGATACTCATGGAAGACGCCGTTTCCGTCATCATTCCGGGCAGCAAGAACGCGGCCCAGGCGGCGTCGAATGTTTCGGCGGCGAGCCTCGCGCCGCTGTCCGATGCGGCGATGCAACGCGTGCGCGACGTTTACGAACAATATATTGCGCCGCACGTCCACCAGCGCTGGTGAAAGCCCCTGCTGTCGATGCCGCCGGAATTTCTGCGCGCGCTTACTCCATTTTGTTCCGCTTTGCCCCGATTGTTCGGCTGATCCTGCCAGTCAATTCGCGCCCCGCCGCTTTATCGCGGCGGCGCGGACCTTTAGATTCCTACTCGTCGCCGGCCGATGGCTTCGTGCAAGTCGAGACGCCGGTTCTATTCGATGCTGCGACTTACGGTAAGGAGAACATGATGGGTAAACTTGCAGGCAAGGTGGCGGTTGTCACGGGCGCGTCGAAAGGCATTGGCGCCGCGATCGCCAAGGCCCTCGCGGCCGAAGGCGCTTCGGTGGTCGTGAACTACGCGAGCAGCAAGTCGGGCGCCGATGCGGTGGTGAGCGCGATTACGGCGGCCGGCGGCAAGGCGGTTTCCGTCGGCGGCGACGTGTCGAAGGCGTCGGACGCACAAGGCATCATCGGCACCGCCGTCGAAACTTACGGTCGCCTCGACATCCTCGTCAACAACTCTGGCGTCTATGAGTTCGCGCCTATCGAAGAGTTTACGGAGGCGCAATACCGCAAGCAGTTCGACACGAACGTGCTCGGCGTGCTGCTCACTACGCAGGCGGCCGTGAAGCATCTTGGCGCGGGCGCAAGCATCATCAACGTGAGTTCGGTCGTGACGACGATCACGCCGCCGACGACCGCTGTCTATAGCGGCACGAAGGGCGCCGTGGATGCGATCACCGGCGTGCTCGCACGCGAACTGGGACCGCGCAAGATCCGCGTGAATACGATCAATCCTGGCGTAATCGAGACAGAAGGCGCACACACGGCTGGCGTCATCGGCTCGGAGTTCGAAAGCCACGCGGTCAGCCAGACGCCGCTCGGACGGGTAGGCCAGCCGGACGATATCGCCTCGGCCGTGGTGTTCCTCGCATCGGACGATGCGAAATGGTTGACGGGCGAGCATATCGTCGCTAGCGGGGGCATGCGCTAAAGCGGGTGGGTGAAACTGGCTGGCGCGAAAAAACGCGTGCGTGCTAATCTCCCAAAGATCGGTCGGGTCGCCCAGGCGGCGGCACGACCGGCAACGCTTCGGAAAGAGGAGTTTGGCCAAGCCGCCTCATGCGAGTTTCCGACCTTGTAGACAGCCGCACGATCCTGCGCAGCCGGCGGCGCTGGCTGTATTTCGGCGTGTTCTGGCTGGGCGCCATCGCGACGGGGCTCGTCGCGGTCATGTACGCGCGGCTCATCGACTTCGGTTACGCGCTCTTTGTGCAGATGACCGCCCATTACCGGTGGCTGCCGCTTCTCGTCACGCCGGCCATCGCCGCGTTCAGCGTCTGGGCCACGCGCCGCTGGTTTCCGGGTTCGGAGGGCAGCGGCATCCCGCAGGTCATCGCCACACTGCACGACGTGCGCAAATTCGGCCCGCGCCTGCTCACGCTGCGCATCCTGATCGGCAAGATCGCCCTGTCGTTCCTCGCGATCCTCGGTGGATTCACGATTGGCCGCGAAGGGCCGACCATCCACGTGGGCGCCGCGCTGATGTACAGCCTGCGGCGTTTCTACCCGGCGCGGCTGCGCAGCATGTACGGCGTCGGCCTCGAATACAAGCTCGCCCTCGCGGGCGCCGCCGCGGGCCTTTCTGCCGCGTTCAATGCGCCGCTCGCGGGCGTGGTCTTCGCCATCGAGGAACTCACGCGCAGCTTCGAGGCGCGAACGAGCGGCGTGATCATCACCGCGATCATTTTTTCGGGCGTCGTCTCCCTCGCGCTGCAAGGCAACTATGTGTATTTC
>NZ_JAMBPR010000056.1 GCF_024206475.1 Paraburkholderia sp. CNPSo 3274
TCGAGCGGGTGAGCACGGAGATGAGCTTGCATGTGCTCGCGTACAACATGAAGCGGGTGATCAAGCTGATCGGCTCGGAAATGGCTATGAAGGCGATGCGAGCATGATGCCCGCACGGGGTTGTTGAGCCTTTGCAATATGCGTGGCCATGGTTTGAAGCTGGTGTTCCCGCAATTCACATGCCGCGGCCAATACCGAGACAGATCTTGTCAATCTCCTCTGGCCAGGCGTTTTGACACAGTCTGGGCCGACAGGATCTCGAAGCCTTTCGCGGCATTCTTGAAGCTGAGCGTGAACTGGGGGTTCGCCGTCAGTCCGGCAAAGGATCGGATAACGCCATCGCGGATGACGTAATGACGACCGACGCCGGAAACCGTGCGAATCTGAAACACCAAGGTCTTGCCCGCGACGTAACGCGCACAGTTGGGATTGTTTTTGATCTGTCGCTTCAGGATCTGGGCAAATGCCCACAACAGAAATTTGAACTTGAACATGACGGCCAACGTGGAAACATGGGGAAAATGCGAGTTCGGGCGAACACTGCCGTCGCGGTCACTCGGCAAGAAACTGCTCAACGTGATGAAGGAAGCGCTGCGGGTGCTGGAACTGTGCAGCGTGACCTGAGTCCGCGTAGATGAACAACTGGGCGTTCGGCAGGTTGCGGACCATATAGAACGAGTTGACCGTCGGGATCATCACGTCGTTTACGCCGTTGAGGATGAACGTGGGCTGCTGAATGTCGCGCAGGTAGGCGAATGGATCGCCTTCCGAGAGTCTCGGCAGATACAGCATGTTGGCCTCGATCTGCGCTTTCGCCACCTCCGCGGAAGACGGGGGGTCCTGGTCGACGCGCTGATGACGCCGTTCCCAGAACTCGCGCGCTGCCTGCTCAGCTTGCGCCGATCGGCCGAAGAACAGGTAGAGAAAGTCTTCGAAGACGGGGACAGGGTTGACTGCCGTGCTCAGCACGCGTGGTTCCATGTCGGGGTCGCCGCCTCGAGGGCCGGTGCCCAGCAGCAGCAGTTTGCGCACCAATTCCGGATGGCGCCGGGTCAGATCCAGCGCCTGGAAGCCACCCAGCGAAAAGCCGAGAACATCGATCTGCTGCAAGCCCAGCACGCGAACGAAGGCGGCTGCGTCATCGGCCATGTCCTCAATGCGTGTGCGTGGTTGACCGCCGGACGAAGCGATGCCGCGGCCGTTGTAAAGGATGACTTCGCGACCTTCTGCGAGACCGTCCGTTATCAACGGGTCCCAGTGGTCCATGCCGCCGCGGAAGTGCTGCAGAAACAGTAAAGGCGGCTGCGAGGAGGCGGTGTCACCCCAGCGGCGGTAGGCGAATCGAGTACCGTCGACATCTACGAAGCGGGTGGGCGTGGTGATGTGAGTATCAGTCATGTAGTTACCTTTTGAGAGGCTGAAGCAGGGTGCTGGTCTGGTTGGGGGACCTTCGCACGTTCACTGCACCCAAAATGCCAGCACTCCGGGTACGAAGTCCTAACGGGGCTTCGCCTCGCTGGCCGCAGCGAACGGTGAAACGAGCGCAGCGGACAGTTCACGGAGGAAAACAATGGTTATCGGTCGACAAGGCATGGCCTGGCTTTCAAGTCAGACGGAACCCGCCGTGGTCAGGCTTCTGGCCGATAGCGCTCAGCCGCATGCGCTTGTCGAATGTCCGACACGAGTCCTTGACGCGCGCCGTCCAGCGCCTCCCAGCGGCCGGCCACGTGCAGCGGAGGGATGGTGATCAGTTCGCGGCGATCGAAGCCGACCAGTGCCGCATCGACCAGTTCGCCGACCTCCATCACCTCGGTAAGCGCATTGACGTCGATGCCGGCACGCTCCCAGATCTCCGTGCGGGTCGCCGCCGGCAACACCGCCTGTACGTAGACGCCCTTGGGCGACAACTCCAGGTTCAGTCCCTGCGACAGGAACAGCACGAACGCCTTGGTGGCGCCGTAGATCGACATGCCGAATTCGGGCGCGAAACCCACCACCGAGCCAATGTTGACGATCGCGCCAGTACCAGACTGCACAAAGCGCGGAGCGACCGCGGCTGCGAGCCGCGTCAGCGCCGTGGTGTTGAGCGCGATCAGGCGCTCGATGCCCTCGGCCGTCTGCTGGACGAAGCCGCCTGACTGGGCCATGCCGGCGTTGTTAATCAGGATGCCTATGCGAGTGTCGTCGCGCAGGCGAGTCTCGAGCGCAGCCAGGTCGGCGGGCTGGGTGAGGTCGGCCTGCAGCACTTGGACGGCCACACCGCTTTGTTCACGCAGGCGCGCGGCCAGCGCATCGAGGCGCGCCTTGTCGCGTGCAACCAGCACGAGGTCGTGGCCGCGGCCGGCGAAGCGCTCGGCATAGATCGCGCCGATGCCGGAGGAGGCGCCGGTGATAAGAACAGTCGGAAGTGTGGTCATGAGTTATTTGCTTTGCTAGGGTCGCTCTGGCGGGGGTGCAAGCAGCGCGCGCCTCAGGCGGCGATGGTCGGGTAGTCGGTGTAGCCCGCAGCGCCGCCACCATAGAGCGTGGCGAAGTCGGGCTGCGCCAGCGGTGCGCCGGTCTTCAGGCGCTCGACCAGATCGGGGTTGCTGATAAAAGGACGGCCGAAGGCGAACAGGTCTGCCTTGCCCTCGTTGAGGCGGGCCGTAGCGAGTTCCAGGTCGTAGCCGTTGTTGGCCAGGTAGGTTTGCTTGAACCGGCGGCGCAGCGCGCCGTAGTCGAATGGTGCGACATCGCGCGGGCCGCCGGTAGCACCCTCGACCACATGCAGGTAGACGATGCCCAGCGCGCTAAGCTGCCCGGCGATGTAGTCGTACTGCGGCTGAGGATCGCTGCTCGACATGCCGTTTGCGGGCGACACGGGCGAGATGCGCACCCCGGTGCGGTCGGCGCCGATTTCTTCCACCACGGCGGCGACGACTTCCAGCAACAGGCGCGCGCGATTCTCGATCGAGCCGCCGTAGGCGTCAGTGCGCTCGTTCGCCCCGTCTTTGATGAACTGCTCCAGCAGATAGCCGTTGGCGCCGTGGATCTCTACGCCGTCGAAGCCGGCTGCAATGGCGTTCGCCGCAGCCTGGCGGAAGTCGTTCACGATGCCCGGCAGTTCGGCGAGTTCCAGAGCGCGCGGTTCGGAGACGTCGGCAAATCCGTTGTTCACGAAGGTCTTGGTCGCTGCACGGATGGCCGACGGTGCGACCGGCGCAGCGCCGCCGGGCTGCAGATCGACGTGCGCAACACGGCCGACGTGCCAGAGTTGCGCGAAGATGCGCCCACCCTTGGCATGCACAGCCTCGGTGACCGTGCGCCAACCAGCGATCTGCTCGGGTGTGTACAAGCCGGGGGTGTCCTGATAGCCCTGGGCTTGTGCCGACACCTGAGTGGCCTCCGTGATGATCAGGCCGGCCGAGGCACGCTGCGCGTAATAGGTCGCAGCCAGTTCGCTGGGCACCAGCCCCGCGCCCGCGCGGTTGCGGGTCAGCGGCGCCATGACAAAGCGATTGGCGAGGGTCAGACCGCCCAAAGCGTAGGGTTCGAAAAGCGTCTTATCGGTCATGTTGCGTCAGGTTCGAGGTTGGAAATAGGATCAATAATGACGATCATAATCTATTCCGTCAAGGTTTTGATGACGATTGACATCAATGTATAATGGCGTCTTCCCACACATGAACCCATCGTGGTCAGAACATGAAGATCACCAAGGCACAGGCACAGGCCAACCGGGAGCACGTTGTCGAGACGGCGTCCAGGCTGTTTCGGGAGCGCGGCTACGACGGGATTGGCGTTGCCGATCTGATGGCCGCCGCCGGCTTCACCCACGGCGGCTTTTACAAGCAGTTCCGCTCCAAGGCCGACCTGATGGGGGAATCGGCGGCCTGCGGCATCGCGCAGACCGTGGCGCTGAGCGCGGGTGTCAACGCGCCGGAGTTCGTGCGGTATTACCTTTCCCGCGAGCACCGCGACACCCGCGCGACCGGCTGCACGATGGCCGCACTCGGCGGGGATGCCGCGCGTCAGCCGGAAGCGGTTCGCGCCACGTTTGCGGCGGGCATTGAAAGCCTGCTGGCGGTGCTGTCCCCCGAGGGCACTGCGTCGGACGGCGTGGATGCGGGACGGGCGCGAGCCCAGTCCCTTGACATACTGGCGCACGCGGTGGGCGCCATCGTCATGTCACGGGCCTGTCCGGACGACTCGCCGCTGGCCGACGAAATCCTCGCGGTTTGCCGCGACAAAATTCTCGCGTCACTGAGTTCGCCCGCGACAGCGCGCAATCACCGTAACGACAACTCCGCCCAGCCGAAGTGATACGGACACAAACGGCCGACTGGAAGTCGCTGGGACTCATAGAGCACAAAACATCAGAAAGCCGATGAGCCCCCTGCGGAACCGATTATCGTTCTTGCCGTTGACCTCTGGCTCTCGGCTCCAAACGGTCCATGACCCAATCGTGGATAGCCATTAGCATTCCAAGATCGAGTTCATTTGGGTCGGTCGCCCCGAAATAGTGAACCCACTTTTCAAAAATATCGGCCTGCTCCCCGGAATATACGAGGCAACGAGTTTCCGTTTTATTCAGCAAAATTTCCTCCATCAATCACCTCATTAGGAGAGTTGGGCGGCATTTCCGCAACAACTGTCCAGAATGTTTGGACTACCAAGATTGTCATGCTTCAGTATTCTTTTACGAAACTCGTTTTTCTGTTTCTGGCTTCAGGCACTCCGTTAGTCTCTGGAACCACATTATCTCGACAAAGTCACCACTGATTCCGCGAGTCTCTTGATGCAGACCCGCAAGAGTTTTCGAACAAGATCGGGATGACGTGCGCCAGATCCTGGGCCTGAAAACATCGAAGCGAGAAACACAAAACATCAACCCCGCGAATGCTCAGTGTTCGTATAACCGCGGCTGCGTCGTCGGCCATGGCCAGTAACCGTCGTGTTGTCCCACCGGCGATAGGTGAATCTATTGCCATCGACTTCCACGAAGCGAGTCGCGACGGTGAATGGAACACCAAACATGTTGGAAATCCTTAAGAAGTTACCAAGTATGAATATGAAATTCTCTTGTTCGGTGCGAGCAGCCGAACCAGAAGGCTATTGCTTCAAAACTTCAAACGTGCTCTTCGCCCTTCCGGCACGCTGCCTGCGGCGATCGCGCGCCCGGGTGGGCGCTTTCTTCCAAGCTTATTGAGCAGGGAACTCTAGCGCCTTGGGCACAAAGTCCGCGTAGAACTGAAACACCGCGCCGTGGCCGGAATCAGGGTAGATGAGGAGCTTGCTGTTCGGCAGGCGCCGCACCAGGTCTTCCGAGTTCTTGCTTGGGACCATCCGATCGCTATCGCCGTTGACAACGAACACCGGGTTCTGCACCAACGACAGGTTCTCTGGCTCTTTCCGGCCCCAGGCGCGAATCGCCTCCAATTGCGCCAGAAACGCGGCCACGGAGATTTTCTTGTCACGGTTCTCCGAGCGCTCGTTCAAACGAGCCAGGAACGCTTTGCCAGCATCGATACCGTCGGGCGTATGGGCGAAGAACAGATACTGCTTCGGATCCTGGCCGGTGAAGAAGCCTCGGAGCATGTCGTAGAAGGTTACGCCGGTCACGGCACTGATGCCTTCGCCAACAACGTCCAGTGACCCGGAACGCAGTGCAGCGTTCATGCCGTCGGCAGTGCGGAAGCCCCCGGTGACCATTAGCGGCACCTGGATCCTTTTGCGCACTTCTTCCGCGAACTCCAGAAAGTACGCTTCGCGAGCTGCTGTGGAGGCCTTTCCTGGCTTCTGGAAGGCTCCGCTCATGGCCGGCGCTTCGTAGGTTCCGCCGGAGACCTCAATGAGATCGATGCCGGCCTCGACAAGCGCCTGGATGGTCGCCTGGACATTTTTTCTCAGGATCAGCAGCGCAGCCGCTTCCGCCAGCGCCTTCTCCCTTGCCCTGCAATTCCTTCTCAAGCTGCTAGATACGCTTCCTGTCCTCTTTCGACTGCTGGCGCTGCTCGCGTGCCTGCTCCGTGGTATTTGCATTGGCCGAACGGCAAGCGGCTCGCTAGACAGAGATCTGCTCCGGATAAAGACCCTTCCGACGGCAATACTCGGCCAGCTCCGCTGCATTGAGCGGCGCGGTTTCCAGCACGACTGCAAAGTTGTCCTCCGAAGACCATCCTTCCGGATTCTTCCCATCGCCAGGCACAGCCAACCCTTGTCCTTTCGCCTGTCGGCGCCACGTGTACAACGTCTGTTCTGTAATCCCCGTTTCTCTGGCCAGCGCCGAAACCAGCGCATTCTCCGGCGGCATCATGCGCCGTACCAGCGCTTCTTTTCTTTCTACTGAGTAGGCTTTCATTAACCCTGATTTTACCGCCCCCAGACCATGTCTCTAAGAATCAGATAACACGACAAGTAGTCTGACGCCGGGGGCGGGTGCGCTAAGTTTTTCTAGCGCTGTCCTAAGGGGACGCATTGCGTTGGTCAACCTTTCAACAAGTCGGTCGTCTCGGTCATTCGTAGGTGAGTCCCGAGCGCCGCCCAGCAGATAAAAGCTCAGGCTAAGATCATGTGGGTGGAAAGCGTAGGACTCCCAGACAGCCATCGCTACGCGCTCCGCACGACGGACCGGAAGCCGAGCATGCCCGGCTTTGAGCGCATGAATCCCAGCGTCGCTCGCACCGACGGCCGCTCAGGGAAGCACGACGATTTTCCCGCGCCTACTTCGGTCAAATGTTGCCAGCACAGCGTCCCTTGCGTTTGCGAGAGGGAAAGCGATAGTCGCAGGTGGTCGAAGGTGGTCGCGGGCGACCATCGAAAACAGCGCAGTGCGTACACGCCGCGCCTGTTCCGGCCGGTTTGCCAGGAAATACCGCACATCGACCCCATGCAGGGTGGCGTTCTTGAGAAGCGCGAGGTTGACCGGGAGCGACGGAATGGCGCCGCCCGCAAATCCGATCACGAGATAGCGGCCGCCTTTGGCCAGCGAGCGGAATGCCGGCTCGAACATGTTTGCGCCAACAGGGTCGAGCACGACGTCGACGCCTTCTGGCGCGACTCGCTTGAGCGCCTCCCTCCAATCCGGAAGGCTGTAGTCGATGGCAGCCACTGCACCTAGCTCGCATGCGGCTTGACGCTTGAACTCGCTAGACGCCGCCGCGATCACGCGCGCCCCGGCATGCCCTGCAAGCTGAATGGCGGCGGACGACACCGCACCACCGGCTCCCAGCACCAGCAGCGTATCGGCGGCCGTTAAACGTCCCTGATCGAACAACGCGTAGTGTGCCGTCTGGTAGTCCACCAGCATGGCTGCGGCAACGGGCATCGGTAGCCCGCCGGGGACAACGTCCACGTCAGCGGCATCGACCACTACGTATTCCGCCAGGCCTCCCCCTAGCTGCCACGTGACGACACGTTCATCGACAAGTGGCTGCGTCACGCCCGGACCGACGGCGTCGACCACGCCAGCAATCTCTCCGCCCGGTACGTAAGGCAAGTGCGGCTTGATCTGATAGCGGCCGTGCATCATCAGGCCGTCAACGAAACCAAGAGCCGTTGCTTCGATGCGAATCCGCAGTTGCCCGGGACCGGGCTCCGGCATCGGCGCATCAATCAACGCATAGGAGCCGGGATCGAACTCTGTTCCTGAGAAGCTTTGCACGTTTATCTCCATCGCGAGCACCATGACGAACCCACGCACGAATATGCGCGACTACAGCCGCACTTGACCATAGCCGCACTTTACAGCGCATGGCGCGCTCAGCGGACCAACCGCTTCATCCCGCCAACCTCGTGATCGCCACCTGGCTGCCCGCTTGCTCCCGCAGACGAAACTTCTGGATCTTGCCTGTAGTGGTCTTGGGCAATTCTCCGAAGATCACGCGACGAGGGCATTTGAAATGCGCTAGCCGCTCCCGGCAGAACAGGATGACATCCTGCTCCGTGATGGGGGAGGCATCCGGCTTCAGTTCGACAAACGCACAAGGAGTCTCGCACCATTTGTCATCCGGCTGAGCGACGACGGCCACGTTGAGCACGCCGGACATGCGATAGATGACCTCCTCCACTTCTACAGACGAGATATTTTCTCCCCCCGAGATGATGACGTCCTTGGAGCGGTCTGTGATCTGGATATAGCCGTCTGGGTGAACGACCGCAAGATCTCCGGTATGAAACCAACCGCCGGCGAAAGCTTTTGCCGTTGCGTCGGCATTCTTGAAGTATCCCATCATTACCGTATTCCCCCGGACCATAACCTCGCCGCAAGATTTGCTATCGGCTGGCACCGGTTCAAGCGTCGCAAGATCGGCCACCGACATGTTCTCGAACGCGGCCGCTCGTACACCTTGCCCTCTTCCCCGGAAGATGGTGCATGGCACGATCTTCTTCCCACAGTGGATCGCTGGAGAAGGGCAACACCCGGAGAAGACGATCTGCTATCAGAACGACTTCATTGAAGACATGCATCGCTTCCGCGATGAGGGGCCAGCGTACCCCTATGTCATCGTCAGTGAATTCGCGAAAGTCACCTTTATGGAGCAGTGCGGCCCTGACAATGATGCCGTGATTGCGCAGGCGCCAGGGCAGCTTCCGGACGGGTACCTGGATCGCACCAACTAGCCCGGCATCTAGCACGGTCGCAGAATCGGTCGCCTAACTACCACTGGAGAAGAAACATGGTTACGCTTCGCCACGCCATCAAGATCGCAGCTGCCCGGGATGTCGTCTATCGTGCCCTCACTGACATCCAGGGGATGCAAGGCTGGCATCTCGGCGCAATTACCGGAAAGATCGCCGAAGGTGACACCTTTTATCTGGATCGCCGGCCCGGTTTGCGCTTTGGGTGGCGAACAGACCGTCTGCTGGACGGTAGCAAGATCGTCCAGACCTGTATCGAGGGACCGGGCGCCTCAGACGCCAAGCACCTGACCATCGACCTCACTGACCTGCCTGATGGACGCACCCTTGTCGAACTTCATGACGAAGGATGGTCGGAAGACAATCCGCATCTGCCGCTTTGCAACACCTATTGGGGCGAGGCGCTCTCCTCGTGTTGGTGGGCGCGGGCAGAAGCTTGCGCAAACCATTGACCCCGCCGCTGTCGACTCTATCTTCCAGGCCTACGAGGACGCAGGGATTCGCGCGCTCGTGGGGTTCTCGATGATGGATCGCGCGATCGTCGACAACTTCCCGGAGGTCGACAGCATTTTCCCGCCCGCGCTGCTTGCGCAACTGCGTGCGCAGCCGCGGCCCTCTCCCGATACGTTCTTCGCGCTGCTGGAAAGCGAGTTGGCGCATCACCATCCCCAGCATTATCGGGTGGGTATGCTGATCGCCCCTTCCGCACCGCAGCGCTGCACGCCAGAATTTCTCGCGCGTTGCCGCGAATTCGCCGACACGCATGATCTGCCGGTCATCATCCACATTCAGGAAACCCGCTTGCAGGTGGTAACGGCGCAAGCCTTCTACGGCAAGTCCATGCTGATGCGCCTTGCCGAACTGGAATTTCTGCGGCCAGGCACATCGCTGATCCACGCGGTCTGGTTGTCGGATGCGGAGATCGCGTGCCTGGCTCAATCGGGTGCGAGCGTGCAGCACAATCCATGGAGCAACCTGATGCTCGGCTCGGGCATTCAACCGGTGCGAGCGCTGCTCGATGCAGGCGTCAACGTGAGTCTCGGCTCCGACGGCTGCGCGTCGACGGTCACCGTCAATATGCTCAACGTGCTTGGCAGCGCCGCAGCAGTCTCGAAAATACGCGGCGACGATTATTCGCGCTGGTTGTCCGCAGCTGAAGCTCTGCATGCGGGGACAATTGGCGGCGCAACCGCGCTCGGACTAGGCAGCCAGCTCGGTGCAATCGAGGCGGGTTATAGCGCCGACCTGGTCGCTTACCGGACTGACGCGATCAGCTTCACGCCGTTAGCCGATCCGGTGCGGCAACTGGTGTATGCCGAGCGCGGCGCCGCTATCGACAGCGTGTTTGTTGCGGGCGAGGCAGTCATGCGGAACGGCCGACTCACGCGCGTCGATGAAGGCGCAATGCTGCGGGAGATCAACGTCGCTTACCAGGCACTGGGCGCGGAGTTAGACCTCGCGGATGAATCCGTCGCGCCGCTGCGCGCGGAGATGGAGAAGGTCTACGCGCGCGCCCATGCACTGCAGGCCAACTGGCAACCTCATACAGCGAAGCTGCCAGGTTGACGATGTACTTGCGGGCGCGATAGATATGGAATCTCTTCCCCCTGGACGGGATCACGAATCGCAGGTTCGCAGCTGGACGCGTCCAGCCACACGCTAGTCCAGGATTGTCGACGACCTTGAGCCATACGAAGTCGATGTGGCTGTTCCTTCGAGTTGCGAACGTGCAAGCCGCTCTCAGCCGACTTCGATGCACTCGCCAGTCGCCCGGCCTTCAGGCGGCCGAGTTGATGCGGTAAGCTTTGAATGGGACGTGCGACTCTAGTGCGCTACGATCCACCAGATGTGGGAGCGTTGGCAGAACGGAGAATCTCTCCACAAGATCGCTCAGCTTTATGACCGGAATCACTCGGCGCAGATCGTTGCAGGCGAGCTCCCGAGCTCCAGCGGCAGTCGTCACCGCAGCAGATTGCCGGGTGCCTCAAGGCGTGCGTACCCAGACAACAAGGACTGCCACGTGTCCCACGAGACTATCTATCGCAGTCTCTTCATTCAGGCCCATGGCGCCCTGAAGAAGGAGTTGCTGGAACACTTGCGGCGCACCCGGGCCATGCGCCGCTCGCGCCATCACACGCAAAAGACGGACGATTACGGCAGGATTCGCGACACGGTATCGCTCAGCGAACGTCCGGCAACAGTTGAAGATCGCGCGGCACGGGGCCACTGGGAAGGCGACCTCCTATGCGGCAGCGGGAGCAGCCAGATAGCATTGTCGGGAAATCAGATGCGTCTCGCTCAGCCGAAGCGCTCCATGGCTTTGCGGACCTTTCGCCTGAAGGCGTTCCGTTTTTCCGGAGTGGCCACGTTCATGTGGTAGTAGGGCAGATAGAGAATGCGGGCGCGCCCACCGGTGAGCAAATGCAAATAGCGCTTGATGACGCGACGCGGCGGGTCGCTCATGTACCAGGCAACGTAGCGGGGGCGTCCGTAGGTCACGACCGCTGCGATATGCTTGAGGTGCGTGAGGGCCGGCTTGACGTGCGTGGGATCGGTGACGTCGAGCGCCACCCCCGGGATCATCACGCGGTCGAAGAATCCCTTGAGCATCGCAGGCAGACCCATGCACCAGGTCGGGAAACAAAACACAAGCGCCTCGGCCCAGAGTAGCCGTTCGACGTAGCGTTGAACGGGCTGGCGGTTGATCCGGACATCGTGATAGTTCGACCGCTCTTCTTCGGAAAGGACCGGGTTGAAACGTTCGGCGTACAGGTCGCAATTGTCGATGTCGTGACCGGCGTCGCGGAGGCTCTGCAGGACCTCCCGGTGGAGCGCTGCATTGAAGCTGGTGGCAACCGGATGGCAGTAGATGACGAGAATTCGCATGCGCTGGCTGGATTCCGATATCGTGTTAAAGAAGGACGTCCGGTCATGGCCGCGGATCGCGCAACCGATGCTGGGACGAGCGAACGTTGTTTCCATACGTATTCAGGCAATTCGGGATGTGTCGTTTCCCCGTTGGCGCCATGTCCGCTGACGGATTGTCAACGTCGCGGAATCGGGACGTTGCCGGCACAATCGGATCCGGCGTGAAACCGGTAGGTGGTCGGGCGGTACGGCCGGCATCGTCGTCATCGGCGCCGCGTTTCGGGAATCGTCGCCAACGTGACACGAACGAGGGGCTCACGTCTTTGTGCGCATTTGCAGCAGCTCCGCGGACACCGCCACCGCGATCGAGCCGGGCGCCTTGTCAGTGATGCCCGCGATGCCGATCGGACACACCATCTCGTGCATCCTCGCCGGATCGATACCGCGTGCCACGAGCCGCCGCTCGAACTTCACGCGCTTCGTGTGTGAGCCGATCATCCCGAAGTACGCGAAGTCGCGCCGCCGCATGATCCGCTCGGCCAGCGCGAAATCGAGCGCGTGGTTGTGCGTCATTACGAGGAAGTACGCGCCCGGAGGCGCTTCGTCGACGATCGCCTCCGGCGTGTCGGTTGGCTCGGGCTGCACGTTCGGCGGACATTCGTTCGGTAACAGCTCGTCGCGCGTGTCGACCCATAGCACGACGCACGGCAGCCGGCCGAGCAGTGTCACGAGCGCATGGCCGACGTGCCCCGCACCGAACAGCACGACGTGCATCGCCACGGGCGTGCCCGTCGCGCGGTTGCGCCGGCCGGTCCGTTGGGCGATTGTCATGTCAGGGCGCTCCGGGTCGTCCCAGGCGTCCTGACTCCCCCTCGAGGGCAGCGAGCAAGCGAGCGTGGGGACCGTTTCATGTCAGCCTCACGCCGCGCGTACGGCCTGCACCGCGCGCAGGATCGACTCGCCGGTCGCCGGCGCGTCGAGCGGCGGATTCACGCGATAGTCACCGATCGCTGCGACCGCGTCACGCACCGCGAAGAACACCGAGAACGGCAGCAACAGCGGCGGCTCGCCGACGGCCTTCGAACGGTGGACGCTGTCCTCGACGTTGCGGTTCTGGAACAGCCGCACGTTGAACTCGGGCGGCGTGTCGTTGACGGTCGGGATCTTGTAGGTCGACGGCGCGTGCGTCATCAGCTTGCCCTCCGGGTTCCACCACAGCTCCTCGGTCGTGAGCCAGCCCATGCCCTGGATGAACGCGCCTTCGACCTGGCCGACATCGAGCGCCGGGTTCAGCGACGTGCCGACGTCGTGCAGCGCGTCGACGCGCAGCGTGCGCATCTCGCCCGTCAGCGTGTCGATCACGACTTCGGATACGGCCGCGCCGTACGCGTAGTAGAAGAACGGCCGGCCCTGCAGCTTCGCTTGATCCCAGTACAGTTTCGGCGTCGCATAAAAGCCGTCCGACCACAGCTGCACGCGTGCGAGATACGCTTTCGCGATCACCTCGCCGAACGGCACACCGGTCTCGCCGACCCACACGCGGTCGTTGCCGAAGCGCACGTCCTTCGCATTGTTCGAGCTGCCGCCGTATTGCTTCGCAGCGAACGCCGCGAGCCGTTCGCGCAGTTGGCGCGCCGCGTCCTGCGCGGCCTTGCCGTTCAGGTCCGAGCCCGTCGATGCGGCCGTCGCCGACGTGTTCGCGACCTTGCTCGTGTCGGTCGCCGTCACGCGGATCCGCCCGAAGGGGATCCCAAGCTCGTGCGCGACAACCTGCGCGACCTTCGTGTTGAGTCCCTGCCCCATCTCCGTACCGCCGTGGTTCACGAGCACCGAGCCGTCCGTATAGATGTGGACGAGCGCGCCGGCCTGGTTGAAGTGGGTCGCGTTGAATGCAATGCCGAACTTCAGCGGTGTCAGCGCGATGCCCTTCTTCAGGACCGCGTTGCTCGCGTTGAATTCGCGCACCCCGGCGCGGCGCGTGCGGTAGTGGCTGGTCGCCTCGAGCTCGGCGAGCAGCTCGGGCAGGCAGTTGTCCTCGACCGTCTGGCCGTACGGCGTCACGTTGCGCTCGGTCTTGCCGTACAGGTTCGCGTAGCGGACGTCGAGCGGATCGCGGCCGAGCGAGCGGGCGATGTTGTCCAGGAGGTACTCGACCGCGAACGCACTCTGCGGGCCGCCGAAACCGCGGAACGCCGTGTTCGACTGTGTGTTGGTCTTCCCGCAGTAGCCAGCGATCGCGACGTCCGGCAGCCAGTACGCGTTGTCGAAATGGCATACCGCGCGCGTCATCACGGGACCCGACAGGTCGGCCGAGAAGCCGCAGCGCGATGTCATGTCGATCGACACGCCGCTGATGCGGCCGTCGTCTTCGTAGCCGACGTCGAAGCGGTAGTAGAAATCGTGCCGCTTGCCGGTGATCATCATGTCGTCGTCGCGGTCCGGACGCAGCTTCACCGGGCACAGCAGCTTCCACGCGGCGAGCGCCGCGCAGCACGCGAACAGGCCCGACTGCGATTCCTTGCCGCCGAACCCGCCGCCCATCCGCCGGCATTCGACCAGCACGTTGTGCGACGCGACGCCGAGCACGTGCGCGACGAGGTGCTGCATCTCGCTCGGGTGCTGCGTCGAACAGTAGACGTGCATCCCTTCGTCGTCCTTCGGCACCGCGTACGCGATCTGCCCTTCGAGATAGAACTGTTCCTGGCCGCCGAGCGTCATCTCGCCAGCCTCGCGGTGCGGCGCGGCCGCGAGCCGCGCGGCCGCATCGCCGCGCGCGAGCTTCAGCGGGGGGATCACGTACGACTCGGCTTTGCGCGCGTCCTGCGCGGTGAAGATCGCGGGCAATTCCTCGTAGTCGACCCTCGCGCGGCGCGCGGCGAGTCGCGCGGTTTCGTGCGACGTCGCGACGACGATGAACATCGGCTGGCCGACGAACTGCACCACGCCGCTCGCGAGCACGGGGTCGTCGTGGATGATCGGGCCGCAGTCGTTGACGCCCGGAATGTCGTCGGCCGTCAACACCGCGACGACGCCGGGCGTCGCGCGCACCGCGTCGAAGTTCATCGACAGGATCTTCGCGTGCGCCTGCGCGGACAACCCGAGCGCCGCGTGCAGCGTGCCCGCGACGAGTGGGATGTCGTCGGTGTAGGTCGCGCGGCCGCTCACGTGCAGGTGCGCTGATTCGTGCGGGCGCGACAAGTGCACCTGGCCCGCATCGGCCCGCGTATCGAGGGCGTTCAGAAACGGTTCTGCTTGCTGGTTCACGGTGTTCTCCGGAGCTTCAATCGTCACGCGCGCGCCGTCTCGGCGGCCACTTCACGCACGCTCAGCGCCTGCGGCTGCAGCGGATCGTGCGGACGGGTCTCGAGCCAGAACCGGTACAGCAGGTTCTTCGCGGTGTCGAGCCGGTACACCCTCGTCGCGCGCATGTCGGACAGCGGCTGGTAGTCCCGTCCGAGCGCCTGCATCGCGGCCTGCGCGGTCGCCTCGTGCCACGGCACGCCGTCGAGCACGGCTTCCGTCTGCGCCGCGCGCTTCGGCGTCGCGGCCATCCCGCCGAACGCGATGCGCGGTTCGCGGATCGTGTCGCCGTCCGCGATGAACGCGAACGCCGCGCACACGGCCGAGATGTCCGAATCGAAGCGCTTCGACAGCTTATAGGTGCGGAACCGCAGGTTCGCGCGTGCGCCGCTGCGGGTCGGCACCTTCAGGCCCATGACGAATTCGTGCGGCGCCATGTCCTTCTGCTGGTAGCCCGTGTAGAGCGCCTCGAGCGGCAGCTCGCGCACGACGTCGCCGCCGCGCAGCACGACGCGCGCGCCGAGCGCGATGAGCCCCGGCATCGAGTCGCCGATCGGCGAGCCGTTCACGACGTTGCCGCCGAGCGTGCCCGCGTTGCGGATCGGCAGCGACGCGAAGCGCTTCCACATCTCGGTCAGTTCCGGATAGGTGCCAGCCAGCGCCGCGTATGCGTTCTCGACCGTCACGGCCGCGCCGATCGCGATCCAGTCGTCGCCGTGCTTGATGCGCTTCAGTTCGGCGATCTGGCCGACGTAGATCAGATCGTCGAGCCGGCGCATCTGCTTCGTGACCCACAGGCCGATGTCGGTGCTCCCCGCGAGGATCCGCGCGTCGGGGCGCTCGACCTTCAGCGCGGCAAGCGCGTCGAGCGTGCGTGGCGCCGCGAAGCGCGCGTCGCCGACCGTGTAGTCGAAGGTGTCGTCGCGCTTCAGCGATGCGAGCGTGCGCGCGAGCGCGGCCGTGTCGACGGGTGCCGAAGGCGGCGGCGCATCGAACATCTGCACGGCCGCATCGACGATCGGACGGTAGCCCGTGCAGCGGCACAGGTTGCCCGTCAGCGCGTCGGCGATCTCGGTGCGCGTCGGCGTTTCCTTCGCGGCCGCGCATGCGCTGCCGCACGCCTCATGGCCGTGCTTCTCGTAGAGCGCCCACATCGACATCACGAAGCCGGGCGTGCAGAAGCCGCACTGCGAGCCGTGGCAATCGACCATCGCCTGCTGCACGGGGTGCAGCGAGCCATCTGGCTGGCGCAGGCCCTCGACGGTCAGCAACGCCTTGCCGTCGAGCGTCGGCAGGAACTGGATGCACGCGTTGACGGCCTTGAACTCAACGGTTCCCGCTTCGGTTAGTTCGCCGACGACGACCGTGCAGGCGCCGCAGTCGCCTTCCGCGCAACCTTCCTTGGTGCCCGTGCAATGCGCGTCCTCGCGCAGGTATTGCAGCACGGTGCGGGTGACGTCTGCGCCGTCGACTTCGCGGATTGCCTGACGATGATAGAAGCTGATTGACTGGCTCATATTCAGATATTGTTACTGTCGATCAATGGGGCTAAATCTGGATACAACTGCTCTGCACGCCGTCACCGACGGGCTGAAGACGGGACTCACAACAGATGGCGGCCGTCGCCGATTTCACGGAGCAATCCGGCTACGGCCGCCTGCGCTTGACGGCCGAGTTCGGCCATGTCGACGCCGGCGATCTCGTCGTCCTTGACGATTCGTCGTCCGGCCGAGAAGAGGGCAGCGAGCGACGGGCGTCCTCCCGATGCGACCGGCCCGATAGCGGGGTCGTGCAGCCCGAAATAGCGGGGATCGTCGAGGCGATAGACCGCAATGTCGGCCGAATAGCCCGGCGCAATTTTTCCAACATTCGGCAGGCCGAGGATCCGGGCGCCTCCTGCGGTGCCCCAGTGAATCACGTCCGTCACCGTCGCAGCATGCGCGCCGCCTTCGAAACGGCCGCCCTGGAATTCCGGTTCGGCAGCCATTCCCAGCCTCGCGCGTTGCGCGAGCCACGCCATATGGACTTCCGAAATCATGTCGGCCGCTTCGTTGGATGCGGCGCCGTCGACCCCGATGGAAATCGGCACGCCCGCATCCGCCATTTCGCGCACAGGGCTGATCCCGCTTCCGAGGCGGCCGTTGCTCTGCGGGCAATGCGCCAGTCCGGTGCCGGTCTGGGCTAGCAGGGCGATTTCGGTTGCGTCGACCTTGACGAGATGCGCGAACCACACGTCGGTGCCGAGCCAATCATGCTCACCGCAAAACGCCACCGGCGAACGCTGATGCCACCGATGCGCGTGATCCCGATAGGCGACGGTCTCGGACAGATGCGAATGCATCCGCAGGCCCAGTCGCCGTGTAAATGCGGCGATCTCGCGCATTTGCGCCGGCTCGACCGAGTACAGCACGGTCGTGGGCGCAACGACGACGCGGCGCATGGCGCCCGGCCCGGCGTCGTGATACGACGACGCGAGCCGCTCTACGTCGGCGAAATAGGCGTCGAGCGTTTCGGGGCGCAGCGCCGTCGGCAGCTCGGCTTCGAGCTGGCGCGTCCTGGTTGCGCCTCCGCGCAGCAGCACGAAGCGAAGGCCAAGTTTTTCCGCCTCTTCGAACAGGATCGCCGAACTGTCGAACGGCATCTCCGGGTAATACAGGTAATTGTGGTCGGCGATCGTCGTGCAGCCCGAGCGGATCAGTTCGATCATGCCGATGCGCGCGGCGAGCCGGAAGCGTGCTTCGTCAAACAGCGCGCGAAAGCGGTAGGGCGTCGCCGCGAGCCACGGAGTCAGCGACGCGTCCAACCCCAGCGGATCGCCTTTCAGGATCGACTGAAACAGATGATGATGCGTATTGACCCAGGCGGGGTACACGACGCAGCCGGTCGCGTCGACGATCGTCTCGCCGGGGCGCGGCGTCAGCGCGCCGACTTCCGCGATGACGTGGTCGACGATCCGAATGTCCGGCCCGGCAACGCGCGCCGGGTCGCCGGCGTCGTTGTCGCCGCCGGTCATGATAGCCACCGCGCCGCGGATCAGGGTCGAGTGTGCTGGATCGGTCATGGTCGAGTGTGCTGTATCAGTTATGGTCGAGTGTGCTGGATCAGTCATGGTCGAGGAGGCAACGGGGAGTCAGAGTTCACTTTCGTGCCAGCTTCCGAGGCACAACCGCGACAACCAGGTCGTGAGGCCGAACAGCGCCACGCCCGTTACGGTAATCAGCGCGAGCGCGGCGAACAGCCTGGGAATGTTGAGCGCGAAGCCCGCCTGCAGGATCTGGTACGCGAGGCCCGCGCCGGTGCCGCCCGTGCCGGCCACGAACTCCGCCACCACCGCGCCGATCAGCGCGAGGCCGCACGAAATGCGCAGGCCACCGAAGAAATACGGCAGCGCGCTCGGGATGCGCAGCCGCACCAACGTATCCCAGCGGCTTGCACGATTGATCCGGAACAGGTTGATCAGCCCGGGGTTGACGCTGCGCAGCCCGAGCACGGTGTTCGAGATGATCGGGAACACAGCTACGAGCGTCGCGCAGATGACGAGCGCAAGCGTCGGTTCCTTGACCCAGATGATGATCAGCGGGGCAATGGCCACCACAGGCGTCACCTGCAGCAGGATCGCGTAGGGAAAGAGGCTGGCTTCGATCACGCGGCTCTGGACGAACAGGAAAGCCGCGGCCGTGCCGCACACCACGGCCAGTGCAAACGCCAGCAGCGTGATGCGCAGCGTCACCCACAGCGAGCCGGACAGCAGCGGCCAGTCTTCAACGAGCGTCTTGCCGATCGCAATCGGTGAGGGTACGAGGTACGGCGGCACGGCGAGCGCCATGCAGACGCTCTGCCACACGAACAGCAGCACGATGCCTACGGCCATGGGCGCGGCTACGCGCTGAACGGTCGGCCGCGCAAATAGCGGGGGATGCATATGAATTCTCCGACAATCAATCGACAACGGGAGCGCCGGTATTGGCCTGCGTCAGCAGGGCCGACAGTTGTGCGCAGTACTGCATGAACTCGGGCGACACGCGGAACGCCTCGTCGCGGACCGCGGGACCTTCGATCTGCACATCGGCGATGACGCGGCCCGGGCGGGCCGCCATCACGATCACGCGGCTCGACAGGTAGACCGCCTCGTAGATGCTGTGCGTCACGAACACCACCGTCAGCCCCCGTTCGGCCCACAGCGCACGCAGATCTGCGTCGAGCTTGTTGCGCGTGAACTCGTCGAGCGCGCCGAACGGCTCGTCCATCAGCAGCAGGTCGGGATGCGTGGCGAGCGCGCGCGCGATTGACACGCGCATCTGCATGCCGCCGGACAGTTCGCGCGGATACACCTGCCCGAACTGTCCCAGCCCGACGAGTGCCAGCGCGCGATGCACGCGCTCGTCTGCTTCCGCGCGCGACATGCGGGCGAGGTCGAGCGGCAGGCGGACGTTGGCGGCCACCTTCGCCCATGGCATCAGCGTCGCCTCCTGGAACACCATCGCCAACGTGCGGCCTGGGGTGCCGACGCCGGCAGCGAGCGTGGGCTCGCCCCACCAGCGCAGGTGCCCGGCGGACGGCAACTCGATCCCCGCAAACAACTTGAGCAGCGTGCTCTTGCCGCAACCGGACGGACCCAGCAGCGAGACGAATTCGCCCGGCTGGATGGCGAGCTTCACCCGTTCCAGCGCGACGGTGCCGTTGGGATAGGTTTTCTCGACCTGGTTCGCGAACAGCGCGGGCGCGTCGGTGGGGCGCTGGCCGCCGCGTGAAGGCGGGCCGCCGGCCGACGGCCTGGCTGTGTCGATATCGTTGCCACCAAAGGCGAGCGACATGGCGGTTTCCCCGAAATTTGCCGATTGAGTTCCGGATGCGGTACTCACGGCATCACCTTCAAGTCCTTGGTGAACTGCGTGGTGTATGCGCGCTTCCAGTCCACACCGGCTCCCAGCATGCCGGCGCTGACCATGAAGTCGCGCGTCTTCTTCCAGCGCGTATCCGTCATCACGCCGATGCCCATCGTGGCGGCGTCGCCCCCGGTGATCATGCGGAACTGCTTGAGTTTCTGCACGGCGTAGGCGAGCTGGTCGTCCTTCATCGCCGGGTTGTCACGCTTGATGAGCGCGTTAGCGGGCGCCGGGTCGGCGAGGTAGCTCTTCCACCCTTCCATCGACGCGCGAACGAAACGCGCTACCAGGTCGGGCTTGTCCTTGACGGTGTTGCTCATCGTGACAATGGTGGTGCCGTACGGCGGATAGCCGTCGTCGGCAAACAGGAAGAAGCGCGTCTTCACGCCGGCCTTGTCGGCGCTGAACTGCTCGGACGAGGCATAGGCCTGCTGCGCCGCATTGGGATCGGCAAAGAACGGCTGCAGGTTGAACGTGTACACGCGCGATTGCGAATCGTCGAGCTTGTACTTGCCCTTGAGCCACGGCCACCACGTGGTGCGGCCGGACGTCGAGACCAGGATGACGTGCGTTTTCAGATCCGCCAGACTCTTCACGTCGTCGTGCGTCATCATGCCCTGGGGATCGGTCTGCATCGCGGCGCCGACGGTGGTGACGGGCACGCCCTGCTCGATGCTCTTGAGCACCTGGAAGTCGTAACCCATCAGGAAATCGGCCTGCCCGCTGGTCAGGATCTGCATGCCGTTGACCTGCGGACCGCCCATGCGGATCTGCACGTCGAGCCCGTATTTCTGGTAGATGCCGGTGGCGACGGCCTGATAGAAGCCGCCGTGTTCGGCCTGGGCATACCAGGAAGTGAGGAAGACGACTTTGTCGAGCGCGAAGGCGCTGGCGGACCAGCAAGCGGCGGCGACAGCGGCCAGTCCGAGGAGACGGCGGAGAACGGTACGAGGATTCATGGCTGGACACGGGTTGATCGTGATTCAACACGCCAGTGACCACGCCATCATGAGAGTCTGAGCGGTACCAATGTAGCCGGACGTGACGCGTCATGAAGGCTCGGCCATGCATCCGGATACCGGACGCCCAGGCGCGGCTTTCAAGAGCAATTTCCGGCTGCTGCGCGAATCGGCCGAAGGCTCGATGCCACCTCGTGCAGTAGTGAACGCTTCTACTCTGCCCGCAATAACGCAACTACCGTACCAGGGGGTGGCGTGCAACGCGCCGGCGGGGCGAGAGCGGTCATTCCGAGCAAGATGGTCTCGTCCGGAAGCCGCCGTAGTGCGTGCGATGTGGGCCCATGGTGCGTCGCGCCCGCGTGTGGTGCATCGTCGCGCGGAGACCCGCGCCGCATCGACGTTCACGGTTGGCGTGGATATTGCTCCCAAGCCGGCAAGAGTAGAAGCGTTCACCAGTCGCGCAGAGAATGTCGACTGGCCGGGAATTGCTCTTGAAGTCGGACCGGGCCAAGCCTCAACGGGCGGCCTGGATGCCATTGGAGCTTCAAGACCGCGATGCCTGGATTCGTTTCGATCGTCCCGCGTTGTTGCGTTGCTCCCGGTCCGACGTCCATCGACCTTTTTTTGCACGGAGCACATGCATGACCACGCCGAACGACCGCCGTTACACGTTGACCGAACTCGACAAGGAAGCCCGCATGGGTGGCCTGGGTTCGGAAACGCATGCTCGCGAGGTTCGCATCATCGATCTCGCCGACTTCGAGGAACGTCGTGCGCCGATTGCCGACGAACTGTGGGCCGCCGCGACCGACGTCGGCTTCTTCCAGCTGGTCAACCACGGCATCGACCTCGAGCAGGTGCGGGGCGCATTCGAGATGGCGCAGCGCTTTTTTGCGCTTCCGGAACGCGTCAAGGCCCAGTATCCGTTGCAGAAGGCGCAGAACAGCGGCTGGGAGAGCAAGGCCCAGGTGCGCCCCTCTACGGGCACGCAGGACCAGAAAGAGTCTTATCAGATCACATTGCCGCACATGTGCGGGCTGTGGCCAACCGAGGAGCAGCTGCCCGGCTTTCGGGCTGCGATGCTGGCGTTCGAGACGCAGTGCTGGCGCCTCAGCGTGCGCGTGCTGTCGTGCTTCGCCGACAAGCTCGGTTTTGCGCGCGACTTCTTCGAGCACGCCCACGATCCGTCCCTGCCGACGTACCAAAGCACGCTGCGCCTGCTGCATTACTATCCGAACGATCCGTCTTTGCCGAGCGGCCTGTGGCGCGCAGGGGCGCATACGGATTTCGACTGCCTGACGCTGCTGTTCCAGCGCGCCGAGCAAGGCGGCCTGCAACTGTGCCCCGGGAAGGAAATGGACGGGCAGGAATGGACCAGCGTCGAACCAGCCGACGAGGTGATCACTTGCAACATCGGCGACATGTTGATGCGATGGAGTGACGACCAGTTGCCGTCCAACTTCCACCGCGTGCGCAATCCACTACCGCATGAATATCAGGGGTCGCGCTACAGTCTGGCTTTCTTTTGCCAGGCGAACCGCAACGTGATGATCGAGGGTCCCAGCCGCAAGTACGATCCGATCAGTGCAGAGGACTATCTGCGTCAGCGCGTTGCGGCCAATTTCCATGCAATGAAGTAAGGCCTGCCAAAACTAACGACATGGTTCGGCAAAGGCGAGCTCGACCAATGTTGCAGGCATCATGACAGCCGCGTTGTCGGGAGGCGGCTCGACCTCTGAGGGGCGGTAGATCGCATCGCCCGCGGCGATGCCCTGTCCGCTCAAGGCGCATATACCCGATCGTTTGGCTGCAGCAAGGCGCCAGACCTGTTCGCCGTACTTGCAACCTCGGGGGTCGCTCCACGATACGGTGGCCGTTCGTGGGCTGGGTCGATCGAGTAGCGCGATCGTAACGTCGCCATTCTTGACCGGCAGACTGCTCGATCCGTGCGAATCGACTATATGCCTGACTCGAGCCGTCAATTGATGCGCGCATCCCGCATCGAGTTGGCCGACAGTGCGCTGCCATGCAAGGTCGGCCGTCACGTATTGATCCATGGGTACTCCGTCGAAAGTGAGGTGGCGTTCAGCTCAGCCGTATCTTCGGCTGCACGAGGCCGTTGATCTGCTCGGCGGTCCACAGCATCATGGCCTTGCCAAAACCGTGCAAAGCCTGCTGATGTTGCCGGTAGAGCATGGCGTGACTGAGCTGCGCGAATCGGCCCTTGATGAATCCGCCACGGAAGAACCCGAACTGCCCGAGCGTCCCAAAGGCGTTGTAGTCGCTCAGCGATACCAGCGCGCCGAAGTCGTGAAATGCAAAGTCGGGCAATGAGCCGCCGCCGAGCCAGCCCGGCAAGTGCTTGGCGAGATGTTGTGCCTGCTGCGTGGCGACTTGCGCCGTGGGTGCGAGAGGACGTTCATTGCCGGCGAGCGTCAACGTCGAGCAATCGCCGAGCGCGAATAGTGTGTCGTCGTCCTGCGCCTGCAGGGTAGGCCTGACGGCGATCTGATTGGAACGGTTGATCTCGATCCCATCCAGTTTGCTTAGAAAATCAGGGGCCTTGACGCCCGCCGCCCACACCATCAAATCCGCCGGTTGGTGGCTGCCATCGCCCAACCGGAGTCCATCGGGTTCGGCGGCGGTCACTCGCGTGCCCGTTCGCACCGTGAAACCAATATGCCGTAACTGTGCCTCACTGGACTCCGACACCGCCGGCGGAAACGCCGCCAGTACGCGCGGTGCGCTTTCATAAAGGGTGAGGTTCAGACGTGAGCGGATGCCGGGGTCACCGTAACTCGACGCCACTTCGAGCAAGCGGCTCAATTCCGCTGCCAGTTCGACGCCGGTCGCTCCGGCGCCGACGATAGACACGCGCAACGCGCTATTCGTCACAACGCTCTGGAATATGCGGATTCGCAATGCTTCGTTGAAGACTTCAGCCTGTGCCTGGCTGTCAATGAAATGGCAATGATCGAGGATGCCTGGGGTGCCGAAGTCGTTGGCGCGACTGCCTAACGCAAGAATCAGTACATCGTATTCGACGGTGCGCGGGCCGATCACAATGCCACCCGACTTCGAACGCAGCGCAGCCAGCTTTACGATGCGCGCATTGCGGTCCAGGCCTTCCATCTCGCCTGGCTGATAGTTGAAGCCGTGGTCGCGAGCGTGGGCGAGATAGATGACCTGCTGTTGCTGGACATCGCGCGTGCCCGCCGCGATCGTGTGCAGCATGGGCTTCCAGATGTGGGTTGCGCTTTTGTCGATCAACGTGACCTGAGCGCGGCCGCTGCGGCCAAGCGTGTTGCCCAGCCTGGTCGCAAGCAGAAGTCCAGCGATACCGCCGCCGACGATGACGATCCGGGTGGTCTGGCGCATGGTTTAATATTCTACGAGTGATGAATTAATGCGATACTAAGGTTTCGAAGGGTTGATGTCAAACCGGTGCCGCTGCTATTCGCGGTGCGGCACCCGTTAAAATTCTGGGCTTTCCTTGAACACGATCTACCGTCGCCGATGAAACACCCTCACGATCAAACCCAGTGCGCCACGACGACTCCCACACCCCGTCGGTCGCGCGGCCGTCCAGCGTGCAGCGACGCGGGTGGCGCCGACGCATTGCTGCGCAGCGCCCGAGGGGCGTTCGCGAGGAGCGGCTATGAGGCGACGAGCGTGCGCGAAATCGCCAGGGCGTCGGGTGTCGACCCCGCGCTGGTCGCGCATCACTACGGCTCGAAGGAAGCGCTGTGGGTTGCCGTGGTGGACCAGATTGCCGACGATGTGGCTCCCATGGTCGCGAAGACCGCCGCCTTGCGGGAGATTTCAGGTCCAGGACCGCGAGCGCGCGTCGAGGGCGCCGTGTCGATCCTGATCGACCAGGTGTTTCTGACGCCAGACGTTGGCATGTTTTTTTCGACTGCGGCAACCGAAACTGGAGAGCGCCTTAACCTGCTGATCGAACGGGTGGTGCGGCCGTTTCATGACGTGTTCGTGCCGTTGCTCATCGATGCGATCGACGCAGGTGAGATTTCGCGGCAAGATCCCGACATCATGTTCACGATGCTCGCCAATGGCATCAGCAAAACTGTCGCCTATAGCCACGTGCTGAGTCCGTTCTCTTCCTTACCGCGGCGTCCCAAGGCATTCAAACGCGCCGTTCTGACGACGGCTTTAGCCATGCTCGGCTGAACCGCTGCGACCGGGACGCCCCTCTCGCAAATCTGCCGCAAAGCGGTCCTTCGGATATTGTCGGTGAGCGACCGAGTTGGGTCGAGCAGAAGCGCTGGAGCAGGCGGCCGAGCTTTTTCGTGTCCACCTCGATCCATCGCCCGCGAATCCACTGAAGGCCGTCGGCCCCCTTGAGCAGAGTCCGGATCTCTGCCGGACTCAACGATTCGCCATCGAGCGACACCTCCATCCTGAAGTCGAGCAGCGCTTCCCTGCCAAGGAGTGACGGAGGCTGCGTCCCGATGCTCGCCCTGACCGAGGGCCGCGCGGGGCGTCCCGCCGCCCAGGTCGCCGGTAATCGAACCATGATGCCGGCGGATTCCAGGGCCGGCAAATCGGAGAGGAGGCGGAACGCGTCGGCCGGCATCCAGCGCAACGGGTGGTAGATTGCCCGCGATTCAACCATCGCTCGCAGCCAGTCGCAGCGTTCAGCTGCACGCTGAACCGGCATCAGGAGGGAGAGCAGCTGCGCCTTGTTGCGCTCACCGGAAAATTCCTCGAGCGCCCGCGAAAGGGGTTGATGTTGCGTCTTGCCATGGGCTGACAGGCGCGCCGCGTAGGTTGCCAGAAACGCGAAAGGTGCTTCGGCATCCTTACGGTTTTTGGCGAGATTGAAATGAACGCGACCCACCAGATTCCAGGCAGGATGACGCGCCCTGAGAAAGGCCTGAAGCGACTCTCCCGTTGCTGCCAGCTCGTCGCGCAAGGCTTGATCGATTTCGCCCCACTGTGCCGCCAGGACGTCCGGCGTGAGATATTCTGCGCCCGTCATGGGCGGCGCGTCTTCGATCAGTGTGCCGAGTTCCGCTGGATCTGGCTGGGCGACCGCGATGTCCCCGCCTTCCGCCGTGGTGCACAGGGCCGTGACATAGCGAGCACCCAGTTCGCGCCACCAAGCCCACGCAGGCGGCAGTACACGCCCAATAGTTGCGCTTCCCAGATAGAGCAGCCCATGGCCTGCGCCGCGCGTGAAAGCCGTGCCCAGCGCTACATCTTCGGGCAGGGCGGCCGCCTCGATGTCCGGTGCGGCAAGCAGGTGGCCGGCGGGTGTGATTCTTGGCGAGAGGCGATCGGTAACGGTCAAGGACATGGGCAGTTGATGGGGGAGTCGCGGGTTCAAATGCAGGCGGAAGACGGGCCCGCCAGGAGATCACGTATCGCCTGCGCCGCGGGGAAAATGGCCTGTCCTGGTCGTGGGACGGATTTTTTCGCCGTACGTCGCATGGCATCATCGGGCGACGCTTCTGACCACGCCGCGCAAAGCCCGGCCCTTCTGGGTGCAGGCGCGCTCAGCGTTACGACGCGGGCGCCGGTCCGTCACCGGTTACCGGGGCGATGTCGTGCATGTTGATCGTGCTGAATGCTTCGGCCAGCGCGGCCCCATCGGTCGGGAACGGCTCGTCCCAGACGGTGGACGTCCCGGACGCGTCGATGATTTCCAGTATCCAGCCGTCGCGACCCTCATCGCCGGCGCGATAGATGTGCGCATCGACAGACGTGCCGCCACGCGTGAGGCGCGTAGCCAGCGGGGACAATGCCAGCGGGTGAAATGCGTCGTCCGTCAGCCGACCGAGCGAATCCACGAGGAACACATCTTTGGACACGCTCCCGTCCCGCGCGGCCCGATTCCTCGCTGTGGTTTGCGTCGCCGTCCTGGCCTTCGGCCATGAACCCGCCGGGATCGCGCATGGCTGCTCGCCCTGCTCCAGCAATCTCCGACCTTCCTCACACCCGTAGCGATGGATATTAAGTGCCGATGCGACGAGCTGGAGGACAAACGACCGGCGTTGCCCGACCGTGTAGTCCCGTTGCGCCAACTCCTGGTATCCGGAGGCTGTGCCGAACAGCAGGATGATACTGAACCACCAGGGGTGCCGTTCGATCAGCGGCTCCCAGGCCTCCCGGTCGATGTCGATGCCCTTGCAATACCCCTCGCACCATTCATCGAGGACGGGAACCTCTTCGCCCGCATATACGGTCGTGTGCAGCGGGAGCTCGAACAGATCGGGGCAGTGATTCAGGCTATCGTTGATGTCGTTGCAGTACTGAAAGATCAGTCCCGTGACCTTGCGAGCCCGACCTGCCGACAGGAATCTGGGTTGACGGGTTGCGTGCCTGGCATCCCAGACCCAGGGAAGGATCGCGCCCGGCATTATCGCGTTCGGTCCGGAGATGACGGCAGTCAGAAAGCCATGCAACATGACCGCACCCATCGCATCGTCGCAGACGGCATTGCCCGAAAGAAAGCGTTCGAGGAATTCCAGCTCTTCGTCAGTCAACGGATTGTTGAGTTCGGGATCAGGATGATCGAATTTCATGGTATGTCCATGCGGTATGCGGCACCCGCTTCGCCATTGCCGCCGACGTTCAGCGCGACGCCGCGCCTCCGGGAAGCATCTCCGGCCAGTGTCACAGTCCCGGCATTTTACCCGAGGCGCGATGCACAGACCGGACGCCGGGCGACACGCGATGAAAGGAGGAAGCGCAAAATGTCGACGATGAACCCCACAGCAAAGCGGAACACCCAACGGCCAATGACCTACGCGAGTACGGTGCAGGGCCAGCGCCTGCCCGTGATCGACATCACTGACCCGCGTTTCGCCCTGCCAGCCGATTCCGACGCCATCACGGCGCTCTTCGCATCGTACCTAGCCGACGAACGGCGCAGAGCCAGGGTTCCGATTTTTATCATGCATATGATATTGGCGCTCGTATCCAGGCGCGCACCGCTGCTCCGTTCTGTCGTAAGCGCCAGGAGTGGCTTTCTCGACGGGCTGAGCACTTACCTGTTGCAACTGGGCCCACGGACAATCTACCTCCCCCTTCAACAATGACATCGACCGCAAATTCGCGGCCTCACCGCACGTTGTGTCGATGCGGCTGAGGCTGCAGCAGGTCGCCAGTTGGCCCATCCATACCATCGGCGACGTGCGTCGGACCTCCGCTCGTCTAACTGCGGCCTGCTCTAAACGGAATCTTGAGACTGGAACCAGCGTAAGGCGTGCGCGCAAGCCAGATGCTCACGAAACTCGCCTTGCTGCGCGACATCAAGCCGTCGGAGCAATACGACCCGGCTGCGGCATCTGGTGCGCCACTGGCGGAGACACGCACTTGTCTGGAGACGGGTTCGAGATGACCCTCGCGCACCGCGACATAGCCTGTCGCTACGTTGGCAGCGGCTGCCGCCCACGCTGCGGTTCATGGCGCGGAAACGAGGAACGTATCAGGCAACCAAAGGGTGCCTCACGCGCTGAGAGCGCCGCGCAGTGTAGTCGACGGCCGCGCCCCCAAGGTATGCGTCGTGCAACACGTCGAGCCGCGCAAGCTCGGCTGCCGCTCCGTGTGCAACCACGCGACCGCCTTCGAGTACATAGCCATGCTGCGCATAACGCAGCGCCATGGTCGCGTTCTGCTCCGAGAGCAGGAAACTTACGCCCTCGTCGCGGTTGAGCGCCGCAACGATCTCGAAGATCTCCTCGACTACGATCGGCGCGAGCCCCATCGACGGCTCGTCGAGCAGCACGAGCGAAGGACGCGCCATCAGCGCCCGGCCGATCGCCAGCATCTGCTGCTCGCCACCCGACGTCAATCCCGCCAGCGACCGGCGCTTGACCTTCAGACGCGGAAAGATCGCGTAGATCCGTTCGAGATCCGCTTCGATCTCGGGCCGCCGAGGCCGCCTGGCGAACGACCCGATCCGCAGATTGTCCTCGACCGACAGATGCGCAAAGCAGCGCCGTCCTTCGAGCACCTGGACAAGCCCGCGCTCGACCAGCGTCCACGGTTCGACGCGCGCGACACCTTCGCCGCGATAGACGATGTTTCCGCTCGTCACTTCGCCGCGCTCCGCGCGCACGAGGTTCGAGATCGCCTTGAGCGTGGTCGTCTTGCCCGCGCCGTTGCCGCCGAGCAGCGCGACAATCGCGCCCTCGGGCACCGCCAGCGACACCCCGCGCAACGCGGGGATGATCTGGCTATAGGTCACGGCGATCTCATCGACCTGCAGGATCGGAGTGCTCGCCATGTTAGAGGTCCTTGCTGCAATCACGCGGCGTAATGCCCTTTTCCTTCGCGTACGAAAGCGCCGATTTCTCGATGATCGGACGTAGCAGCGCGCGGTCTGCCTGCACCCAGTTGCTGATCACGGTCCACTTCTGGCCGTCCCATTGCTGAAAGCGCACAGCGCCGCCGCCTTCGTGGTCCGCACAGGTCAACTTGAGCGGCTGGACGAGGCCGAGTGCGCCGAGTTGCTTGAGGCGCGCATCGTCGAGATCCAGATGCTCGAAGCCCCAGCGCACCTGCTCGCCCGTGAGTGGCTTGTCGCCGAACTTGCGCTGCGCGACGCGCACCGCCTCGACGTTCAGAATGCCGTTCACCACGCCCAGGTTGTAGTAGACGGTGCCAAAGCGCGCCGGATCCTTGAGGTTGCCGTTGCCCGGCTTGATTACGTACTGGTTGATCGCCTGCAGCACCGGGTAGTCCGTGCCAGAGGGGTGCGTCGTGATCGAGATGAAGCCCCTGGCCGCATCGCCGGCGGGCCGGACGTCTTCCTCGGAGTTGCTCCAGATATTGCCGATGATGTGGTCAACCGGATAGCCGACCTTCTGCGCGGTCTTGATCGCCACCGGATTCATCACACCCCAGCCGCGCAGGATCACCCAGTCGGGATTGATCTGGTGAATCTTCAGCCACTGCGAACCCTGTTCGTTGCCAGGATGCGGGACTTCGATCTGGGTGACGTCGAAGCCGTACTTCTTCGCCAGCAGATCGACTACAGGAATCGTTTCGCGGCCGTAGGGCGAGCCGTGATACAGCACGACGATCTTCTTGCCCTTGAGCGCGGCGAGACCGCCCGAGCGCTGCCCGATATAGTTGACGATAGCGGAGACCTCGCTGTACGGATTCAGCTGCAGCGGGAACACATAGGGAAACACTGCGCCGTCGGTCGAATCGGTGCGGCCGTGGTTGATCGTGATGAGCGGGATCTTGTCGGCCGTCGAACGGTCGAGCGTCGCGTAAGCGATACCAACCGACAACGGGTTCGTGGCCGCAGTCGGTGCGCCGTCGGGGCCGCCGCTCTTCAGGCGCTCATAGCACTCGACGCCCTTCTCCACCACGTACTCGGTCTCGCACTCCTTCCATACGAGCTTGACGCCGTTCACGCCGCCGTCGCGCGCGTTGATCAACTGGAGATAATCGATGAAGCCGCCGAAGAAGCCGCTCCCGCCAGCCGCGTAAGGGCCGACCCGGTAGCTTTGCAGCGGAAAGTATTCCTCTCCTGCCGCATGCACCTGCGGTAAAGCGCCGACAGTCAGCGCAAGCGCGGCCACGAAAGCCGAGGACCACTTTCCCCATTTCGTGCGAACGGGACGAACATCATTATTTTGCATAACCAAATATTCCTTGGATGATAAGAGAAACAATGGAGATTAGCCGCTCAGGATTGCTTCAGTCGTCGTTGACAAACGATCTGCACGAGTCTCGCAAGGCCTTCCGGTTCCTTGATCAGGAAGACGATGATCAGCGTGCCGAAGACGATCTTCTGCAGGTTCTGCACCTGGTCTGCGCCGATGCCTGCATGTGCCAGCGCGCCAGCCGCGTTTGAAAGCAGAATCGGCAGCAACACGATGAAGGCCGCGCCCAGAACATTGCCAGAGATGCTGCCCACGCCGCCAATGATGATGATGAACAGCACCTGGAATGAAAGATTCAGGTTGAAGCCATCCGGCTCGATCGTGCCGAGGTACGCGAAGGCCCACAGCGCGCCGGCGATGCCGAGCACGAAGGAACTCAGCGCGAAGGCCAGCAGCTTGCTGCGCCCCACCGGGATGCCGATCACGCGCGCGGCGGCTTCCATGTCGCGCACGGCCATCCAGCGCCTGCCCAGCTCGCTGCGCACGAGGCTCGCGCCGGATGCGAACAGCAAGGTCGCGATGCCGAGCACGAACAGGTAGCGCGACACCGGCGTGTCGATACGCCAGTGACCGATGGTGAGCTGCGGCGCGCTCAGCACGCCGGACGTGTCGTAGTTCGAGAACCACCCCACGCGCGTGAACAGCCAGACCACGAAGAATTGCGCGGCCAGCGTCGAGACGATCAGGTAGAAGCCCTTGATCCGCAGGCTCGGCAGTCCGAACAGCACGCCGGCAGCGGCGCTGACCAGGCCGCCGAGCAACAGGTCGACCGGCAGCGGCAACGCGGGCACGCGCACGAGCAGGTTGTAGGTCGCATAGGCGCCGATCGACATGAACGCGGCTGAGCCAAGCGACAGTTGCCCCGCATAGCCGGTCAGGAAGTTCAGCCCGAGTCCGGCCACGGACAGGATCAGAAACGGCACGAGGATCGCGTTCAGCCAGTAGTCGTTCGCCACGAGTGGCACGCCGGCGAACGCGACGAGCGCACTCGCAAGCGGCACGGCCAGCTGGCGCAGGTTCAGCCGGCGCGGTTCGGCGAGGGGACGGGTCAGTTCCATCAAGGTTTCCTCAAACGCGCTCGACGGCCGCCTCGCCGAACAGGCCGGACGGGCGCGCGAGCAGGAACAGCATTGCAAGCAGATACGGGAACCAGTTCTCGATGCCGTCGCCGATCACGGCCCCGATATAGACTTCGGCCAACTTCTCCGTTGCGCCGACCAGCAGCCCGCCGACGATCGCGCCGCCGATCGACGAGAAGCCGCCGATGATCAGCACCGGCAAAGCCTTGAGCACGACGAGCGAGAGCGAGAACTGCACGCCGAGCCGCGCGCCCCAGAGCAGGCCGGCAACGAGGCTGACGAAGCCCGCCAGTGCCCAGACGATTGCCCAGATGCGCGGCAGCCGCACGCCGACCGCGAACGCGGCGAGCGGATCGTCCGCCACGGCGCGCAGCGACAGGCCGAAGCGCGAGCGCTTCGCGAGCTGCGACAGCACGAGGACCAGCACGCCGGCCGTGGCGGCGGCGAACAGGTCGAAGCGGCTCACCATCACGCCGGCCAGGTGCAGCGGCCTGTCGTCGATGCCGAGATCGAGCCCGTGCACCTGCGCGCCCCAGAACAGCTGCGCCGCGCCTTCGAGAATCAGGCTCAGGCCGAGGGTGGCCATGAACAACACGATCGGCGCGCGGTTGACGAGCGGCCGCAGCACGAACCGACCGGTTGCGATCGCGATCAGCACGAGCGCGGCGAGCGTCGCGCCGAACGACAGCCACGGGTTCCAGCCGCGCTCGACGAGGCTCACGTAGGTCAGCGCACCGAACAGCACGAGAGAGCCCTGCGCGAAGTTGAAGATGCCCGACGCCTTGTAGATCAGCACGAAGCCGATCGCGACCAGCGAATACATCACGCCGGCGAGCAGTCCGCCCACCAGCACCTCGATAAAAAATTGCATTGCGCGCCTTTTGTCAATGAGGGGTGCCGAGATAGGCCGCCAGCACGTCCGGGTTCGTGCGGACTTCGTCGGGCCTGCCGTCGGCGATCTTTTTTCCGTAGTCGAGCACCACCACGTGATCGGACAAGCCCATCACCACGCCGATGTCGTGCTCGATCAGCACGACCGTGACGCCGAGATGCTCGTTGGCATCGAGCACGTACCCGGCCATCGCGTGCTTCTCCTCGGTATTCATGCCGGCCATGGGCTCGTCGAGCAGCAGCAGGCGCGGTTCGGCTGCCAGCGCGCGCGCCAGCTCGACCCGCTTCTGCAACCCGTAGGACAGGGTGCCCACCACGCTATCGCGCCATGGCTGCAGATCCAGTGCTTCGATCACGCGCTGCGCGCGCTCGCGCTGTTCGGCTTCATCCCGCGCGGCACGGCCAACGTGCAGTGTCTGCTCGAGCCATGTACTGCGGCGATGCAGGTTGCGTCCGGCCAGCACGTTGTCGAACACGCTCATGCGCCTGAACAGCGCGAGATTCTGGAACGTGCGCGCGATGCCCCGATGCGCGGCGTCGTGCGTGTCCATGCACCGGTACGCATGGCCGTCGAAGCGCAGCGTGCCGTGCAGCGGACGATAGACGCCATTGATCACATTCAGCAGCGAACTCTTGCCCGCGCCGTTCGGGCCGATCAGCGCGCAGATCTCGCCTGCCGCGACTTCGAAACTGATATCGGTAATGGCCTTGACGCCCCCGAACGACACGGAAATGCCGTCGAGCGCGAGCAGGGCCGTCGAGGCTTGCGTCATGCTGATTCACCCCTTGGGGTACCGTTTCCCAGTTGTGCTCTTCTGTTCCATCTGGCCGGGTCTGCTCGCGCGCCCGGCCACGCCCTGCCGCCGCTTGCGTCAGGCGGCCTGCTTTTCGCGCTGCGCTTCGAGCTCGCGCACGAGCGGCAGCACCTTCTGGCCGAAATACTCGACTTCCTCGATGAAATGCAGGAAGCCGGTCAGCACCAGGTCGACCCCGATCGACTTGAGTTCGACGATGCGTTCGGCAATCTGCTGCGGCGTTCCGATCAGGTTCGTGCGGAAGCCGTCGTTGTACTGGACGAGATCCTCGAAGGTCGATTTGGCCCAATTGCCCTCGCCTTCAGGCGAAGCCTTGCCGGCCTGCTTGACCGCATCGCCGAACGCATGAACGGCCTCGACGTGCGCGTGCCTGATGATGTCGTCGAGCACGGCCTTCGCTTCCTCTTCGGTGTCGCGCGCGATCACGAAGGCGTTCACGCCGATACGGACCTGGTGATTGTTCTGCGCCGCTTTCGCGCGGATGTCGTCGATCTGGGCCTTGAGATTCTCGGGCGTGTTGCCGTTCGTGAAATACCAGTCCGATACGCTCGCCGCGTTATCACGCGCGGCGCGCGAGCTGCCGCCCTGGAAGATCTCGGGATGCGGCTTCTGCACCGGCTTCGGACTCAACGTGTAGTTGTTGAAGCGGTAGAAGTCGCCCTTGAACGTGAAGTTGTCCTCGGTCCAAATACCCTTGAGCGCGCGGATGAACTCGTTCGAGCGGCGGTAACGCTCGTCGTGCTCGAGCCACGGTTCACCGATCGCGGTGAATTCGCCCTTGAACCAGCCGCTTACGACGTTGATCGCTATGCGTCCGTTCGATATGTGATCGATGGTGGCAATCTGCTTGGCGACCACGGCCGGATGCCACGGCCCAGGCAGGATCGCCGCGAGCACCTTGAGCTTCGTGGTCGACTGCAGCAGCGCCTGGCTGAAGGAGACCGACTCGTGCTGATACTCCGCGCCGTAGCCTGCCGTGAAGCGGATCTGGCTCAGCGCGTATTCGAAGCCCGCGCGCTCGGCGGTCTGCGCAAGACGCTGGTTGTACTCAAGGCTCCAGTCGGTGCGCTGCTCGATCGTGCTGACGACAAGGCCACCGCTCACGTTCGGCACCCAGTAGGCGAACTTGACCGCGTCCCCGGTTTGGGAAGTCTGGCTCATTGAAGGTTCCTTGAATGACTTTGAATTCAGACGGCAAGCGCCGCGGTGACGTTTTCCGCGCGCGCAACGAGTTGCGGGACCGCACGTTCGACAGCCAATGCGATACGAGCCCGCAACGCCTCGCTCGCGATCTCGTAACGATCGAAATCGCTTTCGGAGGCGTAGACGCCGACCGGCAGCGTGCGTGCCAGGAAGAAGCTGAAGAGCGGCCGCAGCTGGTGATCGATCACGAGCGCGTGACGCTCGCTGCCGCCCGTGGCGGCCAGCAAAACTGGCACGTCGATCAGCGCCTCGTGATGCACGAGATCGAACAGATGCTTGAAGAGGCCTGTATATGAGGCGCGATATACCGGACTCGCCGCGATCACGAGGTCGGCTGTCTCGATCGCGCGGATAGGTTCTTCGATATCCGCCGGCACCTGCGCACGCGTGAGCGCACCGGAGAGTCGCCCGGCGATCTCGCCGAGATCGATCACGCGGATTTCGACTGGCACTGCGGCTTCCAGCGCGGAAAGTAGCGAGTGCACCAGTGCCAGCGTGCGCGACGGCCGCTGCAAGCTGCCCGACACTGCCACGATCTTGTGTTTCTTGCTCATGAGGATTCCTTCGTGAATCGGGACGTGCCTGATCGGTCCCGTCATGAGCTAAAGGCAAGGACCGTGCCAAATCGCGCGAACTAACCACTCACAGCAGAGCCGCTGACATAGCAGCATTTTTCGTCGTCGAGCAGCCTTTCCAGAAGGGGAAATGCACCTGATAAGTACATCCCGGAGACACTCGGATCGATATGCCGACATGTGATGACGCACCGGCAACAACGCTGCTGCTTCGCTGCTTCCCACGCAGCAGCACCGGTTCGTCACATGAACGGAAGCACTCAGGACGCATGGCTTCGCGTCTCAATGCTGCTGGCGCAGCAGCCTGATTAGGTTATGAAAAATCCTCGCTTCTCCCGGCGGCCAAAACCCTGAACACTGTGCTGATCCGGCAGCACGCATGCGCGTGCCGTGCTGCTTCACCCGATCACACTGCAATGGCATCCATTTCCCTATCGTTGCCGCTGTCCGACGCGCCGGAACACATCCGGCCCGTCCTGCAGGAATCGCCGCTGGGCGTCGCCCAGCGTCTTGCTGAGCGCTTCGCGCAGACTGCCGCGGAGCGCGATGCGCGCGGCGGCACACCCAAGGCGGAGCGCGACGCGCTGCGTGCGAGCGGCCTGCTCGCACTGAGCATCCCGACCGTTCACGGCGGACTCGGTGCGAACTGGCGCACGACGCTCGACGTCGTGCGCGTGCTCGCGTGCGCCGACAGCTCACTCGCCCACGTGTTCGGATTTCATCACCTGATGCTGGCCACCGTCCGTCTGTTCGGCTCGCCGGAGCAATGGCATGCGTTGTTCGAACAGACCTCGCGGCACCGGTGGTTCTGGGGCAATGCGCTCAATCCACTCGACGAACGCACGCTTGCTCATCCGCGCGGTGGGTGGCTCGAATTCAGCGGACAGAAGACCTTCTGCTCGGGCGCGCTCGACTCGGAAATGCTGATCGTCTCCGCGCGCCACGCCGAAACGAAAGCATTTCTCGTGGCCGCCATACCGACCCAGCGAAGCGGCATTTCAATCGCCCAGGACTGGAACAATTTCGGCCAACGCCAGACCGATAGCGGCTCCTTGACGTTCGAACAAGTCCGCGTCGAGCATCACGAGCTGCTCCCGGACCCCGGTCCGTTCTCGTCACCGTTCGCCGGGCTGCGGCCGCTCATCGCGCAACTGATCCTGACGAACATCTATCTCGGCATTGGCGAGGCCGCATTCGAGGATGCGCGGCACTACACCCTGAACGAAGCGCGGCCCTGGCCCACGGCGAGCTTCGGCTCGACCGCCACTGGCGCAACCTGCGCACCCATACGCTGCACGATCCGCTCGCCTACAAGATCCGTGAGATCGGCGAATGGGCGCTCAAACGAACCTATCCCACGCCGAGCTTCTACTCATGAACCACCCGCTCCCCCACTCATGGTCCGACGATGCCGAAGCCGACCGCCCCGTCCCCGTCCTGACGCTGCCGCACAGGCATTCGCTGACCACCTCGATCCGCGCTCGCGCACAGGTGTTCGTCGATCCGCGTTCGCTCGAGCTGCTGGAGCGCATCCAGCTGGTCGCGCCGAGCGACGCAAATATCCTGATCATCGGCGAGACCGGCACTGGCAAGGAGCTGATCGCGCGCCACGTACACAGCCTGAGCGAGCGGCGCGACAAGCCGTTCGTCGCTGTGAACTGCGGCGCTTTCTCCGAGACGCTGGTCGAAAGCGAACTGTTCGGGCACGAGAAAGGTGCTTTCACGGGCGCGTTCCATGCCAAGCCGGGCTGGTTCGAGGCGGCCAACGGCGGCACGCTGTTCCTCGACGAGATCGGCGACCTGCCACTGTCCATGCAGGTTAAGCTGCTGCGCGTGCTGCAGGAGCACGAGGTCGTGCGGCTCGGTTCCCGGCGCGGCATCCCGATCGACGTGCGCGTGGTAGCCGCGACGAACGTCCACCTGCAGCACGCGGTGGCGGCCAGGCACTTTCGCAGCGACCTGTTCTACCGGCTCAACGTCGTGCAGCTCGCCGTTCCGACGCTGCGCGAGCGCACCGGCGACATCCTTCCGCTCGCCCGCTACTTCATCGAGGACTACCGCAGCCGGCTCGGTTACGGGCCGGGCACGATCTCGCCGCGCGCCGAGCAGAAGCTGCTCGCGTACAGCTGGCCGGGAAACATTCGCGAACTGGAGAACGTGATCCATCACGCCCTGCTCGTGAGCCGCCACGACACCCTGCAGGATGGCGACCTGCACCTGTTCTCGTCCGGCATCACGGCGCCGGCTGGCGCGAGTGCGCCGAGCGGTCCGCACCACGCACTCGAATCGGCGCTGCTCGAACTGTTCAATGGCGAGCACGAGAATCTCTTCGAGCAGATCGAGGACATGGTGATGCGCACGGCGTTCGAATACAGCCACCGCAACCAGATCCAGGCAGCGAGGCTCCTCGGCATCAGCCGCAACGTGTTGCGCGCGCGGCTGATCCGGACAAAGGAAATCGCGGCCCTCAAGTAGCGGCGCCATCCGCCGGACAGGACCGCACGGTCGTACTCAGGCCGCCTTTTGCCCCGGCGCGGGACCGGCGCCGATCGCCCAGACATACGGCGGCTCGGTCCCGTTGATTTCGCGGTCACCCACAATGCGCTCCTTGAAGACGATCGGGTTGTGCGAGGCTGCCGTGCGGGCGTTACGCCAGTGGCGGTCGAGCCGCTTCTGCTCGCTCGTGCCCGATGCGCCGAGCGCGTTGAACAGCAGCGTCGTCGCGCGCAGCACGAGATCGGCGATTGCGCTCTGGCCGCGAGCGGAATCGAGTTCGGCATCGACATTCGCATCGTGCTCGGCCTGCGCATCACCGCCGAAACGCGCCTCGTACGCGCTTTGCGAAGTCTGCGCCGCGCGCACGGCTGTGGCCTCGGCCGCGAACACGAGCGATGAGACCTGGCCCACGACCTGCTGCACCTGCGGGTCCTGCGCGAACGAAGGCGCATTGCCGTGGCTGAAGATGCGCCGGCGCGAACGCACCTCCTGCGAGATGTCGCGCAGCGCGGCGCGACCCGTGCCCGCGAGCACGGCCAGCAGCACCAGTTGGTAGAACGCGGTCTGGTACTTGAAGCGCGTCGAAAAGGCGATGATGTCAATCTCGTCCACCTCGGCGGCGACAAACGTGGTGGTGCCGCTGCCCGTCGTACGCTGGCCGAAACCGTCCCAGTCGTCGTGATGCGTCACGCCGGGCTGCCTTGCCCCCACGGCCGCGATCACGTCTTCTCCCGTGTCGTCGCGGCGCGCAAGCACGTCAATCCAGTCGGCGAAGATGCTGCCCGTGCTGTAGTACTTTTCTCCGTTGACGACCCAGCGCGCGCCATCACGCGACACGCGCGTGATCACGTCGCCGATCGCCACGCTGCCGATCTCGGTCCAGGCGTTGCCGACCAGTTCGCCGTCGACAAATCGCCTGAACCAGACGTCGCGCGCAGGGCCCGGCTCGGCGTTGAGCCGGTCCTCGACGAACGCGAAGTGGCCGCGCAGTGCCTGAGGCAGATTCGAGTCCGCCTCGGCCAGTTCGATCAGCAGCTGAATCAGTTGCGGCAGCGATGCCCCCGCGCCGCCATGCTCGAGCGGCACGCGAACGGCGCCGAACCCGGCGGCCTTGAGCCATTCGATCTGCTCATAGGGCAGGCTGCGATCACGCTCACGCTCGAGCACGCCCTCTGCGATACGGCCAAAGATCGGTCGAAAACGTGATGCGAGACGCTCGTAATCCGTACCGAGAGAAAGTACGGGCGCAACTGCCATCGTGCTGGCGAGATTCAATGCGGTCATAGGGGCTCCAGGTATCGGCTTGATCGGTGGCCCGCGATCGGGCCTCGTTCCTTACCGATAAAGCAGAAGCCATGCCAATCGTGAGTCGGGGAGCAGGTGTGTGCGCGACGGGAGAACTGTGCACAGGCTGCTGGCTGAGCAACAGGGTGCTGCTGATTCACTGCTGGATTTCCAGCGATTCAAGGTGGCTGGGCAGGCATCGTCTACGTTGAGAGTCAGCAGCATAGGGCGAGCAGCCAGCGCTGGTATTGAATGAGATTGACGCCCTCAAAAAGCGCCTATCACACACCGCAACGACGGCCGAATTCTCCGCGCAGTCGCGCTGTATCTACGACCTGGTCGTGACAAGACAAACGATCTACACTGCAATTCAGCACAACCGAATAGATCGGCCAGCCTTTGCGGACCGGTCGTATCCCGTTTGCCTTGATTATGCGGAGTCCGTGCGTGCTGTCCTTTCTGTCTGGAGGCGACTATGAAAAAGGAGAGGAAGACCGCACGGCAGATTCTGTCCGTGATCCCCCGCGAGGTTGTTTCGGTCAGCCCCGATGACACGGTACTTTCGGCGCTGCATTTGATGGCCGAAAAGGATGTGACGACCGTGCTGGTGCTGCAAAGCAGCAAAGTTGTCGGCATCCTGTCGCAGCGCGACTACGCCCGCAAGGTCGAAGTGCTCGGCCGCGACGCCGCCAATACCAACGTTGGCGAGATCATGACCACCGAGGTGTTTTACGTGACACCCGAGCACACTTGCGATCAGTGCCTCGCGTCGATGCATACCAGGCGGATCCGGCATCTACCGGTTATCGAATCAGGGCGCGTCATCGGCGTGCTTTCCAGCAGCGACCTCCTGGAAGAACTTTTTCAGGAAGACGAGCATTTCATCACGCTCCTCGAGCATGACATGCTCTATCTGACGATCGATACCGGCGGGGCCTATTAGACACTCAGACACTCGCGCCCAAGTCAGGCGAGGTATAGCTGGGCGCACGCAACCAACCGCGATGGTTCCTTTACAGGGCATCTTTTCCCGCGAGCGCGGCAAAGTGATATCGGCGCGCGACGCCGTGCGCCGGATCCACAGCGGCGATACGGTCGCGACAGGTGGCTTGCTCGGCATCGGCTTTGCAGAAGACCACTATCGCCGTCGAGGACCACTGTTTGATGTTGATGGCGACGCATGACTTGCGGCTTGCCGCCTCGATCGCGTACGACGCCGTCTTCCTCAAGGATGGCGCGATCGTCGAGTCCGGCCCTTCGCATGAACTCTTCGCGCGTCCGCAAGATGCGCGCACTGCGCGCTTTGTCTCCGCGCTCACGCAGACCCTGACAACGTTCTGAACCCGACTGCGTACCGGTGGTCGACGCGCCGTCGGCTCCCCGAAAAATACGACCGCTCGCACGCTACCATTATTCTGGACTGCGACAGATAAGCGGAATCTGTAACGACCCTGCTCCAGACCGGAGAGACTGACATCGCACGTAGGCGCGCCCACTTGCGATCGTTTCATCCTCGATGGCACTCGGCGGTGGCAAGTCTCGGAACGAGGCTTTGAGACTGAAGCCAGCGCGCGTTTCGGTTAGCCCGGTCAGACGCGCCCGCGTCTGCGTCGCCAAACACGCCCCGCCTCTAGCCGCGCACGTCGACCTGCTTTCACCGATCCCCCAGCTCCTGCGGCCAGGGTTTTCCCATGTTATGCGAGTCTCGCATAGGGACATGCCACCCCCGCATTGTCCTTTTTTTGACCGCTTCTACCATCCGATTTGACTCTGGTGTGAGGTGTGAGGCGTGATCCATCCCGCTGCCAATCGAATTCGGAGTCGTGGGATCGCCCGCTTTGTTCCGTTCAGCAACAAGCCGGTGAGTTCGCCGTTCCTTCCGTCTAAGGTCTCTTCCATTTGCACACGATCATGAAAAAATTCGCGCACCCCGTTTCGGCTCAATTTCGTACGACCATTGCCGCCGCACTGGCAATATTCCTTGCCCTTCCGCTCTGTTCCGCGTCCGCCGCAGCTGCGGACACCACCTCAGATCAACAAACGAACGCCCCCGGCCAGACTAAACAACTTCCACGCGTCATCGTGCTTGCAACCGGAGGCACGATCTCCGGAACGGCGGATGCTCGTTCGGCAATCGGATACAACTCGGGTGAGCGAAGCGGGCAACAGTTGATCAAGGATGTGCCTGGTATCGAACTTCACTTCAGACGTTTCTGTCTCCCAACGCCGGGCCAATCGGCTATGTGGATCCGGCGTCGATCCGCTTCGTTGCACCCGCCCTTGCGGCTCGCAAGCCCCCATATACGCTGCCCGTTGACGGACAATTGCCTCGGGTAGAGATTGTCTTCGCTCACAGCAACATGGACGCGACACAAATCGACCATGCGATCGCGGACAAGGCGAAGGGGATCGTGATCGCCGGGGTAGGCGACGGCGACGTTTCCAATGCCGCCATGCTTGCCATGCAGCGCGCCGCAAAAATGGGCGTCGTCGTCGTTCGGTCCTCGCGGGTTGGATCCGGCTTCGTGAACCGCAACGTCGAAGTCGACGATGACAAGAGCGGATTTGTCGCGTCCCTCGATCTCAATCCTGAGAAGGCCCGCTTGCTGACCCAACTGCTGATCGCCAATGGGATCACGTCGCCTGCCCAGGTGCAGGCAGCGTTTTCTGCGACTTACTGACCGAAACCGGTGAGGATTGCGTCCGCATTGAGTTAGTGCGGGCGCATTTCGCGTAGATGCAATCGCGGACCCTCGCCAGGTCAGGCGCGGTCCTGGACGAGATCCGGCGCAACGGTATCAGCGTAAGATTGGAGCTTCCTGCAAACGGTATTCACGTCTCAGAAGGCGGGCCCTACGTATGGAGATCAAGTGGGTCGAGGACTTCATCGCCCTTGCTCAATACCAGAGCTTTTCGCGCGCAGCGGAGTTCCGCAACGTGACCCAGTCCGGGTTCAGCCGGCGCATTCAATCGCTGGAGCAATGGGTCGGGGCGGAATTGATCGATCGCAGCAGCTTCCCTCCGGTGTTGACGCCCGCAGGTCAACTCTTCCGCGAAGTCGCCGAAGATATCCTGAACAAACTCTTCGATACCCGCGCCATCATACGGACTGAAAAGCGGATCGCAGGCAAGAGCCTCCAGATTGCGGCTGGCCACACGATCGCGCTGAATTTCCTGCCCGCCTGGCTCAAGGCGCTTTCCGCGCACTTCGGGGACGTGCGCGCGCGCGTGGTGCCGGCCAATGTGCACGACTCGATCCTGACGCTCGTGAATGGCAACTGCGAATTGATGTTCGCCTACCACCACCCCGAACTGCCCTTGCATCTCGATCCGGCGAAGTATGAGCATCTCACGGTGGGTATCGACACGCTCATGCCGGCCAGCAGGCCAAACCTGCGTTCCGCGCCGATGTATCGACTGCCAGGAACGGCAAAGCAGCCGTTGCCTCACATCTCATACACGGAGACGAGTTATTTCGGGCGTTGCCTTGCTGTGCTGCTTGGTCGAGCCCCCTCTGCACCGTCCTTGTTGCTTCACTATGAATCGGATATGGCCGAGGTGCTCAAAAAAATGGTCATGGAAGGCGAAGGGATGGCGTGGCTGCCAAAGAGCGCGATAGTGGCCGAACTGGATGCAGGTGAACTGGTCCCCGCAGGTCCGCCGGCCTGGAATCTGGATATCGAGCTTCGGGTCTACCGCGACGCGTCTAACCGTAGCGAGTTTCTCGATGCGCTCTGGCAGCATCTTCGTGCAGTTTTACAGTCAGACGCCTAGGGGTTTCCCCGCGTTATGCAAAATTCGCATACGCACATGCCACAACGGCATCATCGGTTCTTTTGGCATCCCTAATATGCCTCTCAACGCTTGACCGAGTCGCAGTCGATCTCGCTCCAGGCGTCTCTCAACGTACACCGGTCACGTCTTGACCATCTTGCGTCACTCACGGACAGACGGAAATGAAAAATCGCCTTACCGTTTATATTGCCGTTGGCATGATACTGGGCGTCATTGCGGGCTACGCGTGTCACGCCAGTACATCCGACCCGGCGACACTCAAAGCCATCGCAGGCTACTTCTCGATCATCACGGACATTTTCCTGCGTCTCATCAAGATGATCATTGCGCCACTGGTGTTTGTCACGCTGGTGTCGGGCCTCGCCGGCATGGACAGCGGCCAGGACGTCGGCCGCATCGGTTTGCGTTCGGTGGGCTGGTTCGTTTGCGCGTCGCTGATTTCGCTCACGGTGGGCCTCGTCTTCGCAAATCTCCTGCAGCCGGGGGCTGGCCTGCACATGGTGGCGGGTACCGGTGAGGTCGATACCGGCCTGAATACCTCGGCACTGAACTTCAAGGACGTCTTGACCCACGCCTTTCCGACCAGCCTGCTCGACGCTATGGCGCGTAACGACATCCTGCAGATCCTGGTCTTCTCCGTCTTCCTCGGCCTCGGGCTGAGCGCGACGAAGCGGGACGCGCGCGTCAAGGTCGTGATCGGGATGATTGAAGGCATGGTGCCCGTCATGCTGCGAGTGACGAACTACGTCATGCGTGCGGCGCCCTTCGGCGTGTTCGGTGCGATCGCTTCGGCGGTGACGCTGCGCGGCCTCGACGTCATCTACACGTATGGCAAGTTGATTGGCTCCTTCTATCTGGGGCTGGTCGTGCTTTGGGCGATCCTGGTTTTCGTCGGCTATCTGTTCCTCGGCCGTCGCGTCGGCCCCTTGCTCAAGGCGGTGCGCGAACCAGCGATGATCGCGTTTGCGACGGCGAGCAGCGAGGCGGCCTATCCGCGGTTGACCGAGCAGTTGGAGCGCTTTGGCGTCGACAAGAAAGTCGTCGGGTTCACGCTTCCGCTGGGCTACGCGTTCAACCTGGACGGCTCGATGATGTATCAGGCGTTCGCGGCCATCTTCATTGCCCAGGCGTTCGGGGTCAACATGCCGATCTCGCAGCAATTCTTCATGCTGCTCGTGCTGATGCTAAGCAGCAAGGGCATGGCGAGCGTCCCGCGCGGCTCGGTGGTGGTGGTCGCGGCAGTGGCGCCGATGTTCCATCTGCCGGTCGAAGGCGTGGCCATGGTGCTTGCGATCGACCAGATCCTTGACATGGGCCGCACGATGACCAATGTGATCGGCAACAGCGTGGCGACCGCTGTGATCGCGAAGTGGGAAGGCGCGCGAGAGAGCAATGCCTCCGACTTTATCGAGGACGACGAACAGATTTTCGGCCCGGCGCATGGTGGAGCAAAATGACTTCCGATGTCGCCGGCCACAAGCGCAAGTTCGGTATTGTCGGTGGCCTGGGTCCGCTGGCTAGCGCAGACGTCTTCTTCAAACTGGTGAAGGCGACGCCCGATGCCGACCACTTCGACGCAATCTTTCAGCAGTCGCCATTTCCCAACTCGGGCTCGGGAAGCACCGCTACGACGGAACGCAAGCTGTATATCTTCGAGATGATCCGGGACTTCGAGAAGCGCGGCGTGACAACTGTGGTGCTGCCGTGCTTTCTCAGTCACACCTTCATCGACGAACTGCGCGCGAACACGCGCTTGCAGATCGTGGACATGGTCGAGGCGGTTCGCAGCCATGTTCGACGCAAGTTCCCGGGTGCCAGCCGAATCGGCATACTCGCCTCCGACTACACGAGGGAAAAGCGCCTGTTTGAACGGTACTTTACGTCGCCCGAATTCGAAGTCATCCACCCCCGATGCCACGAACGCTTCGATCCGGTTACGGAAGCGGTATATGGATCGGACGGCATCAAGAGCGGGAACCTGCGCGGGCGTCCGGTCGAGCTGTTGCGCGAGGCTTGCCGGGATCTGGTCGAGCAAGGTACCCAGGTGATCGTGCCCGGCATGACAGAAATTGCCCTGGTTGCGGATGAAATCGGCCCGCTGGGCGTGCCGCTCGTCGATGCCAACCTCGCGTATGCGCAGTACGTCGTATCCGGCGGTTACGGTTCGCCATCTCACGCCTTCAAGGTTGGGGTCGTGGGCGGTGTGGGCCCCGCGGCGACAGTCGATTTTCTGCAGAAGATTGTCCGGAATACGCCCGCCACGCGCGACCAGGATCACATCAAGCTGCTGGTCGAACAAAACCCGCAGATTCCGGATCGCACCGAGAATCTGATTGGCGACGGCGCGGACCCAACGGTCTCGCTGTACGCGACGTGCAAGCGGCTCGAAGACGGCGGCGCGGACATCATCGCGATTCCGTGCAACACTGCGCATGCATTCGTCGAGCGCATCCAGCCGTACCTCAACATCGCGATTGTGAACATGTTGACCGTCACGGTCGGCTATTTGCGCGAGACTTATCCGGCGCTTCGTGATGTCGGTGTGCTCGCGACATCGGGCACGATCGAGAGCGGGGTCTATCGAAAGGCGCTCGAGTCGCAGGATCTTCGTCAGGTCGTGCCCTCCCCTGCGCTACAGGAGCGCGTGATGGACGCTATCTACGGCAAACATGGCGTCAAGGCAGGATTGACGACGGGGCAGTGTCAGGAAGACATCGCTGCCGCCATGGAAGGACTGATTGCCGAAGGCGTTGACGTCGTGGTCCTTGGGTGCACCGAACTCCCGCTCCTTTTGACCGGGAGTGAATTCGTGGGCATGAGCGGCGCGCGCGTCAGGCTGGTTGATCCCACCGACGTTCTCGCTCGACGGTGCATCGCGTACGCATTGTCCGCGGACGCGGCCACCGGTTGACTCGAACCCTCTTCAATGGAGCAAAGATATGCCCAATCGTTCTGAACGCATCGAACACGATCTTCTAGGCGACCTCCCCGTGCCTAACGAAGCCTATTACGGAGTCCACACGCTTCGCGCACTGACCAATTTCCCGATTACCGGCATTCCGATCTCGACTTATCCGAATCTGGTCAACGCCCTGGCGTATGTGAAAGAGGCGGCGGCGATAGCGAACTGCGAGTTGCGGCTGCTTCCCGAGCACAAGATGAAGGCCATCGTTCATGCATGCCAGCAGATCCGTGACGGGATTGCCCACGACCAGTTCGTCGTCGACGTGATTCAGGGCGGGGCCGGCACGTCGACCAACATGAACGCGAACGAAGTGATTGCCAATCTCGCGCTCGAACATCTTGGCCACGAACGAGGGGACTACGCGGTGCTGCACCCAAACGAAGATGTGAATCTGGGGCAAAGCACCAACGACGTTTATCCGACTGCACTGAAAATCGCCACGTATATGGGCATCGCGCAACTGGTCGATGCGATGGGTGTCCTGCGCGCGTCGTTCGAACGCAAGGCAGTGGAGTTTCACGACGATCTGAAGATGGGACGAACCCAGTTGCAGGACGCGGTCCCGATGACCCTGGGACAGGAGTTCAGCACCTTCGCAGTCATGCTCGAGGAAGATCAGGAACGTCTGCGGGAAGCGTCGAAACTGATTTGCGAAATCAACCTCGGCGCCACGGCGATCGGCACGGGCATCAACACATCGCCCGACTATGCGCCGCTCGTCTGCCGCCATCTGGCCAGCGTTACGGGTATTCCTGTGACGACGTCGCCCAATCTCGTGGAGGCGACGCAGGACGTCGGCTCGTTCGTGCAACTGTCGGGTGTGCTCAAACGCGTGGCAGTCAAGCTCTCAAAGACCTGCAATGACCTTCGCCTGCTTTCGAGCGGCCCGCGCGCAGGCCTTGGCGAGATCAATCTGCCGCCGGTTCAGGCGGGCTCCAGCATCATGCCCGGCAAGGTCAACCCGGTCATTCCGGAAGTGGTGAACCAGATCGCGTTCGAAGTCATTGGCAATGACGTAACGGTGAGCTTTGCTGCGGAGGCCGGTCAATTGCAGTTGAATGCGTTCGAGCCGATCATTGCGCACAGCCTGTTCAAGAGCGTTGCGCACCTGCGTGCGGGATGCCTCGCCCTCGCTTCGAAGTGTGTCGACGGGATCACGGCCAATCGCGATCGGCTTCGCTCGCTCGTTGAAAATTCGATCGGCATTGTGACTGCGCTGAATCCGTACATCGGCTATACGAATGCGACGCAGGTAGCGCAGGAAGCGCTCGTATCCGGAAGGAGCGTCGCCGATATTGTCATTGAGAGAGGGCTGCTCACGCGGGCTCAGCTCGAAGACATTCTCAAGCCAACGATGCTGACGCAGCCGAGGCATAACCTGCCGATTGCGTAGTCACATACGCTACCTGCACACCGCTGGCATCAGGCTGAAGAGCGCGCAAGTACCAGACGCTTATGACGCTCGCCTCGCTGCGCAGCATCAAGACGTTGGAGCAATACAACTTCGGCTGCGCCAGCAGTGCGCCACATGCGCAGATACCCACTTGCCTGAAGACGGTATTGCGGATGTCGCCTTGGGTTGGAGGACGAAACTTCGGAAGACCGTTAGTCGCGTTTCCCGGCCGGGCGGCCACAGCGGGCGACGGCGGATGACAGCTTGACATTCGGCCCGGTAATGTTGAAAACGCGCACGGCGGTGGGGTGCTGCGCACGCCTGCGACGGCACCCGCTCGCTAGGGCGCAATCCGGAGCCGGAGCGTGCTCAGGCCGGGAGATAGATTTCGTTGGATGCCTGAGTCAACGGGACAATCGCGCATGTCATAGCTCTATTGCCGATGACACAGAGCCCCGTCATCGACCCGGACCACGCTAACGGGCGAGTCGACCAGGCCGGCCAGGAACAGCTACTCCGTGCGAAGCCTTATACCGCGCTAGAGTGCCATCGCCAGCGCTGCCACCGATTGGCAGCTGGGGGGCCAAGCACCCGCGTCCCTCATGCTGCGCTTGTCGGTAGCCATCACGAACGGAGGTGCTTAGAGAGGAAAAACTGACTGCCTTCAGGTGCCCGCTTCCCTCGAAGCTGGAGGCACCGCCACGGCACACATTCGGCGAGCGCTGGCGCAATTCGGTCGTGGCCGCCGCCATCGGCTTGAGACCAGATTTGTGGCGCGTGGGACCTCGCCGCCTTCGGAGCACGTTGTTGGACTTGTCTGTTGCTGAACCCCAAAGAAACGTGCGACAGACCTATCGGTGCCCTCGCGCCTCCTATGTACTGGCGCGCGACGCGTTGATTCGTCCAAAAACGAATTGTCCGAGGTACCAGCCAAGTTCCCCGCTTGCGAGGATGTCTCCCTCAGTGACGTCGGCGGGCTCGAGCTTCATGCGGCGGAGCATCAGCTTGCCCTCGCGGGAGCTCACCCAGCCACGGATGAAATCCCGTTTGCTCCTCTCGTCGGCAGTCAGGTAGTGTTCGCGACCGATTCTCGCCTCTTCGTTCATGCGTGCGCGCGATTCTTCCTCTCTCGAGGCAATGCTGTGCGCAACCGAGGCACGAACCTCCGCCGTTTCGGTGCTCTGCTGGACTTCGTTGCTCAACAGTTTCGACTGCACTTCGACCATCGTTCGCTCGGCTTCCGACATTTTCCAGTTGTCGCGTAGTGCCTTCATCAGATAACCAGACGGACTCTTCTTGACCTGACCGCGGTGAAGCCGGAATCGCGTGTACTCGATCGCTTGCTGGATGCGTTCGTCCGTCCACGTATCGCGATTCTCTGAGATCTCGCTGAACTGCCGCGATGACAGGTTGAACTCGTCCTTGAGTACCATGTAGACATGACTCGCGTCAGCGAGGCTCGCCATCACTGCGTCGGCCGTATCTTTTCGCTTAAGCACGAAGCGCAGACGATCGATTTTCTTCGAAGAGGTGGACTCGGTCCTCGTTTCATACGAGAGTTCGATGTCGGACACCTCATTGATCTCCTTGACCGCAGGTTCGAGCCAGTCACGCTTGAAGTATTTGAAAATGGCCGCGTTTGCACCCATTTTCCCTGGCCATGTCCGCATCACCTCAAGTGGAATCCAGTCGGTGCGCCCCGCCGGAACGCTTGGCAGTACCTTGTCGTAGATCGCTCTGGCCAAGCTTCGCGTGAAAGCAGTCGATATTCGCAAGCTCAGCCAATGTGATTTTCGCGGGTCGCGAATATGCGGCACCAAGGTCGGGTGAACGTCGAACCGAATGCGCCCACGATGAAAGGCCACTAGCCCGATGAGTTGGACCTGAACCCACAAGTCATCCTCACGCGGGTCGCGGTCTGGGGGCGTATTCGTCAAGCGAATCTTGGCGTTCTGGGCTTCGTCGGCGATAGTCCGGAGGTGCTTGAGATTGCGGCTGTCATAGCGCATCAGCCACTTGAAGTAGTTCAGTTCGACATCGTACTGGTCCTGCGTCTGAGACTCCTGCGCGACGATGAAGTACGCCGCGTCCAGGAAGCGTCGCGCCGGCAGCCCCATGTTCACGATTTCGGTGAAGAAGTTGTTGCGCTGATACCCGATCTCGCGGCTCGACTCATTCACCGGCAACCCGAGATCGAACATGTCCTCGAACAACGCCAAGGCCATTTGCCGAGGTGTCGTTTTCGTTCTGCCCTCTTCCGGATTGTCCGATGCCATTGCGTGAGTTGCCCGATTTGGATTCACGCGACTTTATCACTCGTGGGTGAGGTGTCAACACAACGAACCTCACCATCACGAAGCGCTGTCAAGCACGCGTGCGGGCTTCTCGTGAATCGAGCACAAGGAACCTCACCATACGCACAACGAACCTCACCATACCGATCCCGTGATTGTTGATGCAGGCCGTACTGCGCGGCTCCCCGAGGTGTTTCGCTCGAATCGCACAAAGGACCTCACCAATGTGGATAAGTGCAATCCGTGCACATCGAACCTCACTATTGTGAGGGTCCAAGCTCACCTTTCCGGTTCAAAAATCTCACTTTCTCGCACACCTGACCTCACCTTCAGCACAATCAACCTCACTTTGAGGCGCCTAACTACTTGATTATTATAGGACTCAAGTCTCCTGTTAGTTTGTCTGTTCGGTTTTTGTTTACAAGAACAACATACAAACGTGTACTCCAAAGGAGCGACCACTTGCGCAGTGCCGCAGATCGAGCGGCTGGTGATCGAATCTCCCAGGTTATTTCCGTACTTTTGCATTTCCGGCGTTCGAGAGACTTGCCGATTTAAGGTGAGGTCCATTGTGCACGCCTCTGATCGTGAGGTCTCGAGGAATCAAAGGTGCATGCTTCGGGCCGCCCGACGGGGCTGAAGGTGAGGTTGATTGTGCTTTCCGTGTACAGATACCCTGCTGTTCTCCATTTTGTGAGTTGTTTTGGGCGCGTCACACAGGGGAAGGTGAGCCTGTTTGTGCTCGATTTGGCGGGGCTCTTCCACGCAATCCAAGGTTTGCGCGTGCCAGAACCCGGAAAAATTCAATTTATTTCTATGTTTACAGTGATTTAGGCTGAAAATTTCAAGTTGCTTCTGTATTATGAGGTTTGTCTACGACCTCACGAAAACCTCAGAATGGTAAAAACAAGCCAACTTCCAGCTGTTGACCGAACTGTACCTCTGGAGCAGATTAGCGCGTTCGCTGAGAAGGTGTCGATTTTTACGGATGAATTGCGCGAAACCATCCTCGCACCAAGACCCCGAAAGGCTGCGCCCGTGTTCAAGACTGGCGAGATTGCCGCGATGTGCAACATCACGCATTCACAGGTTCAATATCTGGCCACAAAGGCGGATGGCGAATTGCCGCCTGGCACGGCAGCGGGTACTGGCCGCACACGGACCTTCACGCTAGAGGAGGCCCGTGTCTGGGTGCAGAAAGTTTCGGATATCTACCAGACTCCCCTCGTGACAGGGACAAAGGAGCCAGATGGGAAAATTATCATAACAGCCCAGCTCAAAGGCGGATCCGCAAAAACCACGACGACAATGTGTCTTGCCCAAGGCCTTACGCTACGCGGACGCAGGGTCCTCGTCGTCGATCTCGATCCGCAAGCCTCGCTGTCTGAACTCTGTGGCTTGTATGCGGAGAAGGATGTAACGCCTGAGGACACGGTGCTCCCCTATATTTATGACCAACAAATCGAAGGGGGGCTCGGCGCACGCGTTCAGTCAACTTATTGGGATGGCCTCGACGTCATCCCGGCGCATACGGAACTCATTGGGGCCGAATTTCATTTGCCCGCAATGCAGAAGATCAAGCCTGGATTCAAGTTCTGGACGGTATTACGAGAGGGTCTTGCGCCGCTTCGCAAGCAGTATGACTACATCCTCATGGATACGTCGCCGTCTCTCTCCTATATGAATCTGAACGCACTCCTTGCGGCGGATGCGCTGGTAATGCCGATGGTTCCTGAGAACCTCGATTTCATCAGCTCATTGTCGTTCTGGCGTTTGTTCTCGGACGTATCGAAGAGCTTTATCAAGTACGAGCAAGGTAAGCAATATGACTTCATCTCGCTGTTGCTCTCGAGGGTGGACTACGGACGTACCTCGTCGGCGCCGATAGTCCGTGCGTGGGCGGAGAGCGCATACGAGAACTGGCTCCATGCCATTGAGGTGCCTGCCAGTTCGGTCATGAGTACGGGCGCACTCGCCTTCTCCACCGTGTTTGATATCAGTAGCTCGCATAGTGCGGCTAAGGCGCTGCAGCGCGTTCGACAACCGCTCATCGACTACTGCCGCTGGTTGGACGAAATTTATGAAGAAAAATGGAGGACCGCGCAATGAGCAATATGCGTGAACAACTGCTGGCCAAGACGGCCGGAATTCGAAAGACGTCCTCTATCAATGAGGACGAGATCAAGCGAACGGAACGCACGCAGACTGCACCTGGGCTTGCTGGTGCGCTTGCGGTTGCACAACTTCGCGTGCAGGAACTTGAGGCGGCTGGTGTTGCGTCACAGTTGTCGGTTGCAGCGATCGCGCCCAATCCGTGGCAACCTCGCCGGATATTCAACGAAGCCAAGTTAAGCGAATTGGCAGAATCGATTCGCGAGGTTGGGCAGATACAGCCAATCGTAGTGCGACGTGTTGAGTCGGGCTATCAAATCGTTGCAGGGGAGCGGCGCTGGCGCGCGCACAAGGTTTTGGGTCTGGACTCGATCAAGGCTGTGGTGACGGATTGTTCCGATTCAGACATGGCAGTTCTGGCAATGGTCGAAAACGTTAGCCGTGACGATCTGTCGGACTATGAGATTAGCCTGTCGATCCGGCGTACCGAAAAGGAGTTTCCGGACCGGAAGCGGTTGGCGGAGGCACTTGGGCTCTCGCGAAGTGGGCTCTTTCAGTTCCTGAGCTTCGACAAACTCCCGGCGTTCATCCTCAAGGACCTGGATATTCAGCCGCGCCTGTTGGGAGCCAACGCTGCGGAAGCAATCGTGTCGGCTATCCGGAAGTTCGGCGAAGTCGGTCTTTCAGCGGCGCGTGAGGTTTGGCACGACGTGGTCTCGGGGGACCTCGAACAAGGAAAAGCCGCGGCCGCAATCAAGCTGCTCGCGACGCGCGGTGCAGCTTCCGCAACTGCGAACGAGAGAAGTATTGACAAGTTTTTCGCCGGCAAGGAGCACGCCGGTTCGATCACAAAAGATGTGAACGGTTTTACGATTAAGTTTAAGCCTGGTGTGATGACGGAGGACCTCGAGGCGCAAATCCGAGCACTAGTTAGCAAGACGTTCAATCATCATCCGAGATGACCGAACCTAGCTCAAACCCGCCGCGAGCGGGTTTTTTTGCGCTCTGCATCTGGACAATTCATAGTATGGACTGGTGCGAGGTGTCGATCGAGCTCGATGCTTGCCTGCGATTCTTCTGGTTTCGCCAGTGGCGGAGATGCGATGAGGCGTTTAGGCGAGTCCATACTATGGATCATCCTGCAGGGTGATTGCCGAATCTCGAGCTCGTGTTCATTGCTCGGCGCCTGCATACACTCGGCGAGTTTTGCGACTTCTCATCCGCGCGCCGAATCCATAGGATTGCCCCGCACGCGGTGCATGATGACAGTTCTCCCTTAGGTTCGGCAGGTCGGTTGAGTTGCCACGTGACCACGTGAAAAGAGCGAATCGCGTACCAGTCCATAGTATGGATCCCAAAGTTCCAATCCGCAGCGATGACCCACCGGGCGATCTCTTGAGGCTGCGATGGGACTTGGCAACAGAGCGTCACCGACGATCCAACTGCGGTCGTTGGCGTCCAGTTTTCAGCGGATCACCAGGGATTCCACGCGTAGTCCATAGTATGGATTCGTCGCCTCTGGCCGCACCCTAATCGCGGTGTATTTGGCCGACGCGATGTTGTCCCTCTACTCCCTTGCTCGCTACGTCACCCTTTCTTAAGCTTGGTCGAAATTCGACCATGTGGCCTGAATATCAGTTGATCTTGTCCGAAGTCATCATCGAAGATGCTAAGCAAGTAGTTCGGGCAATCACCTCTGGACGCGTCCCCGCCTTTAGATGCCTAGTTAAGTTGCGCCGCCTGCGGCTCGCGCAGAGTTGGATCGCGATTCAACGCACACGCTATGTGACTTCCGCGTCTGGCGTGTCGCTTAGTCTGCGCTGCTTGTATTAGTCATTGCGGAGCCGCTGATATATCGCCACTACGCAAAAGGGAAGTGCGATCGTCGATGTCCCTCGAGTACGCAATGGGCCGTCATCCACACATCCATTCGTTTCGATGCTTGCGAGGCTGCGGTCGGGAAAATACCTCAGCGTTGAAGCATGAAGTTGGAAAGCTATGTCGGCGCAAACGGCGGCAATTTCGCATCTGACGTGTCGCCGTGTACTCCCTGTCAGGGCAGTGTCTCGCAAGCGCCGGGCAGTAGGATCTGATCCGAAGCCCCATGTCTTTGCTACTTCTGTGCGCTAAGTATCCGGACAATCCGTCTAACTGCTAGATGCAATTTGATCGGGAGGTCGGGCACAATCTCGTGGCCTGTGGTCCCCGTAGTGCATTCGGGGTTCTCTTAAAATCCGCGTTGTCGAAATCCGGTATCGGACATTGCTCGACGCATGCACCCCAGCGCGGGTAATCTCCAAACTGCGCACCACTAATAACTGCGTGCTCATTGTTTTCATCGCGATCGTGGCGTTGAGTTCACTGAACATCCTGCTAACAAAGGAGCATCTCACCGAGTCCATGCTCCTTAGCGCAAGCATGCGTGGCAGCCAAATTTCGAGGCGCTAGCGCGGCCGTTGATATCTGGGCTCCGCCAATCAATCACGTCCGTGACGTGCGATGCCGAAGTATCCTTCTTCCCACATCGGTGCTGAGTGGAGTCTTCAGTATGGGGGTGGGGAACAGCGCTAACACGAGCGCATCGTCGGCGGATTGGCTTCAGCCAACAGGAAACGCCATCGACCAACGCCCAGATTGAATTTCTTCTGATTGCGAGCGTTCGTTGTTCGCGGAAGCTTGCATCTCGACGGCACGGAAGTACCGGACGCTCGCGACCGAACGATATAACCTGCGAAAGCGTTCAATCAGCATTAATGCAACTAACAGAAATATTGGCGCTTGCTGGTATAGCTGCTTCCCGTTCGTCGTGTATTCGCGCATCCAAAGTAACCTTACACGATGGAACTTTCAGGCTCGTCGTATCGTGAAACATTCGGGGCCAAATTCATGAAGCTCTGAATTCGCCTATCGGCGGGTTGTTCAGCGGAATCTGTAACGAATGTTTCACGCGGCGACCGCCTAATAGACAACAGGACTGTCCCATTCCAGCCCGGCGCGCGATAACTCCTTGCCATAAACGCAGTTCGTAGTAAATAACACGTATTTTGTAGTGAATGGCGCGACCCGCGAGCGCAGTTCAGGATGGGACAGAAGCGGTGGACTGCCTTCAAAGTTCCGCTATTTTTGATCGTCCGATCCTGGGCCGCTACGGCAGCCCTGCCGAGAATCATCGGGTGCGTCAGTCGACCTCGTGCGTGCGTTGCGCAGCGGGCCAGCACGTACAAACGCAACGGTCGCAGGGCTTCTTCACGCGTGGCGAGGGCGAACCGCCGCAGGCGAGTCTGACATTCCGGAGAACAGGCGAAGGGGAGAGCGCAACGAATACCGGCTTATCGCGATGCGGCCTCCGGCGCTTGGTGAATGAGATGTTCAGGCCGCCAGCATCCGTTTTGACCGATATACGTAGCGGTGCGGGCAAAGTCGAAGCCGCCGCTGCCATGGGGCGAAGCAGGAACCGCAGGGTGTCTGTGTGCTGTGCAGCGAGGCGCAGGCGCGCAGCGCCTCCGGGCGAACCTGCTGCTGCCAGAACAGCAGGGCGCCGGCGGTTCCGGCGCGAAGGATCTACTCCGCTGCCCACGGGCTGTGCGCGGTCGTGGGTGCCTTCAGCACGCGGAGATTTTCAGCTTCTATTCCCCACCACGTGAACGCAGCAGGCTGCAGTCGATGCGGCGGCTGCAGCACAAAGACTGGCCGGGCCGCGACGGTCTCGAGCTAGGCTTGAGCGGGCGCAGTTCACAGCAGCCGGGTTGCGGGACCATTACCTCCGTCAGGGCGCCGGTCGGGCAGCCCCGTCCGAGCAACTCCGCGCCCGCTCGCGACCGTACGGCCGTGGGCGGAGCCCAACTGCGAAGCCCGCCAGAGTTCCGGGTGTATCGCCTCAACGTTCAGGAGCGGCTGCGTCAGGATTCACTCCCTGAATACTGTATAAATATACAGGTATCGTGGCGGGTCTATCCCGGAAAGTCACGCTGGGGTCGCCGGTCGCTGTGCGGATCTCGGGCGGATTTGCCGTAAGTCGGAGGGCGTCCGCAATCGGTGCAGCGAGGTTAGCGGCAGCAGGAAGAATCAATCTATGGCAAAATGCCTCCAATGGTTGGGCATTTTGCTCGGAGGGATCATGGCTACCGTAGAATATCGTCCCACAGGACGCGTGAACCCGCGGCATAGCGAGTTCTCGCTGCTGGGAGACCTGCTACAGACGCATATCCGGTCCGGCAATGATCTTGCCGCGCTAGCGACGCAGCGCGTCGGCGTGGAGGTGCTCGATCGCCTCGGGGAGCATGGTCTGAAGGCCGACGAACTGCTCTTCATCATTCCTCGCCGAACGCTCTCACATCGCCGCCAGAATGGTGAACGACTCTCGACTGATGAGTCGGACAAGGCCATCCGTCTCGCGAGGATAGTTGCACAGGCCGAGACGGTGTTTGGAAGTCCGGAAAAAGCCATGACCTGGCTTCGCGGCAGCAAAGAGCGATTCGCCGGGAAAACGCCGCTCGAGATGGCAGCAACGGAACACGGCGCACGGCTTGTTGAAGACGCGCTGGTTCAAATCGACGAGGGATACTTCGCCTGATGGAATTCTGGAGGATCAGCAATTACGCGGACCTTCGCGGCATCGGCGGGTTGCGGGCGTCTGGCCGGTGGCATTACCGGGGGCAACCCGTCGTCTATCTGGCAGAAAATCCCGCGCTGGCGCTGCTAGAGACCATGGTGCACCACGAATTCGGGTCGCCGCAGGCGTTGCCTGAAAACTATCAACTGCTTCGCGTAGAAATTGCGGAGGGCGCTGCGATCGCGGAACTCACGGCGAGTGTCATCCCGGATGACTGGCGCGAGAATCCGGACTGGACGCAGGCCGCCGGAAGCGAATGGCTGGCGGCAGGGCAGGAACTGCTCCTCAAGGTTCCGAGCGCCATTCTTCCTCATTCGTACAACTATCTGTTTAATCCAGCTCACCCTGGGGCTGGCTCGGCGGTTGTAGCGGAGGTGCTGAAAGTGCCATATGATCCGAGAATTCAGGCGATCCTTGGGGATACTTGAGCCTGGGCATTGCACTAGCGCCCATAGGCGCAATGGTCATCGATGATGCAAATCCACGGAACGAGATTGGGCGCATTGTCCAGACACCACCGTGTGGAAAGCACAACGCAGCCCCGCGCGTTATTTGGAAGCCGGCGCGTTTTCATTCCCGATCGCTGCGACTGCGCCACAGTGGCGCATCGCAACGTATGGCCGGCGCAAGCCCTATTGCGGGTTCTTCGCCTGACAGCAGGGGCACTCGCACGCTGCAGCGCAGACCTCCAGACGAACCTTTTCGGTGTCCGCGATGCGCATCGAGACGACCGAAGCGATGGGCAGGCTGGCGCGGCTCGCCTGACGCGCATACCAGCTCCAGAATCCGGGGTGGCCGGCGGCGTTCGTGAGCGCATGCTCTTCGACGAAGTGGTCACAGACCGGAGCGTCGTTGAAAATCTCGTATCCCATACTGCCGTCTTCCCTCTTGTAGTAGGTGAAGACGCGGTATCGGCGACGGGTGCCGCCCGCCCCGAATTCTCCTTGCTCCCAACGTCTGAAATCGACAGGATCGAGTACACGGCTCGCTGCGATGCGAAGCGGCTTTTTCCCGATTGGACCTGCGTCGTTTTCGAAGTGCTCCCGCGTCAGAACCGTCACGACGCTAGCTGAACGGCTCTTGATGCCGCCTTCGATAGCCACTACCGCAACCAAAAAAGTCATCTTCATCCTGTCAAGGAAGAGGTGATAGGAGCGATTTGCGGCGCGGAGCAGCAGCGTCACGGCATGCCGAGTCTTGACCATCTCCAGCACACGGCTTGGCGCAACAGACGATCGCTCGCTGCCCGCTGACGTGCGTGCTGACTCATGTCGACGCAGTATCCGCAGGCCGAAAGTGCTGCGGTGATTTTAAGATGATCAGCTTGTTTCATCGTTCAGGGTTCCTTCACGTTTTGAATGCCCTATCATCGCGCGCGTTCACCGGGATGCAAGCTTCGATCCGGCGGTTGATTTTGCCTGGCCGAAGAGGCGGTGAAGTCGGGAAAGTATTCGCCGTGGAGCGTGCACGCTGCTTGAGAGCATTGACGCAGCAGTAGTTCGGAGGGCCAGCGCGGCAGGGCAACCGATATCGGGATCGATGACGTCCCGGAAAATTGCACCTTTCAGGATGGGAAACGGTTCGTCTGTATTGGCTCATACCGACCGCCGAACGCGAACCCGGTGTGATGCGCCTCATCGTCCCTGGCGTCGGCGCGTTCGGCCGCAGCCTTTTGTTTTATTGCGATGTCGGACTAATTCTGCCCACTCTCGCGAGAACCTGACCAAAAATATCGTTCGGGTGGAAAGGGTCTTGCGGGGCGCACTGACCAGTTTGTACGCGGTCGTTGCCGTGAACGGCGTGGTTTCCTTTATGCCGACGCAGGGGGCAGGCATCACAATTCAGGCCAGATTTTCGACTGTCCTGCGAAAATCTTTTCGCGGCGCCTTTCATCGCGACCGTGTCGCGTGTACATTGGGCTACCTCTCCGCTGAACGGCACGTTCAAAACGGCGAAAGCAAGGCTGTTCGCCTGTAAGCGGTCTTCGAGCGAGCGACCTGGTCTGGCGAATGACCATTGATCAATCGATCGTCAAAACAAGGACGGATGTGCAAAATCAACGGTGTCAGGAGACGCATTAACACGTCGCGGTGAAATTCCGCGTAGGCAGTTAGTGCGCCAGGGCTCAAGAGTTTGTACGTCGTCGTTGATAACGGATCAGAAGCCCATTGCTGCCCGGTGTTTGTGGCGGCGTTCTGCTGCGTACGTTGCGTCTTCAGACCTTGTGTCTGGCATAAGCGCAAGCACCAGCAATCGGGCGATGTGACGAGTGGATCACCCACTGTCGGACCGACGGGCTCTACCTGTCAAATGCGGAGCGTCGGATAATCATGTCATCAAAAATCAGTGAATTCGCGAACTGGATGTTCCCGCGAGCCCGGGGCAAAGAGGCTATCGTTTCGCTGGTCATCACCGCGCTCGGCTTATGCGGGGGTGTTGTCACGATCGGGCTGATCCTCTTCGCCCGATAGGGGCGAAGGCCGAAAACTGAATATGTCTGATCGACGGTGGCCGCTGCACTGCGTCTTGTGACGCGGCTGCTGTCCGCCCGGCTACTGGCCCGTTTCCTGGCGTCAATATCGGGTCGTGCTTCCTGTAGCTGTTGCTCGATGCTCGACAGCAGAACGCAAAGCACAGGTCGTGTGTTCGATCAACCCGGCTGCCGTCGAAGCGCGTGAGGAACGTCGTGAAGAAGAGGCCGTATGCGGATGCTTTATTCAGTCTTCCGATCCTGCACGAGAGCCGGTGATCCCTTGGGTTTTATTCGTCATATCAGCACCTGGCGACGTCTGACTGGCTAAAAGGCTCGTGGGAAAGTGAGATGCTATTGGCTTTGGCTCCCACTCGGCGTTTGAGTGGGGCGGCTCTCAAGCGGCGCCAACACCCTCTGTCTTGATTGTCGCAAGTCTGGTCCCAGCAAACGGGTCATTGCACCAGTCGGCGCCGGTGCACTTGCCCGGGTCCCGGGTCGGTGCCGGATCAATTGCAAAATGCTCAAGAGACTGCCCGGCGCTGATCGCCTTAACCACCCATTGTGGCGGAGCGCCTTTGCCATCCCATGTGTTTCCGGAAGCGTCGCGGAAACGCACTGCTCGCAACCGCTCCTGATCTGCCGCAATTGAAGTGGCGATGTCTTCCGGTTTGATTTCATATTCGGCCATCCGTCGCCGCAGATAGGCCACGATGCTTTCGCGCTTTCTTTCATCCATTCAGTATTCTCCGCGCAATAATCTGTCTTTGGACGGGTGATTGCAAATCGCGTGCCGCCAGATATCACGCGACTCGGTGCTCCTCGTGCTGAGGCAGCGAAGTAGGTGGTGGTGTTTTGAACGACGTCTTGCCGGAAGCGGCACAGGGGAAGTGCCCAGACTGGCGGTCGGTGTTTTCAAACAGTATAAGGCAATCGGGAAATGACGCCTCGTTTGCTTCCGCACCTTAGTCGTCGGTTGTTGCGCGCACGATTGCGTGTGCGCAACTGGACAGGAACATCGGTTATGGGAACAGCGACGCGCGGGCACATGTCGCGATGGCAGAGAAAGCAGCGGTTCCGGTACGCGCCGACAACTCAGGTGTGAGTCTATTTTTAATCTCCGGTGAACTTCAAACCGTTGCGCACCGTGCATTCAATTGTAAGCGATCCATTATCGACGTCTACCCAATGCGACTCTGAGCGAGGAGCATAGGTGTCCACCTATTTGGAGGTGGACACCTATGGCTGACAAAGACTCAGGGTTGAGGGTGGTTCGGCAAAGCAGGGATGGCCGTCGCCGCTACGACGAAAGCGGCAAACGCACGTTGGTCGAGGCTGCATTGCGCCCAGGCGTGTCGGTGGCGCGCATTGCGCAAGAGCACGAGATCAACGCCAACCTGCTGCGCAA